>NZ_CP031733.1:1221523-1832284 GCF_003086355.1 Streptococcus chenjunshii | reverse complement strand
CAGATCGCGGCTATGTTCTTGAAACTGGTAAGATTGTTCTCTCGGGTACTGGTGAGGAACTTTTAGCCTCTGATGAGGTGCGGAAAGCCTATTTGGGTGGGTAAATTATCTCTGAATCTCTGAGAATAAATTCATTTCCGCTTATGAAAAAGTTAGAAAGCTTGATTTTAGCTGAAAATAAAAAACTGTGCCAGGCAGGCACGACTGCTATGCAAACGTGTCTGCCTGGCACAGTTTTTTTGTTTGGAAGCCTTTTACTCTAGTTTTGTTATTTCAGTACCTGCTTTTAATGTTCTTCGCTTTGCGGCTAAATGAGCTGCATTTCTTAGTTCTTAGCTTCATTCTGCGAAGGTGTTAAATTGAGCTCATTAATATAGTCAAGTCCCCAAAGTTCAATAGCATCTAAAACAGATTGAAAACGTTTTCCTATGTCTGTTAAACTATATTCAACACGAGGCGGCACTTCTGCAAAAACTTGCCGCTTAATGATTTTATCTGTTTCTAATTGGCGAAGATGCCTTGTCAGAATAGTCTGCGTAATACCTGGGATTAAACGCTGCAGTTCATTAAAACGTTTTGTTCCGGTACTTAGTTGATAGATAATAACCAGTCCCCATTTACCAGTTAAAACTTTTTGTGTTGTAGCAAAAGGACAAATTCCATACTGACTGACTTTATTTGACATTTTTTCTCCTTTATACACTTCAATAGTACCATATTTGATAGTTACTAATGGTAAAAAGCGTACTTGTTTTTTTATATGCAGCTGATAAAATAATAGCATAATCAATAAAAAAATAAAAGAGGAGACAGAAATATGTCAACAAATTTGGAAATTTTTAATGCTTATAATACCGCTCTTGCTGCTGGTGATTTTCCTGCAGTTTTTGCCACAATGGACGATGCTGTTATTTGGCATCAGCCTGGCAGACACAGTACTTCTGGGATTCACCGTGGAAAAGAAGCACTGGGGGCACATTTGGCATCGTTTGCTGAAAAAACAAATGGAACCTTCAAAGTGCTGACTAATTGGGTTTCTGATAACCAAGATTTAATTGCTGCCAATGTCACTTTTGTAGGGAAGCGTACAGATGGGAAAGAGCTTAATATGAATGGTATTGATCTTTTTCGTATAGAGGATGGCAAAATTAAAGAGGTTTGGCTCTTTTCCGAAGACCAAGCGGCAGAAGATACATTTTGGGGATAAGGTTTTGAAAAAAATTGACGCTTTAACAGTTTCCGTTCTGGAGCTGTTTTTTTGATGAAACATATCTTGAAAGAAAAAAGAAATCTCGGCAATCTTAAATTTTCAGATAAGCTCAAGTGCTCAAGCGCAAAGAAGCATACTGAGTAGGCGAGAATATTCTTAGCTATCTCTATGAATACTAGCAGCTCATAATTGATTTTGTAAAGCACATTGCAGCTGTGAAAGTTCGGCTCTTCTTGTCACTGCCTTACATTGGCTAGTTTACGATGAAATGAATGCGACCTTTATCAAAAACATGGAAAAATGGTTTAGAGAAGAAGGTCAGATAACACTTACAAATTAGTCGTGACCGAGTTGTGGGATTGCTTGATGCTTTTAGTGATGGAGCCATTGGCAGAAATGTTTTTTCGTGGTCTGTCCCTTCTGTTCCAGATTTCTAATTATGTCCAATCATTATGATTGGGTGATTAAGATATTAAAGATGCATGTCTGCAAGCATGCAAACAGTCTAAAACGCTCTGACTTTCAGGGATTTTTTTGACATTAAGTGATCCCCTGCTTGATTTTTAAAATAGGTATAAAATGCCTTCAGATAACAGCCTCATTTTACTGAATCCCGGTCTTTTTGTTATAATAAAGGTAAAGCAGTGAGGAGGGATTTTATGCCAGTAAAGGATTTTATGACCAAAAAGGTTGTTTATGTTTCCCCGGATACGACAGTTGCAGCAGCAGCAGATATTATGAGGGAACAGGACTTAAGACGTCTGCCGGTTATCGAAAACGATCATTTGGTCGGTTTAGTGACTGCAGGAACGATGGCAGAAGCCAGTCCGTCAAAAGCATCCAGTCTTTCGATTTATGAAATGAATTATTTGCTTAATAAGACGAAAATTGGCGATATTATGATAAAGGATGTTGTGACGGTATCGCAGTACGCTCGGCTTGAAGATGCTATTTATATTATGATGAAACACAGTGTCGGCATTCTTCCGGTTGTTGATAATGGGCAGATTTACGGGGTGATTACTGACAAGGATGTTTTTCGGGCTTTTTTGGAAGTGTCTGGTTATGGCGAAGAGGGTGTCCGGGCAGTTATTCTGGCAGATGACAGTATCGGGGTGCTGGCCAAAGTTGTGGATACCATCACTGATGAAAATCTCAATATCAAGCATACAGTTATTGCCAGCCGCAAATCAGGAAAAACAGTCATTGAGGTACAGATTGACGGTCAGGTAGCTATTGAAGATTTAAAAGCGAAGCTGCTTAATCAGGGAATTGAAGTGGAATCGATTGAAAAAACGGCGGCTAAGTCCTTGAAATAGTTGTTTTTGGATATCGGCAGCTGCTGCCGGTGTCTTTTTTAGTAAAAATTTGCTAAAATAAAAGTATTAAATACCGGTTAAATCAGCCCAAGAACAGGGCTGCTGTCAGCCGGTGTAAAAAGAAATATAAAATAAGAAACAAACACGGCCTAAGCTCTTTGCAAAAAAACATAGCTAAGTTTAGAATTGATTTCAAGTTAACTAGTCGCAGCCGTCTGAAAGCTTTGTGGCCCTAGCGGCCGACCGCATCTTTCTAGCCGTCCTGGCAGGGGTGCGCCTACGAAATCAGAGATTTCTGGCTTACCGCCAGCTGTAAACGACTGAAAGCTTTGTTGCCTTAACAGTCGACCGCACCTTTCTAGTCGTTCTGGCAGGGGTGCGCCTACGAAATCAGAGATTTCTGGCTTACCGCCATTTTTGCTGTGAGCTTTTCACGGCCTTTGTATCTTGATGAATTGAACATGGCCTAAACGCTGCGGGAAAAAGATAGACTTCCCTTGAGTCTTTAATGACTCAGCGGTCAGTCTCCTATTTTCCTTTTGCGTTCTTCACGGCCTTTGTATCTTGTTTTAAGGAGCTGTATGTTTAAAGGGGTTATTATTTCTTTTGAAGGACCGGATGGTGCTGGGAAAACGACGGTTTTAGAGATGCTGCTGCCTCAGCTGCGGGAACAAATCAAAAAGGATATTGTTGTAACACGTGAGCCTGGCGGAGTTCTGATTGCCGAGCGTATCAGAGAGGTTATTCTGGATGTCAGCCATGCCAGTATGGATGCGAAAACAGAGCTGCTGCTCTATATGGCGGCCAGACGTCAGCATTTTATCGAAAAAGTGCTTCCGGCTGTGAATCAAGGAAAGATAGTGCTGATTGACCGCTTCATTGACAGTTCGATAGCTTATCAAGGAGCCGGAAGAGGGCTTGATAAAAAAACGATTGATCGTCTGAATGATTTTGCGACAGACAGCCGTAAACCAGATTTGACACTTTTCTTTGATTTGCCTTCTGAACTTGGCTTAAGCCGTATTCAGCAAAATAAGGAGCGGGAGGTTAACCGCCTGGATTTGGAAACACTGGATATGCATAAACGGGTTCGTCAAGGATATCTTGAATTAGCACAGGCAGATCCAGACAGAATAGTGACTCTCGATGCTTCTCAGGCTGCAGAAACAGTTGCTGAAAATGCTTTGGGAGTTATCATGGAACGGCTAAAGCAAAGCAGGTAAATCATGGACTTAGAGCAACTACAACCAAAACTGTTTGCAGAGTTTAAAAAGATTCTGCAGGCTGATCGTTTAAATCATGCCTATCTTTTTTCAGGCAGCTTCGCAAGTTTTCCTATGGCGCTGTTTTTGGCTAAAAGCCGCTTTTGCGAAAATTTGCAGGACAGCCTCCCTTGCGGGAACTGCCGGTCCTGCCGCTTAATTGAAGCTGGAGATTTTGCTGATGTCAGTCTCATTGAGCCGAGCGGCCAAGTGATAAAAACTGATACTGTAAAAGAGTTGCTGCGTAATTTTTCGCAGTCAGGCTTTGAAGGGAAGACACAGGTGTTTATCATAAAGGAATGTGAAAAGCTGCATATTAATGCAGCTAACAGCCTGCTGAAAGTGATTGAGGAACCGCAGAGTTCTGCTTATATGATTTTACTGACAGCTGATGAGGATAAAGTGTTGCCGACTATCAGAAGCCGTACACAGATTTTTCATTTCCCCAAAAATGAGGCTTATTTGCTGGAACAGTCTGAACGGGCCGGTCTTTTAAAGACTCAGGCCAAACTGTTTGCGCAGCTGGCTAAGGATCCTCAGGAACTTGATAATTTACTGAGTAACAAGAAGAATCTGGAACTTGAGCAGGTTTGCCGGCGTTTCATCAGTAATCTTCAAGAACACCCTGATTTAGCTTATTTGGAAGCAGCCCGACTGGTTCAGTATGCGGCTGATAAAAGTGAACAGGATATCGCTTTTCAATTGCTGACTCTGCTTTTGGCAGAGGAGATAAAAACAAAGCAAAACCGCCGGCTTCTGCAGCTCCTTTTTCGAGCACGATTAATGTGGCAGAGCAATGTCAGCTTTCAAAATGCATTGGAATATGTGGTGATTTCATGACAAAAGTAATTGGAATTAAATACGGTGAAAAAGATGATTTAACCTATGTACAATCTGACAAGTTTTACCCAAAAGGTGATTTTCTGGTTGTCAAAAATAAAAATGGCAGCCGTCTGGCTAAAGTTGTTCAAACTCAAACTGAGATGCGTCCAGACAAACTTCCGGCAGATTTGGACCATGTTTGGCGCCGAGCCGGTCAAAAGGACTTTCAGGCGAACCGTGACAATCGGCAGCTGGCAGAGCGCTCTCAGGCTAAAGTCAGAGAGCTCATTGCCGAGCATCGCTTGCAGATGAAGCTGCTCGATATTGTATTTCCTTTAGAAAAAAGCTATGTTCTCATTACTTTTTCGGCAGAAGAGCGTGTTGATTTCCGCCAGCTTCTCAAAGATTTGGCTGCTCATTTTAAAACGCGTGTGGAACTCCGACAGATCAACAGCCGTCAGGAAGCTAAAATTTATGGGGGCTTGGGTCCCTGCGGCCGTACCTTGTGCTGCTCAACCTTTTTAGGTGAATTTCCGCCGGTTTCTATTAAAATGGCAAAAAATCAAGGCTTATCGCTAAGTTCTGGTAAATTAACAGGGCTTTGCGGGCGTTTGTTATGCTGCCTGAGTTTTGAAGATGACTTCTATCAGACAAGCAAGAAGAGGTTTCCGGATGTGGGAACTGTCGTCGAAACACAAAATGGGGTTGGGGTTGTTGCAGGAATTAATGTATTTGCAGAAACTCTGCAAATTCGTTTGACAGAGCAGAAGGCTTTGCTGACCTATGCTGTTGAGGAGGTTAAAATTGGTGGATAAAAAAAAGTTATTCGATGCTTTTGATGACTTTTCTCAAAATTTGATGGTCACCTTGGCTGAAGTGGAAGCTATGAAAAAACAGGTTCAGGAGCTGGTCAAGGAAAACACGGGACTGCGCCTGGAAAATACGAAACTGCGTGAGCGCTTAAACCAAATGGAGCCTGAAACGGTTGCTAAATCTTCGCACCAAGGGAAAGACCACCTAGAAAGTATTTACCTAGATGGCTTTCATGTCTGCAATTCATTTTACGGTCAGCGCCGTGAAAATGATGAGGGCTGTGTGTTTTGTATGGAATTGCTGTACAGAGAGTAGGATAAATGCAAATACAAAAAAGTTTTAACAAGCAATATACTTTAGGAACACTTTATTTGGTGCCGACACCAATTGGCAACCTACAGGATATTACTTTGCGGGCTGTTGAAACGCTGAAAAATGTGGATTATATCTGCGCTGAAGATACGCGCAATACGGGACTGCTGCTAAAGCATTTAGCTATCAAAACGAGACAGATCAGTTTCCATGAGCATAATGCAGCCGAGAAAATTCCTGCTTTGCTGGCCTTGCTTCAGGATGGAAAATCATTAGCGCAGGTTTCAGATGCAGGGATGCCTTCAATTTCGGACCCGGGATATGAACTGGTTCAGGCAGCGCTTGACCAAAATATTGCGGTTGTAGCACTGCCTGGAGCTTCTGCTGGTATCACAGCCCTGATTGCCAGCGGTCTGCTGCCTCAGCCCCATGTGTTTTACGGTTTTTTGCCCAGAAAAGCAGGCCAGCAAAAAGCATTTTTTTCCACTAAAAAGAACTATCCTGAAACACAGATTTATTATGAATCTCCTTACCGGCTGGCAGCAACCTTAAAAAATATGCTGGCTGTCTACGGCGACCGGAAGATTGCCCTTGTCCGTGAACTGACAAAGCGCTATGAAGAGTATCAGCGCGGAACAGTTTCCGAAATACTGGCCTATATTGAAGAACAGCCGCCAAAAGGAGAATGCCTGCTAATTGTTGCTGGCTGTCAGGCTGCAAGGGAACCTGAAAATTTGACAGAACAGGACATACAGGTTTCTGTCCGTGATTTTATCGCAGAGGGACTGGCCCCTAATGCCGCCATTAAAAAAACGGCTAAAGCGGCTGGGCTAAGCAGGCAAGAGGTCTATAATATCTATCATGATTTAAAAGATTAATGAGAGGAGTTTACTGAAAAATATAAAGAGCCTAAGATAAAATCCATTTCTTCGAAATGACGATTTTATCTTAGACTCTTTTTTGTCAAAACCAACCACTTATGCAGTAAGCACAATAATTATCTGCCCGCTTAAAACACTCTTTTTCATTCAACTGCAAAGGCTGGAAGAAGAAATTCTGCAGATTTTAAATGATACGTGTCCCATGGACAGACTGACAGCCTGTCAGGCGGCAGAGCTCTTGGTAATTTTCTGCAGTGACTCCACCGCCCGGCACCAGTTCAATTCTGCCATCTGCATAAGTGTGAAGCGTTTTTATCCAGTCGGCATTAGCTAAAATATCATTTTTTTGCACAGAACCGTGCAGCAGTATACGGGTAAAACCCAATTCGGACAGTTGATCTAAAGCTACCTTCTGTTTTTCCTTAGGAATACGGTCAAAAGCCATATGAAAGACTAAGGGCAAGCCCTGAGTTGCCGGCATGAGCTGCTCAATAGCTTCTGTGTCCAATTCATTGTCTTTTGTCAGCATCCCCAGAACAAGACTGTCACTTTCTAAGGCGACAGCCTGTAAGATATCTTCTTCCATAATTTTAAGTTCAAGGTCATTGTAAACAAAAGAACCGCCCCTCGGCCGAATCATTGTAGCCAGACTGATGTCCTTTTCGTGGAGGATTTTGGCCGCTTCCTTTATCACTCCGTAAGACGGTGTTGTCCCTCCGACAGCTAAATTATCGCAAAGCTCTACCCGTGTTACCGACTGACTGTCTAATGTCTGCAGACCGGTTATATTTTCTGCACAAAATTCTTTAAGAATCACAATAAAACACCTCACAAAAATAAGATACAAAGGCCGTGAAAAGCTCACAGCAAAAATGGCGGTAAGCCAGAAATCTATGATTTCGCAGACAGCATCTCTGTCAGAACGGCTAGAGAATGAGACAGAGCCCAAACCATAACGTTCGACGTCTGCCCCGAAAAGCCTAGCAGACATTTTAATATTAAAGCTTTGAAAAAGCGACTGAGATAATGCTAGGCTACTGCGTTTTGTTTATAGTACAAACAATGATTTGGGAGGCTATGATTTTTGTCTGCCCTTAATCATCTACAGCTTTTTTGAAATTCCAGCTTATATATTATTTTATTATATCATGGATTTGAAATGAATCAGATTTGAAAAATCTTTACAAAATTCTGACAATTTGCTATAATTTGTGATATTGTACGGAGGTGTTTTGATGACGATTTACAATTTTTCTGCAGGTCCTGCAGTATTGCCGAAATCGGTGCTTAAACGGGCACAGGCTGAAATGTTAGACTATCAGGGCAGCGGTATGAGTGTTTTAGAAATGTCCCACCGCTCCAAAGAGTTCGATACAATTATTAAAGATGCTGAGCAGCTGCTGCGTGATTTAATGGCTATCCCTGATAATTACAAGGTGCTGTTCCTGCAAGGCGGGGCTTCTACGCAGTTCAGTATGCTGCCTTTAAATCTTGCTAAAGGACGTAAGGCTTATTATCATGTTGCCGGTTCATGGGGCAAAAAAGCGTATGCAGAAGCTGTTAAATTATCCAAAACCATTCCTTTTGAACCTATTTTATTAGCTTCGTCTGAAGAAAGCGTTTATGACCATATCCCAGTTTTCGAGGCATCAGCGATTGACCCGGAGGCCGCTTATGTTCATCTGACAACCAATAACACAATCGAAGGAACAGCCGTTTACAACTTGCCGGATACGAACGGTGTGCCGATTGTAGCTGATATGTCTTCTAATATTTTGGCCGTTCGCTACCACGTTGAGGATTTTGCGGTTATTTATGCTGGAGCGCAAAAAAACATTGGTCCTGCGGGTGTTACTGTTGTCATTATTCGTGAAGACTTTCTCAATGATGAACCGGCACTTTCAAGTATGCTTGACTACCGAATTCAGGCTGATGCCGGATCGCTTTATAATACACCGCCAGCTTACAGTATCTATATTTCCAAGCTTGTTTTTGAATGGGTCAAGGAATTGGGCGGTGTTGACAGGATGGAAGAGCTTAACCGGGAAAAATCTGGTCTCCTTTATGACTTTATTGATCAATCAGATTTTTACAGCAGCCCCGTTAAACATTCGGCTGAACGTTCGGTAGCTAATGTCCCATTTGTTACACCAAACAAAGAATTAGATGCTCAATTTGTAGCTCAAGCAGCTCCGCTCGGTTTTAAAAATATCAAGGGACACCGCAGTGTCGGCGGTATGCGCGCCAGTCTTTACAATGCTTTTCCTCGTCAGGGGGTCCGGGATTTAATTGATTTTATGAAAGCATTTGAACAGAAAAATCGTTAAGCTTATCGGTTTTTCAAGCAATTTTGCAGCGGCAGAAAATGGATTACTAAAAAAGGCAGAATAATGGATATTAGACAGGCTTTTCCTAATGAAGTTAATCAGATTATGACAGTCATCAGCAGTGCCAAGCAGGTGCTGGCAGAATCTGGCAGCAGTCAGTGGCAGGGAGATTATCCTAACCAAAACGATATTTTTGATGATATTTTACAGGGACAGGGGTATGTCGGCTTGATTGAGGGACAGATTGTTGCCTATGCAGCCGTTATTACTGATGGCGATCCTGCTTATGACAAAATTTATGACGGACGCTGGCGGCACAGCAACCATCGCTATATCACTTTTCATCGTATCGCTGTTTTGGCGGAAGTTATGGGACAGAAGATTGGTCAGACTTTCCTGCAGGGGCTGATTGAAGGTACTGACGGCCATGATTTTCGCTGCGATACGCATGAGAAAAATGCCGCTATGCAGCATATACTTGAGAAACTTGGCTATGTTTACTGCGGAAAAGTCCCGATTGACGGTGAACGCTTAGCCTATCAAAAAATAAAAACCAAGGCTGAGAAGGCTTTTTACCAAGAGGTTGATGAAGCAGATTATCACGGTTTGGTATAAAACTGCAAGGATGAAAGAGAAGAGCAGACAGTCCTCTTTCGTTTATATGGAAAATGAACAGTTTTCAGTAAAAAAGCTGAAACAGTTTCTTACAGAATTTTTTAAACAGTAATGATAGTTTAATTAAAAAATAGAAAAGGAAAGGCTGGGGAACCTGCCTTTGTGTGAATAAAATGGTATTTAGTGTTAAAACCTTTAACAATATTAATCAGTTGGGCTTAAAAGAACTGGGGAATGAATTTCAGGTTGACGGTGAGCGCTCTGACAATCCGGATGCTTTTATTATCCGCAGTCAGAACTTACATGAGACAGTCTTTCCGCCAAATCTGAAAGCCATTGCCCGTGCTGGTGCCGGAACAAATAATATCCCTATTGACGAAGCAACAGCAGCAGGTATCGTTGTGTTCAATACTCCGGGTGCCAATGCCAATGCTGTCAAGGAAGCAGTGATAGCTGCTATCCTTATGTCGGCGCGTGATTATATCTCTGCAACAGCCTGGACAAATACCCTAAAAGGCGAGGATGTCCCTAAACAGATTGAAGCAGGCAAAAAACAATTTGCCGGAACCGAAGTTCGCGGCAAGAATCTAGGGGTTATCGGTCTAGGCGCCATCGGTGCCCGTATCGCTAATGATGCCCGCCGTATTGGAATGACCGTCTATGGTTACGATCCTTATGTCTCGATTGAGGCAGCATGGAATATTTCTCATCATGTCAGACGGGTCCGAGATATTAAAGAAATTTTTGCCAATTGTGATTACATCACTATCCACGTGCCTTTGACAGAAGATACGAAAAATACATTTGGTGCCGATGCCTTTGCCTTAATGCAAAAAGGGACCACTATAATCAATTTTGCCCGTGCAGAACTGGTCGATAATGAAGCGCTGTTTGAAGCCATCGAAACGGGGGTGGTTAAACGCTATATTACCGACTTTGGCACAGAAGAGCTGCTCAACAAAGATAAGATTACTGTCTTTCCGCATGTCGGGGGATCAACAGCAGAAGCAGAGCTTAACTGTGCCATCATGGCCAGTCAGGAAATCCGGCAGTTTATGGAAACCGGGGAAATCACGCACTCTGTTAACTTCCCTAATATGCACCAGGCACTGACAGCCCCTTACCGTATTACGCTGATTAACCGCAATGTGCCCAATATTGTAGCAAAAATCTCAACGGCTGTTTCAGAAGTTAATATCAATATTGACAATATCCTCAACCGCTCAAAAGGCGATTATGCCTATACTATTCTCGACTTGGACGAAACGGATAAGACTAAGATAAAAACATTAGTAGATGCTTTTGAAGCAAATGATAATATTATCCGTGTGCGCTTAATTACAAAAAAATAATTCAAGAAACCGTCATGCTTCAAGGACTATGCGCAAGAGGGGGAGGCCGACAGTGCTTGTTAAACAGACTTATTTATCTCCTGTCGGTGAGCTTATTTTGTTAGCTAATGAGGAAGCACTGCTGGGAGTTTGGTTTACGGGGCAGAAATACGAACTATCGCATTTTGAAAATTTAAACGTTGCAGAGCGGGAGAATCCGGTCTTATCTGTTGCAAAAGCCTGGTTGGCTGCATATTTTGCCAAAGCGGCACCGCCAATCTGTCCGCCTTTATTACCGAAAGGCACTGTCTTTCAGCGAAAAGTCTGGGAATTGCTCTTAACAGTTCCTATTGGAGAAACCATAACTTACGGCCAGATTGCCAAGAAGCTGAACTGCCGGTCAGCTCAGGCAATTGGTGGTGCTGTTGGCAGAAATCCCATCAGTATTTTGATTCCCTGCCACCGTGTTATCGGCAGTCAGGGACAGCTAACCGGCTACGCCGGCGGACTGGAAAGGAAACGATGGCTGCTGGAGCATGAAGGGATAAAAATAACCGGTTGAAACAAAAATTAAGCAAACTGAACACGGCCTAAACACTGTGAGAGTGAGGGATCCTGCCATTTGAGGTTCTGCCACAAGGCTTAGCCAGCCGTAGACGTCTGAAGGCTTTGTCGTCTTGACAGCCGACCGCACCCTTCTAGTCGTCCTGGCAGGGGTGCGTCTGCGAAATCAAAGATTTCGGACTTACCGCCAGCCGTAGATGACTGAAGGACGATTTAAAAACTAGCCCTTAATTTTGTCAGTGTTATGTACGAGACGCAGTTGCCTAGCGTCATTTTAGTCGCTTTTTCAAAGCTTTAAAATGTCTGCTAGGCTTTGCGGGGGCTAGACGTCGAACGTTATGGTCTGGGGTTCTGCCCCGCTCCCTAGTCATCTTGGTAGGGGTGCGTCTGCGAAAGCGAAGATTTCGGACTTACCGCCTATTTTCTCTTTGCGTTTCAACGGCCTTTGTATTGTGTTAGAAGGAGAAATATGCTAACTTTTTATGAGTATCCTAGATGTTCAACCTGCCGTAAGGCCAAGGCTGAGTTAAAAAAGTTAGGCTTAACATTTGAAGCCATTGATATTAAGAAAACGCCTCCTAAAGCTGAGCAGCTTAAATCATGGCTGGAAACCGGCCCTTTTAATTTGAAAAGTTATTTCAATACTTCGGGCAATAGTTACCGCCAGTTAGGGCTTAAAGATACGTTCAGCAGTCTGTCAACTGATGAAGCTTTAAAACTTTTGGCGGCAGACGGGATGTTACTTAAGCGCCCAATCCTGACAGAGAACGGCAGGATACTGCAAATCGGCTATCGAACGCCCTACGCAGAATTAGGCCTGTAAAAACAGAGAGCGGGACAAAATCGGTCAATTGTCATAAAATGATGATTTCGATTTTGTCCCGCTCTCTTTTTAGAGATATTTACTGGCTTCTTTGATTGATAAAGGGGCCAGTCTTTTTTTGTATTTTTGAAGGAAACTGCGGACCCAGTTGGGATTGGTTTTGGAATAATCACGCAGGCTCCAGCCGATGGCTTTGTTGATAAAAAATTCTGTGCTGTCAAGGTTATTTAGAATGATTTTCTCTAATAGATTCGTATCAGTAAGTTCTTTACGGCCGAGCTGATGATCGATAGCAAGGCGCCTGATCCAGAAATTCTCATCTTGCGACCATTTCAGCATGAGCTGGTTGATGCGCTCATCTTTTAAGCCAATTTTTCCAATGATTTGGTCAAAAAAGTCAATAGTATCCCACCATTGCTTGCTGCGGGCAAACCGTTCAATGTTGGGCACATCTTCATAGTGCAGCTGTTTTTGAAAAGCAGCCAAGTAATCGTAGACAAAATACTGCAGTTCACGGTGAGGATTGCTCCAAGCCAACTCCAGCAGCTTCCAATCGATACGGCCTGCTTTTTTATCTGCCTTAATAAATGGCTTGTATAGTTTGCGGCGTTCAGGAGTAGGAAGGCCATAATAAGAAAATTGATTCCGCATATAGGCGGCCATCTGCCGTGCTTTTCCAGGATTAGCTTGAGTGTCAAAAAGTCTAGTGAGTTCTTGGTATTTTTCCATAGAGACAGCTCCAAATCCCATTTTATGTTATAGAGGCAAATCAATTTCCATCATAATAGGTGTATGGTCCTGCCGAGTGCCAGAATCAATCATATCTGACCTTTTGACCTTATCAGCAATGCGTTCAGAAGTCAGCCAGTAGTCAATTCTCCATCCGGAGTTATTAATCTTGCTGGTTGGGCTGCGCTGAGCCCACCAAGAGTAAACATTAGGAATATCTCCATGCAAATAGCGAAAAGTATCTGTGAAACCTTTGTTTAATAAATTGCTGAAACCTTGACGTTCTTCGTCAGTAAATCCCGGAGAACGGCGGTTTGATTTTGGATGGGCGAGGTCAATTTCTTTATGGGCGACATTATAATCTCCTGTTGCTAAAACCGGTTTTTTCTGGTCTAAGACAGTCAGATAATCAGCATATTTTTGATCCCAAAGCTGACGGTCTGACAGACGTTTCAGACCGTCTCCGGCATTGGGCGTGTAAACCTGAGTGACAAAGAACTGTTCAAACTCCAAGGTGATAATACGTCCTTCCGCATCCATAGTACTTGGCGCTCCAATTTCCGGAAAACTGATTGTAGGCTGTAACTGCGGCTGGTAAAGAAACATTGTTCCTGCATAGCCTTTTCTGGCCGGCTCGACGGAAGAGCGCCAAGTAACTTGATAGTCAGGGAAATATTGTTTTAGGATATCCAGATGTTTCTTAGTTGGTCCCTTGGCGGATAATTTGGTTTCCTGAATGGCAATAATCTCTGCTTTTTCGGCCGCAAGTGTGTCAATGACCGCACGCGAAAGCAGAGCGCGGGCAGAGTCACTGGTTAAAGCGGCATTAAGTGAATCAATATTCCATGAAATCAGTTTCATAACTTGTCCCTTTTTTTGAATTTTTTCTTATTATAACAAAAAAGAGAAGGAATAGCGATTGTCGTGTCCGCATGTTTCTCTATAACGGATACTGCGTCTGGTCTTACATAAAAAGCAAATAATAGAGTTTAGCTTAAAAAAATTTTTCCTGCCGTCATTCCCTGAATCATCGTCTTTCCCTTACTTCTGGTAAGAAAAACGTGCTGGGAAAGTCCTGTTAAAGATTTAAAATTATGGTAGAATAAGGTTATAAAATTAAAGCAAACACAGTTCAAATACTAAGGAATAAAGAATGACAGACAGGATTAAGGCTTAGTTTATAACTGACAAGCTGCCATGCAGGACGAGAGTAACCTCATCGTGCAGCTAATCACTGTCAGCCTGGACTCGGTAATCAAAAATGTCGGACTTGCAGTTAATCGCAGCCGTCTGAAGGCTTTGTCGTCTTAGCGGCCGTAGACAGACCGAAGGATGATTTAAAAAGTTGCCCTTGATTTTGTTAGTGGTATGTACGAAACGCAGTAGCCTAGCGCCATTTTAGTCGCTTTTTCAAAGTTTTAAAATGTCTGCTAGGCTTTGCGGGGGCGAGACGTCTAACGTTATAGTCTGGGGGTCTGTCTCGCTCTCTAACCGTCTTGGCAGGGGTGCGTCTGCGAAATCAAAGATTTCGGGCTTACCGCCTATTTTCCCATTGCGTTCTTAACGGCCTTTGTATCTTGGTGGAACTGAACACGGCCTAAAATCCTAGTGAAAAAGAGACGCAATCGTAGGAAGCGCAAGCTGACGTACGAGTGTGGCTGCTTCTGTGAGTATGCCTGCCAGCGTGATGCAAGCATCACTTGTCAGTCCCTATTTTCATACGGATTTCTTAACGGCCTTGGTATCTTAATAAAGTGAGGGGATTTATGATGAATCAAGAGGAATGGTTAGATTATTTCAGAACAGTTTACGGGCGTGAACCGAGTGCCGCAGAAATTCAAACTGCTTTACAAAATGGTGATTTCATGCAAGCTGCTGCCGATCAAGATGGAGTAGAGACGCCGCCCCAGCCAGCTGCCAGTCAGCCGGAAACGGCTGTTCCGCAACAACCTGTTAATCAGCCAGCTGAGCCCGTACCATCTCAGTCAGTTGCTGCTCAGCCTATGCCATCAGTTCAGCCGCCGGCCAAGAAGAAATTGAAAGCATCAACTATCATTGCTATCAGTGTCGTTTCTGGTCTGATTTTGCTTTTCAGCATTTTGGGCGGTTATGCGGCTTATCGCTACTATTCCGGTAAAATTGACGGTGTCTGGGAGCTGACCTATGAGCGTTATTATGATGAAGAGGAAGAAAAATGGCATACTGTCCTTGAAGAAGAAAACAATATTGAATACCATTTCTTTGTATCTATTGAAAACAGTGATTTTTCACAGTATGGTTACTATTATAATAAGTGGCATGACGGTGATTATGCTGAAGCAGACATTTATTTAACCAATCTGTTTAACCCTCGTTATAAGGTCAATCCCTGGGAGAAAACGCTGCTGCGGGCAAGCAACCCTGAAGCTTATAAGAAAAAGGTTGATGAGGTGATGGATAATTTTTCCGCCTACTACAGCGGTTTTGATGAAGATACGGTAGAAGATTTAAAAAAAAGTTACATCGATTGGTATAATGATATGGGTGAATATCAGTATAAATACAAGAAGTCAGGAACTACTTTAACTATTGAAACCTATAACGAAAAAGGTAAGCTGATTGACGAAATGGTCTTTAAAAGATTATCGTCAAACGAAGCTAAAAAGATGGTTTCGGATTATGAAAAGATTGAGGAAAATTTCCGTAAAAAATACAGTCAGTACAATGAGTATTGATAAAACAGATTTGCGGAAATAAAAATTGACTGATTATGAAAAAACAGAAGACCTTTATCGTAAAAAACGCGTTTATTATGACAATTACTGATAAGACAGATTTTTAAAAATAACTGTCTGAATGATATACAGTTTCTTTCAGATTGCAGCAGGACGAGAGATAGTGATAAGAAAAAGGAAGCAGAAAAAATAAGAACTTTAGGAAATTTGACTGCGGCGCTTTCTAGGCCGCAGCTCCTAAGCTTCAGTTTTTATCTGTTTCCTTTTTTAACTGTTCAAGCGGGCTGAACTTATGCTATAATAAGGTGTTATCCCTTGCAGAGACCGGTTGCTGCTTTTTCCAGTTTTGATGGGCCTTTTGCGGGCAAAGCGGCCGCGGCTGTTCAGGGTTAAATGCTAGAAATTTAATAGGAAGCCTATCTTAGACATTTTCTATCTTACTGAAAGGAATACTATGACTGATAAAAAAACATTTTATATTACAACACCGATTTATTATCCTTCTGGGAAACTCCATATCGGTTCCGCTTATACGACAATTGCCTGTGATGTTATGGCGCGTTATAAGAGGCTGATGGATTATGATGTTTTTTACCTGACTGGGCTTGATGAGCACGGTCAGAAAATCCAGCAGAAAGCAACGGAGGCTGGTATCAGTCCGCAGGCTTATGTTGACAGTATGGCAGAGAGTGTAAAGGAGCTCTGGCAGCTGCTGGATATTTCCTATGATAAGTTTATCCGCACAACAGATAGTTATCATGAAGATGTTGTTGCTAAAGTCTTTGAACAGCTTTTGGCGCAGGGAGATATTTATCTGGGTGAATATACCGGCTGGTATTCTGTTTCAGATGAGGAATACTTCACTGAAAGTCAGCTGGCTGAAGTTTTCCGTGATGAAGCGGGTAATGTTATCGGAGGAACAGCGCCTTCCGGTCATGAAGTTGAAAAGGTTTCAGAAGAATGCTACTTTTTCCGTCTTAGTAAATACGCTGACCGTTTAGTAGCTTTCTTCAGGGAGCATCCGGATTTTATCACTCCTCAGGGTCGAATGAATGAAATGCTGAAAAACTTCATTGAACCGGGACTGGAAGATCTCGCTGTTAGCCGGACAACATTTACTTGGGGCGTACAGGTGCCAAGCAATCCTAAACATGTCGTTTATGTCTGGATTGATGCACTGATTAACTATATCACGGCTCTTGGCTACGGCCAGCAAGAACACAGCCGCTTTGACACCTTCTGGCCTGCTAATATTCACATGATTGGAAAAGACATTCTGCGTTTTCATTCAATCTATTGGCCGATTATCTTGATGGCGCTGGGACTTCCCCTGCCTGAACGACTGGTTGCGCATGGCTGGTTCGTGATGCAGGATGGAAAAATGTCTAAATCAAAAGGAAATGTTGTGTATCCGGAGATGCTGGTCGAACGTTACGGGCTTGACCCTTTGCGCTACTATCTTATGCGCAGCCTTCCTGTTGGTTCAGACGGAACCTTTACGCCTGAGGACTATATTGGCCGAATCAATTACGAATTAGCTAATGATTTAGGTAATCTCCTCAATCGGACAGTTGCCATGATTAATAAATACTGCAGCGGCAGCATTCCGGTATATACTGAAAAGGTAACAGCTTTTGATGATGATCTGGAAGCCGTGATTGCTGAAAATCTCACTGATTACTATAAGCATATGGAAGCAGTAGACTTCCCGCGTGCTTTGGAAGCTGTTTGGCAAATTATTTCCAGAACCAATAAATATATTGATGAAACAGCACCTTGGATTTTAGCCAAAAATCCCGAAAAGCTTCAGGAATTGGAAGCTGTTATGGCACACTTAGCTGCCAGCCTCCGTGTGGTTGCCCACCTTATTCAGCCTTTTATGATGGCGACATCTGATGCCATCATGGATCAGCTGGGCTTTGGCCGGGAATTTGACCTTGTTAACTTAAGCCTGTCAGCAATGCCTTCAGGAGCTAAGGTAGCTGCAAAAGGCAGCCCGATTTTCCCGCGTCTGGATATGGAAGCCGAAATCGCTTATATCAAGGAACAAATGAAAGCTGATAAGGGAGGGACTGCTGCAAAAGAGTGGAATCCCGAAGAGGTTGAACTCAAATCAGATAAAGCGCCAGTTGCTTTTAATGATTTTGATAAATTGGACATTCGTGTAGCTGAAGTGAAAGCTGTTGAAAAAGTTGCTGGTTCAGACAAATTATTATCTTTCCGGCTGGATGCCGGAGATGGTGAAGACCGGCAGATTCTTTCCGGTATTGCCAAATATTATCCGAATGAACAAGAGTTGGTAGGTCAAAAGGTACAGATTGTTGCTAATCTCAAACCACGGAAAATGATGAAAAAATATATCAGTCAAGGCATGATTCTCTCAGCTGAACATGACGGCCGGCTGACACTGCTGAGTGTTGATCCTGATCTCCCGAACGGCAGTGTGATTGGTTAGCAGTTTTTGTATCTTATTTGAACTGAACACGGCCTAAACGCTGTGAGAGTGAGGGTTCCTGTCATTTGAGGTTCTGTCACAAGGCTTAACCAGCCGTAGCTGACTGAAGGCTTTGTCGTCTTAGCAGCCGACCGCACCCTTCTAGTCATCCTAGCAGGGATGCGTCTGCGAAATCGAAGATTTCGGACTTACCGCCTATTTTCTCTTTGCGTTTTTAACGGCCTTTGTATCTTATTTTAAGGAGCTTTATGGAAGAAAAGCAATTTGGCAATTTGACTTGGATTTGTGTTAATTTAGACGAAAATCTTGATAATCAGCAGTTAAAGACTGATTTGGCGATTGATGAGAAAATCATCGCTTACGCTTCAGACGTCGATGAATTGGCACATATTGACTATCATGCCAAATTAGAACGTTTGGTTTTAGTATATGATGCAATTCACGATGAGAAAGATGACAATATTTATGCGACGACTCCTGTAACTTTTATTCTTAAAGAGAATCGAGTCATTATCCTGCATACTAATGACAATGCTTATTTGATTGAGCAGTTCATCGCTTTATTTGAGTCAGAAAGCATTGACTCTGTTTATGATTTTATATGCGCCGCTTTGGTTTGTATTTCCAAAAATTATTTTCATGTTTTGGAACGCCTTAACAAAGAATTAAAAGAAATTCGAGAAAAACTTCGTAAAAAGACGACTAAAAATCGCTTACTTACTCTGTCAGATATTGAGATGGCCATGATTGGCATTAAATCGTCAAGTAAGCAAAATTACCTTGTTTTAGAGCAATTAGAAGATTCGTCTTTAAACTGTCCTTTTTTTGCCGGTGACAGTGAAAAACTTTCTGCTGCAAAAATTGAAGCCCGCCAGATTCTGGAAATGTCAGAACTGACAGCACAGACGATGGCACAGCTGTCAGAAACCTATAACAATGTTTTGAATAATCAGCTGAATGATACCATGAAGATTTTAACGGGGCTGTCGATTCTTTTGGCAACGCCTGATATTATCACCGGCTTCTTTGGAATCAATGTCCCCCTGCCTGATATTTTAACAGGAAATTCCTGGAGCTGGCTGCTTATCATTGGTCTCATTGTTCTTTTTGCACTGCTTATGGGGAGAATTTTATTTTGGGTTTTTCGTCAAAAAACATAGTGTATGGAGAAACGGGAAAGCTAGTTTTCCCGTTTTTTGATGGCGGCTATGTTTGTTTTAAAACACCACCCTCTTTTCAGCTTCTGCAGTTTTGAGGTATAATAAATAGAAATAAGAATCTGATCTTTTACTGAATTTCAGACTGTGGTTCAATTTTGCTGTCCATTTATCGTTCTGCAACAAGTGTGTGCAAACAGTCTAAGAAGAAGAGGAGTAGATGCATGACTAAAAGTGTTCTTATCACAGGTGTTTCCTCAGGTATCGGTCTGGCGCAGGCCAAGCTGTTCCTGGAAAAAGGCTGCAGGGTGTACGGTGTTGATAAAGGAGCTGATCCAGCTCTACAGGGGGCCTTTCAGTTTTTGCGCCTCGATTTAACAGAAGATTTAACGGCATTGTATGGTCTCGTTCCGGAGGTGGATATTTTGTGCAACACAGCAGGAATTCTCGATCAGTATAAACCTTTGCTTGAATTGTCAGAAGAGGATTTTGAGTTAGTTTTTCGTACGGATTTTTGGGCTGCTGTTCAGCTTATCCGGCATTATCTGCCCAAAATGATTAAGAAAAGAGCAGGCATTATTATCAATATGTGTTCAATCGCCAGCTTTTTAGCTGGGGGCGGCGGTGCGGCCTATACCAGTGCAAAACATGCATTGGCGGGTCTGACACGGCAGCTGGCGCTGGATTATGCTAAAGATAATATTCAGGTTTTTGGCATTGCACCAGGAGCTGTAAAAACGGCGATGACGGCTGATGATTTTGAAACAGGAGGGGCTGCCGGCTGGGTAGCTGCTGAAACCCCAATTGGACGCTGGACAGAGCCATCCGAAATTGCCGAATTGACCCTATTTTTAGCTTCAGGAAAAGCACAGTCTCTGCAGGGAGAAATTATCAAGGCTGATGGAGGGTGGTCTCTGAAATAGCAGCCTTCTGGAAAGTTAACTGATTGACATTTTTGACGAAGTTGATTCTTCTGACAAAGCAGAGCTGAGTCAAACAGCTGATTTCTTCAGAAAAATCGAGATAAAATGACTTAAAGAAGCAGTCCGCCTGCAAAACACTGCTATAATGTGATGTTTAAATATGCTGTTACCAAAAGATACAGGACTGGCAGAGCTGACAGCAGTACAGCGTTTCCTTTGAAAAATAAGAATAGAAGCAGCTACAGCTATTTTTGTTTTCAAAAGTCTGTATCTCTATTGCTGGAAGCAAGCTGCTTATTCTTCATTTTATAAAAAGATGTAAAAATGCTATAATGAAATCATGGCTAAAGCAAAGAATAGAAAAAAAGGCCGTTCAGGGAAACGGCTGACAAAAGCAGAAAAAGAAAGAAGAAAAGCAATTAAGAGAATGGCTGTTTCTGTCCTGACAGCCCTAATTCTCTTTTTTGCGGTGATTCGTTTAGGATTTTTTGGAATAACAGTCTATAACTTAGTGCGTGTCTTTGTTGGGAGTTTGGCCTATCTGGTCATTTTTGCCATCCTTATCTACCTGTTTGCCTTTAAATGGCTGAAAAAATTTGAAGGTTTAGCAGGTGGTTTTGTGGTAACTTTGATCGGTCTGCTGCTGGAATGGCATGCCTATCTTTTCTCCTTAGCGGCTTACAGAGAAAAGCCGGTCTTTGAAACGACTATCAATCTTCTTTTAAAAGAGGTCCTTAATGCTCAAGTCAAGCAATTTACAGGCGGAGGGCTGATTGGCGCAGTTTTGTACAAGCCGGTAGCTTTCCTTTTCTCCAATATTGGCTCTTTTCTTATCGGAGCGCTTTTTATCATTTTGGGGCTTTTTTTAATGAGTCCTTGGGATATTTACGATATCACCGACTTTTTTAAAAAAAGCCTGCAAAAATGGCAAAGCCGGCATGAGCGTAAGAAGCAAGAACGCTTTTTAAAACGTGAGGAAAGAAAAGCAGCAGAGCGTGAGCTGGCTGAAAAAGAGGCTTCAGAAGCTTTGCAGGCCGCTTTGGAAAATGAAACAGCTCAAGGAGTGTCTCCTCCTGCTTATCCAGAAGAACCTGAGATTATTGCTTATGATAATGGCTATGGCGCCGATCTCTTCGAAACTGCCCCTATTCCGGAAAGTTCTGCTTTTGATTTGGATCAGCTGGCTGATGGCGATAACCACCGGCAGACCCTTTCGGCTGAGGAAGCAGATGCCGGCGATGAGGCTGTTGAGGTTGACTTCACTCCCAAAGCTCCTTTGGTTTACAAACTGCCTTCAATTGAACTTTTTGCGCCGGATAAGCCTAAAAATCAGACAAAAGAAAAGACCTTGGTGCGCAAAAATATCAGAATTTTGGAAGAAACTTTTGCCAGTTTTGGGATTAAAGTCAGCGTTGAGCGTGCCGAAATCGGTCCTTCTGTAACCAAATATGAGGTTAAACCAGCTGTGGGCGTACGGGTTAACCGAATCGCTAATCTGGCAGATGATTTGGCCTTGGCACTGGCTGCTAAGGATGTCCGGATTGAAGCCCCTATTCCCGGGAAATCTCTTGTGGGTATTGAAGTGCCTAATTCGGAGATTGCGACGGTCAGTTTTAGGGAACTTTGGGAACAGGCTGATACTAATCCGGAGAATCTACTGGAGGTGCCACTGGGCAAGGCTGTTAACGGCGCGGCCCGCAGCTTTGACCTGACCCGCATGCCTCACCTGCTGGTTGCTGGGTCGACTGGATCGGGAAAATCTGTTGCTGTTAACGGTATTATAGCCAGTATCCTGATGAAGGCACGGCCAGACCAAGTTAAATTTATGATGATTGACCCCAAGATGGTTGAGCTGTCTGTCTACAACGACATTCCGCATCTGCTGATTCCGGTCGTGACTAATCCGCGTAAGGCCAGCAAGGCCCTGCAGAAGGTCGTTGACGAGATGGAGAACCGCTATGAATTGTTCAGTCACTTTGGAGTGCGTAATATCGGAAGCTATAATGCTAAGGTAGAGGCTCATAATGCTAAGTCAGCAGAGAAAGAAATTCCTCTGCCCTTGATTGTTGTCATTGTGGATGAGCTTGCGGATTTGATGATGGTGGCCAGCAAAGAAGTGGAGGATGCCATTATCCGCCTGGGACAGAAGGCGCGTGCCGCCGGTATTCATATGATCCTTGCCACCCAGCGTCCGTCAGTTGATGTTATTTCTGGGCTGATCAAGGCCAATGTTCCGTCGCGTATCGCTTTTGCGGTATCCAGCGGAACAGACAGCCGGACGATCCTGGATGCGAATGGAGCAGAAAAACTGCTGGGCCGAGGAGATATGCTCTTCAGTCCTATAGGCGAAAACCATCCGGTTCGCCTGCAGGGATCCTTTATCTCTGATGATGATGTTGAGCGAATTGTCAGCTTTGTCAAGGATCAGGCTGAAGCTGATTATGATGATAGCTTTGATCCGGGAGAAGTGTCGGAAGCGGATGATTTTTCCGAAGACAAGGACGATCAGGGAGATCCGCTGTTTGCTCAGGCTAAGGCCTTAGTGCTGGAAACGCAGAAAGCCAGTGCTTCCATGCTTCAGCGCAGACTTTCGGTCGGTTTCAACAGAGCAACGCGCCTGATGGATGAATTGGAAGAAGCAGGAGTTATTGGACCTGCGGAAGGAACCAAACCGAGAAAAGTTTTGATGACGAATCAATAAGGTTTTTGCCAGCCGCAAGGGAAAAACGTGTTTTTCCCTAGTGCTGTACCAATGTAACCTTTATGCCTGAGAAACCCATTTTCTTAATGGTTTGGCAGGAATGTCTTGCACCGCGTCGGCAGGCAGCCTTTTCACTAAGATTTTAAGCCGTGTTCCAGAACGCTTAGTTACCGTTTACGACCTAAAAACGACCGTTTATGACTGGATTATTTTCTTAGTGTTTTTTCTGTTATAATAGCGGCATTGGGAGGCTAATAAGATGAAACAGGATAAAAAATTTAAAGAACTGAGCCAATCTGAGTTAGAGGAGACGGTCGGAGGAAACAGCAAAAACGTTTTGCTGACCGGTCCCTTTGATTGGTTGAAAAATTTTCAAAATAAAGCTAAAAAACAAACTTAGATAAAAATCATTCGGCTTTTAGTCGAATGATTTTTTGATACATACAGTCTGTCTAAAATGGTAATTTTTACTTGATGTCTGCACGGACACGTTTGAATAGCGTTTTAACATTTGGTTAACCGTCTTAAGTCCCACACCGCGTCCGAAGCCTCTGCTTGAATAATTCTTTTGATAAATCACTTCTACAGGAACCCGCTCTTCTTTCGTAGTATTATCTACGATTAAGATATAATCATCTTCCTGATAAAAACAAGCAATTGTTATTGCTGGTTTTTCGGCTTCCAAGGCGGCTT
Organism: Streptococcus chenjunshii; assembly: GCF_003086355.1. Lineage (NCBI taxonomy): Bacteria > Bacillati > Bacillota > Bacilli > Lactobacillales > Streptococcaceae > Streptococcus > Streptococcus chenjunshii. The sequence goes on along the minus strand of NZ_CP031733.1, from coordinate 1,808,633 downwards.
CAATAGCATTATCGCACAAAATAGACAGCAGGCGAACATAATCCAGCAAAGGAATGTCCGGAGTTCCAATCTTGTCTTTAACTTCAAGTTCAACCTCGATATGATAAGATTCTGCTTCTAACACTTTAGCTGATAAAAGACTTTTTACAGCATCACTCTCAATATTAATCAATCGTCCGATATCAAATTTTTTATTTTGAATAAGGTGTCCGGATTCTTTTAACACAGAATGATAAATATTTCGTACCATATCCATGTTATTTTGATCGATTCCTGCTTTTAGGCTGGCTAAAATATTGGCATAATCATGGCGAAAAGCTCTTAATTCTTCGTATAATCCTTCAATTTGTTTACTGTATACTGATAAAGAGTGTAATTCATACTCACGTGCTGCTGCGACTTCCTTTTCCAGCCAATTCTGATAAGAACGGTTCATATAAAATAACATTAAGAGAAAGAAAATAAAGTACAGAGCGACCAGCCACTGACGGTAAAGCAAAGTTGAAACTCCACCTTGAAATTCGACTCCTGTCAAAAATTCTATAGCTATATAGTAAAATATCATGGTTATATTGGTAAATATCAAAATTTTTCTTAGCTTTTTTATTTCACTCAACATGATGAAAGTCTGAAAATTAATTTTGGAAAGTTTTACCGTTAAGAAATATATTATTATTACTGAAATTTCTGTAATGATAAACAATTCATCATTCTTACTTAAGTCTATATAATTAAGATGAAATATGGGGAAGATAAAAAAGCTGATTATCCTAATGATAATACTTTCAATAACCCACGTAAAACTCCCATAAAAAACATACAAAGAGAAAGGCAGTGTTTTATCTTTCCAATAAGATAAAAGCATCAAGATTAAGATTCTGCCGATAATAGTATAAAACCATGTAAAATCAATAATAAAGAAAGATAGAGCTATTGCTAGCATTTCCCATGCTTTTAATTTTTCGCCTCTAACATTGGAGTAAATCAGCATAACTACAGGATAATAAGCTAATTCACTTAGATAATGACTCACTGTCTTCTCACCTCATCTCGTTTAAGAGAGTTTTTACTTTTTCTCTGGAAACTAGGCAGTAATTCCCTGTTTCAAAGTAGGCAGTCCGTGTTCTTTTGTCAAATCTTGTGACATTATCTGCATTGATAACAAAAGAGCGGTGGCATTTGAAGAGACGTTTATCCGATTTAGCAACCTCAGCTATAGTAGCATAAAACTCAATCCTGTCAGTTTTTGTATGCAAGATGACGCGATGTACAGCAGGAGATGTCTCAAAATATAGGATATCGCTATAAGGGACGCGTACCCGCGCTTTTGACGTTTCAAATAAATAAGAATTTTCGCCAAAATTGCCAGTCTGATGTTTTATGGCTTCCTTTAAACACAGCTCTACCCGCGCTCTGAACGTTTGATCACTCACATTTTTATCAATAAAATCAATGGCGCCCACCAAAGACTGATAGGTTATAGGCATAAATTCTGAATGACTTGTGACAAAAACAATAATCGCTGTTGCATCTTTTTCGCGAATAGCCTTGGCAACATCTATGCCTTGTTTTTCATCCTCTTTAATTTCCAAGTCCAGAAAGAAAATTTGGTGTTCGCCCTTTTCAGATGCTTTAGCAATAATATCTTTTGAAGAATCGAAAACCTCTAATCTTTGGTAATCCCAGTGATTTTTGGACATGATCTTTTCAATTTCGCGCTCCATACGGAACTGCTGAATGATATCATCTTCCAGTATATAAATATCTAACATAAACCTTCCCTAACATTCATCAATATAATGGTTTCTTTGCTTTGACAGCTTTAATGTGCACATCATGCCTGAATCGCTTCTCAGCACTTATCTATAAAAGCCGCTATGGCGTATCTATCCGCTGATCATCGTTTGTTATCTGCTGAGGAGACTGCGAGGCCCCCAGCAGTCCATTCAAAAGCCTTTCTGCCAGCTGTCCATTTTAACTGTTTCATTCCCCTCTGCCATATTATCTAAGGGAGCTTACAGTCAAAAAACCTTTAACTCGTAACTCATCAAATAAGGACACAATAGCTGTTCCTATTGTAACATAAACGAGATACAGCTCATTTCCTAGAGCTTAAAATAGTCTTAAGAGGGTATTTCAGTTTTATAATATCATTCACCTTTCTTTAAATTTTTGGGGGTTCGTTTTAGGAAAATGAATCCTAAAGCAGAAATCATAAAACCGTAAAAGGAAAATCTGCTGGCATTGGCCCCTAAGTGCGGTAAAATCGGCTTTTTTTCTATGCTGATGTCTTGTACGTGTACTTGCGGGAGATGTTTATGCTCTAAGCTTACCGGTGCTGCTTTGGCAGTGTCCGCGGTTTCTTGAGATTGAGATAAAGCAGCAGGTGTCCTGGGAGCATTGCTGTCTAAGTTATCCCTCGCTGTTGCCAGTGTCTCACCTGCAGTATCAGCTGGTTCAGATTCTTCCGCCCTAGCTGCTGGAGTATCATTATAGAACAGATGCTCATAGAGTTTTTGACCGGAAATACCGCTGCCAATCCAAGCGCTCACCATTTTTCCATTTTGTAAACGAATGACGGTAGGTGTCCCCGGAATGCCAACCGTGGCGTAAAGAAAATGTTTGGCTTCTTCGTCAAAATCTTCGCCATCAGTATTGTAATATTCCAAGCGCTTATCAATTAAGCTGTTGAATACTTTTAAAGCCGGTGAGAACTGACGGCAGTGGTAGCATGTCGGGCGTCCGATATAAATCACATGCTCTTTTCCGTCCTCTGTGAACATGGGATAAACTTCAGTAATCGGAACGTGATTAAAAGCTGCAGTATTTTCTTCATACTGAGCCATCGTTATTTCCGTTTCTTCGGTTTCCTCTGCCTCGTCAGGTGCAACAGCAGCTGGCGCCTCCTCTTCTGCTGGCAAAGTGGTTCCGTCATAGCTATTTTCAGCGGCTTCACCTCTTGGATCCGCCTCTTCTGATTTTATATTTTCTTCAGTATTGTTAACAGCAACAGCCATATCGGCCGGCTGAATGTTTTCTTCGTCAGCAAATGCAGATGCTGAAACCATAGACACAGCAGCTGATATCAGCAAAAGTATTGTTCTTAAATATCGTTTTGTCATCCTATCTCCTTAAAATTAAATGAACAAAAATAGGCATCCTTTTGATAAAATGCCTATTTTGAAGTCATATTCACAAAAGCTATCAAAATAATGTAAAGCTCTAAATGAGACGATAGTCTTTTTCAAATTTTGCTTTGCTTACCACTTTGCCGTTAGTCAAATCAATAACATCACCAATGTATCCAACGGCGTACATACCGTATCCGAAATTTCGGCTGTCTTTTGACCAATTTGGGTACAAAGCAGGAATTAAAATTCTAAGATGATTATCTAACCAATAAAGATAGTTTTTCGCAAAAGCTTCTGATACCCATGAAGGCTGATTGAGATCATCTTTTGCTATCCTCCAAACTTCTGCCTCTTTATTTTTATAAATAGCTTTCATTACTCCTCCTAAAGATATAAAAACTGCTTAGAAGTTACAGGAATTAGGAGTGCCGCCTGTTCCGTAAGGGGAACAGCTTCGGGGGCCGGCCATTTAATGCCGTTCAATTGTTCTAACCTAATGTCTCTGCAGATGGACAGTTTAAAATAATCTGAAATAAGCTAGATCTCTTAAAGCTTTAAACCATTCAGTATATTCCTTTGAGACACGAATATGATGCTCAGCTACAGCCTTAACAAGGGTCAATGTTTAACCGACTAATGGCAATAGGAACAGAAGCAGTGCTGTCCTGCAGTTCTTTTTGATATGATATCAATAAGTTATGTAACGTTAGACTCTTGCCATCATCGAATGAGACAGGCAGTTGCCGTAAAATAGTAAGCACCTCTTCTCGACGTTCTTTGCCGCCCTTAAACCGCCTTAGTTTAACCATCTTAATAAGTTCAGGAAATACAAGGACCGTGTTGCGCCCAGCCATTAACGATAGTGTCAATAGCTGTTTGAAAATTATTTTTTGCAACAGCGTATCTTATTTTTTCCTGTAAATCACCCTTCAATTTTAAAAGAAAAATTGAAGCAGAAACTGCTTAGTTTCTCTCTTAGTGGAATCTATTTTAAAACATAAAACCACTTACTGCTAATCCGCGACCCAAATTTTTTCTTTAATTGACCATATGATGAAATTATAAAATTCTTTCCCAGCTTCAATCTTATTTTTAAAATAAATCATAACAATGATAATATTAACTACTGCCGAATAAATGCCATACTCAAAACAGAACCCCAATAGTATTTCCAACGAGCTTTTTCTAGATATTTTTGTAAGACAACTAACTCATCATTACGATTGGCTTTTCGATATAAAATCTCATCGCAAACTAAAGGATATAATTTATAGGATAAATATGCTATTCTTTCTCCTTTTTCAAGTCCTAAAACACTATTTAATAGAGCTTGGTGAAGTTCTTCACTGATCAACAGAGTAGGGTTATTATAAACTAATTCGATTTGATGATAAAACTCTTTGCGTTTTCTTGCTCTTCGCTTAAATAACATTATGAGCGTCTCCCCCAGCTAGTTGCGTAACCATGAGCACCACCAAGAGACGATCCCCAACCATTTGCGATAACATCTGTTGTAGCTTGAAAGGCTCCTTTAGTAACAACGTATCCCCATTCTCCATTGCTATAGCGGCAAGAATACCCGTTTGCTGCATAGTAAACAGGTCTGCAAACACCAGTTCCTACACCTTCCACTGCTGAAAGCTGTCTATCTGTCATTGTTTCAAATTGTTGCAGTGTTTTTGCTGTCATAGTTAATCTCCTCTTTCTGTTTTATGTTTGTCATCGCGATTGACAATTTTATTTTATCAAAGTTTTATTGTAAAATATGCCCAAGTCATAAATTGTTCATTTTAAGTCGTGAATGGTACATGTAAGTTATTTTTGCATGATGGATTAATCTTAAGCAGCTATTTACCTAAAAAGACAAATAAAATTGTATCCCAGCCAAGATAAATATTTCAAGAGAAGTGAACCAGCACAGGCGGATAAATAGAGCCTGTTTTCTTACAAAAGGAGAGCAAGCACTAAACCCATAACGGCATAATTTTTAAAGAAGCCGAAATAAAAAACGTATGAAAAGAGGTGAGTGATCGAAAAAATGATTGCTGATAATAGACAGTCTAAAAAATACTTTGATTTTTCGAAAAACTCGTCATCAACACACCGCGATAAAGCAGTTCTTCTAATATCGGTCCGATAATAAAAGGCTGAAGGGCAACCAGAATTGCCTGCGGAATTTTTCTGAAAAGACTAAATCAAAATTGGCCTTGCCTCCAACAAACAAAAGCTTTCCGAAATAAATATACAGCACGCCAAAACACAAAGAAATCAAGAGAAAGTCCAATTTTCGAAGTGACTTCAGACTAAAAAGTTCGGGTCTTATCTTCCGTAAATAGATAACTGATCCTATTGTTAAAGCAGATGTCAATATATTAAGAACGGGATAAAAAAAGTTCGCCGAAGACCAATTGAATTTCCAAATAATTAAACTCAGCGCTGTTTCAACACAGAATAAATGGAGACTAATAAAGGAAAGTGCGCCCGATTTAGGAAAAAATACCATTTTCATTTTTTCTTTCATAAACTACCTTTCAAACTAAAAAAGAGGTTGAGCGGAAGCAAGAAAGAGTATTTTCTCTTTTGCTTGATAAACATATAGGTATGGTGCAATGCAGGCAGGAGTAGCTGCCATTTAAGTATTTCTTTTACTGTTAATTGCGAGCAAATGCCATACCCCAGACTGTGCCCCAATAATATTTCCAACGCGTTCTTTCCAGATACTTTTTTAAAACAATCAGTTCGTCATTGCGATTAGATTTATGGTGCAATATTTCATCACTAACAAACGGATATAATTTATAGGCCAAGTAGCTAATACGGTCACCGTTTTCAAGTCCAGCAGCGCTTTCCAGAAGTTCTTGTCGGAGGTCTCCGCTAATCATTAAAGTGGGATTATTATAAACTAATTCGATTTGATGATAAAACTCTTTGCGTTTTCTTGCTCTTCGCTTAAATAACATTATGAGCGTCTCCCCCAGCTAGTTGCGTAACCATGAGCACCACCAAGAGACGACACCCAACCATTTGCGATAACATCTGTTGTGGCTTGAAAAAGCCGTTAAAATGCTGTTGAATAATAAATAATTATCGCAAATAACAGGCTTACTATAAATAACCGGATGTACATTTCTTTATGCTGTTTATCAAACAAATATAAAAAAAAGTATATGAGTGTTTGGACTGTTACAAATCTAATTAATATATTATCAAGCATAATATTAATTGAAATATGCAGAGGCTGCAGCCGAAGTACCACATACAACTGCATATCCTGTAGCGGAAACTGGGCCTCCGGCCCATGCTAAAAGCATCCCACCAAGACACCCACCAACAGCTGCACCGATTTTTCCACCACCTGAAATTAGCTCTAATTCTGAATTACTTATTTCATTAAATTTATTTAAAGTCATTTCTATACATTCCCCTTTCTTTACTATAAACTTGCTCCTACACAGTACAAACCACCTGCGATTGCTCCTACATGCGCTCCCACAAACGCTCCTGGGATTGAAGTAACTCCTAATGTTGCCATGCCACCAACGAATCCTGATCCGGCCCCTGCTAATGCTCCTCCAAAAATTGCATTAACACACGTATTTCCACCTTCCACTGCTGAAAGCTGTCTATCTGTCATTGTTTTAAATTGTTCCAGTGTTTTTGCTGTCATAGTTAATTTCCTCTTTCTGTTTTATGTTTGTCATCGCGATTGACATTTTTATTGTAAAATATGCCCAAGTCATAAATGGTTCATTTTAAGGCGTGAATGGTAATCTGTCTTGAAAGCAAAAGCTTTAAATAATCTACAGGACTTTTTTGTCCAGTCAAAAAGCTGATAGGACCTGCTATCAGCTTGAAAATACATATAGAATATTAGTATCCATATCTAATATTTGATAAACTTCGCAATTTTTTTAACTGTTTTGATTGTTCTTCAGACAGCTGAATTTTATTCTCTGCTAAAATTTTGGATAACTCTATATGCATTCTGCTTAAGATTAATGGGATAGACGTACCATTTGACTCTAGCTCCTTGCGGTAAGAAATAAAAAAATTTTTTAATGGTCTCAATTTGAAATCTTTGCCAAAAGATTCTAATAAATCATCAATAATAGCTACAGCTTCCTCGCTTCTCTCTTTTCCACCAGAAAACCATCTTAAGTTTGCCATTAGGCAATTCCTCCTGAATGCCATCCGGCATTTCCACCAGTTAGAAGATTCATTGCTGAATTATTTGCAATTGTAGTAGCTGTTTGGGACCAGTTCACCCAACACTTGTTCTCATTGCAATATAACCCATTGCCATAATAAGTCGTCTTTCCACCCTCAACTGCTGAAAGCTGTCTATCTGTCATTGTTTCAAATTGTTCTAGTGTTTTTGCTGTCATAGTTAATCTCCACTTTCTATTTTATGTTTGTCATCGCGATTGACATTTTTATTTTATCAAAGTTTTATTGCAAAATGTGTCCAAGTCATAAATGGTTCATTTTAAGTCGTGAATGGTAATCTGTCTTGAAAACAAAAGTTTTAAATAATCTATAGGACTTTTTTGTCCAGTCAAAAAGCTGATAGGACCAACTATCAGCTTGAAAAATTATCAATGAAAAATAGATGACTGATGTCATACATTCGTATTATCAATTTATCAATTATTTTTTTATGGGGACATTATTTGAACTTATAATAAAACCTATTGTGTAAAACATAACTAAAATATGCCATTCGAAAAATAGCAAGAAAGTATGCTTTTGTACATAATTAACGATAAGTAATAATAAAACCATTAACAAAAACCAAAGTGTTTTTTTTACGTAAGAGATATAATTTTTTAAGCATTGATTTAAGCTTATCCCTTCATGAAGTTTTTTGTAAAAAATAATATGAAGAAGAAGCTCGACAGCTGTACTTGATAATACTAAAAAAACAATTGCAAAAATCGGAATTCCTATTAGAAATCCTGCCCACTCTATCAATAATTCAGACAGGGCTATTGCAGTTAAAACACGAATGTGATTAGTCAAAATAACACCTGCCAAGAATTAATGGGTCCTTAACAAAGCCCATGCCGCGGTACAGTATTGAGCACCGTATATACCACCAGCTATTGCACCAGGGACGTTGCCGATTAAACCGCCAACAGCTGCGCCTCCAGCCGTACAAACTCCTAGTGCTTGTCCAAATTCTCCTGCTGAAATACGATTTCCGCCTTTAATAACAGAAAGTTGGTTGCTATCCAGTAAATTAACTGATTTCAAATTTTTTACACTCATAGTAATAATTCTCCTCTATTTAATGTGGCCAAATTAAACTAGCAGCAGCTCCTCCAGCCGCACATGCTGCATATGCATGAGGTGGTAGAAACATTCCAGCTTGAGCACATAGTACTACCCCCTCGACAGCTCCACCAAATCCTGTCAAAAAAGCATTAGCACTGTTTTTTCCTCCACCTTCAACGGTTGAAAGTTCTGCATTTGTCAATGTAGCAAATTCAAATTGTTCAAAAGTTTTTGTATTCATTTGAATACCTCCCAATAATATTTTGTCGTTGCAACTGACAGATTTTAGTTTAACAGATTGTGAGGTTAATGCACGCCCAAGTCGTAATTTGTTGTTTTTAGGTCGTAAATGGTAAAACTTGGTTAAAACAAAAGCCGATAGACAAAAGTACGCTGTCAGTTCCTAATACCTATAATACATGATTAGACTCATGAATCGGTATGGTGTAGAGGTTGTTCGAAAAAGTCAAAAAAGCTACTATCCTCCTGAACCAAAGTATAAAGTCCTTTTTGAAGGGCGTTCTAAAATGTCACTCTCCCTTGATTATGCGCTTCCTAATAAGAGAATCCTTTCCAATTAGCTAGTACAATACAAGAAAAATGAGTATACTATTGCTAAGAAAACCTTTGCTTAAACAAACGCATTGAAGTCAAACTCAATAAAGACTTAGCTCTGTACAATACAGGGCTAGATCCTTTCAATAATTAATTGTCCAACTTTTTGGGTTAGTATATTTACTTATAGTTTTAGATATAAGTGAGATTTATAGAGAGTCTTCCTCAATAATTTGATAATGTTTCTGAAATTGTTTTTTTGAAACAACACGATGATTAGTAATATCTAAAAAATCTCCGATATATCCCACAGGATAAGAGGCATAGCCAGGATAACTCAATAAGCTGATTTTCAAATTAAATTTCACAGACGGATTGATTCCACTCATAGAAATTACTAATTTATTATTGTTCCATCTCAGATAATTTTGTTTAAAAGCTTGCTGAACCCATACTGGTTGAACATTCGTCTTACTTATTTCCCATACATCAGACAGACGACCCTTATATAATGCTTTCATAATTTACATACCGTATTTCTTTTTGCTAAAAAACTTCTAAATTATCTTTAAAATAACATTATTTAGAAATTTTTACAGACAAATAAATATCAACAAGCATTAGGTGTTCCTCCAGTTCCTCCAGGAGGGCAAGAACGAACAGGACCACGACGTGGATACTTTCCGTTTAATTGATCTACCACTTGACGAGGGTTAACAGGATGCGCAGCATTACCTATAGCACCCAATATATCTCCAATCCATTCCATGCCTCCACCTTTAACGGTTGAAAGTTCTGCATCTGTCAATGTAGCAAATTCAAATTGTTCAAAAGTTTTTGTATTCATTTGAATACCTCCCTCCAAAATAGTTTTGTCGTTGCAACTGACAGGCTTTAGTTTAACAGGTTTTTAGTGCCATGCATGCCCAAAGTCATCATTTGTCGTTTTTAGGTCGTAAACGGTCATTTTTCAGATTTTTTGCCGTTTACGACTGATTTTTAACTTTTTATGATTTTAACAAATCAGCAGTCCTTATTTTGCTACAATAGCTGTTAAAAATAAAAGGAAACATCATGTTTATTTTAAGTAAACTTTTTAATATTTCATTGAATGTGCTATTTATGCTGGAAAAGCTGGAACAAGCATTCGAAAAATGTCTTTTTCCCCTGTCATTACTTTTCTTAGGGATTTCATACCTATTAGCTAAAAGCAATCGGCAATTAGCACTAGTATTCGGTATGATTTCAGCTATTATGATACTTTTTTATCTCATTCTAGGAGCCTACCTTTTTTTACGCATTAAATTTCTTCTTTGGAAAAAACATCAAAAATGATTTTTTTTACCGTTTGCGACCTATTTTTGACTTTTTGCGACTTAAAAATGCTTAGCTTTCTATTTTGTGGCACAATAGTCCCAGTTTATTTTTTAAAAGGGAAGGGCTATGAAAAGATACAAATATGTTAGTCAGATTGATTTACGAGATTGCGGTGTGGCAGCTTTGGCATCAGTTGCCAAGCATTATGGTTCAGATTTCTCACTGGCTCACTTAAGAGAGCTGGCGAAAACAACTAAGGAAGGGACAACAGCCTTAGGTATTGTTGAAGCCGCTAAGAAAATGGGCTTTGAAACACGTGCCGTTCAAGCCAATATGGAACTGTTTGACATGGCTGACATTCCCTGTCCCTTTATTGTTCATGTCAACAAAGAGGGAAAACTTCAGCATTACTATGTTGTTTACAACGTTAAAAAGACTAACCTTATCATCGGTGACCCTGATCCAGCTGTTGGGGTCACTAAAATGTCTAAGGAACATTTTGCTGAAGAATGGACTGGTGTCGCTATCTTTTTAGCGCCCGCTCCATACTACAAGCCTCATAAGGATAAAAAGAATGGTTTAATGAGTTTTTTGCCCATTATTTTTAAGCAAAAAGCCCTGCTGACCTATATTGTGCTCGCCAGCCTCCTAGTCACTTTAATCAATATCATTGGTTCCTATTATTTACAAGGAATTTTAGATGAATATATTCCTAATCAGCTGCAGTCTACTCTTGGTATTGTGTCTATCGGACTGGTTGTTACCTATGTCCTGCAGCAAGTCATGAGTTTTTCGCAGAACTATCTGCTAGTTGTTCTAAGTCAACGCTTGACGATTGATGTGATTTTATCTTATATCCGCCATATTTTTGAATTACCCATGTCCTTTTTTGCGACAAGACGGACTGGTGAGGTCATGTCACGTTTTACCGATGCTAATTCAATTATTGATGCATTGGCTTCGACGATTTTATCGCTGTTTTTAGATGTGAGTATTCTCTTTATTGTCGGAAGTGTCCTTGTCCTTCAAAATACCCATCTCTTTTTTATCACTTTAACAGCATTACCTGTTTATGCCATTATTATTTTGGCTTTTATGAAACCATTTGAACGAATGAACCATGATGTCATGCAGGCAAACGCCATGGTCAGTTCTGCGATTATCGAGGATATAAACGGTATTGAAACAGTTAAATCTCTAACCAGCGAAGAAACGCGTTATCAAAATATTGACAGAGAATTTGTAGATTATCTGGATAAAAGTTTTGCTCTTAACAAATACGAAGCCGTGCAAGGAGCATTAAAACAAGGAGCGCAGCTCATTTTAAACGTTGCTGTTCTTTGGTATGGCTCACGTTTGGTGATAGCTGGCAGTATTTCTGTCGGGCAGCTCATAACTTATAATACGCTTTTGTCCTACTTTACAAGGCCAATGGAGAATATCATCAATCTGCAAACAAAATTACAGTCTGCAAAAGTAGCTAATAAACGCCTAAATGAAGTTTACTTGGTTTCATCTGAATTTGACGGCGGGCAAATTCTTAATGATAAGCAGTTTCTCAAAGGTGATATTATTTTTGACGATGTCTCCTATAAGTACGGTTTCGGCCGTGATACGTTAAGCCATGTTAATCTGCGCATTAAAGAAGGAGAAAAAGTCAGTCTTGTCGGTATTAGTGGTTCTGGTAAGACAACATTAGCTAAGATGATTGTTAATTTTTATACACCAAACCAAGGGCAGATTACTCTCGGGGGATATGATTTAAAAACAATTGATAAAAAAGCACTTCGACATTATATTAATTATTTGCCGCAGCAATCTTATGTTTTTTCAGGGACTGTTTTAGAAAATTTAACATTGGGTGCTTCTGATAATATGACACAAGAAGATATTTTTAAAGCCTGTGACATCGCTGAAATTCGTTCTGACATTGAATCTATGCCAATGGCCTACCATACCGAGCTGTCAGATGGCGCAGGTTTATCGGGCGGTCAAAAGCAGCGTTTAGCACTGGCACGCGCTTTGCTGACACAAGCTCCTGTCTTAATTTTAGACGAAGCTACAAGCGGTCTCGATGCCTTAACCGAAAAACGCGTTATCGATAATTTACTGTCCCTCACAGACAGAACCATTATTTTTGTTGCCCATCGTTTGAGTATTGCTGAACGTTCTGACCGTATTATTGTTATAGACCAAGGGCAGGTTGCTGAGGAAGGCTCCCACAGACAACTGATACAAGCTCAAGGCTTCTATGCTCATTTATTTCAAAAATAAGAGGAGAAGAGATGAATCCTAAATTATTTCAATCTGCTGAATTTTATCACAGACGCTATCACAATTTTGCCACCCTTTTAATTATTCCAGTGGCACTGCTGGCTGTTTTTCTCTTCTCTTTTTCCCTTATATGCCAAAAAGAAATTACCATTACCACAATTGGCAGTCTCAGGCCGACTGAGATTATTGATGTTGTTCAGTCAACTAGTAACAATACTGTTTTACTAAATAACCTCGCTGAAAATAAAGTTGTTAAAAAGGGCGACCTGCTTATTCAATACTCCGATAAATTAGAAGACAGTCAACTCAATGCAATTCAGACACAAATTGACAGAGACGGACGGCAGCAAGAGGCTCTAAATAATCTAAAGGAAAGCCTCAAACAAGGAGAAAACCTCTTTACAGATGAAGATGAATTTGGTTATTCAGCAACTGTTGAGCGTTTTCTAAATCAATCTCAAACGATCACTGACCAAGCCTCACAAACCAATGATTCGGTTGCTAAGCAGGAAGCAGGGGTCAATCAAGCAAACACTGCGATAGCTGATCAGATTTCAAATTTGCAAACGCAAATTAACCAATATCAAGAAGTTAAAGATGCTATTCAAACCGATAGATCAAGTGTTTCTGCCGACAACCCATACGCTGCTACCCTAAACAGTTATTTAAGTCAATTGCAAACGCTGAACGATGATGAAAATGCCAACAGTAAAGAGAGTCTTAAGAATCAATTTTTGACAGATCTTCAGGGACAAATTGATGGCATCAATACTTCGATTTCTAGTTTAGAAACACAGGCAGCTTCAAATTATTCAACCGGCAGTTATGATACCAGTGCAAGCAGTCAAATTGAGAGCCTGCGCCAGCAAGAACTCACTCAGGCTGAGCTCCAATTCGTTCAGGTGACACAAGAAAAAGAAAATTTGCAATCACAGCTCGAACAGACAACTCTTTTAAAAGCAGATACGGTATTAAAAGCACAGCAAGATGGTGTTTTGCATATTATTGACGACTATGAAGGACAGACACTTTTGCCTCAAGGACGCCAGATTGCTGAAATTTACCCAGACATTGTTAAAACTCAAAAAGTGGCTATTCGTTATTATGTTGATTCTGCTCATGTCAGTCAATTGAAAAAAGGACAAAAAGTTCGCCTGACATTAGAAAAAATTGGCAATCATTCCACCACTGTGACAGGAAAAATCAGCAAAATTGCCGCTTCAGCCACAAGTACAGAAGAAGGCAATCTGTTTGAGGTTACTGCAACTGCTAGCGTAAAAAAACAAGACAGTTCTAAACTAAAATATGGTTTACAAGGTAAAACAGTCAGTGTTATTGGTAAAAAAAACTTCTTTAATTATTACAAAGACAAACTCTTAAAAGATTTTCAGTAGAAGAGATTACAGGACTGTGTGCCAGGAACCCTCTTATCATTCACTTTACAGGCTCTGGCGGCAAGAAGTCAAAAGCTGTAAAAGTTCGTCGCTGCACCCACTGTTTTTAAAACACTGCGGACATGATGGGATTTTGTATGCCTATTATGAATATCATTTATAAAAAACAAGTATTTGTTATCTTTTGCTGTCTTTGGTAGGATAAAACTGTAAAAAACAGAAAGACGTTTAGCTGGCCAATGAAAATAACCAAAAAGATTTACAGAATCGTATGCTTAACTGCCCTAGCTGCTTTTATTTTAAGTGCCTGCCAGTCCCAAACAGACAGCCGCTTGTCCGAAACTTCCGGCAGCCAAGCCGCTGATACGGGAATCGATCAGAATCAGGATGAGCGCTCTGATACGATTCGGCTGACTGTCGATGGTCAAGAGCTTGCTGTTGAGTGGGAGGACAATCAGTCGGTAGCTGCTTTAAGGGAACATGTAGCAGAGCAGGAACTGACCATCACCTTGACGGCTTACGAAGACTTTGAGCAGGTAGGGAGTCTGGGCATAACTCTTCCTAGTGAAAACAGTCAGCAGACCGCTGTCCCCGGAGATATCATGCTGTACAATGACAGCAATATAGTCCTTTTTTATGGTTCAAACAGCTGGTCTTATACCAACTTAGGCCATATCAGCGACAGCAGCGTTGATTTAGAAGACCTGCTGGATAAAGAGGAGGTCACTGTAACCTTATCGGGACAGGATTAGTCCTTGTTCCAATCAAGTATTCAGAAGTTAAAAACAGCAAGAAAGTTCTGCTTCATAAAAACCGTCCTGCCAGTAAGTCCGGCAGGACGGTTTTTACCTTGCAAAGGCTGCTTGGGTCTGTTCACATTGTCAAAATCAAAACAACTAAGCCTACATAAAAAATGAAAGTCAGAATGAAACCGGCCCGCCAGAAAAATTTACAGAAACGGCGGTAAGAGAAAGACGACCGGCTGTGAATAAAGCCGAAAGTCAGAGCGATTGCCAGCAGCGACATGACAATCAGATAGTAAGGCAGCAGACTGTGTTCAAAGAAATGAGCGGAGACCAAAACAATTTCTGCAGCAAATAAGGGCAGAGCAATATCCGGAAATTTCAGCCCCAGTTTTCCCAGCCGAAAAAATTTCACAATGATAAAGGCAAAAAGGGGTGTCATAATAATGAAAGCTGCAGCGATTAATTTGTAAATATCCATAATGTTATTTTATAATGAAGCAGCGGAAAAGTAAATAAAATCATAGAAAAATCTTGCTTTTTTGCCTAAATAGTGTATACTAATTAAGTGTGCTTACAGCACTGCTGTGGGAGGTAAAAAATCTTTTATTTACCGCCAAAACCACAAAGGAGGATTTTTAGAATGGCTAAAAAAGTCGAAAATGTTGTTAAACTGCAAATTCCTGCCGGGAAAGCAACACCAGCGCCGCCAGTTGGTCCGGCACTCGGTCAGGCAGGAATCAATATCATGGGCTTCACTAAGGAGTTCAACGCCCGCACAGCTGATCAGGCTGGCATGATTATTCCGGTTGTTATTTCAGTATATGAAGACAAATCATTTGATTTTGTGACCAAAACACCGCCGGCTGCAGTGCTTTTGAAAAAAGCAGCGGGAGTTGACAAAGGTTCTGGTGAACCAAATACAAACAAAGTTGCTTCAGTTACCCGGGCACAAGTACAGGAGATTGCTGAAACTAAAATGCCAGATTTGAACGCTGCAGATATTGAAGCTGCCATGCGTATGATTGAAGGGACTGCTCGTTCTATGGGATTCACCGTTACTGATTAAGCGTAACTGTCCTGTACCCGCAAAAACTTGATCATATTTTTTGATAAGTGACGTGGGAGATGAAAATCGATAATACCACATTACAAGGAGAAATTTAAAATGGCTAAAAAAAGCAAACAAATGCGTGCTGCCTTGGAAAAAGTTGACAGCACTAAAGTCTATAGTGTTGAAGAAGCTGTAGCGCTTGTTAAAGAAACAAACTTTGCAAAATTTGATGCAACTGTGGAAGTTGCCTATAACTTAAATATTGATGTCAAAAAAGCTGACCAGCAGATTCGCGGTGCTATGGTTCTGCCAAACGGAACAGGAAAAACAACACGTGTTGCTGTCTTTGCCCGTGGTGCCAAAGCAGAAGAAGCTAAGGAAGCCGGCGCAGATGTTGTTGGTGAGGAAGATTTGGCTCAGCGTATTCAGGGCGGATGGCTCGATTTTGATGTTGTTATCGCAACACCTGATATGATGGCTGTTGTCGGCCGTTTGGGTCGTGTGCTTGGTCCCCGCAATCTGATGCCAAACCCTAAGACGGGAACAGTTACTGCAGATATTGCTAAAGCTGTTGAAGAGTCTAAAGGCGGAAAAGTCACTTACCGTGCCGATCGTTCCGGCAATGTACAGACAATCATCGGCAAAGTATCTTTTGATGCTGATAAGCTGGTTGAAAACTTTAAAGCCTTTAATGATGTTATTGTAAAAGCAAAACCGGCAACAGCTAAAGGGACTTATATCACCAACCTTTCAATCACCTCTACACAGGGTGTTGGTATCAAGGTTGATGCTAATTCACTTTAATGAGAAAAAGTCTGACAGACTGGAGAGAATGTCCGTTTTGGATGCTTTTCTTCAGTCTTTTATTATGGCTTCCAGTATAATCGCAAAACGGTGCTCACAGGCGATCCGCACGCGTCAGTACCTGTATCTTATGAGTTGATTCAGCTGTATTCTAAACCGTAAACTGTTTTGCGAAACCGTCTGCCGGAATCTTCTTACTAGGAGCGCTTCCTTTGCTTTCTATAGCTTTTGATCCGCCTCAATATGGAATTCAGAAAATGGGACTGTCCTTATCAAGGAAATTATGATAGAATAATGGGGATAGAATAAGGAGTAAGAAAATGGTGGAACCTAAATATCATCGTATTTTGATTAAGTTGTCCGGTGAGGCCTTGGCTGGTGAAAAAGGAAGCGGTATTGACCTGCCTACAGTTCAGGCAATGGCAAAAGAAATCGCGGAAGTGCACCATTCAGGTGTTCAAATTGCTCTGGTCATTGGCGGAGGCAACCTTTGGCGCGGTGAACCTGCAGCAGAAGCGGGAATGGACCGGGTGCAGGCAGATTATACAGGAATGTTAGGGACTGTCATGAATGCGCTGGTCATGGCCGACAGCCTGCAGCAGGTTGGAGTGGATACACGTGTTCAAACAGCCATTTCTATGCAGTCTGTGGCAGAACCCTATATTCGCGGACGGGCCCTGCGCCACTTAGAAAAAGGCCGAGTTGTTATCTTTGGTGCCGGTATCGGTTCCCCTTATTTTTCAACTGATACCACAGCTGCCCTGCGTGCTGCTGAGATTGAAGCCGACGCTATTTTGATGGCTAAAAACGGTGTGGACGGTGTCTATAATGCTGATCCTAAGAAAGATGCCAACGCAGTGAAGTTTGACGAGCTGACCCATGTAGAAGTCATCAAACGCGGTTTGAAAATTATGGATGCGACCGCTTCAACCCTGTCGATGGATAATGATATCGACTTGGTTGTCTTTAACATGAATGAACCAGGCAATATCAGACGGGTTGTCTTTGGAGAACAGATTGGAACAACTGTTTCCAATAAATCAAACGACTAAAGCTGTTAAGGTCAAATATATGCTATGGCCGACATCATATCCTATTTTTAACAGACTTTAATCTTAATGAACTGAACACGGCCTAAGCTCTGTGCAAAAAAGATATAGCTAAGTTTAGAATTGATTTCAAATTAATAGCCGTAGACGTCTGAAAGCTTTGTCGCCTTAACAGTCGACCGCAGCTTTCTAGTCGTCTTGGCAGAGGTGCGTCTGCGAAATCAAAGATTTCGGACTTACCATCATTTTTGCTGTGAGCTTTATACGGCCTTTGTATCTTGGTGAATTGAACACGGCCTGAAAGCTCGGAAAAAAGATAGCCCTCCCTAGAGTCTTTAGTGACTCTTCGGTCAGGCTCCTATTTTTCAGTCGCTTTCTTCACGGCCTTTGTATCTTGGTGTAAGGAGAATTTTTTATGGTTAATGCGATTATTGAAAAAGCACAGGAGCGTTTTGAGCAGTCTCATCAGTCCTTGGCGCGTGAGTTTGCTACTATTCGTGCCGGACGTGCTAATGCAAGTCTTTTAGATCGGATTCAGGTGGAGTATTACGGTGCTCCGACCCCCCTGAATCAGCTTGCTTCGATCACAGTTCCTGAGGCTCGGGTTCTTTTGATTTCGCCTTTTGATAAATCATCGCTAAAAAATATTGAACATGCGATTAATGCTTCAGATTTGGGGATTAATCCGGCTAATGACGGCTCGGTTATTCGCTTAGTTATTCCGGCGCTGACAGAAGATCGGCGCAGGGAGCTGGCTAAAGAGGTGAAAAAGACCGGTGAGAATGCGAAAATTGCTATTCGCAATATTCGCCGTGATGCGATGGATGAGGCTAAAAAACAAGAAAAGAATAAAGATATTACAGAAGATGAGCTGAAAATCTTAGAAAAAGACATCCAGAAAGCTACTGATGAGGCTGTGAAGCATATTGATGATATGACAGCTAATAAAGAGAAGGAACTGTTAGAAGTCTGATTGCTGCTCATTTTGAAAAAAAGACAGGGAAAGTGAGCCGTTTTGTACCATGCTGCTCTTTTGCCTGTTTTTCTGCTTTTTAGAAAAAGAAAGGAAAAAGACTTCAAACCTAAAAGATACGGTACAAAATGTTATACCGCAAAAGTATGAGCTGCTCTAAAAGCAGTGTTGCTTTTACAGTCCGACGGCCGTTTAGAAACAGCAGACAAATAGTCTAAACTAAGAACTTTTCAGCTGTTTTGAGCAGCTTTGTCTTAGATTTTTGCCCGCTTATCCATCGGCTAATCTGTTCTTATTGGTTTTGAGGTCCTTGTATTTTATAATGAACCATTTACTTGCAACTGTTATCACTGGTTTGGTAACAGATGAAAATGACCGTTTTTACTTTATTCAAAAAGACGGCACAACATTTGCTCTCGCCAAAGAAGAGGGGGAACACCGCTTAGGCGATATGGTTAAGGGTTTTGTTTACACAGATATGAAACAAAAACTGCGCATGACGACTAAGAAAATAGTGGCAGGCCGTGAGCAGTACGGCTGGGGAGAGGTGACAGAAGTCCGCCGTGATTTAGGTGTTTTTCTTGAGATAGGGCTTCCGGATAAGCAAGTCGTCGTTTCTCTGGATTTGCTGCCTGAGCTCAAAACCCTTTGGCCTAAAAAGGGTGACAGACTGTATGTCTGTTTGACCGTAGACCGGAAAAATCGAATTTGGGCGGTGCCGGCGGCTCCTGACGTTTTTCAGAAAATGGCTGGTCCGGCCTATGATAATATGCAGAATCAAACTTGGCCGGCAATTGTTTACTGTCTCAAACTCTCTGGGACATTTGTTTACCTGCCTGAAAATAATATGCTCGGCTTTATCCATCCGAGTGAACGCTACAATGAACCGCGCTTAGGTGAGGTTCTTAATGCGCGTGTTATTGGTTTTCGCAGTGTTGACCGCACACTCTACCTCTCCCTTAAACCGCGTTCTTTTGAAACGCTGGAACAAGATGGTCAGATGATTTTGGCTTATTTACAGGCAAATAGTGGCTTTATGACACTGAACGATAAGTCATCGCCAGAGGATATAAAAGCTACATTTGGGATTTCTAAAGGCCAGTTTAAAAAAGCTTTAGGCGGCCTGATGAAGACGGGCCAAATCAGGCAGAGCCAATCCGGCACTGAGCTGATTACGAAAGATTCCCAGTAGCTAAAATGCTGTCGCATTCAGATATTTAAGCGCTGTTTTTCGCGGCCTTTGTATCTTGGTGAACTGAACACGGCCTGAAAGCTCGGAAAAAAGACAGCCCTCCCTAGAGTCTTTAGTGACTCTTCGGTCAGGCTCCTATTTTTCAGTCGCTTTCTTAACGGCCTTTGTATCTTGTTTTTTGGGGGTATGTGGTGAGAAAATCGTTTTATACATGGCTAATGACTCAGCGTCATTCTAAGAGTCACGCTTCGGCGGCTCTTTTGGCTGATCTGGTCTTTCAGGAATCGGAGTTTCCTAAGCATACATCCGATTTTGATGAAATCAGTCGTTATTTGGAAGAGAAAGCAGGATTTTCTTTTAACCTGAGTGAATTTGATCAAATTTGGGAAGACTATCTGCTTCATTAAAGGAGCTGTTTATGAACACGTTACGTGCTGCTGTTTACGGTCTGATTGTAGGCGATGCTCTGGGGCTTCCGGTTGAGTTTAAGGAGCGTGGCAGTTTCTGCATAGAAGGGATGACTGGCTTCGGAACTTATCATCAGCCGCCGGGAACATGGTCTGACGATTCCAGCATGACACTGGCAACCTGTGATTCGATCAGAGAGAAGGGCCGGCTTGATCTCGCTGATTTGCGTCGCCGGTTTGAAAATTGGCTTTTTCATGGGGCCTACTGCGCGGGTGAACAATTGTTTGATTACGGTCAGACGACTTATGAAGCGCTGACAAGCGGCCATGGGCTCAGTGATTTTTGGTCAAACGGGAATGGCTCTTTGATGCGTATCATTCCTTTAGCTTTCCTTGATGTTAATGACAGTGATATCGATGTTGTTTCAGCTCTGACACATGCTCATGCACTCTCTAAGGAAGCCTGCCGTATCTATATCAGCGTAGCTCGCGGGCTTTTGGGTGGCAGAGAGCTTCCGTATATTTTAAAGGAAGTAGAAGTCAGCAATCATTTTTTTAGATTAAAAGAATTAGCGCGTATGCCTGAAAGTCAGATTTCTTCCTCAGGGTTTGTTGTTCACACTTTACAGGCTTCTCTGTGGTGTCTGCTTCAGACTGACAGCTTTTCTGAAGCTGTCTTAAAAGCTGTTAATCTAGGTGATGATTCGGATACAACAGGAGCTGTTACGGGAGCTTTAGCTGGTATCATTTACGGTTACGATGCTATCCCTGATGACTGGGTAAAGACCATCAGGAATAAGGAGCTGATAGAGCATTGTCTGTTTTAAAAAGCCGGTTATGAAAAAGTCACGCTCAGCGCGTGATTTTTTGATATAATGAAGACACAGTAGCGGTTTGATGAACACGGCCTAAACGCTGTGAGAAAAAGACAGCCCTCCCTAGAGTCTTTAGTGACTCTTCGGTCAGGCTCCTATTTTCTCTTTGCGTTCTTCCCGGCCTTTGTATCTTATTGGAATTGAACACGGCCTAAGCTCTGTGCAAAAAAGAGATGGCTAAGTTTAGAATTGATTCCAAGTTAGCTAGCCGTAGCTGACTGAAGGCTTTGCAGTCTTTACAGCCTGCCGCACCCTTCTAGTCATCCTGGCAGAGGTGCGCAGACGAAATCGGAGATTTCTGGCTTACCGTCATTTTTGCTGTGAGCTTTATACGGCCTTTGTATCTTATTTAAAGGAGTTTATTTTTGCAAGATTTTTCAGTAGATATTAATCTTAATCATCCAGATGATCTGGTTAATTTGTTTGGCTCTAATGAGCGGTATTTAAAGTTAATCGAAGATAATTTAGGAGTGACTATTCATGCAAGGACTGAACGTGTCCAGATAGTCAGCAGCGATGAAGAAGCCCTTGAAACGGCTCGTCTGACTGTCCAGGCTTTGCTGGTTCTGGTTGGGCGCGGCATGATAATCAATACTTCTGATGTTATAACAGCCTTGTCTATGGCTCAGAACGGAAACATTGATCAGTTTGTCGCTCTTTATGAGGAGGAGATTGTCAAAGATTCCTATGGCAGGCCTATTCGGGTAAAGACACTAGGTCAGAAAGCTTATGTTGACAGTGTGAAGCATCATGACCTTATTTTTGGAATCGGACCTGCTGGGACAGGAAAAACATTTCTGGCAGTAACACTTGCTGTCACTGCTCTGAAGCGCGGTCAGGTTAAGCGTATTATTCTGACACGGCCTGCTGTTGAAGCCGGCGAAAGTTTAGGCTTTTTACCGGGAGATCTTAAGGAGAAGGTTGATCCTTACTTGAGGCCGGTCTACGATGCTCTTTATCAAATTTTGGGAAAAGAACAGACAGTCCGCTTGATGGAGCGTGATATTATTGAAATTGCTCCTTTAGCTTATATGCGGGGGCGGACGCTGGATGATGCCTTTGTCATTCTTGATGAAGCTCAAAATACAACGGTTATGCAGATGAAAATGTTTTTGACCCGTTTAGGCTTCCATTCGAAAATGATTATCAATGGCGATATCAGCCAGATTGATCTGCCTCATCATGCTAAGTCCGGTTTAGTAGATGCTTCTGAAAAATTAAAGAATATTAAGGGCCTGGATTTTGTCTATCTGTCAGCTAAAGACGTTGTCCGGCATCCGCTCGTTGCAGAAATTATTGATGCCTATGAAAAATAAGGGGGCAGGGACGATGTGAAGATTCCTATAAAACCATCAGGAAGCCTGCGATACCTGCTCTCAGCTACCGCATTTGACTGCTGTTTTTTACATTTTGTGGTGCTTAACTGCCTGCTGCTTTACTGAGCAAGAAAGGAAGTGGAAAATGACAGAAACGATCTTTCGGAAAATCATGCAGGATGAAGCTAATTTAGCTTACACACGCGCTGGTATCGAGCCTTTATTTGCTGCACCGGAAACAGCTCGTATTGTTGTTGTCGGGCAGGCACCTGGGATTGTGGCACAGACCAGCCGCCTCTATTGGAATGACCGGAGCGGTATTCGCCTGCGGGACTGGATGGGAGTTGATGACAATACCTTTTACCATTCCGGGCTCTTTGGTATCTTAGCTATGGATTTTTATTATCCGGGCAAGGGGAAGTCAGGTGATCTGCCGCCGCGTAAAGGTTTTGCAGAAAAATGGCACCCGCAGTTATTGGCGCAAATGCCGGATGTCAAACTGGTGATACTGGTCGGCAGTTATTCGCAGCAGTATTATCTGGGTGCCGCTCGCCGTAAAAATTTAACAGAGACTGTCCGTCATTATAAAGATTATCTGCCTCAATATTTTCCCTTGGTCCATCCGTCACCTCGCAATCAGCTTTGGATGGCAAAAAATCCTTGGTTTGAAGAGGATGTTGTGCCAGCACTAAAAACCGCTGTGACAAAGATTCTGGAAGGAACTGCTGGTGCTGGAAACTGACGAGTGTAAAGCATTTTTGCAGTACTAAAGAAAAATTCAAGTCCAAATTTTTTAAAAGTTTGTTTCGGGTCGGCATATTCTGCCTGCACAGAAAAAACGGAAGTCTTAAGAACGATTGAAGCAGCTCTGTTTTTCAATCGTTTTTATTGCGCCTCTGGAAAGAATATTAGAGATCTGCCAATGATAATAGACTGGGGTGTGTTCAAGACAGAAAGAATTCGGCTTAAGACATTCGTAAAAAACTGTCAGCGTATGCAAGATACTGGATCATACAGGCTGAGAGATATCTTGGAGACGACAGGCAAATCGTCTTTTTATTCTTAAAAGGAAGCGGGAATATTTTTTCTGTGGTATAATGAGGGTGTACAGAAGATTAGCGAAAGGATAAGGACAGGTGTTCTGCTGGGAAGTAGGTAATCGGCAGCTTCCAATGAACCGTATGGGCTGTTTTGACAGACTCATGATGTCCTTTGTATCTTAAACGTAAATGTATATAGAACTGATTGACGAGACGGAGCAAGTTCCTCAAGCGATCATAACGCAGACGCTTGACTTGCTTGATTTTGCTGCTGAAAAAATCGGCAAAGAAAACAAGGAGATGGCTGTGACCTTTGTGACTAACGAGCGCAGCCATGAATTAAATTTGGAATACCGTGATACCGACCGTCCGACTGATGTCATCAGTCTGGAATATAAGCCTGAAGAGCCTTTGGCTTTTGGTCATGAGGCTGTTGAAGAACATTCTGATCTTGCTGAACTGTTAGAAGAATTTGATGCCTATATCGGTGAGCTGTTTATTTCTGTTGATAAAGCGCATGAACAGGCGGCAGAATTCGGCCATTCTTTTGAGCGGGAAATGGGTTTTTTAGCAGTGCATGGTTTTTTGCATATCAATGGGTATGACCACTATACTCCCGAAGAAGAAAAAGAAATGTTTACTTTACAGGAAGAGATATTGACTGCTTATGGACTTACGCGATAATAATTCACAAAGAAAGTGGAAAAATATGACCTTAATGGCGAGTATGGAGTTTGCCATTACGGGGGTTTTGACAGCTTTTAAAGAGGAGCGCAATCTGCGCAAGCATCTGGTATCTGCTGTTTTAGCGGCTCTTGCGGGCCTTATTTTCAGAATTTCAGGATTGGAGTGGCTGTTTCTCTTCTTGGCTATTTTTTTGGTTATCGCTTTTGAAATTGTCAATTCGGCGATTGAAAATGTGGTCGATTTAGCCAGTGACTATCACTTTTCTATGCTGGCTAAAAATGCTAAAGATATGGCAGCAGGTGCTGTATTGATTGTTTCTGGCTATGCTGTTCTAACGGGATTAATCATTTTTTTACCTAAAATTTTTAGTTTGATTTTAGGGCAGTAGCTGTCGGCAGTATGTGATATTTATTATTTTATGAAAGGAAAAAACACTGTGTAATACCAAACACAGGAAAACTAAAGTCTGTCAGTTAAAAGAGACCGGATTTGCCGTATAAGGCTGGGTAATCCGGTGTCTTGCTTTATTTTTATGTTTAATAAGTGATATATGAGTTTTAAATCAGGATTTGTAGCTATTTTAGGCCGCCCAAATGTTGGAAAGTCAACTTTTTTGAATCATGTTTTGGGTCAGAAAGTTGCGATTATGAGCGATAAAGCGCAAACAACCCGCAACAAAATTATGGGAATCTATACGACTGCAGACGAGCAGATTGTTTTCATCGATACCCCGGGCATCCACAAACCCAAAACGGCTTTGGGGAATTTTATGGTGGAGGCAGCTTACAGTACCTTGAGAGAAGTAGAGACGGTTCTGTTTATGGTTCCTGCAGATGAGCAGCGCGGCAAGGGCGACAATATGATCATAGAACGTCTGAAAGCAGCTGACATTCCTGTTATCTTAGTCATCAATAAAATTGATAAGGTCCATCCGGATCAGCTGCTGGAAAAAATTGATGATTTCAAAGGTCAGATGGATTTTCAGGAGATTGTGCCGATTTCAGCTCTTCAAGGGAATAATGTTGAAACACTGTTAGATTTGCTGAAAGGACGGCTCGAAGAGGGGGTTCAGTATTTTCCTGCAGATCAGATTACCGATCATCCAGAACGTTTTTTAGTTTCCGAAATGATTCGCGAGAAGGTTCTTCACCTGACCCGCGAAGAAGTACCGCATTCAGTAGCAGTTGTTATTGAATCAATACAAAGAGACAATGACACAGATAAGATTCATATTCGTGCAACGATTATGGTTGAACGGGACAGCCAAAAAGGCATTATTATCGGGAAAAAAGGCGGAATGCTTAAGAAAATCGGGCAAATGGCCCGCCGGGATATTGAAATAATGCTGGGTGAAAAGGTTTATTTAGAGACCTGGGTCAAAGTTAAGAAAAACTGGCGGGATAAGAAGCTTGATTTAGCTGACTTTGGTTATAATAAGAAAGACTATTGATTGATTTTTAAAAAGCACACTGTGCTGAATGCACACGTTAGGCCGATCTAAACGTTTCTTATAAGTATGTGGTTTTGGAACAGGAGGAGATAATGGTGAATAGGGCTGAACTGTTTATCAAAGAAAAGGGGCAGCACAATGCACAGACCATTCTTTTTCTGCATGCTTCAGGCTCAAGCAGCCGAATGTGGCAGCAGCATATGGCTGCATTAGCAAGAGACTTTCATTGCCTTGCTGTTGATTTGCCGGGGCACGGTATGAGCCGAAATAGGGACTGGACTACTTTTGATGATACAACAGAGATTCTTGCGGGCATTATTAAAAGTAAGGCGCACGGCAGAGTACATCTTGTTGGTTTGTCATTAGGAGCCTGCCTTGCTTTGAAACTGCTGGAAAGTCATGCCTGGCTGATTGACAAAGCTATTATCGACGGTGCTGCGCATGAACCGATTAAAGGTTACCGCAAAGTGATCGCTGGTGTCTTTGTTATGTCACTGCTGAAAAATACTAAATTTATTGCTCGTCTTATGACAGGTATGATGCAGAAAGACGGTGCATCAGAACAAAGCTGCCGCATTTTTGTTGAAGATTTACAAAGGGCTTCGCGAAAGTCATTTCGGCGGGCTATGACTCAGGCCAATCGCTTGAAATTAAACTTGGCCTTTGATAATCCCGTTCTCTTCCTTTCGGGCAGCAAAGAATCTGAAACTATACAGGCATCGCATCAGCTGCTGGCCGTACAGCATCCGCTGAGCCAATGTGCTTATTATCCCGGTAAGGGGCATGCTTGGCTGTTCAGCGACCCGGATACCCATATTCAGGCTGTCTCTTATTTTTTGCAAGGGGGTATCTTTCCGGCTAGTTTGCAAACCTTTTGAATGTCCGTCTTATTTTGGCAGGGGTGCTGCCTGTGAAATCGGAGATGTCAGGCTTACCGCCATTTTCATGCGGATTTTTTCACGGCCTTTGTATCTTGGTGGAATTGAACACGGCCTGAAAGCTCGGAAAAAAGATAGCCCTCCCTAGAGTCTTTAGTGACTCTTCGGTCAGGCTCCTATTTTTCAGTCGCTTTCTTCACGGCCTTTGTATCTTATGTGAGGAGGGTTAAATGTCTTATTTAGATATGTTGATAGAGAGTGTTGATCGTGCTGTAGAGCGTTTTGAACGCTTATTTGAGGGGGTGGACACTGATCAGGCTAATGCTTTTCCGGCTCAGGAAGTCTCGGCTCAATTAAAGTCAATGACTTGGCTGGCTTGGCATACAGCCCGTGAGATGGATTTGCAGATTGCAGACTTAGCCCACCTTGAGCCGATTTGGTTTAGTCAGGCTTGGAAAGAAAAGTTCAGTCTGGATTTGCCGGATGATACGCCGGACTGGAAGCATACACTTGAGGAGGCTCAAAGGGTCCAGGTAGACGATTTAGGTCTTGTGCTTGATTACTTAAAGGCAGCAGCTGAATTTACCAAAGATTACCTCAAATCGCTCAATGAAGACAGCCTGGATGATGTGATTGATGAAAGCTGGACACCGGCTGTTACTAGAGGAGCCCGGCTGGTTTCCATTATTGACGATGCTGCTATGCATTCAGGTCAGGTCATTTACGCCAGACGTCTCCTTGGTTTAAAGGATTGATAAGGAGCAATGATGCCTGAATTACCGGAAGTAGAAACAGTTAGACGCGGCTTAGAGCGGCTGGTTGCCGGCCGCTCTATTTCCAGTGTTGAAGTCAGCGTTCCAAAGATGGTTAAAACAAATTTGGATATTTTTAAACTGGCTTTATTAGGAGAAACTGTCCGTAGGGTGAGACGGCGCGGGAAGTATCTCATCTTTGATTTTGATAAGCAGATTCTGATTTCTCATCTGAGAATGGAAGGGAAATATCTTCTTTTTTCTGAGGACATTCCTGACAATAAACATTTTCATATTTTCTTTGGCCTAGATGACGGTTCAACCTTGGTTTATCAAGATGTAAGGAAGTTTGGGACTTTTGAACTGCTGCCTAGGTCTGGGGAGAATGCCTATTTTGAACAGAAAAGAATAGGCCCTGAGCCGACTGAATCCGATTTTAAACTTCTGCCTTTTGAACGAGGGCTGAAGATTTCCAAAAAGTTTGTTAAGCCGCTCCTTTTAGAGCAAAAGCTGGTGGCAGGGCTGGGAAATATCTATGCAGATGAGGTGCTCTGGGCAGCTCAAATTCACCCTGAGAGGCCGGCTGTTAAGCTGAAAAAAACCGAAATCAAGCGGCTGCATGACGAAATTATTCGTATTTTACAGCTGGGTATCGATAAGGGCGGCTCAACGATTAGAACCTACCGGAACGCTCTGGGGGAAGACGGTACCATGCAGGAATATTTACAGGTCTACGGCAGAACCGGTGAGCCTTGTATGCGCTGCGGGCAGCCGATTGAAAAGATAAAAGTGGGAGGACGGGGCAGTCATTTCTGTCCCCAATGTCAAAAGCGATGAGCAAAGTTATTGGGATTACAGGCGGGATTGCTTCAGGAAAAACAACTGTTGTTGAAGAGATTCGCAGGGCCGGCTACAAGGTCATCGATGCCGATCAAGTCGTGCATGATTTACAGGCTAAAGGCGGCCGGCTCTATAAGATTTTAGTGGACTGGCTGGGGGAAGGAATCTTGAATGATAATGGAGAACTTGACCGGTTGAAGCTTGCCGAGTTGATTTTTTCCAGTCCGCATTATTTAAAAAAATCCGCTCAGCTGCAGAACCCGGTTATCCGTCAGGAATTATCCAGACGATGTGAGCAGATGGCTCAGACAGAAAATATTTTTTTTATGGATATTCCGCTTTTGATTGAGCAGGATTACATAGACTGGTTTGATGAAATTTGGCTGGTTTATGTTGAAAAAGGTACCCAAATTCAGCGGCTGATGGCGCGAAATGGCTACAGCCAAGAAGAAGCAAACAAACGTCTTGCTTCGCAGATGCCTTTAATAGAAAAAGTAGCCTATGCTGATGCAGTGATTGACAATAACGGCCGTTTAGAAAATCTGCAGAAACAGGTAGCTCAACTCTTAAAGCGTTGCGCAAACGTCAGTTAGAACCAAATGCCTGATTTGCGGTTTGCCATTTGTCTGTACAGCAGAACGGTCTGCCGAAAACTCTAAGTTTTCTTGTAATGGTTTAGCAGCTAAACAGATCGGTCAGTGGGTATCTGTGCGCTTTAAACAGTGTTCGATCTGCTGCTGCGAAGCAGACGCTTTGACAGGGTAAAAAGACAATGAATGAGTGGTTAAATGAGAAAGAAGATGAGGACTTATCGAAGAGGAACTAATAGCCGAAGTAGACTGGCGGCAAAATTTACGAATAGCCTGGCTGGGTAATTTTTTTACCGGGGCAAGCTTTTCACTGGTCATGCCTTTTATGGCTTTGTATGTTGAAAATTTAGGTGTTCCTAAAGATCAGGTTGAGTGGTATACGGGTTTAGCTGTATCACTCTCCGCTCTGGCCTCTGCTTTAGTGGCTCCTGTCTGGGGGCGTCTGGCGGATAGATATGGGCGGAAACCCATGATGATTCGGGCTAGTTTAGTTATGACTTTTACTATGGGAGGATTGGCCTTTGTCCCCAATGTTTTACTTTTGCTCTTGCTGCGGCTTTTAAACGGGATATTTGCCGGTTATGTGCCTAATGCAACCGCTCTGATAGCAGCACAGGCTCCGAGGCAGCATTCAGGCTATGCTCTTGGAACTTTAGCAACCGGTGTTACGGCTGGGACTTTGATCGGTCCTTTGCTTGGCGGTGTTTTAGCAGAGTTTTTGGGTATCCGTCAGGTCTTTTTGCTTGTTGGCCTTATTTTGTTCATCTGCAGTCTGCTGACAATCTTTTTTGTTAAGGAAAAATTTGAGCCTATTGAAAAAGCTGATGTCATGCCAACAAAAGAAGTGTTTAAACAGAGTAAAAGTATACAAATCATGCTGGGACTGTTTGTGACCAGTATGATTATCCAAATTTCAGCTCAGTCGGTTGCGCCGATTTTGGCGCTCTATATCCGCCATTTAGGTCAGACTGACAATCTGCTTTTTGTTTCAGGGGTAATTGTTTCTGCTTTAGGTTTCTCCAGTTTGCTCAGCAGTTCGCGGCTGGGAAAGCTAGGGGACCGTATTGGCAATCATCGGCTTTTATTATCAGCGCTTTTCTACAGTTTCACTCTCTATCTCCTCTGTGCGCTTGCACAGACGGTGCTGCAGCTGGGGATTTTTCGTTTTTTATATGGTTTCGGTGTAGGAGCTTTAATGCCTAGTATCAATTCGTTATTAACGAGAATCACTCCTAAAGAAGGTATTTCCAGAATTTTTTCTTATAATCAAATGTTTAGCAATTTCGGTCAAGTTCTGGGTCCTTTTATCGGTTCAACTGTAGCCGTGCATTTGGGCTACCGTGCCGTGTTTTATGTGACCAGCCTAGTCGTTTTCGCTAATTTTTTGTGGAGCCTCTTCAATTTTAGAACATATTTAAAGGTTAAAGAAATAAGGTGAGAATTAAAATTCATTTAAAATGCAGCCAATGCGGTCATGAAAACTATCTGACCAGTAAAAATAAAACGACCCATCCTGAGAAGATACAGGTGCTTAAATACTGCCCTAAAGAGAGAAAAGTTACCCTGCATATTGAATCTTAACTGCTTTTATGGTAGAATGGGGTGTAATTTTAATGGAGGAAAAAAATGTATCAGTTATTACTTACAGCCTTGCTTGTCTTATCTGTTATTATTGTCATTGCTATCTTTATGCAGCCGCAAAAAAATCCCAGCAGCAATGTTTTTGACAGCAGCGGTTCTGAAGCGCTGTTTGAACGGACTAAGGCGCGTGGCTTTGAGGCATTTATGCAGCGTTTTACCGCTGTTTTGGTTTTCTTCTGGCTCTTGATTGCGCTTCTTCTGGCTATTTTGTCAAGCCGTTAGAGTGCCTATCTTTTAGATTGGGAAAGTATATTTTTCAGCTTTCAGAGCTGAAGCTGCTGAAAGCCAGCTGGTTTTTAGCAAAGAGAGTGATAAGCTAAAGAGAAATTTGCCTGAAACAGGGAGCAGAGGCATAAGCAGCACTATTTTATGCTCTGGGACTGACTGTTAAACAGGCGGCTGAGTCTTTGTCTCTTGGCGTATGCAGTATTAAAAGTCAGGGCTGAGGCAATACTCAGCTCATTTTTATTGCATGTTTATCATCTTGTTTAGTTAACACGATTAGTAGTATCGGAATACAGCGAAAAGAATGAAAGAAAAAATTATAGATTATTTAGAAAAACAGGGCAAGACTAATGTCAATGACTTAGCAGCTGCTTTAGATATGACTGGCGCTAAGGCTTTTCCAACCCTTATCAAAGCGATTTCAAAATTAGAAAGCCAAGGCCGGCTGCGTTTTGACAATGCAGGCAATCTCGCCTTGCGTAAAAAACAAAATCGAAAACCGCAAATAACCATTGAAGGAATTTTTCGAGCCAATAAAGCTGGTTTTGGTTTTTTAACGGTTGATGGGACAGAAGAAGATTTATTTATTGGCCGCAATGATACTGGCTATGCTGTCGACGGTGACAGAGTTGAAGCTGTCATTCAAAAAGTGGCCGACCGTTTTAAGGGGACAGCTGCAGAGGCTAAGATAGTCAATATTCTAGAACGCCGTCTTAAGACGGCTGTCGGTCAGTTTGTACTGGATGATGAGAAACCCAGATACTGCGGCTATATCAAATCCCGCAACCCTAAGATTCAGCAGAAGATCTATATCAAAAAGGAACCCATTCTCCTTGACGGAACTGAAATTATCAAAGTTGATATTGAAAAGTACCCCAGCCGCAGACATGACTATTTTGTTGCCCAAGTCAGAGATATTATTGGGCATCAGGGAGAGACTGGGATCGATGTTTTAGAAGTACTGGAATCAATGGATATTGTTTCAGAGTTTCCTCAGAATGTTTTAGCTGAAGCAGAAGCAGTGCCGGATGCTCCCAGTGAAAAGGATATGATTGGCCGGGTTGACCTGCGTGATGAGCTGACTTTCACAATTGACGGAGCAGATGCCAAAGATTTGGATGATGCAGTGCACCTGAAAATATTGCCTAACGGTCATTTTGAATTGGGAGTTCATATTGCTGATGTGTCCTATTATGTTAAAGAGGATTCAGATCTGGACCGCGAAGCTCGCAGACGGGGAACGTCTGTTTATGTGACGGATCGGGTTGTACCCATGCTGCCCGAACGCCTGTCAAACGGGATTTGTTCGCTTAATCCTCGGCTTGATCGTTTGACTCAATCCTGTATTATGGAAGTTGACGAACAAGGACGGGTGCTTCATTACCAACTGAGCCAGACAGTAATCAAGACCAGCTTCAGGATGACCTATGATAAGGTTAATGCCATTATTGCCGGCGATGCTGCTCTAACTAAAGAATACGCTCCTATTGCTGAAACGCTTAAACAAATGGTCAAACTTCATCATATATTGGAAAAGATGCGCTTTAAACGCGGTGCTTTGAATTTTGACACTAAAGAGCCTAAAATTCTTGTCAACAGTGAGGGACTGCCTG
This sequence comes from Streptococcus chenjunshii, assembly GCF_003086355.1. Classification (NCBI taxonomy): domain Bacteria; kingdom Bacillati; phylum Bacillota; class Bacilli; order Lactobacillales; family Streptococcaceae; genus Streptococcus; species Streptococcus chenjunshii. Next base: position 1,776,559 of record NZ_CP031733.1, on the reverse strand, counting down.
TAGAGATTGCTCTGCGTGAGCGGGGAGTGGGTGAGCGGCTGATTGAATCGTTTATGCTGCTAGCTAATGAAACAGTGGCTAAACATTTTGCAAACTTAAAACTCCCTTTTATTTACCGCATTCACGAAGAGCCTAAAGCTGAAAAACTGCAGCAGTTTATTGATTATGCCAGTATTTTTGGAATTCAGATCCGAGGCACGGCTAATAAAATGGATCAAAAAGCTCTGCAAGACTTTATGACAAAAATACAAGGGCAGCCTGGGCAGGAAGTGCTGGCAGCAATGCTGCTGCGTTCCATGCAGCAGGCACGTTATTCTGAGCATAATCAGGGACATTACGGTTTGGCAGCTTCTTACTATACACATTTTACAAGCCCGATTCGCCGTTACCCTGATTTGATAGTCCACCGTCTTTTGCGCGATTACGGACAGTCCCAGACTGAAAAAACAGGTCATTTCAGCCAAATCATTCCGGAAATTGCTCAGCAGTCTTCTAGTTTAGAACGCCGGGCAGTTGATGCCGAAAGAACAGTCGAAGCGATGAAAAAAGCTGAGTACATGGCACAGTTTATCGGTGAGGAATTTACAGGGATTGTTTCCAGTGTGGTCAAATTCGGCCTCTTTGTGGAGCTGCCCAATACGATTGAAGGCCTAATCCACATCAGCAGTCTGCCGGAGTTTTACCATTATAATGAACGCGATTTATCGCTTCGAGGAGAAAAATCCGGTCAGGTTTTCCGTGTCGGTCAGTCTCTTAAGGTAAAACTGCTTAAAGCTGATAAGGAAACCGGTGATATTGATTTTGCTTATCTGTCGGGCGCAGAGACTGCTGCTAAAGAAAAGAAACAGCCGTTCAGACAGGATAAGTCCCGTAAAAGCCGCCGCAAGGACCGAGACGGCAGCAAGAACCGTCGCAGACATTCAAATCAGCCGGCTTTTTCACAGCATTCTAAAAAGAAACAGCCCTTCTACAAGTCTGCTGCTAAGAAAGGAAAGAAAAAGAGGAGACAATAATGGTCAAAAATGATGATCGGCTGCTGGCGCAAAATAAAAAAGCAAGGCACGACTACCATGTTCTGGATACTATTGAAGCTGGTCTTGTCCTGACAGGAACAGAAATCAAAAGTATCCGCGCCGGCCGTATTCAGCTAAAGGACGGCTATGCGCAGATAAAAAATGGTGAAGCTTGGCTGATTAATGTGCATATCGCTCCTTTTGAGCAAGGCAATATCTGGAATCAGGATCCGACACGGACACGAAAGCTTCTGCTAAAAAAACATGAGCTAACCAAGTTGGCTAATGACCTTAAAGGAAGCGGCATGACCCTTGTTCCGCTGAAAGTCTACCTTAAAAACGGTTTTGCTAAAGTTCTTATTGGCCTTGCTAAAGGGAAGCACGACTATGATAAACGCGAAACCATCAAACGGCGCGATCAGGAGCGTGATATTAAAAGACAGCTGAAAAATTATCGTTAGGAAAAGGGATAAGTTTTTGTAGTTAAGTAACAAGTTATAGAGTTCTTAGCTTTGCTGCCGCTTGTCTTATTAGTTTGCAGGTCAAAGGATAAAAAAGAGAGTGTGACAAAAATCGAAATCGTTATTTTATAATAATTTACCGATTTTGTTCCACTTTCTTCCAATCAACCACTGCCGCCAAACCCTTAAAAAAGAAAAATGAGGCTGGTCTCTGTCTGCCTCATTTTTCTTTTTTAAATCCGAGCTGCAAAGGGATCATCAATTAGCCGTTTCCACTTTAAGCGTTGCTGACTTTCAAATTGATAAAGTTCCAATAATGCTGTTGCTATTCCGGCAGCACCGTCGTAAAAGCCTGTAAACGCAGACAGCTCATCAGGGCTAATCCGATTAAAGGCGATAGAAAAGCGGACTCCGTTTTCAGATTTACTGGCATTCCCAAGGACGACAGCAGCAGATCGTCTGGCTAAATCAAGATAAAGCGTCTCTTTCTTGTCGACATAAAGTCCTAAAAAATGGTGGATAAAACCGGCAGCGCCGCAGCAAAAAGTCGTTGTGTTCCAATAACCGTTAGACTGCTGTTCCGGAGCTCCCCGGCTGAGCAAACCAGCGGTTAACGCCTCCACTTGCTCTAAATAATAGTTATCCTTTGTCAGCTGATATAAATAATAGAAGAAGCGTGATGTCCCAATTGCTCCGTGGCAATTCCCTAAATAAAAAATTTGGCGCTGAGGGCCGTTTGTTCGGTAGGGAATCAAATAGCCCTGTTCTTGGGGCACAGCAAGATTAACCAGAAAGGTTGCTGCATCTTTTGCAGCCTGCAGAAAGTATTGATCGTGAGTCAACTCATATGTTTTTCCGAAAAGATAGCCAGCCCCTGCTGAACCAAATTCCCAGTTAGGAAGATCACGCTTGTCTGAATCAGAAACAGTATTGATTTCCAGCCCATTATCAATATGCCGGTGGCCAGTAGCTATAAGATAGCGGACACCGGATTTAATTGTTTCTAAAAGTCTGCTGCTGGGAAAATGCTGGTAAGCTTTGATGAGAAAGAGCAGGATGCCGCTGTCATGAAAAAGCGGCGAGTCACCCGTCCAGTAAATTCCCTCGTCAGACGGCTTGGCTGTTTCTAAATAGTAATGAGCTATTTCTTGAGCGGATTTTAAAGCTTCTTCATTGTTATAGTTCTCTGCTATTTCAAGCAGAATGAGTCCAATCCCGCCAATACCTCCATAGAGACCTTTACCGGATCCTTTAATGTCAAAAATATCCAGCTTCGTTAAGATCTGCCAATGTTCAGTAAGGTAATGGCTGGCTTTAGTAATAATAGGAAGGTAATCTTTATCATGTGTGACTTGATAGAGTTTGTCATAAAAATATAAAATACCTGCTGAACCGCTGAAAAAATTAGGATTACTGAAATCTGGGATACTGGACTGCGCTTCATTATTAGTATTGCGCCACCAGATGCTATCCTCCGTTTCAACTTTGAACTGATCAATATAATCAGCGGTCTGAATAGCCAGATTCAAATAGTCTTTGGGACTTTTAGCCTGTCTAAGCGGAAAATCCTGACTGTCATGGGAACCTGAATTAGTGTGTTCGAGGCAGTTCTGACACATTTAATTCACCTCCTGGTACATTGGGCTGGAAAGATATTTCATGCCATTGTCTGCAAAGATTAAAACGATGTTTTTTCCTTTGTTTTCGTCCTTTTGAGCGACAGTTTTGGCAGCATGCAAAACAGCACCGGCAGATTCACCCAAGAAGATACCGTCAGTACGGGCCAGTTCAAGACCGGTTTTGTAACCGTCTTCTGCCAGAACATCAATACAGCTGTCATAGTAAAACTGATTTTTTGAAAAGAAGGTCGGCTGGTTCTCCGGTCCGAAACCATCAAAGGCAACAATACCATCAATACTGTTGACATCGGGCTGCTCTGCTGAGGGGCGGGATGCCTTGTCAGGTTCAATGGCAATAATTCTTATATCAGGATTTTTCTGCCGAAAATAGTGTGTCAGACCGGCGATTGTTCCGCCGGTACCGGCAGCCATAATAAGGATATCAACTTGGCCGTCGGTATCTTCCCAAATTTCAGGACCAGTCGTCTGATAATGGGCATCAGGATTAGCTTGATTGCTTACTTGATCAGTATAAAAGTAGCCTTTACTGTCAGCGTATTCCTGAATAACGCGACTGATTTCAGCAGTTTCAAAAGCACCCTTGTCCAACATGGCTGCAATCTCAGGGAAATCTAAAAAACTGCGGAGACGGGCGCCGTAAGCTTTTAAAATTTGGGTACGTTCTGGAGATACACCAGGCTCCAGCAGACACTCAAAATGATATCCCTTAGCAGCCGCAAAGGCAGCTAAAGCAATACCGGTATTTCCGCTGCTGTTATCAACAATTGTATCGCCTTTTTGCAGTTTTCCGGCTTTTTCTGCCTCAATAATCATATTAAGTGCTGCCCTGTCCTTGACACTGCCGCTTGGATTGAGGTATTCCAACTTAGCCAGTAATTTGGCCTGCAAACCGTGTTTTTCTTGAAAATTGCGAAGTTCTACTAAAGGGGTTTTTCCAACCAATTCCGCGATAGATGTTTTAATATTAGCCGTCATAACTCCCTCCCTTTTCGATATATTATTTCTATTGTAACACTTCATCTTTTTTTGCATAGAATAAATTAGTTATGGCAGTGTATAAGAAAAAATAATACCGTATTGCGACAGAAAAAGAGTCAATGAGGAAGAAATTGAATATCAGAATGCCTATTAGTTTCTTTCTTTTAACATTGCAGCTAAATCCTGATGGTCTTTTATCATTTCCCGGAGTTTATCAGCTGGAAAAAAAGTCACTTCTGTTAAACAGCTGTCAAGCACTTTTTCAACTTGAATCTGCAGTTCTTTCCCGTTTTCTGTCAGCTGAACAATCAGCTGACGCTGATCTTTTTCAGGGCGCAGACGCAGCAGATAGTTTTTGTCTTCCAAACGTTTCAACAATGGGGTCAGTGTGTTGCTGGCTAAATCAAGTTTCTCACCCAGTTCCCGCAGAGACTGCCCGTCTTTTTCCCAGAGAGCTAGGAGAACCAGATACTGTGTGTAAGTCAGTCCAAAAGGGCTGAGGCTTTTTTTGTAGAATTGATTGAGCAGACGATTGCTGTTATAAATAGCAAAGCAAAGCTGATTGGCTAAATAAGGCTGTTGTTTTGACATAATAGGTATTTCCTTCGTGTGCGATTGAAATCATCATATCATAAATTTAAATGTTTGACAAGATTGCTAAAAAGCAGTAAACTATAATAAATCGTGTACGATTGAAAAGAGGAGGCGATAAAATGATGGGGAATAATGATCAAATTCAAATGCTACAAAACCTTGGCAATGCTATGCTGGTACAGGCTGATAAGCATCAGCTTATTGCCTTGCAGTTTGCTGCTCAGGGTTTTTCAAAATTAGCCCGGAAATATGAAGAGCATGCCGAAGAAGAACGCGGTTTTGCTCAGCAAATGTTTAACCGTGTTCTGGATTTAGGCGGAAAGCTGTTTTTGACCAAGCAGGAAGCAACTGACCTGCCTGAGACACCTCTGGAACTGTTAAAAGAAGAACTGAGCCTCTCACATGGCGGCCTCAAAGATATCCTGCCTCTTGTCCAAGCTGCAGCAGACGATATCACTACTTATGATATTCTTAAGGAATACTACAAAGATGAGGAAGAAGATATGTACTGGACAGAACAACAATTAGAACTGATTGACACTATCGGCTATGAAAATTGGCTGCTTAAACAGCTCTAAAGGAGATTTTATGACTAATACAGATACAGATAAAGCTTTGCGCGAACGTATAGGCGATTTAGCCTATGAGGTCACTCAAAATGCTGCTACAGAGCGCGCCTTTACCGGCGAATACGATGATTTTTACGAAAAAGGCATCTATGTTGATGTCGTCAGCGGCGAGCCTTTATTTTCATCCTTGGATAAATATGATGCAGGCTGCGGATGGCCTTCTTTCACAAAACCAATCGCCAATCAAAAGGTGACCAACCATCAAGATAATTCTTACGGAATGCACCGTACTGAAGTCCGCAGTCAGAATGCCCAATCGCATCTTGGCCATGTTTTTAATGACGGTCCTTCAGCGGCGGGCGGTCTGCGCTACTGCATTAACTCTGCTGCTTTACGGTTTATCCCTTATGACAAACTGGCAGAAAAAGGCTATGAAGCATATATCAAGCTATTTGACTGACAGATTGCTGCTGTCTGACCGGTTCGTGACTGCCAGCAGTTAAAAATAGCGGGTCAGACTGGAACTGCCAGCGGCTGTTTTCGTTTTAACAGATGCACTTTAAAAAGATGGAGGACTTTTAATGACTTATGACTATGATATCGTCTTTATCGGCTCAGGCCATGCTAGCTGGCATGCTGCGGTGACTCTGGCTCAATCCGGAAAGAAAGTGGCTGTTATTGAAAAAGATATGACAGCAGGGACTTGTACAAACTATGGCTGCAACGCTAAATTTTTGCTGGACAGTCCTTTTGAATTCTTAGATGGTCTTGACCGCTATGAACGAGCAGGAATTGGCACAAAGGGAACGATTAGTTGGGAAGAACTCATGGCTTTTAAAAAGAGGGAGATTCCAACTTATGCGCCGTTTATGGAGGGGATGTTTGCTCAAATGAACATTGATCTTCTCAAAGGCTATGGAAAGCTGCGGGATGAACATACAGTAGCCGTTGATGATAAAGCGATTACTGCAGATTATATCGTTCTGGGGACCGGTCAGCGTCCAGCTCGTCTTAATATTGAAGGCAAGGAACTGCTTCACGACAGCAGGGCATTCCTCGAACTTGACAGCCTGCCAAACCGTATCACTTTTGTCGGCGCAGGAATTATTTCAATGGAATTCGCTACCATGGCCGTTAAACTGGGATCTGAAGTTCATATTGTCGAGTTTGCTGATAAAGCTCTGGCTGCTTATCCGGAAAATGATGTCAGAACTGTCGTCGACAAATTAAGAGCAGAAGGCGTTCAGTTCCACTTTGGCCAAGCTGTTGAAAAAGTGGAAGCACTGGAAGCCGGTCTTCTCCTGACTACGGCTCAAGGACTGGTTATCGAGACCGATTATGTGCTGGATGCTACAGGCCGAATTCCCAATGTTGAAAATCTTGGTTTGGAAGATTTAGGTATTGAATATAACCGTTCAGGTATTGTGGTTAATGATTATCTGCAGACTGCTGTGCCGCACATCTTTGCCAGCGGTGATGTGGTTGATAAAACGATTCCCCGCCTGACACCGACAGCAAGTTTTGAGTCGGATTATATTGCCGACTTTATCTTGGGTGTCAATGAAAAACCTATCAGCTACCCGGTTGTGCCAAATCTGGTCTTCACTTTTCCCCGTATTGCTCAAGTCGGCGTGACAGTGGCAGAGGCCAAGGCAGATCCCGATAACTACAAAATTGTTGAAGTGCCTTTTGGCCAGCAGATTAAATTCCAAACCAAGCTGGAAGATGAAGCGCGTTTTACTTTAATTGTCAATAAAAACAAAGAACTAGCGGGAGCCAGCCTTCTTAGCAATGAAGCCGGTGAAATGATTAATCTCATCACCTTAATGATCAATCAAAAACTTAAGGCCGCTGACCTCAGTCAAATGATTTTTGCCTTTCCTGGGACAAGCAATGCTTTGATTAATGCGGTTAAGACAGCCTTATCGTAATTGGAAAGGAAACTAAAAATATGAAAGAAATTTATCTGGCAGGCGGCTGCTTCTGGGGCGTTGAAGCCTATTTTACTCAAATTGAAGGTGTTTTACAAACGCGTGTCGGCTATGCTAACGGGCAGTCAGATGTGACATCTTACGACCTCATAGCACACACTGACCATGCTGAAACCGTTTATATACAGTATAACCCTGAAATTATTAGCCTGCGAGAAATTCTGCTCTATTACTTCCGCGTCATCGATCCATTTGCAGTCAACCATCAGGGCAACGACTACGGCCGTCAGTACCGAACAGGGATTTACTATGTGGATGAGGCTGACAGGGCCATCGCAGAGCAAGTTATGGAGCAGATTAGCCGGAAATTTGAGGGACGTGCTTTAGCAGTTGAGCTGGAGCCTTTGCAGCATTTTATTGATGCTGAAGATTACCATCAGGCCTATCTAAAGAAAAATCCGAATGGCTACTGCCATATTGACCAAAGTTTGGCAAAAGTCCCTTTGACTGATTCTTGATGTCCGGCAGATTAATTGAGCACAGTGTTAATCAAACATAAAACCGTTAAGAGTGTAAAAGAAATAGAGGGGGTGGGACAAAAGTCTTACCTCTTTTTACTTTTTTAACAGATGAGTTTGGCGCAGCGGTTGCTTGGAAGTTCTTATCCTTTGCAGCGCAAGGGACAGTGTTCTTCCTAATCAACTGTGCGGAGGCGGAGCGACAAAAATGAAATCGTCATTTTAGACAATTTACCGATTGTTGTCCCATACTCTTTTTTTACAGTATATAGCCAGCTCTCTGCCCGGTTCAAGACAGAAAACAGAGACAGGACTGTTTTTTGATATCACTTTTTTCCTGACTGGCATCTTTATATCCGGTCAGCAGTAAATTTCAATGAACTATTGGCAGCCGTTGGCTGCGACTTCCTTTTTATTTGAGTTTTTTCTGAAAAAAGTATACTATAAAAAAGACTCTCTGCGGAAAAACACTATGGGAGAAGCTTTTTATCGTTTTCTTAGCAGAGGAATCTAATAGTATGAAGGATTTACACATAAGATGTTAAAAAAAAGACTTCCCAGAGGACTGTCCAAGGAGTATCTGCTGCCTTTTCTGCTTATTATGCTCTCTTCTTTTTTGCTGATTTTGCCGCAAATACTGACTAAGGGAGTTATAACGGGAAGTGATTTCCTTTTCCATTACAATCGTTTTTATGAGACAGCTCAGCAGATTAAGACTGGAAACTTCAGCTACTTTATTTCTCTTTATGGTTTTCATGGATCGGCCAGGATTATTAATGCCTTATATGGTCCTTATTTTGCCTACGTTCAGGGCTTTATTCTTCTCTTATGTAAAAATTGGTACAACTATCAGCTAATATCGCGTTTTTTGCTGGGCAGTATCGCCGGCCTGTCGATGTACCGTCTGGTCAGACGGGGGGCGGTGCGTTTTCCTCTGGCTCTGCTGGCAGCCCTCTTTTATATGACGACTTTTTCTATTCAGTATTGGACATTCAGGCAGGGATTTTCCAGCTGGGGGGCTGCCTTTATGCCTTGGTGCCTGATTCCTGCTCTTGATTTTATAAAAGAAGAGAGGGTTGATATTCTAAGGCTGGCAGTATCCGTTGCTTTACTGCTGCAGGTTCATGTGCTCAGTGCTTTTTTGCTGATTTTGGCTTATCTTCCGATTTACAGCTATGGTTTTATCCTATCAAAGAAAAAATGGCCCATTTTGCAGCAAGGCCTCTTGGCTGTTTTGCTGAGTCTGGTTCTATCAGCTAATATTTGGGCCGGTATTTTTGAAGTAGGCAGTACGAACAGCTTGGTGGAGCCCTTCATTAACTCCAAGCTCTATATTATGACGGTCAACCAGCGCAGTCTTTATTGGCTGACATCGCCTCTGCCTTTGCTGCTCATTCTGCTCTATCAGCATTATTTTTCTTTTAGACATTGGCGGCATTATGACACACTTTTAAAATCAGTCACCTTTAGTTTTTTTGCTTTCTTAATTTTGTCCAGCAGTATTTTTCCTTGGTACAAGGTCAGTAAGCTCAATCTTTCTTTGGTTAACCTTATTCAGTTTCCTTTCCGCTTTTTTGTCCCTGCGACTGTTTTTCTTTTACTGGCTTTTGCTCTGATTTCAGACCGCTATTTCTTTAAGAAACAGCCTAAAATGACTCTGGGCATACTCAGCGTTTTTCTAGCTTGGGGATTGCTGCAGAATACAGTAACCACATTGGAAAAAATTACTAACTATCATACGTCTGAGACCCCTATTATCAATCAAAAACACCAATTTGTCTACGGCAATGCCGAGGATGTCAAGCGGAGTTTTTACCTGACAGATTTGAATGATTTGCTGCTGCGGGCAATTAAGTCAACGCCGGACTACCTGCCAACGGATAAAACGAATAAAGAAAATAAATATCTTCTGTACGAACGTTATGTCTTTGAAAACAGCAGACTCTTTACCAGCAGTCAGAACGATAACCAGCTCATTCTGAAATGGACTGCCGATAAGGCAGACGACATCAGTCTGCCTATTATCAAATACGGCCATACTCAGCTGGTGCTTAACGGCAAAGTGCTGACAGACAAGGATTACAGTCTTACAGCTATAGGGACACCTAAAGTTAGACAGAGAAAAGGCAGCAACAGTCTGAGAATCAGCTACCAAGCGGCCTGGTGGTTTAAATGGGTTCTTATTGGCAATCTAAGCTCGTGGCTGCTGGTAATCTTGTGGTATTTCTGCAGGCTGCTGAGAAAATCGCTATTTTCTAAAGCGGACTGATATTATAAGAACCCCAAAAATGAGGGTGGGGCAAAAATTAGTAAATTAGCATAACATGACGATTTCGATTTTGCCGCCCCACCTCCGCATAGTTGATTAGAGAGGTCGCTGTCCCTTGCGCAGCAAAGGATAAGAACTTCCAATCAACCGCTGCGCCAAGCTCATCTGTTAAAAAAGTCAAACGAGGCAGGACTTTTGTCCTAGCCTCATTTTTATCATCAAGCTACAAAGGCCGTTAAAAAATCCGTATGAAAATAGGGAAGGACAAGCGATGACCTGCATCGCGACGGACGTCATCTTTTTCACTAGGATTTTAGGCCGTGTTCAATTCATCAAGCTACAAAGGCCGTTTAAAACGCAAAGTAAAAATAGGAGCCTGACCGCCGAGTCACTAAAGACTCAAAGGAGGGAGGGCTATCCTCACAGTGCAGCCACATTCGTACGTCAGCTTGCGCTTCCTACGACTGCGTCTCTTTTTTACACAGCGTTTAGGTTTAGGTGTATTCCATTTTATGCTAATCAGTTTAATTCCTCACGTATTAAATTAAGCAATGTTTCAACAAAAACCATAGGGAGGGACTGTGTATCCACAATAGACTGTTTATTAAAAAGGTTGCCTGGCAGAATAATGGTTGTTGTAAAAAGTTTAGCAACTGGGGCTGTGGCGTTTAAAGTGATAAGAAAAGAATGTTTGGGCATATTGTTTTGTACGGCGGATAAGGCCTGCCTGAAGTTCCCGCTGCTGCCGCTGACCGAAAACATAATTAGGCTGTCTTCTTCATTGATAATATTGGTTAAATGGGCTCCGCTGTTTAAATCGCCGGCAAAATGGCTGGTAATTCCTAAATCCTGCAGCCCCATATGCAGGTATCGAGCCGGCAGAGAGGAATAATAAACTCCAAAAATATGGAGACGGCGCCGTTTTAGAATAGCAGCAATGAGAGTGCGAATCGATTCTCTGTCCATATTTCGGAACTGCCGCATCAGCTGACTATAATCATCAGTCATTTGGTCCAGAATATCAGCAGACGGTCTTTGGTGGTGATGGTGCAGGTAACGGATGGCATCGTAGCGAAAATCCTTAAAACCTTTGTAACCCAAAGTCTGACAAAATCTTAAAACGGCAGCAGTAGATGTCAGAGAGAGTTCCGCAATTTTAGTGATGGTAAAAGTCTCCAGGGTCTCCAGATTGTTAAGAACATAGTGATAAACCTTTAACTCAGCTTTAGCATAATCCGCTTCATGCTGTTTAATGTTTTCAAGAAAATCCATAATTGCCTCCTGTGACTATTTTATAGAGAAACGATAAAAATGTCAAAAAAAGAAGAAAATTTTATCAAAAGAAGTTGACAGCGCTTGCATTTAGATTTATAATGACTTTGTAAAAAGTTTCGGTTTTTTTTGACAAAAATTTCATTAAGAGAGGTGAATTATGGATTATCAAAAATTAGCCCAAGGGATTGTTACAAATGTCGGTGGCCCTGAGAATATCGAAGTCCTTTCGCATTGTATGACCCGTCTGCGTTTTAATTTAAAAGATGTTTCTAAAGCCAGCAAAGAAAATCTAGAAAACCTTGATGGGGTTATCGGTGTTGTCTATGCCGGCGGCCAGTATATGGTTATTCTGGGGCAACATTTGGTTCAGACTTATGATGTTTTGATGAAAGATTATGACATTAAATCGGGCGGCGTCGTTGATGAAAATCTTGATGGCGATCTGGCACCTAAAGAACCTTGGACCTGGCGCAATGCTGGCAACAAAATTATTGGCTTTGTTTCCAATTCTGTGACTCCTATGATTCCGGGTCTGATTGCCGGCGGTATGTTAAAAGTAGCGCTTTTACTGGTTATAACGTTTATCAGTGCCGATTTTGAAAATTCTTCCAGCTATGCTTTGCTGTCTGCCATTGCAGATGCGCCTTTTTACTTTATGCCGGTTTTCGTCGCTTACGGTGCGGCAACAAAGCTCGGCGGTACCCCTATCTATGCCATGGCTGCTGCAGCTTCTTTGCTGCATGGTAATTTTACAGAGCTGGTTGCCCAAGGGGATCCGATCAGTCTTTTCGGCCTGAATGTTCGCCTGCTTTCTTACGGCACCTCTCTTCTTCCGGCTTTGCTGATTGCCATTGTTGCTTATTATGCAGAAAAAGTGCTAAATAAGTTTATCCCTAATATTTTCAAAGCGATTTTTGTGGGAATGGGGACTATTTTTGTGGCGGGAGCCTTAGGCTATCTGATTTTAGGACCTTTAGGCAATATGCTCGGTCAGGGAATTGCAGCAGTCTTTATGTTTTTGGACAGTACCGTTGGACCACTGGCTGTCGGTCTTCTGGCTGCAGTGCTTCCATGGCTGGTTATGGCCGGAATGCATACAGCGCTGACTCCTTTTATGCCGCAGCTCTTAGTAAAACCTGGTTACGACGCCATGCTGCGTCCTGCCTTCCTCATGCACAATATGGCTGAAGGCGGAGCGGTCATCGGCGTTATCGCCCGTACAAAGGATAAAGTCAAGCGCAGTGAATACATTTCGATTGCAATCGGCTGTATAGTTGCCGGTGTCACAGAACCGGCTATTTATGGGGTCAATCTGAAATACAAAAAACCGATGTATGCTGTTATGGCTGGTGGTTTTGCTGGCGGTGTTGTCACCAGTCTTTTGGGAGCCAGAGCTTATGAAATGGGCTATTCCAATGTTCTGGCATTACCGATCTTTGCAGAAACCGCTATGGCTGCTGCTATCGGTATTGTTGTGACTATTATTGCAGCCGCAGTTGTCAGCTTTATCTTGGGAATTGATTCCGAAGCTGAACCAAAACCAGTGACAGAACCTGTCCAGCAAACAGTAGCAGACTCAGCTGTCTTGGCTGTTGCTGATGCAGAGCTGCTGCCTCTTGAACAGGTTAACGATGAAGTTTTTGCTCAGAAGCTTATGGGGGATGGCGTTGCTTTCAAACTGGAAAGCGATTTTATTTCAGCCCCTGCGAACGGCGAGCTGACGACAGTTTTTCCAACCGGACATGCTTTTGGTCTGACTCGTCCAGATGGCGTTGAGCTGCTGGTTCATATCGGTATTAACACTGTTGAATTGAACGGCAAGGGGTTTGATGTTCTGGCTAAAGCCGGCGACAAGGTTCGGGCTGGTCAGCCAATCGTTAAGATTGACCGGGACGTTATTTCCCAGCAAGGCTATGATGCGACAACTATGCTGATTATTACGGATTCGAAAGACAAAACTATTAAACTCCTGACATCCGGTAAGGTGAAACAGGGACAAGTCCTGAATGAGGAGGTGCAGGCTTTATGACTTATGAATTGCCCAAAGGTTTTTTATGGGGCGGTGCAACGGCTGATTTTCAGTATGAAGGCGGTTTCTCTGAAGGCGACCGCGGTCTGTCATCGCACGATTATGAAACAGATGGCTCAAAGGATAATCCCAGACATCATACTATGCAAATGCCGGATGGTGAATTTATCAGGCCCAGAAGTTCGTTTTTCTATGCTGATCCGGTGCCAGCAGAAGCACAGCCTGTCTTTTTGGAAAATGCTTACTATCCCAGCCATCAGGCAGTTGATTTTTATCATCACTATAAAGAAGATATTGCTTTGATGGCGGGTATGGGGTTCAATGTTTTTCGCTTCTCCATTTGCTGGAGCCGTATTTTTCCAACAGGCGAAGAGACAGAACCGAATGAAGCAGGACTTGCTTTTTATGACCGGGTGATTGATGAGATGCTCAAGTACGGTATGGAGCCGCTCATCACTATTTGCCACGATGAGATGCCCATGCATCTGGCCTTAAAATATGATGGCTGGTCGTCGCGCAAAGTCATTGACTGCTATTTAAACTACTGTCGAGTACTGTTTGAACGCTACGGGGGGCGCTGCCGTTATTGGCTGACTTTCAATGAAATCAATGCTGTTCGCGGGTTTGGCCCCTGCGGAACCCGAGAATCAAGCGGCCAGACACATTACCAGGCTGTGCATCACATGTTTGTAGCCAGTGCCAAAGCGGTAAAATTAGGACATGAGCTCATGCCTGACAGTCAGTTTGGCACCATGTATGCGATGAGTGAACTTTATCCGGCCAGCTGTAAACCTGAAGATGTCTTCCACCGTCTGCAGGCACGCCGGGAAAATTGGTATTTTATTGATACAATGGGCCGCGGTTATTACCACCCGTATGCTAAAGATATTTGGAAACGGCGCGGAGTCAAGGAGATTGTAATGGAAGCTGGGGATACAGAGATTCTCTCAGAGGGTCAGCTGGATTTCATCTCTTTCAGCTATTACCGCTCGAATACGACCAAGGCAGGTGATGATTGGTTTACTGTCGGCGGTTCACCTAATCCGTATCTGGAGGAAACGCCTTGGGGCTGGCCGGTTGATCCGCTTGGTTTGCGCCATGTGATGAATGAGATTTACGATAGGATTCAAAAACCAATCTTTATTGTAGAGAATGGCTTGGGAGCTGTTGACGAGCTGGATGCAAACGGCCTTGTCCAAGATGATTACCGTATTGATTACCTGCGTGACCACCTGCAGGCTATGGCAAATGCCATCAATATTGATGGTGTTGACTGTCTGGGTTACACGATGTGGGCACCGATTGATTTGATCTCATTATCAACCGGAGAAATGAAGAAGCGCTATGGCTTCGTTTATGTAGATATGGATGATAAAGGCCAAGGCAGTCTTAAACGAACCCCTAAAAAATCTTATTACTGGATGAAAGAAGTGATTGCTTCCAATGGAGCAAAATTAGCAGAATAAAAAACAAGAGGGACAGACGGCTCTAATTGCTTTGCAATCAGGGCTGTCTGTCCCAAATTTTTTTATTTTTCAACAAACTGACTCAATCGGATAACTTCGATTTTATAACCATCCGGGTCTGTGATAAAGTAGTACATCTTAGGCTTACCGGGCAGACCGGAAAGGTCGGTGACAGTATAGCCCGCTTTTTTATGTGCAGCATGGCTGGCTTCAAGGTCATCAACACCGACAGCAATATGCCCATACCCATCACCGAGATTATACGCATCATGACCGTAATTATAGGTCAGTTCTAATTCATAATCCGGATCATCCGGCAAGGCCAAGTAAACTAAAGTAAATTTGGCATCAGGAAAATCACTGCGGCGAGCCTCCTTAAAACCAAGAGCTTCTTGATAAAAAGCCAACGACTTTTCCAAATCTTTAACACGAATACAAGTATGCAAAAATTTCATAAAACACTCCTTTAATTAAGATACAAAGGCCGTCTAAAAAGCGACTGAAAAATAGGGGCCCAACCGATGTGTTGCAAAACACGAGGGAGAGACATACTCACAGAGCAGCCACATTCGTAAGTCAGCTTGCGCTTCCTACGACTGTGTCTCTTTTTTCCGAGCTTTTAGGCCGTGTTCAGTTCACAAGATACAAAGGCCGTATAAAATTCGTATGAAAAGGCGGTAAGTCCGAAATCTGTGATTTCGCAGACGCACCCCTGTCAGGACGACTAGAAGGGTGCGGTCAGCTGTCAAGACGACAAAGCCTTCAAACGACTACGGCTGGCGGTAAGCCCGAAATCTATGATTTCGCAGACGCACCCCTGTCAAGACGGCTAGAAGGGTGCGGTCAGCTGTCAAGACGACAAAGCCTTCAGACGACTACGGCTGGCGGTAAGCCCGAAATCTATGATTTCGCAGGCAGCACCTTTGCCAAGATGACTAGGAATCAAGACAGACTCCCAGACCATAACGTTCGATGTCTCTCTCCAGACCATAAAGTGAAAAATGAATGGTCAACCTTTCTTAGCAATGACACATTTTACAGTTGCTCTGTAAAAAGGCTTATTCAGAATGATCATAAAAAATAACCTCTGACCGGGGTTTCCGTGAACGCGGATGTTTAGGATCCCGCAGGCGATAACCGAGCGAAAGCATCGAAGCAATGCCTTCTTTTTCCTGATTAATCAGACCGTGCTGGGCTAGTATATCATTAACCTTAGCATAATTAAAGCCTTCGATAGGACAAGAATCAATGCCAATCATTGCTGCCGCCGTCATCATATTGCCCAGAGCGATATAAGTTTGTTTAGCGGTCCAGTCAAAAAGCGCCCTTGGATTATCGGCTGTCTTCATATCATTTTTTTGAAAAGATTCATAGGTGGCTAGGCGTTTTGCAAGTGCTTCGCCTTCACCTAGGCCGCGCCGTACCAGGCTGTTTTTAACAGATTCGGTATCATAGCGGGCATTTTTCTCAGCGATGAGCAAAATGAAATGGCTGGCTGTTTCCAGCTGGTATTCAGCTCCCCACGCAGCATCCTTAAGCGCTTCTTTAATATTTTTATCTTCTAAAACAATGAAACGCCAAGCCTCAAGGCCTATAGAAGAAGGGCTGAGCCAAGCTGTGTCCAAAATATAATCTAGATCTTCCTGAGGAATTTTCTGGTCACTGTAAACACGTACTGCCATGCGAAAATCAAAGGCCGCGCGGACCTGCTTTTTGATATCTTCTTTTGTAGTCATAAAAAACCTCCCTTCTCTCTTATGATAGCATTTTCAGGAAAAACTTACTAGCTTTACATTGTTTAGCATTTACAGGAGCGGTAATATAAACTGGGCCCAAAGATGGGACAAGGGCATCACAATTATCATAGCTGGAATCATATCAGCGGTTGGAAACATCTTAATTTGGACCATGCGGAAACCCGTTGCAAGCATCAAGAATCCTCCGCAAGCCTTGAAGTCTGCAATCATATCAGCTGTTGTCAGCGGTACAATGAACCCCGCAAGGTAAAAAAGACAAGCAAAAATGATAAACTGCGGAATAGCAATGAACGAGACAACATAGCCAAGGCTGCAGGCAAAGATGGCAGCAGTGAAGAAGTCAAGAACAGATTTAGAAATCAAAACCGTAAAATCACCAGTCATTCCGGCGTCCAGACTGCCGTAAATTCCAGTTCCGCTTGCGCAGAAAAGAACAATAATCGTTAATAAGGCTGCCAAAAAATCATCATGCGATAATTCTGTTTGAGCATTTGGCATTACTTTATCAACAGCCTTTTGCATCAGCAGACCGCTTTTATTGATCCAGTCTTCTAAATGAAAAAACAATCCAACTCCAGTTCCGATAACAATTGCAAAAATGACTGCAGGCATATATTTCATCAATCCTATAGATGAGATCCCCATCCCCATAGAACAAACACCAAAAATAAGATTGATCTGTGCTTTGAATCGGCTAGATAGCTTATCACCGATAGAACCACCGATCAGACCGCCCAAAAAAATAGATAAAGAATTAATAATCACTCCGATGGGCATTAATGACCTCCTAATTATATTTGTTAATTATTTTATCACGAAACATTAAAAAAACAATACAGAGAGATAAATTTACTTTGCTGTACTGGTTGAAATAGGATAAATATTTAAACGGTAAGACACAAATATGATATTGGTCTTTGTTTTACTTTATTTAATTATCTGAAATTTGGCTAAATTTCAAGTTGAAGTTAGCCACTGAATACAATTTCTCTAGGTGTCTTGTAGTTTAATATTCGTTTGGGATAATTGTTTATCCACCATTCAATCTGAGTGGCCAGTTTTCTGGTCGCTCTTGTTTTTCCCTTGGGTAGGAAACGTCGAATAAGACGGTTGTGATTCTCATTAGAGCCTCTTTCCCAAGAGCAATAAGGGTGAGCATAGTAGATCTTCTCTTCACTAAAAATCTCGCTTAGTCTAGCAAATTCTGCCCCATTATCAGCTGTGATTGACGTGATCTGATATTCCTGTAAAATGCTCGACAAGGCTTCGTTAACGGTTTGTGCTGTCTTACTGGGCAAGTAACGAATGATTTCATACCTGGTTTTTCGATCTGTTAATGTCAGAAAGCAAGGCGCTTTAGCCCGTGTCTGAACAACCGTATCAATCTCATAATGCCCAGCCTCCAGTCGTTGAGTGATCGCTTCAGGCCGCTCCTCAATCGACTTTCCAACAGGCATGAAATTAGGACTGGCTGTTTTCTTAGGGGATTTGCCTTTTCTTGGATACAGCCTATCTGCCTTAGTCAGCCCCAGGTACCCCTTGTCCATCCAGTAGTATATGGTGGATTGTGGGACGTTGACTTTACGTTTTGAAATCATCTCAGGTGACCACTTCAGCTTGATGTAGTGGACAATGGTTTCCTTGACTTTCTTCGTGAGACTAACAGCTTTACGGCTATTTTTTCGATTAATCTCATACACTTCCTGAGCTCTATCCGCCCTATAAAGCTTCTCAAACTTCCCCTTACGCACCTGTTGGAGGACCAGTCCACGTTTCATCTCGTTGTTTATCGTTTGAGGAGCTTTGCCTAAGAGACCTGCAATCTCACGATTAGATTTCCCTTCTTGCTTCCAGCGTTCAATCAAGCGGCGATCAGCTATTGTCAAGTGCTTGCCTGTTGGTGTATAATGGTCTTGCATCTCTATGTCCTTTACTTGTGTTTTCGTCAACTACAAGTGTAACATAGAGGTGTTTTTTTGCATCTAAGTGGCTAACTTCATTTTAGAACTTTCATATCTGAAATTTGCTGCTGTCCTTTAGAAACTGGTAAAAAAACTGTTGACAACGCTTTCATTTTGGTGTAAAATAGACGTATAATTAAATATGGATTGTAACTCTTCGCAGAGGCATTACCAAGAACATTTCAAGGAAAGGGTGTGGTGTGTCTTCGGAGAGTTTTTTTGCAGTTGGGAGAGAAAATCTCCAACAAAAAATAAATTAAAGGTAGATAGGAAATGAGGGTTGTTAAAAAGATTAATAATAATGTGGCAGAATGTCTTGACAATAAGGGAAATTCCCTAGTGGCTTTTGGCCGAGGTCTCGGTTTTCCAAAAACCCCGTATGAGCTGACGGATTTATCCAAAATCGATATGACATTCTATAAGTTAAATGAGCATTTTGAATTATTGCTAACTGAAATCCCAGAAGATTTAATGCTGCTGAGCGTCGAAATTGTTCAGGAAGCGCAGAAGAAACTGTCTGGCAAACTCAATCCGACTTTGGTTTTCAGCTTAGCTGATCATATTCAGTTTGCTGTCCGCCGTCAGAATGAATTTAAGGAGATGAGAATTCTATTTTCACAGGACATTGCTCAGCTTTATCCAGCTGAAACGCAGTTGGCTGAAGAAGCACTTGTCCGTATCAATAAGGCGCTTAATACAGAGCTCCCCCGCAGTGAGGTGACTAATATCGCCATGCATTTTATTAACAGTCAGACCGATTTTAGTATTGACGATGACAGCCGAAAGATTGAGGAACTCATCGAAATCATCACACAAATTATTGAAGGACAGCTGCAGATATGTATTGAGCGTGATGAATTCAATTACCAGCGTTTTCAGGCTCATGTACGCTATTATCTTAAGCGTTTACGCGAGCAGGAGCATTTTATTGACGGCAATGACGCTATTCTGCAAAATTTACGCCTAAGCCAGCCTGCTATCTACCAAGCCGCTGTCACCATCATGAACTATATCCAGCAAACACAGGGTTTTGTTCAATCTGATGATGAATTGCTTTACCTGATGGTTCATATCAACAGGCTTTATGAAAAGAACAGCGAAAGCTCATCCTAGTTTTTCGCTGCAAAAAGGAGAGAATAATAATGGGAGATACAAATCAACAAATGGCCAAAGACATTCTTGCAGCTGTTGGCGGTAAAGAAAATGTTATCAGTGCCGCACACTGCATGACCCGCCTGCGTTTGAATTTAAAAGACAGTTCGATTCCAAAAAAAGATGAGCTGATGGCTGTTCAAGGCGTTATAGCAGTGGTCGAATCGGGCGGCCAATATCAGGTGGTTATCGGGCAAAATGTGGCTAAAGTCTATCCAGAATTCACTAAATTAGCCGGCATCGCTGCCGAAAAAGCCATTGCAGAAAATTTGGACAGCCAGCGGCCTAAAGAGAAGTGGACTCCAAAACGTGCGGGTTCTGCCATCATGAATTATCTGTCTGGGTCAATGACACCGCTGATTCCTGCTATGATTGGTGCGGCTATGTTTAAAACAGTTCAGGTCGTTATTGGACCTGATTTGCTTCATTTAGTTTCAGCTAAAAGCGATATGTATTTGCTGTGCGGTTTTGTTTACAGTGCTTTCTTCTACTTTCTGCCGATTTTCTTAGGTTTTACAGCGGCAAAGAAGCTGGGCGTCAGCCAGTTGCTGGGAGCTATGCTGGGAGCTTTGCTTTTAGTCCCGGATTTTGTGGCTATGGACGGTCAGACCTTCCATGTTTATGGCTTTCTTCCTGCAACGGTTCATAATTACGGTCAGTCCATTTTACCTATTATCCTGACGGTCTGGGTCATGAGCTATATTGAGCATTTTTTCAAAAAAATCATACCAGATGTTCTGTCAACGATTTTTGTCCCTTTTCTGACACTGTTAGTTATCGTTCCAGTTGAACTGGCCGCCTTGGCACCCTTAGGGAATATTATGGGTGACTTTATCGGCCAGGGACTGATTGGTTTTGGTGACATTGGCGGCTTTATTGCGGTAGCCCTCGTTGCAGCACTTTGGGAATTTTTAGTTATGACTGGTATGCATCAAGTGCTGATCCTCTTTGCCATTGCAGGTATTGCACAAAACGGTTATGATAATTTTGTCACAGTTGCAGGTTTTGCAGCCACTTGGGCAGCTTTTGGCATGGCTTTCGGTGCCTTTCTCAGAATCCGTAATAAGGAACAAAAAGCGACAGCTTTTGGTGCTTTTGTATCAGGTATTTTAGGTGGTGTAACAGAACCGGCCTTATATGGTATCGGAATGCGCTACAAACGTCCCTTTATCGCTTTAGCCATTGGCGGCGGTCTTGGCGGACTATATGCCGGTCTGACAGGTGTAGCTAATTACCTAATGGGAGCAACCAATTTTTTAGCTGTTCTTGGTTTTGTAGGTGGCGGTACGGCGAATATTATTAACGGCTGTATCGGATCCGGCATTGCTTTTTTTGCCACAGCTGTGCTGACTTATCTTATTGGTTTTGAAAAAGAGAGTGAGGCTTTGAAAGTCTAGTGGTAAAAAGTCAAGCAAAAGTTGAATAAGGTTTAGTTGATTTTCTAGAAAACAGGGTGCACAAAAAACATCTAGTGAAAATCGCTTTTTTCACTAGCTTAACCAAGGACTTGTGCCGATAATCACTTATCTTCCATAGGCCTCCTTGGTGGCGTATAGAGTTGGTGGTTGCGTAGTAGCACATCCACCAGACGCACAAATTTTCTAGCGGTTAAGACGATGGCTCTTTTGTGTTGGTGTTTAGGTACTTCTTGATACTTCTTCTTGTAAAAGGCTTGATATTCGCTATCATGTCGTCTCACCGAGTTGGCGGCTTCAACTAAGTCATAACGGAGATAACGATTGCCTCTTTTAACAAGGTCCGTATGTTGAGAGTTAGCGTTTCCAGATTGATTCTGTTTCCAATTCAATCCCGCATATTTAGCGACTTGAGGGTGGTCTTTAAAGCGCTCAATCTGTCCAATTTCAGCGATAATGCCAGCAGCGTACACCTTACCAAGACCAGGTACTGACGTTAAACACTGATATTCAGGAATGACTTCGACCATCTCTTCAATAGCTTTATCCATCTCCTTGATCATTTGTTCAAGATTTCTGATTTCTCGAGCGAGTAAACCAAGAACGACATTGACGGAATCTTGTTGGATTTTAGAGAGACGATAAGAACCATTGATAGCTGCTTGAATAGCTTTAGCTAACTTTTCAGGCGCTTTGAAGCGACCTCTCCCTAGCTTCTGGATAAAGTCCGCTAGGTCTTTGAGAGGAACAGTGGCTAATTCGTCTAGGGTGTAATCTTCGGTCATCAGGGAGATGATAGTGCTAGACCAGAGATTGGTCGTCAGGCTCTCATTCTTGATTTCAGTAGACAAGGTATTGCACTTATAATAAATGTTTTCAATAAAGTGCTGTTTGGTTCTTGTTAGCTGTTCAATAAGTTGTAGCCTCGTTCTGGTTAGATGTTGGAGCGCCACATATTTCTCCTCTTTGAGAAAAGCTGGTGAGAAGCGCTCAGCTCGGAAATAATCGGCAATGTAGAAGGCATCAATGGTATCATTTTTACTTTCTTCAAAGGCTTCCCGATATTTCTTCATCTTATTGGGTTGTTCCACCATGACTTCAACGTTTAAAGCATTTAAGTCGCTATCTTCGCGGAAGAACATGGCAGGATGAAAACTGTAGAGACTAGTAGCTTCCATGCAATGACGATGCGTTCAAAGGCATGGGTTTCATTGAGCTCAAGAACCTGTTTCTTGATTTCAGAAGCACCAACTAGGTCGTTAGTCAGAGAAGCAGTAAATGGCGTTGAGGTATCACTGAGCATGATACAGGTATCACGTTTTGTAGAGCTAACGTCTAAACCGACAAAACATTTCATGTGGAAGGTCTCTTTTCATTTGGATTTGGACGTTTTCTTGACGACTGTAAGGTTCCCCAGAAACACCTTGACCCAACAGCCTCGCCTAAGAGAATTCTGAGCACTGGCTCACCTGCCGCCTGTAGCCTACTAGATACAGAAGTGAGCCTAGTGGAAACAGCTAGTGTGTTGGAAGTAGGGACAAGGCTTGGGTAACAGACTTTCCATTGAAGTCTAAGCAACAAGGAGAAAAAGAAACAACCATGAGTCCATTCCATGACTCTATTGTTCTGGAAAACCTTGCAATAGTCAAGTTATAAAAATTGTCAACACTTGGGATTGAAACATCCCCATAAACTTATTTTACGAGGAGATTAATCATGAAAAAAATACTGTTACGTGCAGATGACCTCGGCTATTCTGAAGCGGTTAATTACGGGATCGAAAAAACCATCAAAGACGGTCTTATCTGCAGTTTGGGAGTCATGGTGAATATGCCAGCCACCCAGCACGGTGTCGATTTGATTAAGGACTGTGATATTGCGCTTGGCCAGCATACCAATATTTGTGCCGGTAAGCCCCTAACGAATCCCGAACTTATTCCAAGTTTGGTTGATGAGAATGGTGACTTTAAATCATCGAAAGTATACCGTTCTGCTAAGGAAGACTTTGTTGTCTTTGAAGAAGCTGTCTTGGAAATTGAAGCGCAGTACCATTGTTTTCTGGAACTTTTCGGCCGGCAGCCGGACTACTTTGAAGGACATGCTGTAGCTTCAGAAAATTTTTTTAGGGGGTTAGAATATGTGGCCGGCAAATACCATTTGAAATATTCCGGTTTTTCTATGGGCGGTGCTCCTCTTACTGTCGGTCAGTCGCAAGTTCAGTTTAATATGGAATCAATGGCGCCAGATTACAATCCTTTTGATATGCTAAAACGTATGGTGGCAAAGGCTGATGAGAAAGTAGTACAGTTAGCCGTTTTTCATCCAGGGTATCTGGATGACGATATTCTGACTCACTCCAGTTTAACGATTCCCCGAACGAAGGAGGTTGCTATGCTAACAAACCCTGACGTCAAACAATGGCTCAGCAGACAAGATGTTGAACTGATTGATTACCGTGATTTATAAAAGTATCAATAATATTTAAGAAGTGATGGGCTGTCTTATTTCTGAAAAATGGGTCTAAGGCTTGCCGATCACTTGGCTTAAACAGTAACTTAGGCAGGGATTTTCCCTGCCTAAGTTACTGTTATACCTAATTTTAAGCTTTTAAACCATTTTTACAGATGTTTTATTAAGAGTGTACAGTCAGTTTTCCTGCCTACCCTTCAAAATACAGCAGCTCTTTTGGTGTTTGTGTAAAGACCTCAAAACCTGTTTTGGTGACATGCCCGCAGTCTTCAATACGGACACCGACTTTTCCAGGAATGTAAATGCCAGGTTCAACAGAGAAGCACATGCCTTCTTCAAGAACCAAATCATTTCCTTCCATGATCGATGGGAATTCGTGAACCTCCATTCCCAGTCCGTGTCCCAGACGGTGGTTAAAATATTCTCCGTATCCGGCCTTTTCAATCACGTTGCGGGCTGCGGCATCAACCTCAGCAGCAGTAACCCCAGGTCTGATAAAATCCTGAGCGGTCAGCTGGGCTTCTAAGCAAAGCTTGTAAATATCTTTCTTAAATTGACTAGGATTACCGACAGCAACCGTACGTGTCATGTCACTGGTATAACCCAGTGTTTCAACCCCCAAATCAAAAAGCAAAAGCGCATCGTTTTCAATTTTATTTCTTCCAGGGATACCATGCGGGTTAGCAGCGTTGTTTCCGGTCAAAACCATTGTGTCAAAACTCATTTTGCTGATGCCCTGTTTTTTCATTTCAAATTCAATCTGAGCAATGATATCTGTTTCTGTAGCTTCCAGTGAAATGTGCTCAAAGCCTATTTGAACCGCTTTGTCCGCAAACTGACCGGCTACCAGCATTTTTTCAATCTCATCTTGTGATTTGATGAGCCGCATTTTTTGGATATATGGTGTTAAATTCTCAAAATGTCCGTCAAAAGCAGTCTGCAGTCCTTGGAATTTTGTAACATTGAGGTTATCGAATTCAGCAAAAACTTTCGCGCTATCAGTTGAAGGCAGACCAGATTTGATTGTTTGCCAAGGATTTTCAAAGTCAGCATAACCAAAAACAGTAAAGTCTAAAACTTGACTTGCGCGTGCTACTTCAAGTGCAGGAACGAAAAGCACTGGTTCACGATCACTGTACACAAAAAGAAACATTTGCCGTTCATGCGGGTCGCAGTAAAAACCTGTTAAATAATTAACGGTTACAGGATCAGACAGAACGGCAATATCAGCCTTTTTGTCATTGAGATAAGAACGGATTTGATCTAATTTTGTCATTAAAACAACCTTCTTCTGATAGGATAAACGAAAAGAGACATACTATCTGCAAGGAGATGTCTTTTTATCTATTTTTCCAAAAAATAAAGGAAAAATCAAGTTTGTTTAGGGAGATTTTTGAAAACTTTTTCAAAAAATAATTATTAGTGCTTGAAAGTGTTTCCAAAAGGTGTTAAAATAACACTGAAAGCGTAATTTTCAGATAGAAAGGAAGATGCCTAATGAACACAGATGACACAATTACAATTTATGATGTTGCCAGAGAAGCCGGTGTGTCGATGGCAACAGTCAGCCGGGTTGTTAACGGAAACAAGAACGTTAAAGAGAATACGCGGAAAAAAGTTCTTGAAGTTATTGACCGTCTGGATTACCGCCCCAATGCTGTTGCACGAGGTTTGGCCAGCAAGAAGACAACCACTGTCGGTGTTGTCATTCCTAATATCTCTAATAGCTACTTCTCTATTCTCGCTAAGGGAATTGATGATATCGCTGCAATGTATAAATATAACATCGTTTTAGCTTCCAGCGATGAAGATGATGATAAGGAAGTCAATGTTGTCAATACACTTTTTGCCAAGCAGGTAGATGGTATTATTTTTATGGGGCATCATTTAACAGAAAAAATCCGGGCAGAATTTTCTCGTTCACGGACACCGATAGTCCTTGCGGGAACTGTTGACTTGGAACACCAGCTGCCTAGTGTCAATATTGATTACAAACAGGCCACAACTGATCTTGTCGATATCTTGGCTAAGAGGCACAGCAACATTGCTTTTGTTTCCGGACCTTTGATTGATGATATCAATGGGAAAATCCGTTTGGCTGGCTATAGAGAAGGGCTTAAGAAAAATCAGCTGGACTTTAAAGAAGGTCTGGTCTTTGAA
This sequence comes from Streptococcus chenjunshii, assembly GCF_003086355.1. Classification (NCBI taxonomy): domain Bacteria; kingdom Bacillati; phylum Bacillota; class Bacilli; order Lactobacillales; family Streptococcaceae; genus Streptococcus; species Streptococcus chenjunshii. The sequence continues at coordinate 1,750,902 of NZ_CP031733.1, read as the reverse complement.
GCTAAATACAGCTATAAAGAAGGCTATGATTTGGCTCAGCGTGTTATCAATTCTGGAGCTACGGCTGCAGTAGTGGCTGAGGATGAATTGGCTGCAGGTCTGCTGAATGGATTATTTGCTGCAGGCCGAAAAGTTCCCGAAGATTTTGAAATTATGACCAGCAATGATTCGCCAATCACCCAGTATACTCGCCCTAACCTCAGCTCAATCAGCCAGCCGGTTTATGACTTAGGTGCTGTCAGTATGCGGATGCTGACAAAAATCATGAATAAGGAAGAGTTGGAGGAAAAAGAGATTCTGCTTAACCACGGTATAACTGAACGCGGAACAACTCGATAACAGCATACTGGAAGGAGAGAGCGGCACAATATGCCGCTCTCTTTTTGCTGCAGCAAAGCAGTATACCGTCTGTCAGTAACTGTCAAAAAGTCATAAAGCCATCACTGTCTTGTCCTCTTTTTAACGTTCAATGAGCACAGTAAGCCACAGGATTTTGAGTGCTGGAAATCTTAGCATGTCTGCCCTCTTCTTGCCCAGCATTATCTCAATAAAGCATTAGCTGGGAAAGTATGATACAATAAAGTCCCAATACAAATGAAAGAAGCAGAAAGAAATGGCAAATGAAACAATGCTGCAGGCCTTTGAGTGGTATCTGCCTGCTGACGGACATCATTGGCGCCGCTTGCAGGAAGAAATCCCAATTTTCCAAAAACTTGGACTGACGAAAGTATGGCTGCCGCCGGCTTTTAAAGGGACAGGTCCTAATGATGTCGGTTACGGTGTTTATGATTTATTTGATTTAGGTGAATTCGATCAGAACGGTACCGTTCTGACGAAATATGGCAGTAAAGAAGACTATCTGTCTCTCATTCAGTCTCTGAAAGAAGCTGGTATAATGCCGCTGGCAGATGTTGTACTCAACCATAAGGCCAGCGGAGATAGTAAAGAAAGCTTCTCTGTTCTTAGGATGGATCCTGCCAACCGTCAGTCCCCTCTGTCAGAGCCTTTTGAAATCGAGGCTTGGACGGCGTTTACTTTCCCCGGACGCCGCGATACCTATAACGATTTTAAATGGCACTGGTACCATTTTACAGGTGTTGACTATGATGCTAAACATGATGAATCAGGTATTTATCTGATTTTGGGGGATAATAAAGGCTGGGCGGATCAGGAACGGATTGACAATGAGAACGGCAATTTTGACTATCTGATGTATGATGATCTTGATTTCAAACATCCGGAAGTGGTCAGCCATCTGAAAGACTGGGCTAAGTGGTTTTTAGACACCAGTCAGGCAGCCGGCTTTCGCTTAGATGCCGTCAAGCATATTGATTCAGAATTTATGGCAGAGTTTATCCGCTATATTCGTTCGGATATAAACCCTGATTTTTATGTTTTTGGGGAATACTGGAAAAATGATGCGGCTATGACACAGGATTATCTTGAGCAAATCGATCAGTCCTTCAGTTTGGTTGATGTTGTGCTGCATATGAATTTTTATGATGCAGGCCAAAAGGGCAGTCAGTTTAACCTTTCTGCTGTTTTGGACGGCAGTCTTATGCAGGCAAGTCCTGATTTAGCTGTGACCTTTGTTGATAACCATGATTCTCAGAGAGGACAGGCTCTTGAGTCAACAGTAGAAGAATGGTTTAAGCCTTTGGCTTATGCTTTGATACTTTTGCGGCAGCAAGGCCTGCCCTGCATTTTTTACGGCGATTATTATGGTATCTCAGGTGATTTTGCCCAGCAGGATTTCAGGGAGCTCTTGGATAAATTAACGTTTCTGAGACAGCATTATGTTTATGGGGAGCAGAATGACTATTTTGACCATCCCAATTGTATTGCTTGGACTTGTCTGGGAAATGAAGAGCATCCGGATGGGTTGGCTGTGCTGCTCAGCAATGGTGATAAAGGCTGGAAAAAAATCAATATGGGAACTCTAAATCAAGGGAAGGTCTTCATTGATTATTTAGGCAACAGTACAGATGAAGTGACCATCGGTCAGGATGGCTGGGCCGAATTTCCTGTTGAAGCCGGCTCTGTTTCAGCCTGGGTGGACAGAGACAGTCTGGTGAACTGAACACGGCCTAAAATCCTAGTGAAAAAAGACGCAATCGTAGGAAGCCGCAGGCTGACATACGAGTGTGGCTGCTCTGTGAGTATGCCAGCTAACATGATGCAAGCATATTGCTAAACAGCCCTAGCCGTAGACGTCTGAATGCTTTGCAGTCTAGATAGCCTGCTGCAGCATTCTAGTCGTCCTGGCAGGGGTGCGCCGACGAAATCACAGATTTCTGGCTTACCGTCTTTTCATACGGATTTTTTCACGGCCTTTGTATCTTGTTGTTGGAATCAGTCTTTGGGCTGATTTTTTTGCTTCTTGCTGAAAATTTACGAAAAATGAGATATAATAAGGACTATGAAGGTTTTACTATATCTGGAAGCAGAAAACTATTTGCGCAAATCAGGGATCGGCCGCGCGATTAAGCATCAAAAGCGGGCTCTTGATTTGGTGGGTCAGGCTTATACAACTAATCCTGATGATGATTATGATCTGGTTCATATTAATACTTATGGATTTAAAAGCTGGCGCCTGATGAGTAAGGCCAAAAAAGCGGGTAAAAAAGTTATCATGCACGGTCATTCAACAGAGGAAGATTTTCGTGATTCTTTTATTGGCTCTAATATGCTTGCTCCCTTATTTAGATCTTATCTCTGCCATTTTTACCGCAAGGCAGATGCGATTATCACCCCTACAGAATATTCCAAGACATTGATTGAAGGTTATGGGATTAGACGTCCTATCTATGCCGTTTCTAATGGGATTGATTTATCACGCTATGCAGGTGATAAAAGCAAGGAGCAGGCATTTAGAAATTATTTTGGACTGTCGGATAAGCAAAAGGTTGTCATGTGTGCCGGACTTTATTTTATACGTAAAGGAATTGATGAGTTTGTGCAGGTAGCCGAAGCGATGCCGGACGTCCGTTTCATTTGGTTCGGTGAGACGAATAAATTGGTTATCCCGCATCGAGTTCGGCAGATTGTCACTAAAAATCATCCTGCTAATGTCACTTTTGCCGGATATATCAAAGGAGATGTTTTTGAGGGAGCTATGAGTGGGAGCGATGCCTTCTTTTTCCCCAGCCGTGAAGAAACAGAAGGAATTGTTGTGCTTGAGGCTTTGGCCAGCAAGCAGCAGCTGGTTTTGCGTGATATCCCGGTTTATCAAGGCTGGCTGGATAGCAGCGGCGCAGAGTTTGCCAGCGATATTCCCGGTTTTGTAGCTGCTCTGCGTTTAGTTTTAAACGGCGGCAGCCATAAACAAGAAAAAGGTTACGCTGTTGCTGAAAGCCGCGGTATGGACAGAATCGGCCGGCAGCTTGTTGAGGTTTATGAAAAAGTAATGGAGTTATAAGATGCGAGTAGGTCTTTTTACGGATACGTATTTTCCGCAGGTTTCAGGTGTGGCAACCAGTATCCGGACACTAAAGGAAGAGTTGGAAAAAGAAGGACACGAGGTTTATATTTTTACCTCCACCGACCGTAATGTCAAGCGTTATGAGGATCCTACCATTATCCGTCTGCCCAGTGTTCCTTTTATTTCATTTACAGACCGCCGTGTTGTCTATAGAGGATTAATTTCTTCTTATAAGATTGCTAAAGCTTACCAATTAGATGTGATCCACACCCAGACAGAGTTTAGTCTGGGGCTGCTTGGAAAACTGGTAGCTGCGGCTCTGCATATTCCTGTTGTCCATACTTACCATACCCAATACGAAGACTATGTTGGTTATATCGCGAAAGGAAGACTGGTCAAACCCGGTATGGTCAAATACATTGTTCGCGGTTATCTCAGTGATTTAGATGGTGTCATCTGCCCTTCACGAATTGTTTATAATCTGTTAGAAAGCTACAGTGTTAAGATTCCTAAGCGGATTATCCCTACAGGCATTAACGTTGAAGAGTACAGACGGCCTGATATTACTGATCGCGAGATTGCTGAACTGCGGGAAGAATTAGGGATTTCTGAAGAAGAGACGATGCTTCTCAGTTTGTCACGTGTTTCCTATGAAAAAAATATTCAGGCGGTTCTGCAGCAGTTCCCCGCTATTTTGGCAGTCAATCCCAAAGTAAAACTGGTCATTGTAGGAGACGGTCCTTATTTAGAGGAACTGGAGACTTTGGCAGAAGGGCTTCAGATCAGTCAGTCTGTGCTGTTTACGGGTATGATTCCCCATGAACAGGTTGCACTGTACTATAAAGCTGCAGACTTTTTTATCAGTGCTTCAACCAGCGAAACACAAGGTTTGACTTATGCAGAAAGTTTAGCCAGTGGCCGGCCTGTAATTGCCCACGGCAATCCTTATCTGGACGATTTGATTACAGATAAAATGTTTGGCACCCTTTATTATAAGGAGGACCTGGCTGATGCGGTTATTGATGCGATTGTCAGCACACCGAAAATGACTGAAGAAGCTTATGAAGTTAAAATGTATGAGCTATCAGCTAAGAATTTTGCCCGATCCGTTTATGCTTTTTATCTGGATGTCCTTATCTCAGAAGAGGCTAAAAAACAGGAGAAGTTCTCTTTAACGGTAAAGAGCGAACAAAAAACTCAGACCAGACGGACAATCCGTTTGGCTAAGCGTGCTATAAGTTTACCGAGCAAGGCTGTTAAGGTGATCGCCAAAACATCTGTCAAGGTTGTCAAAGCTCCCGGGAAATTGGTCAGCTCTATCCGAGAGTTTTTAGATTAGAAGCTTGAAAAATTTGTAAAACGTGCTATAATAACAAACGAAGACATGTTAGGCAGTTTCCCCTCTTTATTATAGCAGCGAGCGCTTGATGGTGAGAGAAGTGCAAAGAGAATTGCTTGATACTCCTTCCCCGGATTTTATGCAAACATAAAAGGGTGGCCACCTTAGAGCCGAAATGAGGTCTGTTTTCTGTCTGCAGCTCGCGAGCCGCAGACAGAAAGCCAGATAAACAAAGGTGGAACCACGTTGCGACGTCCTTTTGCGGGCGTTGTTTTTTATTTTACAAGAAGCTGCTGCCAGAGATCTGTCTCAGTGTTTGGCTGCGGTCTGTTTACTCTGAAACGGTGTAAGGGAAAGGAAGCTTGTGGAGCAGCTCTTAAAGAAGAATACGAGCCTTTGTGTGTCAGTCAATATTTAAAGAAAGGAATAATATCCGAGCAAAAGCAACTATTAAGGTTTTCTGCCTGCCTCCAAAATTTGCAGCAGAGCTGTCTGTCTTGTTTTTGCTGTGGCGGTTTTACCTATCCACTTCCGCTGTCTTTTGAGCAGCAGAACGGTTTTTGGATTCTCAATATGATTAAAATAACTTTTCCTGATGGTGCTGTCCGTGAATTTGAAACTGGGATTACCACCTTTGCTGTTGCACAGTCTATCAGTAATTCGCTGGCCAAGAAAGCTCTGGCTGGTAAATTTAATGGAAAGCTTATCGATACAACACGTGCTATTACAGAAGACGGCAGTATTGAAATTATCACACCTGACCATAAAGATGCTCTGCCAATCCTGCGTCACTCAGCTGCCCATCTCTTTGCTCAGGCGGCAAAACGCCTTTTCCCAGATATCCATTTAGGTGTAGGGCCGGCGATTGAGGATGGCTTCTACTATGACACTGATAATCAGTCAGGTCAAATCAGAGATGAGGATCTGCCGCGTATCGAAGCAGAGATGCGCAAGATTGTTAAAGAAAATTTCCCAAGTGAACGGGAAGAAGTTACTAAAGAACAGGCGCGGGCAATCTTTAAAAATGATCCTTATAAATTAGAACTCATTGAAGAACATTCGGAAGATGCTGGCGGTCTAACGATTTACCGCCAAGGGGAATACGTTGATTTATGCCGCGGCCCGCATGTACCGTCAACTGGCCGAATCCAGGTGTTCAGTCTCTTAAATGTTGCCGGTGCCTATTGGCGGGGGAACAGTGATAACGCAATGATGCAGCGGGTATACGGAACAGCTTGGTTTGATAAAAAAGATTTAAAAGCTTATCTGAAACGTCTCGAAGAAGCTAAAGAACGTGATCACCGTAAGTTGGGCAAAGAGCTTGATCTGTTTATGATTAGCCAAGAGGTCGGTCAGGGCTTGCCGTTCTGGCTGCCTGACGGTGCGACAGTCCGGCGTATTTTGGAGCGCTATATTATTGATAAAGAACTGGCATCAGGCTATCAGCATGTTTATACACCGCCTCTGGCTTCGGTAGAACTTTACAAGCAGTCCGGTCACTGGGAACACTATCAAGAAGATATGTTCCCAACCATGGATATGGGAGACGGCGAGGAGTTTGTGCTGCGCCCGATGAACTGTCCCCATCATATTCAAGTGTATAAAAATCAGGTTCATTCTTACCGTGAACTGCCAATCCGTATCGCTGAGCTGGGAATGATGCACCGCTATGAAAAGTCGGGGGCTTTATCCGGCTTGCAGCGTGTTCGTGAGATGACCCTTAATGACGGCCATATTTTTGTCACACCAGAGCAGATTCGCGAAGAATTTAAGCGGACTCTGCAGCTGATTATTGATGTCTATGAAGACTTTAATCTGACCGATTATCGTTTCCGCTTATCCTACCGTGACCCTAACGATAAGCATAAATATTATGATAATGATGAAATGTGGGAAAATGCCCAAATCATGCTCAAAGCAGCTATGGATGATATGGAGCTTGATTATTATGAAGCAGAAGGAGAAGCGGCTTTTTACGGTCCTAAGCTTGATATTCAGGTGAAGACAGCACTGGGCAATGAAGAAACACTGTCAACGATTCAGCTGGACTTCCTGCTGCCTGAACGCTTTGAACTCAGCTATATCGGAGCCGATGGTGAAGAACACCGTCCTGTAATGATTCACCGCGGCGTTATTTCTACGATGGAACGCTTCACGGCCATTCTCATTGAAACCTATAAAGGTGCCTTTCCCACTTGGCTGGCTCCGCATCAGGTTACGGTTATTCCGATTTCAAATGAAGTTCATGCTGACTATGCCTGGGAAGTGGCTAAGGGACTGCGAGACTGCGGTGTACGGGCAGATGTTGATGATCGCAATGAAAAAATGCAGTATAAAATCCGTCAGAGTCAAACCAGAAAGATTCCTTACCAGCTGATTGTTGGTGACAGAGAGATGGCTGAACAGTCCGTTAATGTTCGCCGCTATGGCAGCAAACAGACACATACTGAGACAGTCGCTGAATTTACAAACACTATTTTAGAGGATATTGCGCGTTACTCCCGTCCCCTTGAAGATAATTAAAGAACAAACTGCAGGGAATAAGCACTGTTTCAGTATTTTCTGCAGTTTTTGGTATAATAACAAACTGAAAGACGTGTGGACTGACATCATCCGGTGGATGAGTGTTGATCTGAAGAGGGGAAACTTATGCACGGCGGTTCTGTTCAACTTTTTGTCAGACGCAGCTTTCTAGCCGTCTGAAGGCTGATTTAAAAACTAGCCCTTAATTTTGTCAGTATTATGCACGAGACGCAGTAGCCTAGTGTCATTTTAGTCGCTTTTTCAAAGCTTTAAATGTCTGCTAGGCTTTGCGGGGCGAGATGTTGAACGTTATGGTCTGGGGTTCTGCCTCGCTCCCTAGATGTCCTGTCAGGGGTGCGTCTGCGAAATCACAGATTTCGGACTTACCGCCAGCCGTAGCCGTCTGAAGGCTTTGTCGTCTTGACAGCCGACTGCACCCTTCTAGTCGTCCTGGCAGGGGGGCGTCTGCGAAATCACAGATTTCGGACTTACCGCCAGCCGTAGCCGTCTGAAGGCTTTGTCGTCTTGACAGCCGACTGCACCCTTCTAGTCGTCCTGGCAGGGGGGCGTCTGCGAAATCGAAGATTTCGGACTTACCGCCTATTTTCTCTTTGTGTTCTTCACGTCCTTTGTATCTTGTTTAGGGGAGGGGATATGTTAATTGGTGATCAAGAGTTCTTAGATTTTTGGCAGAAGAGCAGTGTCGGTTTGACCGAAAAATCTGCCCGTTCTTTACTGGAGAAGCTGATGCAGTTAGCTGCTATGCCTGCAGAACTCAGCGGAGAAGCAGGAGAAATCCAAAAGCTTCTGGAAAGTTTTTCAGACAGTTTGGTGCCTGATCACAAGTTTTGGCATGAATTAGCTCTTGCAGTTCAGCTGGCTTTTCCTAAAGAGACACTGAGTACTGCAGATAAACTTGCTCATCAAATTCATCAGTTTCGCTATGTGATTTCCGCCTATCAGGCTGAATGGGTGCGCAGATGTTTTCCTGGGGATACAGATAGAGAATCACTTCTGCATTATCTGCGGACAAAGAAGAGGAAACGTTTTTGGCGCCGTCGCTTTGACTTCAATTTGGGAGAATCTTCCCGTCTGCATAACAAACTGCCGCAAAGCGGCAATGACATTTCATTTCCCATTAATATTAAGATTGTTATGGGATTCCATACAGAATTTATCCTTGACAGCCAAGATTGCTTTGCTAATGAACTGGACCCTCGAGGAAGAAAGCTTAATGGCCTGATTAATGGCGCTAGTTTTAATTATGCTAATCGCAATAACCGGCGGCACAGAGAATTGGATATTATGCCGGTTAAAATCCATGACCCTTTGTTTCGCCGGCAGGCCCTTGCTAATGCCGGCAATCCTTTTTATGCTCCCAAAATGATTTACAGACGCGGGCACCGTCTTTGGAATATGAGTTACCTTAATAAAAAAGGCTATTATGCCAGAAACGGGAGATCCCTCAAGCAAGAAGTGGCTTCTTTTAGACGAACCTTTGTAAAAAGTTTAAAGCTTAAAAAATAAGTTTTTAAGCCTTATACCTTAAGCAAAAATTTAAAAAAAAACAGGTGCATTCTGAACTTTTATTTCAAACAAGGTATTCCAAGTGCAAAAATTATAAATAACTATTTTTAAGTAAAAGAAAAAAATGAAAAGAGGCAGCAATGACTAAAATTTATGTGGCAGATGATGAAAAAAATGTTCGGGAGCTTCTGGCCTCTTTTCTGCGTGAGGAAGGGATGGAAGTAGAAACGTTTACCACTGGGAAACAGCTTATTGAGCGCCTTACGGAAGCCGAAGCTGATCTTCTTATTTTAGATGTCGCGATGTCTGATGCCGCAGGTTTTAATCTTATAAAGACTATCCGCCAACAGTGGGATTTGCCGATTATTTTGCTGACAGCGCGTGACAGTGATAATGATTTTATTGCGGCTTTTGCTGCTGGTGCAGATGATTACTTTACTAAACCTTTTTCACCGCTTAAATTAACGTTGCGGGTTAAAGCCATTTTATCCCGTCAATATCAACTATCTAGACAGTCAGATCCGCTTGTGTACGGTGGACTGACCCTGTCTCTCAAAGACCGATCCGCTTTTTATCAGGGAAAGATGATTAAGCTGACCCAGCTTGAATTTAAATTGTTGAAATATCTTTTAGAGCATAAGGAAGAAGCCGTAGCACGAACTGCTCTTTTAACTGAAATTTGGGGCTATGCAGATGCCGTTGAAACCCGTGCAGCAGATGATGCTATTAAACGTTTACGTAAAAAGCTGAGAGAAGCCGGAGGGAATATCCTTATTGAAACGGTTTGGGGATATGGTTTCAAACTGATTAAGGCAGATTTAGATTAGGAAGATTACAAAGACTGTCCAATTATCTTTTGCTCAATTAAATAGAAATATGCCACACTTTTGCCACACTTTCTTCGTCGAAAAACCAAGCTTTCAGGCTTGGTTTTTGTTATACTAATAGTGAAGGAAAGAACTCATTTTATAATCAGTTTTGTCGCAGTTGACGGGCTGTTAGGAATCTTAAAATTTCACTAAATTTTTTAAAGAATGCTGCTTCAGCTCACAGATAATTTTTGCTGTTCTTAGTTTCCTTTAGATTCCTTCACGGCCTTTTGTATCTTGGTGGAATTGAACACGGCCTAAACGCTGTGAGAAAAAGACCGCCCTCCCTTGAGTCTTTAGTAACTCAGCGGTTGGACGCCTATTTTCTCTTTGCGTTCTTCACGGCCTTTGTATCTTAATGAAAGGGGGGTTCTCATGAAAAAGCGGGTACTGAAAATTGGTCTTCCTCTTCTGGTATTAATTGCTGTGATTGGCGGTGTTGTTTTCGCCTACGCATGGCCTCGTTATAAACTTTCTGAACAGCAGGCACAGGCAATTGCTTTAAAGCATGCAGGACTGACTGCTTCCGATGTTACTTTTAGCTCTACAAAGAAAGATAGAGACAATTTTAAAGCTACTTATGAAATTGAATTTTATACAGCAGACAGTGAATATGATTATACGATTGACGCTACAGATGGGAGTGTGCTGGGTTATGATTTAGAAAAAAAACAAACCTCAACTTCAAGTTCAGCCAGCACAAGTTCAAGCTCTGCACCAAGTTCTGAAACGACTTCAGGCGATACAGATCAGGAAATAACTGCTGAACAAGCTAAGGCTATTGCACTTGCAGATGCAGGACTGGATGAATCAGCTGTTATCAACCTCAAGGTTGAAAAAGATTTTGAACATGGTGTGAGCTATTATGAAGTCGACTTCGACGATCCGGCTGCCGGATTGGAGTATGACTATGCTATTGATTCTGTAAGCGGTGATATTCTTGAACGCAGTCAGGACACTCTTATTGACTGAGCTTGCCTTGATTCTGCTTGCTGAACACATGCTGTTGCGTTGCGTCAAGCGACAATAGAGTATTAGTATCTTTGATTAAAAAAACCAGCGAAAGAGTTTCACTCTCGCTGGTTTTATGACTTTTTATATATATAATTCGCTTTTTCTAACCATTAATTAAACAGATGATGATTATTCTGCAGCTTGTTCCCACCTTTTAGCTAAGCGTCTGGAAAAGGCCGAGATGGTAAAGTTAATGATAAAGTAGATACCTGCTATTAAAGCATAAAGCGTAAATACTTGACTGGCTTCAAAATAGCGTCCCATCAAGATTTGACTTTTGCCGAAAAGCTCCTGAATAGCAATAACAGAATAAAGCAGAGAAGTATCCTTGATAACCGTTACAAACTGAGAGATGATTGCCGGCAGCATTTTGCGAAAAGCCTGAGGGAAAACAATATAAATGAACACTTGGAAATTAGTCATGCCCTGTGATAGTCCGGCTTCGGTCTGACCGCCATCAACTCCATTTAGCCCGCCTCGGATAATTTCGGCCAATGCTACTGAAGTGAAGACTGTAAAAGCCGTGATACCGGCAGGGGTTGATTTCATTTGAAAAACCAAGAAGATGATAAAGATCCAAAGAAGGTTAGGAACATTGCGGACAAACTCAATATAAACGCTGGAAATAAGACGCAGCAGCCTGTTTTTTCCATTGCGTATAACTGCTAGAAGCGTTCCAATAACAGTCGAGAGAACAATAGAAATAAAGGAAATATAAAGAGTCAATCCTAAACCTTGGAGAATAAAGTTTAAGTTGGTCTGTGTTAAAACTGATGACATAAATAGTTCTCCTTATGATAGGGATGGGACTTACACTAAAACAGCTGGAAACGAAATCTCAGAAAAATAGATTCATTTATTTTAACCGTGACTGATAGGAGCCAGCTGACTAAGGATTCCTGTCTTAGTTTGAACCGCTTATACGGTTCTGAGATAGGATAGAGTAAGTTTGTTTCTGATTTTTTTAACCAATTACAGCGAATAGGATTTTTTATTTTCTTCTTCCATCCGTCGTGCCCAAGTTGCCAAAGGAAAGCACATAATAAAATACAGAAAGGCAGCACCGGCAAAAGCAGGGACATAATTAGTCGTGTCGTAAGCCCAAGCTTTAGAAACAAACATAATGTCAGCACCGGAAATAATAGCGACAGTTGATGTGTTTTTGATTAAGTTAACGACTTGGTTGGTCATCGGCGGCAGAATAGTTCGAACAGCCTGTGGCAAGATAATCAAACTCATAGTCTGACTGTATGTAAAACCTTGGGAAAGCGCTGCTTCGGTCTGCCCTCGAGGGACAGCTTCAATACCGGAACGAATAACTTCGGCAATGTAAGCGCCGTGGTAAATGCCAACGCAGAGAACAGCCGTAAAAAACGTTGAAATCATTATCGCGCCGTTACTGATGATGGCAAGGCCGTAATAGACAAACACAAACTGAACTAAAAGCGGCGTGTTTTGGAAAACTTCAACATAAACACGGGCAATTGCTTTAAACACTTTATTTTTCGCTGAACTCATGGCACCGAAAACGATTCCTAAAGCTAAAGCCAAAAGCAGAGCGGCAGCAGACATTCCCAGTGTATAGAAAAAACCTTTTATAAATTCTCCAAAGTTAGCGAAGAACTCACCCCAGCGCGACAAAGCGAAAGGACTGCTTGTTGTTACTAATATAATCACGAGATTCTCCTTTAACAAGATACAAAGGCCGTCTAAAAATCCGTATGAAAATGGCGGTAAGTCCGAAATCTGTGATTTCGCAGACGCATCCATGTCAAGACGGCTAGAATGCTGCGGCAAGCTGTCTTGACTGCAAAGCATTCAGACGTCTACGGCTAAGGCTGTTTAGCAATATGCTTGCATCACACTAGCAGATATACTGCACAGAGCAGCCACACTCGTAGTCAGCCTGCGACTTCCTACGAGTGCGTCTCTTTTTCACTAGGATTTTAGGCCGTGTTCAATTCTACAAGATACAAAGGCCGTTAAGAACGCAAAGAGAAAATAGGCGTCCGACCGCTGAGTCACTAAAGACTCAAGGGAGGGCGGACTTTTTCTCACAGCGTTTAGGCCGTGTTCAATTCCACAAGATACAGAATATTGCCAAACTGACTGATCAACTCATCGATTTCCACAAATCTGTACTTACAACATTTTAACTTTACAGCTGATCAAGCTTTACAATACGGTTTAAGAGGAGAGGATCGGTATCTTTTTGGTAAAGTCTGTAGTTTATTAATTATTTAGTTGTTACTGATTCTGCAGCAGCAGGTGTCAAGTCATATTTATCGTAGATTTGCTGAAGGCTGCCGTCTTTACTCCACTGGCTGAGCAGATTATTAATGTAGTCTGTAATATCAGTATTAGACTTCTTAGTGGCAATGCCGTATTCTTGTGTATTGAATCCTTCTTTAAGAATTTCAGTTTTCTTGCTGACATAACCTGTGAGAATGGACTTGTCTACAGAAAAGGCATCAATACGGGTTGCGTAAAGCGAGATGGCTAATTCGGGGAAGCTTCCCAGCTGAACATATTTAAAGGATAAATCATGCTCTTTAGCGTAAGCTTCCAAATTTGCTTTTGTTGTAGCCCCTTGCGACACGCCGATGGTCATGCCGTCTAAATCAGCTATCGTTTTAATATGGCTGGATTTTCTGACCAGAAAACCGATTTCATCATAGTAATATGGGTTGGAAATACTGTAATTCGCTTGGCGTTCTTCAGTAATCGTGTAGGTAGCAATCAAAATATCAATCTGGCCGTTATCCATGAGCGGCTCTCGGGTTTGAGTGGTCACAGCCACGTATTCGACTTTAACTCCCAGATCTGCAGCGATTCTTTGGGCGATATCGATTTCCATACCTTCATATTTCCCAGTATCAGCACTGTAATAACCGAAGTTGGGGACATCCTGTTTGACACCTACTTTCAGAACACCGGCATCTTTAATCTTTTGAATCTGTTCCGAATCAGCGGCAGCAACCCTTTTCTGACCTGTGAATAAGAAAGTAAGAATCAGAAAAACAGCAGCTAGACTTGTCAGAAATGGTTTTAATTTCATAACATTCCTCCTATTTGACTGATACGCGTTCACTGGTATGGTTGATAATTTTGCTTAAGAACTGTTTAGCACGCGGTTCCGTAGGATTGTCAAAGAAATTCTGAACATCGGTTGTGTCGACTAAAATTTCGCCATCAGCCATAAAGATAATACGATCGGCAACCTCTCTAGCAAAGCCCATTTCATGTGTCACAACAATCATGTTCATTCCTTCCTTAGCCAGATTCTGCATGACTGCAAGCACATCACCGATTGTTTCAGGGTCAAGAGCTGAAGTCGGCTCATCAAAAAGCAGCAGTTCCGGATTCATAGCTAAGCCGCGGGCGATGGCAATCCGCTGTTTTTGGCCTCCGGAAAGCATTCCTGGGAAGGAATCTTTGCGATCCCACATGTTAACATAAGTCAAATATTGTTCAGCAATGGCATCAGCCTCTTTTTGGGATTTCCCTAAAACTTTAGTTAAAGCTAAAGTAACATTTTCTAACACCGTCTTGTGAGGGTAGAGATTAAAATGCTGAAAAACCATACCGACTTCTTTACGGAGCTGTACCAAATCCTTAGCAGAAGCGCTGCCAAGCTCATGTCCGTTAACAATCAGTCTCCCGCTGTCAATAGATTCCAGAGCGTTCATCGTTCGAATGAGCGTTGATTTGCCTGAGCCAGAGGGCCCGAGCAGAACAACAACCTGTCCTGCTTCAATGGTCAGATTGATATTGCGCAGAGCATGATATTCTCCGTAATATTTTTCAACATTTTTATATTCAATAAGAGCCATAGCATTCTCCTTTTTGTTCTTGTTAGCTTTTCTCACATATAGAAATAGTTTACCACAGATAGGCTTTCGTGTCAATTATCAGAAGATTTGAATAAAAATATTTTGGTTTTTATGCAATAATAAAGCTGAATTCAGAAAGAGGTCACGCTAAAATCATGAGGGATTTATCAGTTGTCATTATTTTCCGTTTGACAGCCATCCTGGGATTTCGGTAAGTCTCTGTCTGGTTCTCTGAACTGGTTTGATATGCCGAATGTTTTAAAATAATAGGTTTTTTTGCTATAATTAAAAAGTGTATAGTTTTTACTGAAAAATATACTCAGGCCATCATCAGGCACTATTTGTTTGGGATGGCAAAATAAACCTGAAGAGGTGAAAAAATGAAGAAAATTCTTATCGTAGATGACGAGAAACCAATCTCTGATATTATCAAATTTAATTTAGCTAAAGAAGGTTATGATACAGTGACAGCCTTTGACGGCCGTGAAGCACTGATAAAATACGAAGAAGAACATCCAGATTTAATTATTCTCGATTTAATGTTGCCTGAACTAGATGGACTTGAAGTTGCCAAGGAAGTACGGAAAACCAGTCATATTCCTATTATTATGCTTTCTGCAAAAGACAGTGAATTTGATAAGGTAATCGGTCTTGAAATCGGAGCAGATGATTATGTAACAAAACCTTTTTCAAATCGTGAACTGTTGGCACGGGTCAAAGCCCATTTGCGTCGGACAGAAAATATTGAAACTGCAGTCGCAGAGGAGAATGCGTCAGCTGAAACACCGGAAATCACTATCGGCGAGCTGCAGATTTTGCCGGATGCTTTTGTTGCTTTGAAACGCGGCTCAGAGGTTGAACTGACTCACCGTGAATTTGAACTGCTGCACCATTTGGCAACACATATCGGTCAAGTGATGACAAGGGAGCATTTGCTTGAAACTGTCTGGGGCTATGATTATTTTGGTGATGTCAGAACCGTTGATGTCACTGTCAGACGTTTACGTGAGAAAATTGAGGATACTCCCAGTCGGCCGGAATATATTTTGACCAGACGCGGTGTCGGATATTATATGAAATCTTATGAATAATGATATTATAGGCAATCTAAACACTTTTGAACTTGCTATTCTAATCCTGCTTGTTTTTGTGGCCTTTTACTTTATCCATCTGGCTATTCGCGACTTTCGTTTTTCTAAGAATATACGTATGCTCAGTGATAAAGTCAGGAATTTAATTACTGGCAATTACACGGGGGATATCAAAGTCACAGGTGATGCCGATATGCGGGAACTGGCCGAACACCTCAATGATCTGTCTAAAGTTTTTCAGCTCACCCATGAAAATCTGGCTCAGGAAAAAAACCGGCTGGCAAGTATTCTTGCTTATATGACTGACGGAGTGCTGGCTACTGACCGAACCGGGCAGATTACTATGATCAACGAGATGGCACAAAAACAGCTGAATTTAAAGCGTGAAGAGGCATTACAGCTGAATATTGTGGATATTTTAGGTCAAGACAGTCCCTACAGCTACAGCGATTTAGTAGCAAAAACGCCAGAGCTTGTTTTGGATCAGCGCAATGAATTTGATGAATTTATTACTTTGCGTATCCGCTTTGCCCTCAATCGGAGAGAAAGCGGCTTTATCTCAGGTCTGGTAGCTGTTTTGCACGATACCACAGAGCAGGAAAAAGAAGAACGCGAACGGCGCTTGTTTGTTTCAAATGTCAGTCATGAGCTGCGGACGCCTTTAACATCTGTAAAATCCTATCTGGAGGCTTTGGATGAGGGGGCACTCAAAGAGGATATCGCTCCCAGTTTCATCAAAGTTTCTTTGGATGAGACCAACCGGATGATGCGGATGATTTCTGATTTGCTGAATTTGTCCAGAATTGATAATCAAGTTACTCAGTTGGATATCGAAATGATTAATTTCACGGCCTTTATGACATCGGTGCTGGATCGTTTTGACCATATTAAAAATCAAGAGAGCTTTGGCGGGAAGTATTATGAGATTGTCCGTGATTATCCCAATGTACCTGTTTGGATTGAAATTGATACAGATAAAATGACTCAGGTGCTGGATAATATTATCAACAATGCTATAAAATATTCTCCGGACGGGGCCAATATTACAATCAGTATGAAAACAACAGACACCCAGCTGATTATCGCAGTTGCTGATGAAGGGCTGGGTATCCCTAAAAAAGATCTGCCCTTAATTTTTGACCGTTTTTACCGCGTCGATAAGGCTAGAAGCAGGGCTCAAGGAGGAACAGGGCTGGGTCTGGCTATTGCTAAGGAAATCATTAAGCAGCATCAAGGCTTTATATGGGCCAAGAGTGAATACGGGAAAGGTTCGACCTTTACCATTGTTTTGCCTTATGAAAAGTCTGCTAGTACTAGTATTTATGAAGAGTGGGAGGAAGACAGCGACTGATTATGTCAGAAAGCGGATTTAAGTACAGTGTTTTAGCATCAGGTTCCAGCGGTAACAGTTTTTATCTTGAAACTGACCAAAAAAAGATCTTGGTTGATGCTGGCCTGACTGGTAAGAAGATTACCAGTCTTTTAGCTGAAATCAACCGCAAACCGGAAGATCTTGATGCTATTTTAATTACACATGAGCACTCAGATCATATAAAAGGAGTCGGTGTTTTAGCGCGTAAATATCATTTGGACCTCTACGCCAATGAAAAAACGTGGCAGGTAATAGACGAACATCATATGATTGGTTCGGTCAGCCAAGAACAAAAGCATATTTTTAAACGCGGCAGCATGATGACTTTTGGCGACCTTGACATTGAAAGTTTCGGTGTCAGTCATGATGCAGCCGAGCCGCAGTTTTATCGGTTTATGAAAGATAATAAAAGTTTTGTCATGCTGACAGATACCGGGTATGTCAGTGACCGTTTAGCAGGCTTGATTGAAAACGCAGATGCTTACTTGATTGAATCGAATCATGATATTGAGATTCTTCGGTCCGGTTCGTATCCTTGGCGGCTCAAGCAGCGTATTCTGTCGGACAGAGGCCATCTGTCCAATGATGACGGTGCGCAGGCTATGATTCGGTCAATCGGCAATCGGACACGAAAGATCTACTTAGGCCATCTTAGTAAAGAAAACAATATTAAAGAGCTTGCACATATGACGATGGAGACCAGTCTTTTAGCCGCAGATTTAGGAGCTGGAACTGATTTTAAAGTTTTTGATACATCGCCTGATACAGCAACTCCTTTGACCAAAATTTAGGTAATAAACCGACAGCTTTTTGAGTTAGCAAACTGTGTGAAGTGTGAATGAGAGATTATTCAGCAGGTAAGGCAGCGCCAGTCTAAAAAATGAAGATTGAGGGAAATCTGTCAGAACTAGAGAGTCTGTCTCACTCTCTTGCTTGCCGCCAGCCGTAGACGTCTGAAAGCTTTGCCGTCCTGACAGGGGTGCGGCTGCGAAATCACAGATTTCGGACTTGCCGCCTTTTCATACGGATTTTTACACGGCCTTTGTATCTTGTTGGAACTGAACACGGCCTAAACGCTATGAGAAAAAGATCGCCCTCCCTTGAGTCTTTAGTGACTCAGCGGTCGGACGCCTATTTTCTCTTTGCGTTCTTAACGGCCTTTGTATCTTGTTGGAACTGAACACGGCCTAAACGCTATGAGAAAAAGATCGCCCTCCCTTGAGTCTTTAGTGACTCAGCGGTCGGACGCCTATTTTCTCTTTGCGTTCTTAACGGCCTTTGTATCTTGTGGAATTGAACACGGCCTAAAATCCTAGTGAAAAAGATGGCTGTCATCGTGATGCTTAGGCATCACTTGCCATCCCCTATTTTCATACGGATTTTTACACGGCCTTTGTATCTTGTTGGAGGGGTTATGAAGAATTTAGAACATAAATTGTTAACTGATTTTAAGATTCGCTTTAGCGATGCGAGTTTATTGGATACGGCTTTTACGCATACGTCATATGCAAATGAACATCGTCTCCTAAACATTTCACACAATGAACGTTTGGAATTTTTAGGAGACGCGGTTCTGCAGCTGTTGATTTCTCAGTATTTATTTAAAAGGTACCCGCAAAAAGCTGAAGGGGAACTGTCTAAGCGGCGATCAGTGATTGTGCGTGAAGAAAGTTTGGCTGGTTTTTCACGCCAATGCGGTTTTGACCAGTTTGTCAAACTGGGGAAAGGAGAAGAAAAGTCTGGCGGCCGCAGCCGTGATACTATTTTAGGAGACCTTTTTGAAGCATTTTTAGGGGCGCTTTTTTTGGATCAGGGATTGGAGACTGTTAAAGTATTTTTAGATCAGGTGATGATTCCCCAAGTTGAAAAAGGCAATTTTGAACGTGTTAAGGATTATAAAACGGGGCTGCAGGAGCTGCTTCAGACTCAAGGGGATGTTTTTATTGATTACCGAGTTGTTGCTGAGTCCGGACCGGCACATGACAAAGTATTTGAAGTAGCTGTTTTTGTCAATGAAAGAGAACTCAGCCGCGGAACCGGCAGGTCGAAAAAATTAGCTGAGCAGACAGCTGCCAAAAAAGCTTTAGATCAATTCCAGTGAGGAAGAAATGTTTTTAAAAGAAATTGAAATGCAGGGCTTCAAATCCTTTGCGGATAAAACGAAGATTACCTTTGATAAAGGAGTGACAGCTGTTGTCGGTCCTAATGGTTCTGGCAAGAGCAATATTACTGAAAGTCTGCGCTGGGCACTGGGAGAATCCAGTGCCAAAAGCTTGCGCGGCGGCAAGATGCCCGATGTCATCTTTGCCGGAACTGAGAATCGTAAGGCGCTTAATTATGCTCAAGTTACGGTTGTTTTGGATAACAGTGATGGTTTTATTAAAGAGGCCAAAGACGAAATCCGTGTTGAGCGCCATATTTACCGCAGCGGTGACAGTGATTATCTGATTGACGGGCGTAAGGTACGTCTGCGTGATGTCCATGATTTATTCATGGATACCGGACTGGGGCGGGATTCTTTTTCTATTATTTCTCAAGGACGTGTTGAAGCTATTTTTAACAGTAAACCTGAGGAACGGCGTGCTATCTTTGAGGAGGCTGCCGGTGTTTTAAAATATAAAACCCGTAAAAAAGAAACTCAGAGTAAACTCGGTCAGACTCAAGATAATTTAGATCGTTTGGCAGATATTATTTATGAATTAGAAACTCAGATAAAGCCGCTCGAAAAACAAGCACAGACGGCAAAAGAATTTTTAGCGCTGGAAGAGCAGCGTAAACAGCTCCAGTTGGATATCCTGGTAGAAGATATTGATAATGATAAATTGAAGCTGGACCGCAGTACCCAAGAACTTGAAGAGGTCAAGAAACAATTATCGGTCTATTATAAGGAGCGTCAGAATTTAGAAACTAAGAATCAAACGTTGAAAAAACGCCGGCATACCATTTCGGAAGAAATGAACCAGAAACAGACTGGTCTGGTCGAACTTACGCGGCTGCTTGCTGACACTGAACGGCGAATTGATTTGATTAATTTGGAATCCAGCCAAAAACAAGAGCGCCAACAGGAAGCAGATCAGCGTTTGACTGCCCTTAATGCAGAGGCTGCTTCTTTAAAAAGTGATTTAGCGGATAAAGAAGAATACCTGCGGCAATTATCGGAGAAGCTGACCCGTCTGTCTGCTGAAATAAAGGAACTGGAAGCCGAATCAGAACGCATTTCATCCGATCCGGATCAGATGTTGGAAAAGCTGCGTGAAAACTTTGTGCAAATAATGCAGAAAGAAGCTGATGCTTCCAATAATTTAACGGCTGTTTTGACAGAGATAGACAATCAGAAACAGCTGTCAGAATCGCAGGCTGAGGAAATTGAACAGCTTCAGCAGGAACTGGAAACAGCCGGTCAGGAGACTGAAAATGCCTCGGCCAATGTTGCAAAGGCTAAGAACGTACTGAAAGAACTGCTGGACCAATATCAAAATCTTTCTCAGCAGCTTCAAACAGATGAAAAGAAGTATGAAGATGAACGCGCAAAAATGTTTGCTCTGGCCGATTCGCTTAGGGCAAAGGAAGCTAGACGGGACAGCTTGTCGGCTATAATAAAAAATCATAGTAACTTTTATGCTGGGGTCAGAGCAGTGCTGCAAAACTCAGCAAAGCTCGGTGGTATTATTGGCGCAGTCAGTGAACATTTAAGCTTTCCGCATGATTACCAGACCGCATTTGAAATTGTTCTGGGGGCGAGCAGCCAGCATATTATTGTAGCTGATGAAGCTGCCGCAAAGCGGGCTATCGCTTACCTGAAAAAGAACAGACAGGGACGAGCTACTTTTCTGCCTTTGACGACGATTAAACCCAGAGAGCTGTCATCGCAGAATCTCTCTAAGCTGGCATCTTGTCAAGGCTTTCTGGGTGCAGCCAGCGAACTGGCAGTTTTTTCGCCTGATTTAGAAAAGATATTTAAAAACCTTTTAGGTCTAACTGCCCTCTTTGATACCGTTGACAATGCTAATCGCGCTGCCCGCCTCCTCAGATATCAGGTTCGTCTGGTGACACTTGACGGGACAGAAATCCGCCCGGGTGGTTCTTTTTCTGGCGGCAGCAGTCGTCAAAACAGCACAAGCTTTGTTAAGCCTGAACTGGAACATTTGACAGCTGAGATCGATGCCGAAAAGATCAATCAGCATAAACAGGAACAGCTGGTTGGCAGACTGAAACAGGTTCTGACAGAAAAGAAAGCGTCTCTGGAAGAAATAAAAACGGAAGGAGAAACAGCCCGTTTAGCTGAACAAAGGGCTGAACTGGAATATAATCGGCTGTCAGAGCGGCTCGGCGACTTGCAGGAAGTTTATCAGGGGCTGAAAGCCGGCAGTGCTGATCAGGCAAAAGAGCACTTAAACGAAGAAAAGGAAAAATTTGAGCAGCTTTTAGCTGGTTTAGCTGAGAAAAAAGAAGCATTGACAGCTGAAATTGAGCAAATCAAGGAGAATAAGGGTGTCCTCAGTCAAAAAGCGGATAATCTGGCTCAGGAATTAGCCAAGGCAAGGCTTGATGAGCGTGAGCTGCTCAGCGAAAAGAAATTCGAAGAAGCTAATAAAAACCGTTTAAAAAACAATCTGACGGAGACAGAAACGAATATTAAAGAGCTGGAAGTCCTTTTAAGAGACCGGCTTAGTCTTTCAGCTGATCAAGAGCTGCCGAAACTGCAGACACAGCTGTCAGAAGCCAAAGCAAGGAAAGAAGAGGATGAAAAACGTTTAGTCCAGCTCCGTATTGAACTGGAGGATTGCGAAGCTCAGCTTGAGGAACTATCACTGGCTGTTCAGGAGGCTAACCAGCAAAACGAAGTTTTTATCCGCAAGCAAGCTCAATATGAAGCGGAGATTGAACAGATTTCAGAAAGACTGAGGATTTCTGCCCGCAGTCTGGCAGAGGATTACCAGATGACCTTGGATGAAGCTAAAACTAGGGCCCAAACCATTGAAGACAGTAAACTAGCAAGGCAAAAGCTGCAGACGCTGCGGCGTCAGATCAAAGCTTTGGGGCCGATTAATGTCGATGCGATCGAGCAATATGATGAAGTTAACGAGCGTCTTCTTTTTCTAAACAGCCAAAAGGACGATTTGGTTCGGGCTAAAAATCTGCTGCTTGAAACCATTCATGAGATGGATGATGAAGTTAAAAACCGTTTTAAAGTCACTTTTGCAGCTATCCGTGACAGCTTCAAAGAAACCTTTAAGCAAATGTTTGGCGGCGGTTCCAGCGATCTCTTCTTAACCGAAGGCGATCTTTTAACAGCTGGTATCGAGATTTCCGTACAGCCGCCAGGTAAGAAAATTCAATCGCTCAATTTGATGAGCGGTGGCGAAAAAGCTTTGTCTGCCTTAGCGCTATTATTTGCGATTATTCGCGTCAGAACGATTCCTTTTGTTATACTTGATGAAGTGGAGGCTGCCCTTGATGAGGCAAATGTTAAACGATTCGGAGATTATCTCAACCGTTTTGACAAATCCAGCCAGTTTATCGTGGTGACTCACCGTAAAGGGACAATGGCTGCAGCTGACAGTATTTATGGGGTCACTATGCAGGAATCAGGTGTGTCAAAAATTGTTTCTGTCAAACTCAAAGAAGCGGAAGAACTGCTTAATTAGACGGACTGAAAGGAGCTTGTCCGATGTGCAGAGCAAAGTGGTAATGAGAAGACGGGGCTCCCGTCTCTTTTCCTTTGCTTATATATTAATAATACTGTTGGATACAGCAAAGCAGATTGTTTTTTGCTACAATAAAGTTATATAATGAGGTTAATATGATAAAATTAGTTGCGACAGACCTTGATGGAACCTTTTTAGCTCCTGATGGAACCTATGATCAGCAGAGATTAGATAATCTGCTGCATAAATTTAAGGAGCGGGACATACTGTTTGTTGCTGCCAGCGGCCGGTCGCTTTTAACTTTAGAAAAGCTGTTTGCGGCCTACAGAGACAGAATCGCTTTTATTGCTGATAACGGCAGTTTGGTAAAAGCAGACGGAGAGCTCATTTTTGAGGCCAGTATCAGTCCTGAGCAATATCAGGATATAGCGGCACTTTTGTCAGCGAGTCCCTATATGTCAGCTTACGATTTTCTTCTTTCGGGCCGTCAGGGAGCTTATCTGCATACTAAGGCCAGCAGCACCTATTACTCTTTTATCAGTCAGTACTATGATAATATTCAGTATGTCTCCGATTTTGCAGCTGTTTCAGACACTATTTTAAAGTTAACGGCTAATTTTTCAGAACAGACACTTAAGCAGGGTGAATCCTGGTTCAATGAGCGGGTGGACTATGCCCGTGCTGTGACTACTGGCTTTAATTCAGTCGATATTATTCTAAAAAATATCAATAAGCAAATTGGGCTTGAGCAGCTCTGCAGCAAATATGGGATAAAATCTTCGGAAGTTCTGGCTTTCGGCGATAATTTGAATGATTTTGAGATGCTGTCTTTTGCGGGAACTGCTGTTGCAACAGGCAATGCACAGCCTGAAATTAAAGCTCTTGCAGACCGCGTTATCGGTTCTTGTGCTGATGGCGCCGTCTTAGCTTATATGGAAAGAATGGTTACATAAATAATGACAGAAATAAAATTATTGGCTCTTGATTTAGATGGGACTCTTTACAATAAAAAGAAACGGGTTTCAGATGAAAACAAAGCCGCTTTAAAGGCTGCTCAGGCTAAAGGCGTCAAAGTGGTTATTACTACCGGCCGTCCCTTAAAAGCTATCGGCGGCCTGCTGGAAGAACTTAGCTTGATAAGTGCAGATGATTACAGCATTACCTTTAATGGCGGCCTTGTGCAGCGCAATACCGGGGGAATTCTGGATAAAAGTGAATTAAGCCGACAGCATCTGAACAGACTCTATACCGTTTTTGAGCCTCTAGGTCTTCCTTTGGATATATTGAGTGACGGCACTGTTTACAGCTTAGCCAGCCGCGGTCATCACTCGCTTTATCACAAAGCTAATCCGCTTTTGACTTTCGTAGAAGTTGCTGACCTCGCTGCTGTTCCTGAGCATATTGTTTATAATAAAGCAGTCAGTGTCATTGAGGCGGCTTATCTCGATCAGCAAATTCAAAAACTTCCTGAAAGCTTGTATAATGAGTTTGAGGTTTTTAAATCACGTGATATTATTCTTGAAATTATGCCCAAGGGTGTCCATAAAGCGGTTGGTTTAGAAAGACTGACTAAACATCTGGGATTGAAAAGCAGTCAAGTTATGGCTGTAGGTGATGAAGAAAATGATTTATCCATGCTTGCCTGGGCCGGGTTGGGGGTTGCCATGGCTAATGGTACAGCAGCTGCTAAGGCAGCTGCTGATACTGTAACAAAACGTACTAATGATGAAGCCGGTGTGGCGGAAGCCATTCATAATTATATTTTAAGCGAGGATTAGCTATGGGACTGTTTGACCGTTTATTTGGAAATAAAAAAGAGAAAAAGCTGCAAGAATCAGAGGCTGGAGCTGCGCAGCAAGAAAAAGCTGTTTTTGAGCAGTCAGAGGAACAGCCGGTTCAGCAAACCGTTACTGATGAAGCAAAAGATATTTTGGAAACATCAGCGCCTGCTGCCGATGCTCAAATGGAAAGTGTTTCTGATGAGCCGCTGCAAGAGGAACTAGAGCCGCAGACAACTTTTCAAACACAAGAACAAGAGGAGGCATTTCCGTCTCAGCAGCCTGCCGATGACTCTTTGTTTAAAGAAGAAGCGGCGTCTGCTGAAGCAGAAAATCCGCCTGCTCAAGAGTTATTGAATGAGGCGGCAGGCGGTGATTCGGCAGCTGATACTGCCAATCAAGCAGCTGCAGATTTTATGGCTAAATATTATGCGCAAAAAGAAGCTATTGAAGCTGCTATAGCTGATGGAACCTATGTTAAACCTCAAGCACCAGAAAAAGCCTCTTCAGACGAAACAGCTGTCCAAGCAGATTTACCTTCGGCTTCTGAGCAGCCGGAAACAAAAGAAGAAAAATACAATCGCAGCCTTAAAAAGACTCGAACAGGGTTTAGTGCCCGTCTCAATGCTTTTTTAGCTAATTTTCGCCGTGTTGATGAAGACTTTTTCGAAGAATTGGAAGAAGTCCTCATCCTTTCGGACGTCGGTGTTAATGTAGCATCAACTTTATCAGAGGAGCTGCGTTATGAAGCGAAGTTAGAAAATGCGAAAAAACCAGAAGACTTAAGGCGGGTTATCATTGAGAAACTGGTTGATATTTACGAAAAAGACGATGTTTACAATGAAAAGCTGAATTTTCAGGACGATTTGACTGTTATGCTTTTTGTTGGTGTAAATGGTGTCGGAAAAACAACATCTATCGGGAAGTTAGCTTACCGATACAAGCAAGAGGGCAAAAAAGTCATGATGGTTGCCGCAGATACTTTTCGTGCCGGTGCTGTTGCTCAGCTTGTTGAATGGGGCCGGCGTGTGGATGTACCTGTTGTCACAGGTGCAGAAAAAGCGGACCCGGCTTCGGTTGTTTTTGACGGTGTTGAAAGAGCTGTTGCTGAGGACGTTGATCTTTTATTAATCGATACAGCAGGACGCTTGCAAAATAAAGACAATCTGATGGCAGAACTTGAAAAAATTGGCCGCATTATTAAGCGCGTGCTGCCGGATGCTCCTCATGAAACTCTCTTGGCTTTAGATGCTTCAACAGGTCAGAATGCCCTTAGTCAGGCTAAAGAATTTTCAAAAATTTTGCCTTTAACAGGTTTAATTCTGACTAAAATTGACGGGACAGCTAAAGGCGGCGTTGTATTAGCTATTCGCCAGGAATTGGATATCCCTGTTAAGCTGCTGGGCTTTGGTGAAAAAATTGACGATATTGGTGAATTTAATTCCGAAGACTTTATGAGAGGACTTTTAGAAGGGGTTTTCTAAAAGACGAGGCTGAGAAATATCTCAGTTTGGCTTACTTTATAAGTAAAAGGTAAAGACCGTTTGTTGAGCAGGTAAAGGAAAATAGAAAAACATCCGAGAAAAATCACTTTTTCGGATGTTTTTTCTGATTAAAGACAGAACGAGCTGCTGGAAGGAAACAAAGAGGGTTCAGTTTTTGCCTTGCTGCAGCTATTTATTAAAGGGGAGAATCATCTTGAAGAACAGCTGTGTTCCCATTTTTGATAAATACAAGAAAGAAGCAGACAATTTTGAATTGGTAATCTAAAAGACGCGGTAAACATAAGGATTATCAGGCTCTTTGCTTTCAGCTGCTTCTGTAATATGAAGGACAGGCAGGCTTTGTTCCAGTGTTTTATTGTATTCAATCGTAATAGTCCCTTTGACAGTGACCCAAGTATTATCAGTGTAGGTCTGATTGTTTCCTGTAGTCAGCAGCCCGTATACACCAGAATCGGCAATACAGTGAATAATGCCAAAGCGAAATAGGAATTGGTAGCCGGAATGATTTGGCTCATTATAAACAAAACCAGTATACTGAATCTCCTGGTTCATAAACTCATCTGGATAAAGATAGATCAGCTCCATAACTTCCATGTAGTTTTCGGTAGTAATGGTGAGTTCTTTAGCTCCCTGATATTTTTTAAGCTCTTTCTGCATTTCTTTTTGGTAAGCCGTTTCCGTAAAATAAAGACTGGTGTCTGGTTTTAAATACTGAATGGCCGTCCCGTCTTCGCTCTGTCCGCTTTTTGATGTTCCTGCAGCCAATGGGAAAGTGTATCCTTTAGCAGAAACAGTAGTTGAATCAAGGGTAGCGGTCGGCACCAGCAAGCCGACTAAAACAGGGAAAAGCAGTATTAAGGGACTGGTCAGTTTGGCTATTCTGCCTGACAAGTGACTGGGGAACTGCCATTTTTTCATCCAGATTGTCAGCTGAACGAGTGCTAAAATAAATGACAGCGCCATGGAAATATAGGCCAAATAAGAATAGTGGCTGTTGATATAGTGGTCCAATTTTCCGGATAACTGCAGATACATTGATAATTCAAAATAACCGACTAAGATTAAAAAACGAGCCATTAAACCACCCCCACAAGTAAACAATAGACGGTAATCATCAGTGCGGAAACACTGACAAACTGTATAATAAAGCGGCTCTTAAAAGATTTTGCCATCATCATCAAATTTTTAATATCGACCATCGGTCCAAACAGAAGGAAGGCCAGAACTGGTGCTAGACCAAATGTTGACAACAAGGAAGCACCGATAAAGGCATCCGCTTCGCTGCATAAAGACAGGATGAAGGCCAGCAGCATCATGACAAGAATCGCAGTCAGCGGATTTCCGCCGATTGTTGTTAAAATACGTGTTGGAACATAGATCTGCATTGCAGAGGCAATCAGGGTTCCAAAAACTAAATAGCGTCCCGTGTCGAAAAACTCATCAATCGCATGTCCCATAGCCAGAAAAACTTTTTTGCCTGCCTTTTCTTTAGAATAATTATGGCTGTGAACAGGCTGAGCAGAACTTTTCAGAATATTGTCGTCAACCAGAAAAGCCAGCATAAATCCTAGAACAAAAGCAGTCAAGACAGCCCCAAGAAGGCGCAGCATGAGAAAGCGCACGGAATTCCCAAAGGCAGAGTAGGTTGCAAACAAAACGATGGGATTGATGATAGGTGCTGTGGCTAAAAACGGGACAGCAGTATAGCTGGGAACTTTTTTTTCCAAGAAACGGTTAATGATTGGGACAATTCCGCATTCGCATGAAGGGAAAACAAAGCCAACAAAAGTACCAAAAAGAATGCGCAAAAATTTGTTTTTGGGAAGGTAGCGCTGAACCAAATCAGGTGTCACATAGACCTCGATAAATCCCGCTAAAATAGCACCTAAAAAGACAAAAGGAAGTGCTTCAATAATAATGGATAGAAAAATGGCCAGCCATTGAAGGACACTGTCAGGCAGCTGGTTAAAAAAGGCCATGAGTTGTTCTCCTTTTTCAGTAGAGCGGTAACAATAAAAGAAGGCCGGCTGCAGGCCTAAAAAATCAGGCAGGAGCAGTCCCTCTTTTTGCAGTCAGTATCAGTTTTTAGATCATCTGCCAAGCGGAGCAGCACTCTTTGTCAGAAAAATCCAGTCAACTAATTTGCGTCTTCGTCTTTGGAAGGGTTTGTTTTTTTACTGTCCTTTCCTTGTGAATCGCTTGGTTCCGACTTATCTGAATCAGGAAGAGTAGCAAAATTTTCCAGCATTTTTTCTAATCTGTCTTCACGTTTAAAGGTAATTGCCATAATATCAGCCTACTTTCTAAAAGATCATATTATTATTATACTATCAAATAAAAAAATAGTGGGATTTTAGCTTTATAAGTTTTAAAAAAGCTGCAAGTCCGAGAAATGTGCTAAGCGTAAGCTGTTCAGCCTAAGATTTTCTGATGGGTGCATTTTTCGGTTTTCTGCGAAAAAAGAGTGTATTCTTGATGATTTTCGTGACTTTTTCCGAAATTATATGCTAAAATAGTAACGTTATGGAAAATATAAATACGACAGCGATTGCTCAAGAACTGAGCATCAGAGAAAATCAAGTTGAAAAAGTTCTGGAATTAACGCTTGCAGGTAACACCATTCCTTTTATTGCCCGCTACCGCAAAGAAATGACAGGAAATTTAGATGAAATCCAGATTAAAACTATTCTGGATTTAGATAAAAGTCTGACAGCACTGTCGGAGCGGAAAGAAAAAGTTCTCGCTAAAATTTCTGAAGCAGGTAAGCTTACCCCAGAGCTTCAGCAAGCTATTGAAGCGGCGCCTAAATTAGCAGATGTTGAAGAACTTTATCTGCCTTATAAAGAGAAACGCCGTACCAAAGCAACGATCGCCCGTGAAGCCGGCCTTTTCCCACTAGCTAGGCTCATTTTACAAAACACGTCTGATCTTGAAACAGAAGCAGAAAAATTTATCACAGAGGGATTTGCCAGTGCTGAAGCGGCTCTCTCCGGTGCTGTTGATATACTTGTTGAGGCCATGTCAGATGATCCCAAACTGCGCTCATGGACCTATAATGAAATTTGGACCTACAGTTCACTTGCTTCAAGTCTGAAAGATCAAGCAGCTGACAGTGATAAAGTCTATCAGATTTACTACGATTTTTCTGAGAAGGTATCAAAAATTCAAGGCTATCGCGTCCTAGCCTTAAACCGTGGTGAAAAACAAGGTGTTTTGAAAATCCATTTTGTTCATAATACGGATAAAATGCTTCGCTTTTTTGCGACCCGATTTAAAGAAAAAAACACTTATATTGAACAGGTGATTTCACAGGCGGTCAAGAAAAAGATTGTTCCGGCAATGGAGCGCCGTATTCGTACAGAATTAACAGAGGCAGCTGAGGATGGAGCGATTGTGCTTTTTTCAGATAATCTGCGCCATTTGCTTTTGGTTTCACCGCTTAAGGGCAAGACCGTTTTAGGTTTCGATCCGGCTTTTCGGACAGGTGCAAAGCTGGCGGTTGTTGATCCGACCGGCAAACTGCTGACAACCCAAGTCATTTTTCCTGTTCCTCCTGCCGGCTCAGCTAAAATTGAACAGGCTAAACAGGAATTGGCCTCTCTACTTAAAGAATTTGCTGTAGAAATCATCGCTATCGGCAATGGGACAGCCAGCCGCGAAAGCGAGGCTTTTGTTGCAGAAGTCCTTAAAGACTTCCCTGAAATTAGTTACGTTATTGTCAATGAAAGCGGCGCCTCGGTCTACTCTGCTTCGGATCTGGCTCGGCAGGAGTTCCCTGATTTAACCGTTGAGAAACGCTCAGCTGTTTCAATCGCCCGTCGCCTGCAGGATCCTTTGGCAGAGCTTGTAAAAATTGATCCTAAGTCTATCGGTGTAGGACAGTATCAGCATGATGTCAGCCAAAAGAAACTGGCGGAAAATCTGGACTTTGTTGTTGAAACCGTAGTCAACCAAGTGGGAGTCAATATCAATACAGCCAGTCCTGCCCTCCTATCCCATGTTGCCGGCCTTAATAAATCCATTTCCGAAAATATTGTTAAATACCGCGAAGAACAAGGAAAGATAAAATCCCGCGATGAAATCAAACAGGTTCCACGTCTCGGCGCTAAAGCTTTTGAGCAGGCAGCCGGCTTTCTGCGTATTCCAGATGCAGAAAATATTTTGGACAATACTGGAGTGCATCCGGAAGCTTATGAAGCTGTTGAAAAACTCTTTGCCTTGCTGGATATTCAGGAACTGGACGAGTCTGCTCAGCTTAAATTGAGAGATGTAGAGATTTCGGATATGGCTCAGGAACTGAAGATAGGAAAGGAAACGCTGAAAGATATCCTGGCAGACCTTCTTAAACCTGGCCGCGACTTGCGTGATAATTTTGCTGCCCCTGTGTTACGTCAGGATATCCTTGATATTTCGGATCTGGAAATCGGTCAGCAGTTAGAAGGGACAGTGCGGAATGTTGTTGATTTCGGAGCTTTTGTGGATATTGGCCTGCACGATGACGGCCTTATCCATATTTCTGAAATGAGCAGCAGTTTTGTGAAACACCCCAGTCAGCTTGTTTCGGTTGGGGATATTGTGACAGTATGGGTATCTAAACTTGATCAGGAACGCGGAAAAATCAATCTCTCACTGGTAAATATCAATGAACATAACTGATTATGTCCGGCAGGTCTCACAGGAAGATTTTGGCGAAGAGTTTCGGCATCAGGCTCATTGGAATAAGAGACTGCGATCTACAGGCGGCCGTTTCTTTCCCTCGGACGGCCATCTGGAATTTAATTTCCGGCTTTATCAAGAACTGGATTTAACAGTGTTTAGAAAAATTGTTCGGCACGAACTTTGTCATTATCATCTTTTTTATGCCAATAAAGGCTATAAACACCGAGATGCCGACTTTAAAAAGCTTTTGCAGGAAGTTGGCGGGCTCCGTTACACCCCGCCTTTGCAGCAGGAAAAAACTTTTATGTTTATGCTTGCAAACAATGCGGCCAAGTCTACCAACGTCACCGCCGTGTCAACAGACAAAAATTTGTCTGCGGCCGCTGCTGCGGCAAATTAATCAGAAAAACTTCGGACTAAGAGTCTGAAAAAGAGAAATATAAAGGACATGGACAGTTTGTAAGTATGGACATATAAGCCCAGATTAGAAACAACATTGTTCATTTTTAAAGAAAAAAATGTCTAAGGTTTGACGACCTAGCACTGACTTAAGTTTTAGCCAGCCGCAGACGTCTGAAAGCTTTGCAGTCTCGACATCCTGCCGCACCCTTCTAGTCATCCTGGCAGGGGTGCGCCAACGAAATCACAGATTTCTGGCTTACCGCCATTTTCATACGGATTTTTACACGGCCTTTGTATCTTGTTGGTGGAATCAGTCTTAGGGCTGATTTTATTTTTTCTGAAAATGGTATACTGATACTATAGAAAAGATTAAAGGGGGATGAAGATGAAGTCCATTTTTTACAAGCAAAGGAAAAATAAATTAGTTTGCGGTGTTTGTGCTGGTCTTGCTGATAAATTTGGCTGGGATCTTCCTTTGACCCGTATTTTAGGAGCTCTGTTGATTTATTTCACCGGTTTTGGCTTTTTCCTTTATATCTTATTGGCTATTTTTCTGCCCTATAAAGAAGATTTAATAGATGATGATAAATATGGCAGAGGTCCCCGCAAACGTAAAGATGCAGATATCATTGACGATGACAACGACGGCTGGTTTTGGTAAACAGCGAGTGCTTAACTGTTTGTTTTTAAGATTTTGACTTTCCTTTTGGCAGTAAAGCTGAAAGGAAATTTTTATATGTGTTGGCAACAGATCTGCGACCGAAAACGCTTATTTAGTTTTGAGAGGAGTATGAAAGTAAAGAGAAGAACTGCCTTTCTGTCACATCAGCTGGTCATCTGAGGATTCTGTACGCCATCAGGCTCTAACTGTCATTTCTGTATTAATATGGTATAATACTTAAAAGGAGAAAATATGGCAGTTACAGTAGGTATGCTGGCTGATCGCGTTAAATTGGATGTTATTTACGGGACTGATCAGCTTTTGGCTAAAAAAATCACAACATCGGATATTTCAAGACCCGGTCTTGAAATGACGGGGTATTTTGATTATTATTCACCTGAGCGGATTCAGCTGTTAGGTATGAAAGAGTGGTCTTACTTGACACAGATGACTTCTCACAACCGCTATTCTGTACTCAAAGGAATGTTTCAGCCTCAAACGCCAGCCATCATCGTTGCCAGAAATCTAGCTATTCCTGATGAGATGATCCAGGCGGCTAAGGAAGAAGGGATTGCCGTTCTGCAAAGCCATGTTCCTACCAGCCGTCTGTCAGGAGAAATGTCTTGGTATCTTGACTCCTGTTTGGCTGAACGGACCAGTGTGCATGGTGTTTTAATGGATATTTATGGCATGGGAGTCCTTATTCAAGGGGATTCAGGTATCGGAAAGAGTGAGACCGGTCTTGAGCTTGTTAAACGCGGGCACAGGCTTGTTGCTGACGACCGTGTGGATCTTTATGCCAAAGATGAAGAGACACTTTGGGGGGAGCCTGCTGAGATTCTCCGCCATCTTTTGGAAATCCGCGGCGTAGGTATTATCGATGTGATGAGCCTGTACGGTGCTAGCGCAGTTAAAGACTCTTCTCAGGTTCAGCTGGCTATTTATCTGGAAAATTTTGAAAGAGATAAGATTTTTGACCGTCTGGGCAATGGCAATGAAGAGATTGAACTTTCAGGAGTCAAGGTTCCCCGTGTCCGCATCCCTGTAAAAACCGGTCGGAATGTCTCTGTAGTGATTGAAGCAGCTGCGATGAATTACCGTGCTAAACAGATGGGCTATGATGCGACGCAAACTTTTGAAGAACGTTTGACTAATTTGATCAGCCGAAACGAGGCCAGCGATGATTGATCCCATTATTTTTGAACTCGGACCTTTGACGGTTCGCTGGTATGGCGTCTGTATTATGGCTGGCTTGTTTTTAGCGGTTTATCTGGCCATGAAAGAGGCTCCCAAAAAGGGAATAAAGCCTGATGATGTGCTGGACTTTATCCTTATTGCCTTTCCGTTGGCGATTATCGGAGCTCGCATCTACTATGTTGTTTTTCAGTGGTCTGATGGTGGCTATGCGCAGCATCCAGCTGAAATATTTGCTGTTTGGCATGGCGGTTTGGCTGTTTATGGTGGCCTTATCACCGGAGCTGCGGTTCTCTTTATTTTCTCTTATTACCGTATGATCAATCCTCTTAATTTCTTAGATATTGCTGCACCGGGTGTCCTTTTAGCTCAGGCAATCGGACGCTGGGGAAATTTTGTTAATCAGGAAGCATACGGCAGAACAGTGGCCCATCTGGATTATCTACCAGCGTTTATCCGCAAACAGATGTATATCGACGGTGCTTACCGTCTCCCAACTTTCTTGTATGAGTCGCTTTGGAATTTACTTGGATTTGCTCTTATCATGCTCATTAGGCATCGTTCCCGCTTTTTGAAAGAGGGAGAAGCAACTTTCTTTTACCTTATTTGGTATGGAAGCGGCCGTTTTGTCATCGAAGGCATGCGGACGGACAGTTTGCTGTTTTTCGGTTTCCGAGTCTCACAGTGGCTGTCTCTAATACTGGTTATTGCAGGGATTGGGCTGACTGTTTGGCGGAGAAAACAAAAATATATTCCTTATTATCAGGAATAAATGTAAAAAAGACAGGAGAAAAAAATGGATTTAGTTGGAATTGCCCTCTTGATTATTGGAATTGCTTTTGCAGTTTTGGTTGGTGTTATTGTGCCTACTGCGTTAAAATTAAATAAAACAGTAGACGAAGTTAATGAAACGATTGCAGCCATGAAAACAGAGGTCAGCGAGACCATTTCAGTATTGAGAAGCGATGCTGATATTACTTTTCACCAAACAAACGAACTTTTAGCTAAAACAAATGTTCTTGTTGAAGATGTCAATGGCAAGGTTGCCACAATTGATCCTCTCTTTACAGCAATTGCAGATTTGTCAGAAAGTGTTTCTGACTTGAACAGCCAGGCCAGAAATTTCGGCCACAAGGCGACAGCGACAGCTTCAACTGTCAGTAAAGCTGGGACAGCCTTTACAATTGGCAGGTTTGCCTCTAAATTATTTCGCAGAAAAGGAGATTAATGATGCATAAATTTTTAAAAACTGTTATTGTCGGAGCCGCTTCAGGCGCAGCCGCGGCCTATTTCCTTTCAACTGAAAAAGGGAAGGAATTCAAGGTTAAATTAACTAAAGCTTATGAGGCCTACAAACAGGAACCAGAGCATTATCATCAAGCAGCAAAGGAAAAAGCTGCAGAATACTCTCAGCTGGCCGTTGATACCTTTAATGACTATAAAGAAAAATGGCAGACTGGAGAACTGACTAAAGAAGATATTATTTCAGCCGTTAGGGAAAAAACTAATCAGGTTGCCCAGTTTGCCAATGAAAAAATGAATGAGGCTAAAGAAAAATGCAGCGATACAGAAACTTCTGATTCTGAAGCAGACAGGCAAGATGATGATGTGACTGAAGAAGCAGAAGATATTATCATTGATTACACAGACACGGATGAGAAAGCGGACTCTTCTGACAGTGAGCAAAATTAAGCTGATTCTGAACGAGAGAAATAAAAAAAATAACTCGGCTGAGTTATTTTTTTAAAGACATGATAAATACTGAAAGGGTTGATGTTATTGCAGCACTGATAAGCAGCGCAAAGATAAAAGACCAGACAGGCGACAGATTGAAAGCCAGTAAAGTGAAAGCGGTCAGTACAGTTGTCACAGCGAAAATTGCAACGCGTGTAAAAAACATTAGTTCACGGAATTTAGCATTATTACTGTTGATTTCTTGAAATTCTTGAAATTTGGGAGAAGGCGCTTCTTGCAGTTCTTCTTGTTCGAACTGTTCAGTTTTTTTTAATGGCGCTGCCATACACATCCCTCCTTTTACTAAAATATAAAGGCGGTCTAAAGTTTTTGCCGCATCGGCTGCTGATTAGGCTGCCCGTCAAAGCGGGGCCAGAGAGCCTTTTCTTTAACATAATCTGTGTTTAGTTTTGAAATACTGAACTATAATAACATAAAAGCAGAATTTTGTCACCATTTTTTCGAGAAATTGTTCAAAGAGATGAAGTTTTGGTATAATAGATTTATTATGGAAAAAATCATTATTACAGCAACCGCTGAGTCAGTTGCTCAGGCTGAGGAACTTTTAAAAGCCGGTGTTGACCGTATTTATGTTGGAGAAGCTGATTATGGTTTGCGGCTGCCTCATAATTTTTCTTATGATGAACTGAAACAAATTGCAGACCTCGTTCATAATGCTGGGAAAGAACTGACAGTTGCCTGCAATGCTTTGATGCATCAGGATATGATGGACAGTATCAGACCCTTTTTAGATTTTATGAAAGAGATTAAAGCAGATTATCTTGTGGCAGGTGATGCCGGTGTTTTTTATGTTAACAAGCATGAAGGCTATCATTTCAAATTAATTTATGACGCTTCAGTCTTTGTAACCTCCAGTCGGCAGGTCAATTTCTGGGGGCAGCATGGAGCTGTTGAAACTGTGCTGGCTAGGGAAATCCCGTCAGCAGAATTGTTTAAGATTTCTGAAAATCTGGAGTTTCCAGCGGAAATTTTGGTTTACGGTGCTTCCGTTATCCATCACTCAAAACGCCCTCTCCTGCAAAATTACTATAATTTTACACATATTGATGATGAAAAAACTCGTGAACGCGGACTCTTCCTTGCTGAGCCCAGCGATCCAGCCAGTCACTATTCCATTTATGAGGATAAGCACGGAACACATATATTTGTCAATAATGATATTGATATGATGACTAAATTGACAGAGCTGGCAGAACACCGTTTTACTCACTGGAAATTGGACGGTATTTACTGTCCGGGGCAAAACTTTGTTGAAATTGCTAAAATTTTTGTTGAAGCCAGAAGAATGCTGGAAGCCGGAGAATTTTCACAAGAGCAGGCAGTGCTTTTAGATGAAAAAATCAGGCACTGGCATCCAGCTGGCCGCGGTCTTGATACCGGTTTTTATGATTTTGATCCGGGCTTGGTCAAATAACAGTTAGTATTTTTTGGATTTTGACTGTTTTGTTAAGGTTTTCTCTTATAACGATCTAGAAAGAATGGATAAATAATGACAAAGAAGTTGAAACGTCCGGAAGTGTTATCGCCTGCCGGGACCTTAGAAAAATTAAAAGTTGCTATTGATTACGGCGCAGATGCTGTTTTTGTCGGCGGACAGGCCTACGGTCTGCGCAGCCGAGCAGGTAACTTTTCCATGGAAGAAATGCAGGAAGGCATTGATTACGCTCACCAAAGAGGTGCAAAAGTCTATGTTGCTGCAAATATGGTTACACATGAAGGCAATGAAATAGGAGCAGGAGAGTGGTTTCGTGAGCTGAGAGATATGGGACTGGATGCTGTTATTGTTTCGGATCCTGCGCTCATTGTGATTTGCGCAACAGAAGCTCCTGGTTTAGAGATTCATCTATCGACCCAAGCGTCATCTACTAATTACGAAACCTTTGAATTTTGGAAAGAACTTGGTCTGACCCGGGTAGTTCTGGCGCGTGAGGTTTCTATGGCTGAATTGGCTGAAATTCGTAAGCGGACAGCTGTTGAAATTGAAGCTTTTGTCCATGGCGCCATGTGTATTTCTTATTCAGGCCGCTGTGTACTGTCTAACCACATGAGCCACCGGGATGCTAATCGGGGCGGCTGTTCGCAGTCCTGCCGCTGGAAATATGATTTGTATGATCTGCCTTTCGGTCAGGAGCGTCGCTCTCTTAAAGGCGAAATTCCTGAGGAATTTTCTATGTCAGCAGTTGATATGTGCATGATTGAGCATATTCCGGATATGATTGAAAATGGTGTTGACAGTCTGAAAATAGAAGGCCGTATGAAATCTATCCATTATGTATCAACAGTTACCAATTGTTATAAAGCAGCAGTGGATGCTTATATGGAAAGTCCGGAAAAATTTGAAGCTATTAAAGAAGATCTTATTGATGAACTGTGGAAAGTGGCTCAGCGCGAATTAGCAACCGGTTTTTATTACAAAACTCCAAGTGAAGAAGAGCAGCTGTTCGGTGCCCGCAGGAAAATTCCGCAATATAAATTTGTGGGAGAAGTTGTCGCTTTTGACGAAAAAAATATGACAGCAACTATCCGTCAGCGCAATGTGATTCTAGAAGGAGATCCTGTCGAATTTTACGGCCCTGGGTTCCGTCATTTCGGCTGTTATATCAGAGACTTGCATGACTCTGAAGGCAACAAAATTGACCGAGCTCCTAACCCGATGGAATTGCTGACGATTACAGTACCGCAGCCTGTAAAACCTGGGGATATGATTCGGACATGCAAAGAAGGGCTGGTCAATCTGTACAGAGAAGATGGGACAAGCCGGACTGTTCGTGTCTGACTCTATCAGCTAGCTGTCTTGGCCTGCCCATTTAAGCTATCTGAAAGCAGACAAAAATCCCAGCCTCCCAAATCATTGCTTGTACTATAAACAAGACGCAGTAGCCTAGCGTTATTTTAGTCGCTTTTTCAAAGCTTTAAAATGTCTGCTAGGCTTTGCGGGGGCGAGATGTCGAACGCTATGGTCTGGGGTTCTGTCTCGCTCCCTAGTCGTCCTGGCAGAGGTGCGTCTGCGAAATCAGAGATTTCGGACTTACCGCCAGCCGTAGCTGACTGAAGGCTTTGTCGTCTTAACAGCCGACCGCACCCTTCTAGTCATCCTGGCAGGGGTGCGTCTGCGAAATCAGAGATTTCGGACTTACCGCCTTTTCATATGGATTTTTTCACGGCCTTTGTATCTTAATGAATTGAACACGGCCTAAAAGCTCGGAAAAAAGATGTCCCTCCCTTGTGTTTTGCAACACATCGGTTGGGCCCCTATTTTTCAGTCGCTTTTTAAACGTCCTTTGTATCTTAATAAAAAATGAACAGGAAAGTCTGGCTGGTTTTCCTGTTCAATTCTTTTTATTTGTGAGTGTCTGAGAATAACGGACTGTTTTGGGGACTAATGACAGACGGTCGATGTCTTTTATAGAAATAATAGTTGAAATATTTTGTGAAAAATTTTTAAGAATCAACTTACCTTCTTTTTTATCGTATTTGACTAAATCACCAGCAAAACTTTTATCGCCATAGATAGCGTGGAGAGCCAGATGTTTTTTTTGGGCTTGTTTAATGGTGTGGGCAATCTGATTGGCTTTCAGCGTAATTTCTTTCGGTTTAGAACTTGGTTCAATAAATTCATATAAATAGGATTTAAGCAATTGTAAAACTTTTTTCATCGTTATTTCCCCAAAAAATTGATAGAATGATTATACACCATTTTTGCGAAAAAAAAAATATTTTGCAATAAAAATAAAAGGACTATTTTAATTAGCATTTTCGAATAGACTTTATAGGAGGGCATATGTCAGAATTTACATTTGAAATCGAAGAAAAACTTTTGGTTCTGTCTGAAAACGATAAAGGCTGGACTAAGGAGCTGAACCGCGTCAGTTTTAATGGCGCTCCGGCGAAATATGACATCCGGTCATGGAGTCCCGATCATACGAAAATGGGTAAGGGCATTACATTAACCAATGAAGAATTTCAGACAATGGTGGATGCTTTCACCAATAAAAAATGAGGGTTATGTGAAATAATCCTCATTTTTTAAAGCTCTGAACAGAGATTTTGCTAAAAAGGTGACAATAACCAACTTTCCTAAGTCCGGCAGAATAAAGGGTAACACACCGGCAGCGAAGGCAGAGTGCAAGGGCATTTTTGCAAGAAACATGAGTCCCAGCATGCCGCATATA
This sequence comes from Streptococcus chenjunshii, assembly GCF_003086355.1. NCBI lineage: Bacteria > Bacillati > Bacillota > Bacilli > Lactobacillales > Streptococcaceae > Streptococcus > Streptococcus chenjunshii. The sequence continues at coordinate 1,712,139 of NZ_CP031733.1, read as the reverse complement.
AAAACCACACTGTCCCCTAAAATATTTGCCGCAAAAACAGCTGGAGCAGAATTTTTTGGGGAAACAAGAGCAGAAGTCAGAGCAGCATATCCAATAAAGCCCCACAGAAAACCTGCAGCCGGTCCTATAAGGGCAGCCAGTCCTCCCGTTCCGCCGGCAAAAACCGGCAATCCGACAGCTCCCAAAAAGAGATAGAGTAAGAGGCTCAAAACAGCCTCACGCTTACGAAAGAGAGTGGCAACTAAGCCGACCGCTAAAGTCTGCAGGGTAAACGGAATGCTGCCTAATGGGATAGTCAGCTGTGATGCTGCAGCAATTACAGCAGCGCCAAGAGCAGGTAGTACCAGTCCTAAAGTTTTAGAAGTCATAATAGCTTTCCTCTTTGAAAAAGTTAACCTAAAATATATTTAGGTTAACTAAATAATAGACTATTAAAAAAAATCTGTCAAGCTGTATAAAAACTTTTTGGTTAGTATTTTAAAACTGCATTGTGCTGCATGGTGTTTTTGGACCATAAAAACCCCTGAACCGATCTTAAGTGATTCAGGGAATTTTTCGTTAAAACTATTACTATTTTTTAAGCCTATCAGCAAGTCCGATGATAATAAAAACCAATCCCAGCCCAATAAAGCTGTACTTGGATGCAAAAATCCCGTAAAGGATAAAGATAGAAGCTGATAAAAAGGATAAATAACTTTTTTTCATAGATTTACTTCATCGTTGGGAAAAGCAGGACATCACGAATAGTTGTCGTATCCGTGAGAAGCATAACTAAGCGGTCAATGCCGATTCCCAGCCCGCCTGTCGGCGGCATGCCGTATTCGAGAGCTTCGATAAAGTCGTGATCGATACCGGTAGCTTCATCGTCTCCCAAGGCTTTTGCCTGAGCTTGGGCTTCAAAACGCTTGAGCTGATCAAGCGGATCATTCAGTTCTGTAAAAGCATTAGCATACTCTTTTGTCATTATGAAGAGTTCAAAACGATCGGTAAAGCGCGGATCGTCAGCATTTTTCTTGGCCAAAGGCGATACCTCTACCGGATGTCCGTAAACAAAAGTCGGCTGAATAAGAGTGTCTTCTACAAATTCTTCAAAAAAAGCATTGATAATGTGGCCGACTGAGGTGAAATGTTTTTCAACAGAAATGTTTTTCTCCTCTGCCAGCTTTTTCGCTTCGTCAAAAGACATTGGCTGCCAAAAGTCAATACCGGTAACGTCTCTTATCAGATCGACAATATGAGCACGTTTAAAGGGTTCATTGATTTTGATTTCCTGCCCTTGATAGCTGATAGGACCATCCCCTTTGACTGCTTTAGCGGCATGCTGAATAATGCCTTCTGTTAAGTCCATAATATCCTGGTAATCGGCGTATGCCTGATAAACTTCGATAGAAGTAAATTCAGGATTATGGGTAGCATCCATGCCTTCGTTGCGGAAGATACGGCCGATTTCGTAAACACGCTCCATGCCGCCGACAATTAACCGTTTTAAATGCAGTTCGGTAGCAATACGCAGAACCATATCCATATCTTGAGCGTTATGATGGGTCATAAAAGGTTTAGCAGCAGCACCCCCTGCTTCGTTATGAAGGACGGGTGTCTCCACTTCTAAAAATCCCATCCCATCAAGATAGTGCCGAATATCTGAGATAATTTGACTGCGTGTAACAAAGCGTTCAAAGCTTTCACGATTAGAAATCAAGTCCAAGTATCGTTTACGATAAATGGTTTCAACATCAGTCAGACCGTGAAATTTCTCTGGAAGGGGCCGCAAAGCCTTGGATAAATGAGTAATATGGTCAGCTTTAATAGACAGCTCCCCCATATTGGTCCGCATAATTTGCCCTGTTACACCAAGGAAATCCCCCAGATCAGCTTTTTTAAAAATATCATAGTTGTCTTCGCCGACAGCATCCTTACGGACATAGATTTGAATTTGTCCCTGACGATCCTGCAGATGGGCGAAACCAACTTTACCTTTGCCGCGTTTGGTCATCAGCCGGCCGGCAATAGTGGCTGTTTCATTTAGAGCATCCAGCTCTTCCTTTGTTTTATCACCGTATTTTTCTTTCAGCTGACCAGAAAGAGCCGTACGCTCAAAACGTTTGCCAAAAGGGTCTATCCCCTGTTCAAGAAGGGCTGCCATTTTTTCCCGGCGCACCAGCTGCTGGTCATTTAATTCTTCGTTATGTTGGTTAGACATAGTTTCCTCCCATAAGTTGTACATCTTATTGTACCACAAAAGCCAGCAGATCACATCTTTATTTTAATCAGGAAGAAGTGTTCTGCTGGTGACTCAGTATGGGGATCTGAATTGAAATCGCTGGTAAAAAATAGTATAATAGACAGACTGATGAAAATTTAAGAAAGAATGCATATATGATTACTTCGATTGTCTTTGATGTTGATGATACCATTTATGATCAGCAGGCCCCTTACCGGCTGGCTATAGAGCAGTCTTTTCCGGATTTTGATATGACGGTGATTAATCAGGCTTACATCCGTTTCCGTCATTATTCCGATCAGGGATTTCCGCGTGTTATGGCAGGAGAATGGACAACAGAATACTTTCGCTTTTGGCGCTGCAAGGAGACACTGTTAGATTTTTCTTACCGTGAAATCAGTCCTGAAGAGGGCAAGCAGTTTCAGACTGTATATGAAAATAAGCTCGATCATATTACCATGCTTGATGAGATGCGGCTGACTCTGGATTTTCTAAAAGCTAAAAACGTGCCTATAGGCATTATTACCAACGGTCCAACCGAACATCAGCTGAAAAAGATTAGAAAATTAGGCTTATATGATTATGTCGATCCCAAACGCGTTCTTGTCAGTCAGGCTACCGGTTTTCAAAAACCTAAGAAAGAACTTTTTAATCTGGCTGCAGAGCAGTTTGACATGAATCCTGCCACAACGCTGTATGTTGGAGATTCTTACGATAATGATGTCATGGGTGCTTTTAACAGCGGCTGGCATTCGATGTGGTTCAATCACCGCGACCGTGTTTTAAAGCCGGGGACCAAGCCGGTCTTTGATTTGGAAATTGACAGTTTTGAACAGCTGTACGGAGCTGTTAAAGTGCTCTTTGATCTGCCTGATAATAAATTCATCTTTGATGCTAACGATAAAAAGAACCCTATCTTGCAGCTAGGGATTAATAACGGTCTCATGATGGCTGCAGAGCGGCTTCTTGCCAGCAATATGAGTGTTGACAAAGTGGTTATTTTACTACGTTTGAACAAAAATCAGGAGAAAATCCTGCGGATGAAGTATACGAAATAATACCTTTTAACACCTAACGCATTTAAGAGAGCGGGACAAAAATCATAAATTGTCATAACATAATGCTTTCGATTTTGCCGTCCCGCCTCCGCACAGTTGATTATGGAGGCAGCTATCCCTTGCGCAGCAAGGGATAAGAACGTCCAATCAGCCACTGCGCCAAACGCATCTGTTTAAAAAAGCAAGAGGCAAGGACAAAAGTCCTGCCTCTTGCTTTTTTGTGGTTAAAGATTTTGCTGAACTTCCTCCTGCACTTCTGTCAGATAAGATTTATCATTCCATAACAGGCAGTTATATTGCTCAAAATCACTGGTTTCAAGGACGGTCAGGCTGAGATTATCTAAACCTCCCAATCGGCGAAGGTTAGCAGGCGCAAAGCCTAGAAGCGACTGGATAGAAGCGGTCAGATTGGCTCCATGGCCGATAAATAGAACATTTTCAAAACTTTTATGCCTGAGTGAAGCAATCAGCTCTCTCACTCGCTGAGTCGTCTGGTAAACTGATTCTGCTTCGAACATACTGGCATTAAATTTAGCCAGATTATGCCGGAAAGCTTTCATTTGCTGGGGATAGATAGAAGTCATTGTGCTGATTTTACTGCCTTCCAGCTTACCCAGCCGCCATTCACGCAGGGCAGGCGTATACTGAATGATTTTGGGGTTTTTATTTTGTTTATTGATAATCCGTCCAGTTTCTTTAGCACGCCTTAAATCACTGGAGTAGACCGCATCAAAAGGGATGTGTGAAAGGTAGCGGCCCAACGTTTCAATTTCTTCAATGGTTTCTTCTAAAAGCGGAGAGTCGCCTCCGGCTCCCTGAAAGCGCCCCTCCAGATTCCACTGTGTCTTGCCGTGTCTGACAAAATAAAGTTTCATTTGCTTTTTCCTTCCTAATCTAATCTTCAATAATCTCTGCAAACTCAGCCTGAACGAAAGCTGCTAAGCTTTGGCTGTCAATTCTGAGTGAACGGCCGATTTCTCCAGCTGATACAATGATCTTTCCTTTTTTTAAAGCAGTTTTATCAATAAATATAGGGAAACGATGCTTTTGGCGGATACCGACAGGATTATTGGCACCATGGACATAGCCTGTCGTTTTTTGCAGATCCTTTTGAGGAATCATTGTCACTTTTTTATTAGCAGAAAGTCTGGCTAATTTTTTCTCAGAAAGCCGCTCTGTAATAGGGACAATACCAATAATCGGTCCGCTTTTGTCTCCCGTCAGTGCCAAAGTCTTGAAAATATCAGAAGAGTCAACATCCTGAGGCAGCTCGCCAGTCAGGGCATTGACGGTCAAACTGTCATAAGGAATCTTGGCCTTATCTAAAATCTGTTCAGCTAATGTTTTTTTCGTTTTCTTTTTCTTGCTCATTTTATTTCTGAATGGTCAGTGATAGCAGTAAAAAACAGTATAATAATTTCATTATTATTATACCATTTTATTCTTCTTTTTAACATTTATATGACCTGCAAAATACAGCTGGGAATAGGATTTCCACATGTTATTTCATATTTTTAAATCTTTTTCAGTAACAGCAGGAAAACTATTGCGCTGACAAAGAGGCTGATCATGTCCTTAATATTATCAGTCTGCAGCAGGAGAGATGATCTTGTTTATCAGTTTTAGTCATAGCTCAGTTGTAAAAAAGAACTTGCTTGTTATAGTCTGGTGCCAAAGGCAGCTTCTGCGGTGATTTTTGAGGTGCACTCTCACATTGCTGCGACTTCTTAGCGCTTAGGCAGGAAGAAAGAGCTTTGTGTCATTAATAGAATAATCAGTGCTGCCGTGACAAACAGCAGAGTGAAGATGCAGGCACTGCCATTGACAAGCAGAGAGTAAAAAAGCGGTGACATCCCTTTTGGTGCATAAGCCCCCCAGAAAATAACACCAGCAAGAAAATGCCAGAAATATCTGGTGAAGACGGCAAAACAAGCGGCAATTAAGGCTGAAAAAAGTGCCTTTTTACGTTGCTGCTGTTTGAGTGCCTTTTGCAGTGGAGCGGCAAACAGTCCTGCCAGCCCCATTGAGGCAAAAGCTAGGATATATTCCAGCAGAACTTGGCTGAGACTGAGATAATAAACTCTACCTAAAATAAAATACAGCAGTCCCCAAATAAAGCCTGCAAAGATACCATATTTGCTGCCTCTGCGCAGTGAGAACAGGATGAGAGGCGCTGCTCCGAAAGACGGTGTAAACCAGCTGGCAAAATCAGGAACAAGCGACAGTGCCATCGCTAGAGCGGCAATGATGGCGGCTTCAATGAGAGCGTTGATTTTACTGGACATATAAAAAAACTCCTTTGTTTTCAAAGAAGTCAGTCCGGCCACCAATATTTAAATGGTCACAATCCCTACGCTCGTTCTAACGAGATCAGGTTTTGAGGATTTCGCAGGTGCGATCTCAGCCGAAGCACTCCTTTGTGATGTTCAACTATTATTTACTTGTTTACACTATAGCATAAAAAGAATTCTCTTGTCAATAAGATGAGAGTGGGACAACAATCGGGAAACTGTCATAAAATATGGCATCCCGCCTCCGCACAGTTGATTGGGGAGGTCGCTGTCCCTTACGCAACAAGGGATAAGAACTTCCAATCAGCCGCTGCGTCAAACTCATCTGTTTAAAAAAGTAAAACGAGGCAGGACTTTTTGTCCCAACCTCATTCTTCTATTTTTCCAAAAAGTTTCTCATAGGTTTCTTTGGTATCTTTTGTTACAGCAATCTGGTTTAAATCCAAGGGACTGCTGAAGCCGCTGAGATAACCTTGGGAAGTGTATTGATGAAGATCGTAATCTAAATCTGTCTCGGGAGCACTATTATAATAACCTGAATCAGAACCGTATGTCGGAATCCAGACAGCATCAAAACCGTCTACGGATATCCCTTGTTCTTCCATGAAATAAGTGCCGATATAGATACCGATGTTTTCGGCACCCAGACGCTCAAGCTCTTCCCGGAAGGCTTTGACCCCTTTGTTCATGTCTGACATGGTTTCTTCCTCAACGTCAATCCAGTAAAAAGTGGGATTATAAGGAGAAGCATTCTCGTAAAATGTTTTAGCCTCTTCCTTCATTTCTTTGACGCTGGTTCCTAACGCGTAGCTGTAGACAGCAACAGGAACATCGCGCTTTTGGAATTCCTCAATATGTCTCTTAAACGATTTATCAATACCAGTAGTATAGGCGGCATTGCTATCTTTGCTGATTTGTGACCCTCCATAAACACGCACGATAGCTCCGGAAATATTTTGTGATAAAGTATCATAGTCAATCTCACTAGGAAGTTGCCATCCTGATACATCGATAATCGGATTGAGAACAAATGTGTCTTCCTCTGAATCTGCTGTTGTCGTTTCTTCCTCTGTCTGACTGCTGGTAGAAGGAATCGTTTTCTCCGCAGTTACTATCCGATTTTGAAGAACATTATCGGTGTGAATCTTACTGACGATAAGCAAGATACTGAGGAGACTGAAAAAAACGAAAACAACAATTGGCTTAATTCTTCTTCTCATTATTTTTATTGTAACCTAAAACGATGAAAAAATCAAAATTCTTAGCCGTTTTTATCCTTATCTGCTGATATTTTTACAAAAAAAGAAAAACGCTTGCAGAGCCTGCTCTTTTTCTGCTGCCGTTATAATTTATAACTATAGCAAATCATAATATAAATATAATTTACAGCTATACCATTCTTTGTTAAAATAAAGCCATTAGAAAATTGCAGGGAGGATAATGACAGTGGGGAAAAAATATTTTGAGCATGTAGGTTCTTTTTTGCGTCCCGAGGAGCTCATCAAAGCGCGTGAAGCATTTGCTGCAGGAAAACTTTCAGGAGAGCAGTTAAAGGCTGTTGAGGACAAATGCATCAAACAGCTAGTTGATAAGCAGCTTGCTGCCGGATTGGAAAAAGTGACTGATGGAGAATTCAGACGCAGTTACTGGCACCTTGATTTTTTCTGGAGTTTTGGCGGCATCGAACATGTCCAAGCAGCAGAAGGTTATCGTTTTCATGGTGAAACAACACGGCCTGATTCAGCTTTGATCACTGGGAAAATTACAGGAACTGATCACCCTTTTGTTGAGGCTTACCGCTTTTTAAAAGACTATGTTGATAAAAGCGGCGGTACAGCCGAAGCTAAATATACCGTTCCGGCTCCAGCTCAGTTTTATTTTGAGCTTATCCGCGATGAAGAGCACGTTAAACAGCTGGAAGCTGTTTATCCAGATTTCACTGATTTGCGCAAGGATATCAAAAAAGCTTATTTACAGGTTATTAATGATTTAGTCGCACTTGGTCTAAAGACGCTTCAGGTGGATGACTGCACTTGGGGGACTCTGGTTGATGACCGTTTCCTGACAGCCTGGGGCTCGGCCCGCGGACAGACAGCACAGGAAGTGCGTGAAGAGCTGGCTGCTCTCTTTTTAACCCTAAATAATGATGTCTATCAAAATGTTCCAGATGGCTTGCAGGTTAACACTCATGTCTGCCGAGGCAATTATCATTCGACATGGGCTTCTTCCGGCGGCTATGAGACTGTTGCAGAAGAGCTGTTTGGGAAAGAAGAGGTCAGCAGTTATTTCCTGGAGTTTGATAATGAGCGATCCGGTGGATTTGAACCGCTGGCAGAAATAAGTGACAGCAAAATCGCTGTTCTTGGTTTGATAACAAGCAAAGAAGCAAAACTCGAAGATAAGGAAACTGTTATATCGAGGATTAAAGAGGCTGCTCGCTTCCTGCCACTGGAACAGCTTTGGCTGTCTACTCAATGCGGCTTTGCTTCAACTGAAGAAGGAAATATTTTAACAGAGGCTGATCAGTGGAAAAAGCTAGCCCTTGTCAAAGAAATTATTGACGAAGTTTGGGAGAAATGAAATTTTGCAAGGCCACTGAAAAAGTCATCTCAATGAAAGTATCAACAAATAAACTGGTAGAAAAGCAATAAAAAAATTAAAAAACGAACGATATAAACTTAGTCCCGTTTGACTAACACAAAACGTTCGTTTTTTATCGTCTTGATTTTTCTTTCACAAGTTTTTCAGTGGTCTCGGCTTTTGCTGCCGCCTTTTCAGCAGAAGAAAAACATTAATCATTATTATTTGCTGAAAACTGATGAAGACGGGGACAGGACTTTCTGGGCTTTTGATAAAGCTCAGGAGCCTGTTTAACAAAAAGCATCGGCTCCTTTTTGCGTTTCTTCGCTGACCTTGACAGCATAAGGGCTTTAAGCTAAACTAAAAACATATGAAAAGAGGGAATTCATCAGCTGTACTGCAAAAAATCAGCCGAATTGCTATGCTATCAGCTTTATGTGTTGTTTTACGGTACGCTTTTGCAGGACTGCCTAATGTTCAGCCTATTACTGCTGTTTTTTTACTTCTGTCTGTAAGTTGGAGCCTGTCTGAGAGCTTTTTAACCATGGCTGTGACTATGCTGGTTTCTTCATTTCTTTTGGGCTTTGGGCCTTGGGTGCTGTGGCAGATATTGGCCTTTGGAGCTATACTAGTACTCTGGCGTTATCTACTGTATCCACTGACAGAAACGCTGCTGTCGGAACAGCAGCAGAAACTTGTTCTGCAGTCTGTTTTTGCTGGTCTGCTCGGAGCGTTTTATGGCTGTATTATTGATTTTTGCTATGCCCTTATTTACAGTATGCCCTGGTGGAGCTATATAATGGCAGGGCTGAGTTTTAATCTGGCTCATGCCTTATCGACTCTATTTTTTTATCCGTTATTAGTATCTATTTTTAGGAGATTCATCTATGAAAAAAATCAGTAAGCTTATTCTAATCACCCTTTCTTTCATCCTCTTAACAGCCTGCAGCAGTAATTCCACTAAAAGTACAGCATCGTCAGATGCTGGAACTGTTCGGCTGATTGTTCAGGAAGACAGCAATACGATTGATGAAAATGTAGGCTTTAAAAAAGGGGATACGGTAATGGATGTTTTACAGGATAATTATGAAGTTGAAGAAACGGACGGCTTTATTACAGCTATCGATGGTTTGGAGCAGGATGAGAAGGCCGGTAAATATTGGATGTTTATGCTCAATGATGAATTAGCACCGAAAGCAGCTGATCAAATAAAAGTAAAAGACGGGGATAAAATTGAGTTTTATCAGGATGTCTATGATAATTAAAGAAGAAAAGCTCTTTTCCAAAGTTTCAGCCTTGTAGCTGACAGGCTTTGGGGAAGAGCTTTTTAACAGTTTGTTATATTAATGGTTAAAGAGGGGAAAGCTCGTCTTTCCGGATGCAGTTTACAGCAGTTTTTGGACAGCAGCGTCAATGTCATCAGGCTCTGTCTTGGACGAAAAACGCTGGACCACATTGCCTTGACGGTCAATGAGAAATTTAGCAAAATTCCATTCAATTTTTTGGCCTAAAGGCCCCTTTTTCTCAGCTTTCAGCCATTGATAAAGCGGAACAGTGTTTTTACCGTTGACCTCAATCTTAGCAAAGCGCGGGAATGTGGTTTGATAGTTCAACGTACAGAAGCTATTAATTTCTTCGGCTGTTCCTGGCGCCTGTCCCATAAACTGATTGCATGGGAAGTCAAGGATAGTAAAACCTTGTGTCCGATAAGTGTCATAGAGCTTTTGCAGTCCTTCATACTGCGGGGTTAAGCCGCATCCGGTTGCAGTGTTGACGACCAAAACAACAGAGCCTTGATAGTCCCGCAGAGAGACATCCGACTGATCTTGAGCTTTAACTGTAAAATCGTAAAGATATGCCATTTTATCACTCCTTATAACAAGATACAAAGGCCGTAAAGAACGCAAAGAGAAAATAGGCGTCCGACCGCTGAGTCATTGAAGACTCAAGGAAGGGCGGTCTTTTTCTCACAGCGTTTAGGCCGTGTTCAATTCCAACAAGATACAAAGGCCATAAATAATCCGTATGAAAAGGCGGCAAGTCCGAAATCTTTGATTTCGCAGGCACACCACTGTCAAGACGACTAGAAAGGCAACGTAAAACTTGAACCTCTGCTTTTTTGACCTATGGTATTACACAGCTTTTTGGCTGTGTTTAATTTTATTCAGTATATCAAAATTTTGCTCATATTGCATTTTTTTGGAAAAAATGGGACAGGCGGTTCGCAGATGTTAGAGACAAACTGCAGACTTTAAGCTATAAGATTTGCTCAAGAGGGGCTGATGCAGTCTATTAACTGTTAAAAAATCAGTCATGCAGATCGTCTAAAAACGTTTCAGGAGGCTGTAAGCAACAAAATTTAGGTTACATTTAAGCAGAAAAATGATATGATAAGAAAGGTACATTGAGTAGCAGCCAAAACTAGTTTAACTTGAAAAAGATGTGCATAAAGATCGACTGACTGTCTTTAGGCAAGCAGGCTGGTTTATTAGAAGCTAAAGGAGTAGAGGTGTGTCCATAAAAAAATTAGAAAGCAACAGTAATCAAACTATCATTACGGAAGAAGTTAATATTTTAAAGGAACTGCTTGAAGAAACGACCCGTCATATGATTGGCGATGAAGCATTTGCTAAAATTGAAAGCATTCTGGACCTATCTGTCAAGGAAGACTATCTGGAACTGGAAAAACTACTGGCGCAGATGACTAATGATGAGATGGTCGTTGTTTCCCGCTATTTTTCAATTTTACCTCTTTTAATCAATATTTCTGAAGATGTTGATTTGGCTTATGAAATTAATTATCAGAATAATACAAGTACAGACTATTTAGGCAAACTTTCTGCAACGATTGATATGCTGGCGGAAAATGAGAAAGCAAGAGATATCCTTGAGCAGGTCAATGTTGTCCCTGTTCTGACCGCCCATCCGACACAAGTTCAGCGTAAAACCGTTCTGGAGCTGACTAACAAAATCCATGATTTGCTTCGGAAATACCGCGATGTTAAAGCGGGGGTAGTCAATCAAGAAAAATGGTATGCTGATCTGCACCGTTATGTTGAAATCATCATGCAGACAGACATTATTCGGGAAAAGAAACTGAAAGTCAAGAATGAAATTACGAATGTCATGGAATATTATAATTCGTCCTTGATTCAAGCCATTACAAAATTGACTGCCGAGTATAAAAAGTTAGCAGCAGCAAAAGGTTTGCAGCTGGATAATCCTAAGCCGATTACTATGGGTATGTGGATCGGCGGCGACCGTGACGGCAATCCTTATGTAACGGCCGAAACACTGGCCTTATCAGCGGCGGTTCAAAGCGAAGTGATTATCAATTATTACATCGAAAAACTTTCAGAACTTTACCGCACATTTTCATTATCAACCAGTCTGACACAAATCAGTCCGGCTGTCGAAAAATTAGCCCAGCTGTCTGAGGATAAGTCAATCTACCGTGAAAATGAACCCTACCGAAAGGCTTTTAACTATATTCAGTCCCGTCTGGTCCAAACCTTAATCGCTTTTAACGCCCCTCATCCTTCTTTAGCTGAAGAGGCCGAAGAGCGGGCTCTGTACGGTGATATCAATAATGGAAGCAATAATGCTTCTGTTCTTGCAAAATTTTTACAGACCAGGATAAGAGCAGTTGGTTCTGAGCTGCATGCTTCCGAAATCCCAGGCTATCCGTCTGCTCAGGATTTCAAAGATGATTTGCTGCTTATCAAAGAGTCTCTTTTGGAAAATGGAGATGCAGCTCTGATATCTGGTGACTTTGATGATTTACTGCAGGCCGTGGATATTTTTGGTTTCTATTTGGCCAGCATTGATTTGCGTCAGGATTCCAGCGTTCAGGAAGCCTGTGTTGCCGAACTCCTCAAATCAGCTAATATATGTGAGGATTACAGTGCCTTACCTGAAAGTGAGAAATGTCAGCTGTTGTCTAGGCAGCTTTTGGAAGATCCGCGAACTCTTTCATCAGCTAATTTGGAAAAATCGGAGCTGCTGCAAAAAGAACTGGCTATTTATCAGACAGCGCGACAATTAAAAGATAAACTAGGCGAGGAAGTTATCAAACAACATATCATTTCACATACTGAAAGTGTTTCAGATATGTTTGAAATGGCAATTATGCTCAAAGAAGCCGGTCTGGTTGATAAAGACGGTGCCAGAGTTCAGATCGTCCCGCTTTTTGAAACGATCGAAGACTTGGATAATGCTCGCGGCATCATGGAAAAATATTTGAGCTATGAACTGGTTCAAAACTGGATTGCTGCAAATCATCATTATCAGGAAATCATGCTGGGGTATTCTGACAGCAATAAAGACGGAGGCTATCTGTCATCAGGATGGACACTGTACAAAGCACAGAATGAGCTCACTCAGATCGGGGAGAAATACGGGATAAAAATTACTTTCTTCCATGGCCGCGGTGGGACCGTCGGCCGTGGTGGAGGACCTTCCTACGAAGCCATTACCTCCCAGCCTTTCGGTTCGATTAAAGATCGTATTCGCTTAACAGAGCAAGGTGAAATTATTGAAAATAAATATGGCAACAAAGATGTGGCTTATTATAATTTAGAAATGCTAATATCGGCCTCTATTGACCGAATGGTTACTCGAATGATTACCAGCCCGGATGAGATTAATGGCTTTCGGGCAGCCATGGATGGTATTGTAGCAGATAGCAATCGCATCTACCGCAATTTGGTTTTTGAAAATCCGCATTTTTATGATTACTTTTTTGAGGCCAGTCCGATTAAGGAGGTCTCCAGTCTCAATATCGGTTCCCGTCCGGCTGCACGTAAGACAATTACAGAAATTTCAGGTCTGCGTGCTATTCCTTGGGTCTTTTCATGGTCACAGAATCGGGTTATGCTTCCTGGCTGGTACGGGGTTGGTTCAGCTTTTAAACATTTTATCGATCAAGCGCCGGAGAATCTAGCCAAGTTGCAGCATATGTATGAGAAATGGCCATTCTTCCATTCTTTGCTCTCAAATGTCGATATGGTGCTGTCAAAATCAAATATGAACATCGCTTTTCAGTATGCTCAGCTGGCTGAAAAGCAAGAAGTCCGCGATGTTTTCAACATCATTCTGGACGAATGGCAGCTGACAAAAAATGTTATTTTAGCGATTGAAAAACATGATGAATTACTGGAGGAGAATTCCTCGCTGCGCGCCAGTCTGGATTACCGGCTGCCCTATTTCAATGTTCTCAACTATTTGCAAATTGAGCTGATTAAACGTTTGCGGAACAAAGAATTGGATGAAGATTATGAAAAACTCATTCATACAACTATTAACGGTATTGCCACCGGATTGCGGAATTCCGGCTGATGCAGCAGAGCTGCCAAATCTACCAAGGCAGGACTAGAGCTAACTGCTAAGAAGTTAGCTTTAGTCCTGTTTTTGTATTATCCTCATCTTAATTATTGAAAATCACAGCGCAGATACAAGACCGTAAAAAGCCCGAGTCTAGTCGGTCCATATATGCACTGGAGTGGAGTTTGAATTGACACTGAACTTAGGAGATAACGCAGTTTTTTTGTATCCTCCTTACTTTTTTTTACTTGGGAAAGATGTTATAATGCTTATGATAATGTCAAATTTAGGGGAAAGTATGAAAATTGATAAGAAGCATTTATTAAATTATTCTATTTTACTGCCTTATTTAGTGCTTTCAATACTTGGTTTAATTATTGTCTATTCAACGACAAGCGCAACGCTCATTCAGTATGGGGCAAACCCTTTTCGTTCAGTTTTAAATCAAGGCATTTTTTGGGTAGTCAGTTTGCTGGCCATTTGGTTTATCTACCGGCTGAAATTAAATTTCTTAAAAAATTCAAGAGTTCTGACTTTTGCCATGCTGATCGAAGTGGTCCTGCTGTTAATCGCCCGCTTTTTTACGCAGGAGGTCAACGGGGCTCACGGCTGGATTGTTATTGGTCCCATCAGTTTTCAACCGGCTGAATATTTAAAAATTATTATGGTTTGGTTCTTGGCTTTTACTTTCGCCAGAAAACAGAAACTGATTGAAACTTACGACTATCAGGCGCTGACCAGACGGCGGTGGTATCCGAGAAGCTGGAGTGACCTGAGGGACTGGCGTCTCTATTCTCTGCTGATGATAGCCTTAGTTGCAGCTCAGCCCGATCTTGGAAATGCTGCGATCATTGTCCTTACCGTCGTTATTATGTATTCTGTCAGCGGTGTTGCTTATAAGTGGTTTTCGACTATTTTGACGATTATTGTCGGTCTCTCTTCCTTATTTTTGGGAACGATTGCTGTTGTGGGAGTGAAAAACATGGCTAAAATCCCGATTTTTGGCTATGTAGCTAAACGTTTCAGCGCTTATTTCAACCCTTTTAAGGATCTGACCGATTCGGGGCATCAGCTGGCCAATTCTTATTATGCGATGAGCAATGGCGGCTGGTTTGGTATGGGACTCGGCAACTCTATCGAAAAACGCGGCTACCTTCCGGAAGCCCACACAGATTTTGTTTTTTCTATTGTGATTGAGGAACTTGGTTTAATTGGTGCAATTATGATTTTAGCTCTGGTCTTCTTTCTGATTCTGCGAATTATGAATGTCGGCCTGAAAGCTAAGGATCCTTTCAACTCTATGATTTCTCTTGGAGTGGGGGGGATGATTCTGATGCAGGTGTTTGTCAATATCGGCGGTATATCCGGTCTGATTCCTTCAACAGGTGTAACTTTTCCTTTCTTATCGCAGGGCGGCAATAGTTTGCTTGTCCTGTCCGTCGCTATTGGTTTTGTGCTTAATATCGATGCCAACGAAAAAAGAGAAAGTATTTTGGAAGAAGCAGAAGCAGAATATCAGTCACAAATGAATAACGCTGTCCCTGATTACTAAGTTTTTGTTTGAATGGCTGCTGTATGTTATCATTAAAATAGTATCGAGGGCTTGGAATACTTGTTCTAAGCCTTTTTCCTGCTATTAAACAAGTTTTTAGTGTTCCTGGCTTCTCTTATTTTTGAGAACAGACATGCAGCTGTAAGTCTGTTTAAAAGGGAGAAAGAATTAGTTAAAATAGCATAAAATGCTTGCATTTTCATTGTAATTTGTTAAAATAGTAAGGTAAAGTTAGACTGTATTGCCTACCGTCTATCTATAAAATATATTTTATTGGAGGCTTTTCCTAAGATGGCAAAAGAAAAATACGATCGTAGTAAACCACACGTTAACATTGGTACAATCGGCCACGTTGACCATGGTAAAACGACATTGACTGCAGCTATTACAACTGTGTTGGCTCGCCGCCTTCCTACAGCTGTTAACCAACCAAAAGACTATGCATCAATCGATGCTGCTCCTGAAGAACGTGAACGCGGTATCACTATCAACACTGCGCACGTTGAGTATGAAACTGAAAAACGCCACTATGCTCACATCGATGCACCAGGACACGCGGACTATGTTAAAAACATGATCACCGGTGCTGCCCAAATGGACGGTGCTATCCTTGTAGTGGCTTCAACTGACGGTCCTATGCCGCAAACACGTGAACACATCCTTCTTTCACGCCAAGTAGGTGTTAAAAACTTGATTGTCTTCATGAACAAGGTTGACTTAGTTGACGATGAAGAATTGCTTGAATTGGTTGAAATGGAAATCCGTGACCTCTTGTCTGAATATGACTTCCCAGGTGACGATCTTCCAGTTATCCAAGGTTCAGCCCTTAAAGCTCTTGAAGGTGACACTGCTCAGGAAGATATCATCATGGAATTGATGAACACTGTTGATGAATACATTCCAGAACCAGAACGTGACACTGACAAACCATTGCTTCTTCCTGTCGAAGATGTCTTCTCAATCACTGGACGTGGTACTGTTGCTTCAGGTCGTATCGATCGCGGTACTGTTCGTGTAAACGATGAAGTTGAAATTGTTGGTATCAGAGATGATATCCAAAAAGCAGTTGTTACCGGTGTGGAAATGTTCCGCAAACAGCTTGATGAAGGTTTGGCTGGTGATAACGTTGGTGTGCTTCTGCGTGGTATTCAACGTGATGAAATTGAACGCGGTCAAGTGCTTGCTAAACCAGGTTCAATCAACCCTCACACTAAATTTAAAGGTGAAGTTTACATCCTTACTAAAGAAGAAGGCGGACGTCACACTCCATTCTTCAATAACTACCGTCCACAGTTCTATTTCCGTACAACTGACGTAACAGGTTCAATCGAACTGCCTGCAGGTACAGAAATGGTTATGCCTGGTGATAACGTAACTATCGATGTTGAATTGATTCACCCAATTGCGGTTGAACAAGGAACAACCTTCTCTATCCGTGAAGGCGGACGTACTGTTGGTTCAGGTATCGTTTCAGAAATTGAAGCCTAATAACAACTTACTTTCCCAAACGATATAAGCGTCAGACAATTATTTAGAAAAGTGTCTGAGACAAAAGTAGTCTCAGTTCAAAAAATAGGGATTCACTGTTTGGTGAGTCTCTATTTTTCGTTTGATACGATTTTCTTGTTATATTTGAGGAAGTTATTGGTTAAGAGCCCCATCCCGTGTCCATTTTGACTTGACGTTTACCTCTCCAGACGGCACCGATTGAACCCCAAAGAAACCTTTATTTGGCCAAAGATAGGCCTATATCAACTTTGCCTTGTGCGAAAATCCAGCTGCCTTCTTCAGGTAAAAGCGTTTGGCTTTCCGATCATCTTTTCCTGTAACAAGTTTTTCTTCAATAACCTGATTGATCTTTGCGAGTTCTGTTTCTAAGATAGTGAAGTCAGTCAATTGTTCAGAGCTTATTGTTTCTGTTCATCTAAAGCAATCGCTTCCTTAGAAATCCCTTGTGGATAAGTCAAAAGAAGAACTGACAGAAGAAGTTTGGAATGATAGGATGGGTGGCGGCCAAAGTCATGATAAAAGGTTTTAAAATGACTCTCTTCCAGAGCATTTACCACCTTGTTCAATCGTAAAGACATATGGTTTGGCGGCAAATGCAGGAAAGCTCTAGTGGTAAAGCCGTCTGGTTTGTGTGATATAGTGGATGTGTGTGAGGTAGTTTTTCCAATATTTTTTAGACCGCTATTGCCTCTATAACACAAAAAACAACGGCATCAAAACCGTTGCTTTTTGCTTGAGTCGAGAGACTTTTTGTCTCAGCCCTCTTCTAATAGAGAGCCATTATTGTTCACTTAAGATTTCATTAATCCAACTAACAAAGTTTTCAGTGGCATCTCCAGAAACTTCTGCATTGGTATGTCCTTGTCCCCAAACGGTAGCAAAATCAACCGTTTCAACACCATAATTTTCAAGAGCGAGGGCTAAGTTAGCCTCAGTGGACAGGGCTGTATCACCTTGGTTGATCCCTGAACGAATTCGCCAGTATTTGGCAACTGTCGATGTTCCAACACCATCGTAATAATCTGAGAGATAGTAGAGCGGTGTGTACATATTGATTCGTGTTGTGAGGTCATTTCCTAGACTGTCCGTTAAGGACATATCTTCTTCATAAGCACTTTCATAGCTGGTCCCTTTGAGGATTTCAGCCATACGTGAATCCCAGTGGGTGCTTGAGCCATCAACGCCGAAGAGCTGGTTTTCTCCTTGTTCTTCATTGAAATCATCAAAAGCTCCTACATCTTTTGATGGATTTTTGAGGTATTTCACAAAATCTGCAACACTTGTAATGGTTGCTGTATTGGTCTTGGAATCATAAGAAACCCATTCACTGTCGGTATTCAAGGCGGCAATATAATCTTCTGCCGACTCGTAGGTTCCTGAGAGGTCTAGGGCTGAACTAGAAGACGTTGCCCTTGAAATCCCATCGGTTGCCTCTAAGGAGTTCTCTGAACGTTCCGTTTGACCATCACCTGAAGCTCCTTCACCGCTTGGCGCCTCACCTGAAGGTGCTCCGCCACTTGGTGCTTCACCCGAAGGTGCTCCGCCGCTTGGTATAGCTGAAGAACTAGAGCTGGCATCATAAGGGAAAGTGGTGCTTTCAAGGAAGGTGTTGAGAGAGTTCTCAATGGTTTCCTTGATGAAGTCATAATAACTACCAGCTTGATAGATACCTTCATCAGAAGCGTCAAGAGTTAAAGTGTTACCATCACTGTCTTTCAACCCAAGCTCATTGATATACTCCGCATAGGCTGCTGCCAAGTCATCTGAAATTGCCTGTGTTTCGTCATCCAAATCAGTTCTCGCTGAACCAAGGTTCCATTCATAAGCCAAGTTGGCTGTGTCGAGATTGGTGATAGGAACCCAGGCCATGACACCGGAGATGGCATCGGAAACGCCTGTGACAGCACCGATTTCTTCTAGGTAAGCATCATAAAGTGAACTGTCACCAGAGGCACCTAAGATAGACGCTTGAGCACCGCCGCCAGAGGTTCCAAAAGCAAAGATGGTATCTGTGTCTCCAGCGATATTGCCTTGGTTGTATCTTAGATAGCGAATGGCTGCCTTAGCATCTGTAACCCCTAATGGTGCCCCGCTATCACGGCCACGTAATCCAGCAGAGACATAAATCATGCCTTCCTTCGTATAATCTGCCGCTTGGCTGCTGTAGTCTGTTAGAGCAGACATGGCAGAGTAGCCTGGCGTGTTGAATGGGATGACAATGGGAGCTGTTTGAGCTGTATAATGGCCAACTGTTTTTTCCGTGTTGAGTTTGGCTGTATAGGTACCGTCGTCATTATCGGTGGCAGTCATGTAATCACCTGGAACAAAGATAGATAGGGTCTGTTGCTCGGTATCTGTAGGATTGGCTGCGTAGGATATGCCTATTTGATAGTAGACGTTATCCTCGGCGTTGTAGAGCCACTTTGTATTATCGATTTGATCAAGGGTTGTCGTCACCTCACCAGTTGATAGAGATGAAGTTGATGAGGAAGTCGTTGTTTCAGACGAATTACTGTTTGTACATGCTGTGAGTAGAGCACCTGAAGCTAGTAGGGTTACTCCTGCTATTAACCATTTTTGTTTTGACATAGGGATTCCTCTTTTCTTCGTATTTGTCGACAGGATAGTGTATAATAAACTTATCCTGTCAACTATTTTAAAAGAAGGAAATAGAAAAGACCATAACATATGTTAAGATTTAAGGTGGTTTTAAATGGATTTAGAATTCTTTAAGTCTTGGGGAGAAGTTGCAACGATTCCCAAAGGGGGATTGATTACTCGAATAGGCCCTCAAGAAACGATTTCGTCTATTTATCTATTGGAAGAAGGCATTGCTTCATTGGTGTCAGTCACTGAAAAAGGAGAACAGCAAACCCATCAATATTTTACAGAACCCAGTTTTTTGACTATTGTCCCTTTTTTAACGCGTGCGAGATTAGGGTTTGAGAATGGACGAGAAGTAGCAGTGGTAGCTAAGACAGCTTGTAAGGTGTGGAAGATACCATCAGATCTATTTCTGCAAAAGAAGGATGATCCTGCTGTTTTAACGGCCATGTTGGATGCTGTTCTTCAGGATTATATTTTTGCCATGAATAAACAAGAAGATAATAATACTGGCAGTACCCTCGTTCATCTTTGCCGATTTATCAATGAATATGCTCAGAAAAAGGGACAGTATAGGCGGCTGAATAAGGTATTTACTTATGCAGAAATTGCTAGTTTTCTCAAAGTACACGAGGTTTCGGTTGCCCGATTGATTAAAGATTTGAAAGAAGCAGGTATTATTGAAAAGAGAGGGCATGGGATTATGATACGTGATGAGAAAAAACTAGAAGATTGGGCGAACAGTCAAGTATAGTATAGTGCTATAGCTTGATATCAGTTTCAGAAAAACAAAAAATTTCGTTTGCACACAAGAGCTTTTTTTGATTGTTGAGTAATCTGATACTCGATGAGAATCGAAATTAGACGAGGAGTTACAAAACATACAGGAACATGGTTAGTATTGTTATTTTTTTAAATAGGGTCATTTCTTTACCTACTAGACATGTTATTTCAGATTTTGTAGAACCAGTGAGACAAAGTGATTATTTTAATAGCGGTTCAGCAATTTCGGAAATGATGCTAAAAAAATATGGTAAGAATATTTCACAGCAAGAACTTAGAAAAATAATAGATTACGTCAAAGAAAAAAGTGCATGGGGAGATGCGGATTTTCAAACATGGAGACTAATTTTAAAACGTATATTAACAAGCCCAGCTAAAACTTTTGAGGAGTTCAAAAAATTAGAAGATGATGATTAGTTATTTAAAAAATGTTATGAGAGACACTGGAAAATTCAAATATATTATTTCTGTTGGAGGCCTATGTGTTTTAAATATTATTACCTGCTTACAACCTTATTTTCTGTCAAAGTTAGTGAACAATACAGTTAATTATAAATATTTGTTATTCTTTTTAATATCATTGTTAATTCCAGCGCTTATCAATTTCATCAAAAATGACTTAGTACAAGCAACACGAAAATCGTCCAAAAAAATCTTGTTCCTCTTTTTAGAATCGAGAGGTTACGAATATTATAATGATTATAAATCTTCCACTCTTCAAAGTCTAATGTCTGAAGTATCGTTTGTTTGTAGAAATCTAGTACAAGAAATATTGCCATCTATGGTAAAAGTTGTTGTCACTGTATTGTTTTATACTAGCTTAATTGGTGAATATAGTCTTAAAATAGGTATCTTATACTTATTAGTTTGCCTTGTATATATGGTGTTATCAGCGTTATTGACACAAAAAAACAGGAATGATATAAAGAAGGCTTTAGATTCAACAGTTGAGGTTAATAAGTCAATAGATGACTTTTTTAAAAATCTTGATACAGTATTTTCCTATATGTCATTTAAACATGAATTAGAGTTTTTTGATACTAGACTTACTTACGAAAAAAATATCTATTATAAAATTCAAAAGCAAATACATCTAGTATATTTGTTACAGCAGATTATTTTAGTTTTTCTTATCGGTTTGATTCTTTATATAGGTTTAATTAATTTTAGTAGTTTCAAGCAACAGAATTTGGAGTTTATACTTATCCTAATATATTCTATTTTAAATTTATCTAACTTTGGAACTGACTTTTTAGGAGGAGTGGAGTTGAAGGATCGTCTAGAAGCTGCTCTTTCTAAATTACAATATGGTAATAATAAAGATATTACTAAACAGAATCATAGGGTAATATATGACGGATTAGATGTGGTATTTGACAATATTTCATATTACTACAAAGAATTAGATAATGAAGTACAGGTGTTAAAAGACTTGAGCTGTCGTTTTGAATATGGGAAGTTAACTGCTCTTATTGGAGATAATGGTTCTGGAAAATCAACTGTTTTAAAATTAGTAGCAGGTTTTTTAATCCCTGATAAGGGAATAATTTACCAACCTTTAAAAACAAGAGTTTTGTATATTAATCAAGATTCTGTATTATTTAATCGAAGTTTACTAGATAATCTAGGATATCCACATACAGAGCTAGCTTCTGACCAATTAGAAACTTTATACTCTTTAGCTAAAAAGCTAGAAATTGATAATATCATTTCGCCACATGCAGATTTAAATATAGAGATAACAGGAGAAATGACCAATTCCTTCTCAGGAGGAGAGAAGCAAAAAATTCTCATTTTAAGGGCACTTATATCAGACTTTAATATTATATTATTTGATGAAATTACAAGTGGTTTAGATATAAAATCATCTAGTACATTTTATCAACTAATAAAAGAAACTGTCAGTAATAAGGTTATAATTTGTATAACGCATAGAAAGGAAGAATTACAATATTTTGATAAAACTATTTCATTGAATGTTTAATTTATTAGTAATTGATTAGGAGATGTTGGTGTTATGAACACACGTCAACTACTTGCAATAAAATATTTAGATCTGTTTGGGGATGATGCCGTTTTCAGAAATTCGTACTATTTTGACATTAAAGATAAATGGGGAGAATATATTCTAAAAAAAGATAGCGATTATGTTGAGAATAAAATTATATAATATATCCGTGGTGCTAGTTACATTTGATATACAATAAAAAGCTCAAATGGACTATACTGTAAGTGACGAAACAAACAGGAGGCTAGTCCAAATGAGCCACTTACAGTATACCGCTAAATCTCATCATTTACAATGGGATATGAAGCAATTATCAAAAATTTGTCATCAATTTTATCGTGACTACTGCCTGGTGCTTCAAGCTGAATTAGGGATGAAATCTCAACGTCATTTTTATAGAATCTGCCGACTCTTTTCTTACGGAAGATTACTAGAAAGAAGTCGCTTTAACCGACATTCTAGACAATTAATTTGGCTAGTGCAACTGATTCGCCAAGCCATGAACAAGCAACTACCACCTGATACCATCGTCATCATGGATAGTTTCCCTTTAACTCTTTGTCAGTCTATTCGCAATCATAGAGCAAGGATTTTTGAAGGGCTGGCAGATATTGGTTACAATGCATCTAAACGCTTATGGTTCTATGGCTTCAAAGTTCATATGCTCGTTACCTTATCTGGCTATATTCTGAACTATGTTGAGACACCAGCTTCTGTTCATGATATCAAGGTGGTTGATGACTTGTTGGAAGGTTGCCGACAATCTGTGATTTTAGCAGACTTAGGCTACCTCAGTCAGGAGCTTAAAGATAACTTGGAACGAAGAGGGGATCACTTATGGACGCCATGGCGTCAGAACATGGAAGGGACTGGCCAGCACAACAATTGGAGATTGTTAGCTATGAGGCGAACCATTGAAACGCGCTTTTCTAAGTTATGTACTCTTTTTGATATGGAACAAACCTTTGCCAGAGGACTAACTGGGCTACAGTTGAGGCTTGAACAAATCCTGTTGGCTTATAATCTAAGCTATTTTGAGTTTAACTAGCACCACGAGTATAATATATAAACAAAGGTTAATATGACAACAGCAGAAAAAAGATAAGGCTGAAGATAAACATCAAAAAATTAAGTTTATCTTCAGCCTAAGCTATTATTTTAAGAAATTAATTTTTGAGTAAATATTTTACTTAATAAAGCAGATGTGTAATTTTCTAATAAAGATGCTCACTGATGCCATTGGCTTAAGCGCTGCACCAAAACTTCACGGTAAGCTTGGCCGGCAGCTTCATTTTCTTTTTTGCTGCCGCCGGTTGCTATAAGTCCGTAGGGACTTGCAAGATAGCCTTCTTCTGCAAAGATATGGCCAGCTTTATCATAGATGTGGAGCTCAGCTCGTTCTCCTTGAGTTTTCTTGATTACTTTTGCCATACTGGCACTGGGCCACATACGATCATCGCCTCCTGCAAAAATCAAAATATCGGCATCAGCAGCTTTTTGGAGGATCTCATAATCTGCAACCTTGTCGGTATTGGCAATTGCTGTACGGTAAAGCGGTTCATAGGAGGTCGGTGCTCCGCTAACCATACCAAACAAGAAAGCGATATACTCTGGAAAACCGGCATGCATGGTTGAGATATAGGGGAGCTCTTTTCCTTTATAAGTCCATGATGAGCTGATGTTTTCATAATCCAGACCATTGAAGTTATAAGCACTTGGTGCCATGAGAATGATATGGTCAATCTCTGAATAATAATTAACAAGATTGAGGCAGAGTTCAGCCCCTTTAGAAGCCCCATACAGTGTAAGAGGAGCAGGATCGGCAACGTTTTTCTCAATATAAGCCAGTACTTCATCAAAGAAGTCAATTGGAATTTTTGAAAGGGAGGGTTGCTGATTTGGCATACCGTAGCTAAAGAGTGACAGCACTTCATAGCCTTGAAGGGCAAAACTGACTCCTTCATAATAACCGGGAGATCCTTCAGAACCGCCGAAAGTAACGATGACCCCTTTTTTCGTTTTTGCAGCGGGTTTGAGGTGAAAGCCATTCAGATAATCGCCCTGAATATGCTCTATCTGCACTCCTTCATACTCAGAAGGGTAAAGGTCAAGATTAGTTGGGTCAGAATAAACAGAATTGCTGTCGATATGATTATACTTGCTGTAAGTGTAATGATTGTACAGCCGTAGAGCGATGACAATCAAGATGAGCAGAACAATTATAATACCGACGTATTTTACTATCCTCAAAAAAAATTTCATTGTGCAGTCCCCCTTATTGTGATTTTTCTCTATTTGTAGAGATAGGCCTGTATGTTATTAAGATTATTGATAGGTTCAGAATAAGAAGCTTTTCTTTAAAGATTTAACAGAAAGTTTAGGAGAAAATAAAATTTTATAAGTGATATATTTATAACTTTTTCATTACTAATATAATACTTTCGGTGCAGTTTGTCAAGAAAAAGTGAATTATTTTTAACATATAGTTGGACAGCCTGTGCAGTGGATGTTGCGATGCACGTTTACCCGACTTTGCCTTACGTTTGTTTGAATTTGAATGGCCTTAGTGTCTTTAAGACAGAATAATCTTTAATATTTACAGGAAATATGCTACAATAGAAGCGTAAAATAAAATAAGAAGAGGTAAGTGAAATGTCACGTAAACCAATTATTGCTGGTAACTGGAAAATGAACAAAACGGCTGCTGAAGCGCGTGAATTTGTTGAAGCAGTGAAAGACAAAATTCCGGCAAGTGCACTTGTTGATACTGTTATTGGTGCACCGGCTCTGTTTCTTGAAGGGATGAAAAAAGGGGTTAAGGATACTGAACTGAAAGTAGCAGCGCAGAACTGTTATTTTGAAGACTACGGTGCTTTCACCGGTGAAAACAGTCCTGCAACACTTGCAGCCTTAAATGTTGATTATGTTATTATTGGCCATTCGGAACGCCGTGACTACTTCCATGAGACAGACGACGATATCAATAAAAAAGCACAGGCTATTTTCAAGAACGGTATGACTCCGATTATTTGCTGCGGAGAGTCTCTTGAAACCTATGAAGCTGGTAAAGCAGAAGAGTTTGTAGGAGCACAGGTTTCTGCAGCACTTAAAGGCTTGACAGCTGAACAAGTAGCTTCCTTAGTGCTGGCCTATGAACCAATCTGGGCTATTGGTACCGGTAAATCAGCCACTCAGGATGATGCACAGAAGATGTGTAAAGCAGTCCGTGACGTTGTAGCTGCTGACTTCGGTCAAGAGGTTGCTGATAAGGTCCGCGTTCAGTACGGCGGTTCTGTAAAACCTGAGAATATTGCTGAATACATGGCTTGTCCGGATGTTGACGGTGCTTTGGTCGGCGGTGCTTCTCTGCAGCCAGATAGTTTTCTTGCTTTGCTTGACTTTGTTAACTAAAAAATTAATTTCACTGATTTTCTGCTGCTAAGTAACTGCTGAGCAGAGGGAAATAACAAAATACAGCACCCTTTTAAGCAGACTGACTTAAAAGGGTGTCTTTCTTTTTATTGAGTAACAGTCAAAAAGCCTCAAACGACGCTTAAAAACGTTGTTTGAGGCTTTTTGAATAGTAGCAGGTATAATCCATGCAGCAATAATGACGGGCAACAACTCCCCGATAACAGCAACGATAAACGCATCGCTTTCGTCATGATACAAAGATCGGTAAAAGTGACTGAAAAATAGAAGACTAATCGCAGTGTTGCCTTAAACATAAGGGAGGATCTATATTCACAGAGCAGCTACCCTCGTTTAAGTTGTCGCTGGCATTCCCGCTGAATACAGTTCACTAAGATACCAAAGGCGTTATCAACTGCACAGGGAGATGAGCGAAAACCTAGAAGCCCCAATCTGTTTCACTTTATTTTTATTGGCGGCCCAGTATTTTCTTGATTGTGTGAAGGATTTTGAATTTTAAAGGCTGAGGATAATAGCGGAAGGTCCCTGTTTTTCGCGTAATGTAGCCGTTAAAATTCTGCTTGAAACGGAGGATACTGTCGGATCCATCAAACTCTCCGGTAATACCTAAAAGATTGTAGCTGGGGATACCGCGTTTTAGGGCTTCCAGCATGACATATTCTTGCAGGAGAGCAGGAGCATAGAATTTATTAAAGGCCGGATAGGAGCCTGAAAAGAGATATATCGCTTCCTGTTTAGTGTAAACAAAAAGGCTGCCGGCAAGGATAACGTCTTTTTGGCCGTATTCTTCTAAAAACTGCTGAGCCTCTTGTTTTCGGAGTTCGAAACTGTCATACTGGCTGCTGAGTTCACGCAGCTGGTTGCGTTTTTTATCAGACTGCGGCTGTTCTTCGAGTGCTGCTTTTAATTTATCAATCCGCTGAGCCAGCTTAGCTTGGTCTTGTTCAAGATTTTGGTAATAATCTGAAAAATTGAGGGTAGCGACAGTGAAGGCTGCATCCTCTCCCCAAGCATCATAAAAATCTTCATAATAATCGAGCGGTTTGTCAATATAAGCACGTCTGTCAGAAGTTGCTGCTGTAATATCCTTAAAAAGCGGCAGTTCATCGCGCTTAAGCTGCCTGATGTTAATACCGAAGGTGTTAGCCTTTTTTAGAAGAGGCCGTCCTTTCTTACTAAAGGATTTGCGCAGGGACTTTTCATCTAATTGACTGATATCTTTGACGTAGTGCCAGTCCGGCTCACCGCCTGGGTAGCCGGTCAGCAGGCCATCATGTTTATAGCCTAAATCAACCAAATTATCAATAAGTTCCGGCTTTTCTTTGTCAAGCGGCTTGCCTTCACCATCAAAAGTCTGATAGGTATCATAGGGTTTGACAATGAGTTCTAAAGCCCCTTTTTCCTTGGCATAGTCCCGTAATTCTTTATAGAATTTTTTGAGATAACGGCTATCTGCAACTGCCGGCCCAGAGTTAATTTCCATGTGCAGCCCTCCAGTCATAGGCGTGCTGTACAGAACTGCAGCGACAAGGACTTTTCCTTGCTCACTGTAGGCGGCAAATTCAGCGGTAAAGCCGCGTTTTTTCAGCAATTCAGCCATTTGAACAGACTGCATAAAAGATTTATAAGGAAGACGTGCACAGTAATCGCTGAATTGTTCTTGACTTAAAATTGTAAAAGGCATTAGTGGTTATTCCTCATTTTTTTGCCTGTCTCATAGGCATAGTTAGCTAATGGATAAAGTAATTTACTGACAGGAATATTAAATTCGCCGATAAATTCTTCAATTGTTGGGTTAAAATTAGCTTTAAACTTGGTCAGTCCGTCATCCAGACTGCCTTCCACTCCTCCCATATTAGCCCAGACAATACCGTCTTGGTATGCATCTTCAAAGACTTTAGGATAGAGGGAATACTGCGGGTAGAACTTCTTGAATTCATCATTCATACCGGCATAGAGCATTTCCATTACATTCCCGAAGCGGACAGAGAGGATGCCCGCAATAATCAGTTCATCTGGATATTTTTCAACAAAATCTTCAAATTCCTTGATGTACTTGCTGATAGAAGCTTCCTGCTGTCTGAGTTTGGTCAGCCGTTTCTTTTGATGCTCTTCGGTTTCTGAGAGTTCTTTTTCAACTTGGGCTAACTGTTCTTTATATTCCTGCAGGCGCTTGGGCAGGTTAACTTTAGCAAGATGCAGGTAAGCATCGTCGCCATAGATAGTCATCATTTTTTTGAAATAAGCTTCATTGCGCAGGGCTACGCCTTTTCGACTCTCAGTCAAGGCTACTACATCGGCGAAAGCTTTGACATCTGCAACATCACCGCGGCTGGTCTCTACCCCCCTTTTTTGGGCATCTTTCATCAATCGTTTAGTATGCTTGGGGAAGCTTTTTGTCAGTTCAGCTTCGGTATAAACATTGGCCTGAAAACGCGGCTGAATACTTTCCGCGATTTCCTTAGTCCTGCCCGTCCAGCGGGCACCGGCTTTCTGGAGATTCGCTAATTGTGTAAGCGTTTCTTCATTTTCTTCCGTTTCCTGCCCAATTTTATACTGCTTGAGAAGGAGGGCGGGGTCAAATTTGATAAAAAGAGCACGTTTTGTTTTGCCGTAAGCCTTCAGAGCAGCAATGACCTCTTTGACTAAGTCCGGATTGCTGTAATCCATAACTGGCCCTCTTGGAACATAGAGCATAGTCATTCCGAGCAGCAAAGGCCTGATCAAAACAGAAGCTGATGCAACAAGGACATCATCCTGATAAAACCCAAGACGCTCACTGCCCCAATTATCTTTAACCTGCGCCCAGTCTGAACTCTGCAGAAGATTGGTTTGATGGCTTGCTTTGACAAACTCATCGTGCTCTGTTTTTGAAATCCCAGTTTTATATGTAAGCATTAGTTTAGTACCCATTGGCGAATCGCATAAGCTACGCCGCTTTCTTCGTTTGATTTGGTGATATATTTAGCCAGCTTTTTGATTTCCGGCACAGCATTGGCCATGGCTACTGGTGTACCTGCAGCCTCCAGCATAGCTCGGTCGTTTTCTTCATCACCGATGGCCATGGTTTCACTGTTTTGCAGTCCCAGTTTTTCTGCCAGATGGGTGAGCGCCTTGCCTTTACTAGCTTCTTTGTTGATGATTTCGAGATAGAAAGGAGTTGATTTTACGATAGTATATGAATCATACAGTTCTTGCGACAGCTTAGCAATAGCAGCGTCTAAAATCTCAGGCTCATCGATCATCATGACTTTGACAATTTCTTTATCGGCCATTTCCTCCGGTGTTCGGTAAAAAACTGGCATGTCAACCAGCGTAGCTTCGTGAATGGTGTATTTGCCGATATCTCTGTTAGCTGTATAAATTCCTTCTTTGGTGATGGCATGCAAGTGGACATTGAGTTTACGACTCCAAAATTCAAGGTTTAGATAGTCCTCATATGTCAGTGTTTTTTTGATGATATCAGCGCCGCTGGCTGTATCCTGTACCAGACTGCCATTGAAAGTGATAACATAATCGCCTTTGTCTTTAAGATCCAACTCTGTCAGCAGACTTTGGACGCCGGCTATTGGGCGGCCGGTCGCCAGAACAATTTTATGGCCCTCTTTTTTGGCTTCCTGAATAGCTTTCCGCACATCCGGTGTAATTTTTCGGTCGTTGTTAAGAAGTGTGCCATCAATATCAATAGCGACAAGTTTGATAGACATTGATTTCTCCGTAATCTAAAAATTTCTATATACTATATTACTAAAAAATAAGGGTTTTGTCATGGGGACTGTGCAGAAAAACTGAACATGGTCTGAACTCTTTGAACAAGGTGATACAATTATGCGAAGTGCAGGGAGGCTAGGAATAAGGCTGCTTTGCAGATAAAAACATCCGAGAAACTTCAGTTTCTCGGATGTTTTTCTATTTTGATGTGAACACATTTGTTCTGATCAAACAGGTTTACTGTTAAAGAAGTGGGACTGTTTCTATTTTTTAGGAGGTGTGAAGTGGTCGTTAGCAGTATAGCTGATAAAAATTTCTTTATTAGCAGCAAAAAGGTCATTCAGCTGCAGCATTTCTTTTGGAAAATAGAAACGCTGATCGCCGTAACTGGTTCCAGTCAGGGTTTTGACAATTGGAGACAGTGTGGACAGTTCTGCTAAGGTTTGATTTTTTTGAATGATTTCGATTTGTGTTCTCGGGTTTTCTTTTTCCGGACGGTAAATGTCATAAGGAAGGTCAAAACTGGCCTGAATGCCTGTATAATATTCAGGATCGAACCCTACTGACTGCACTAAGTCTCTCAGCCGGTAAAGCTGAGACTGAGACTGCTCGTTGAAAGTAACTGATTTAAAGATATTGCGATTGATAAAACGGCTGGATAAATCAGCCAGAATTTTGTCTTCAGCAGTCATCCAAGACTGAAAATAAGTATTCATAACGCCGTCATCTAAAGCCAAATAGTCGTTTAAAGTGAAATGATCCTGCAGAAAAGGGATGAGATTAGGCGCTGTTTTTTCAAAGAAATAGCCCTCTTGCTGGAAAAGCCATTTGGCACGTTTTAAAATTTTCTCCAGCAGGACTTCCACAGACCGGCTGGCTGGGTGAAAATAAACCTGCATATACATTTGAAAACGGCTGACAATATAATCTTCTACAGCATGCATACCATTGCGTTCAAAAGCAATCCCAGTTTCTGTCGGGCGAATGACGCGCAGAATTCTTGTTAAGTCAAACTGACCGTAACTGGCCGCAGTGTAATAGGAATCTCTGAGAAGGTAGTCCATGCGGTCACAGTCTACCTGACTGGAAATAAGCTGTACAACCTGCTGGTTAGGATAGGTATGACTGATAACACTGGCTACTTTTTCAGGGAAATCAGGAGAGACCTGGCTGAGCACACGGTAAATCTCTGTTTCAGGATTGGTGATGATTTCACGGCTAAAAGCTTCATGATCAGTAGCGAACAGCCGTTCAAAAGTATGGGAATAGGCACCGTGTCCGATATCGTGGAGCAAGGCTGCTGCCATTGTTAAAAGCGACTCATCGCTATTCCAAATATCGGAGTATTTTTGCTCAAAAATTTCAGTTACTCTCCTGGCGATGTCATAAACTCCTAAACAATGGGAGAAACGATTATGTTCTGCGCCGTGGAAAGTAAAGGCAGTAGTCGGAACCTGCTTGATTCGCCGGAGCCTTTGAAATTCTTTAGTGTTAATCAGATCATAGATAAGCTGATTATTGACATGGATGTAGTTGTGAACGGGATCACGAAAGACTTTTTCATTCATGCTTTCATTATAACAAAAATTGCAAGTTTATTCAGAAATTGATAGAATTAAAGCCGATAGTATAAATTTAGAAAGTACCTGTATGCAAATCGAAATTAAAAATACAGTCCAAACAGACGGCCGGACAGAAACCATCTGTGAAACCCATGACTGCCAATTCAGTCAAAAAAAGGGAACATCCTATATTATATATCATAATGCTGAAAAAGAGCAGGTTCTGCTTAAATATAGGAATGAAGAACTGGCGATGATTCGCTATTCAAAGCCTAAATCAATCATGACATTCCGAGAAAATCACCTGACAGCAGCCCAGATTTCCACTCCTTTGGGCAGTCAGAAGCTACTGATAGAAACGGAAAATCTTTCTGTTCAGCCCGAAAAACAGAGGATAATAGTCGATTATACATTGAAGCAGGCAGAGACTGAAGCTGTTTTTGCGAATTATCATTTAGCAATAAGCTGGTACGAGAAGCTGTCTTAAGCAATCAGAGAGAAATAAGATAGTTTTGCCAGTCTGCAGTGTGCTGACTTATACGACAAGAGAAAGAGAAAAGAAAATGACTGCTATAGCTACACAAGTATTGGCACAGAATCTGTTGGAACATCTGGGCGGTGCTGCCAATGTTAAAGATGTTCGTTACTGCAGCACCCGGCTGCGCTTTCGTCTGAAAAAAACAGCATCGGCTGACAGCCTTTCTCTTAAAGCGCTGGAAGATTTGCTAAATTTATCAGTTGCTCTGCCCTATCAAGAAGAAAAAGATGTTGAAAAATATGAAGGCGAGGTTCGTCATTATATGAAAATGACAGCAGGAATGGCTTATGTCTGTTTTCCTTGGGCTGCGCATAGGGCTGTTTTCCACTTTGATGAACCTCTTACATTTACTAAAGCTGTCATTAAATTAGCTGTGGAAGAAAGGAAAAACAATGACAGAACAACTGCCGCAAACAAGAACTGATAATCCGAATGGTATTCTTTATCATGACCAATATTTTAAATATTGACTATGCTTTACTGCCAACTGGCGGCAAGGCGACAGCACATGCACCGACATTGATTGAAACAAACGATGGGGGTCTTCTATGCGCTTGGTTCGCAGGTAGTTTCGAAGGAAGCGGTGACATTTCAATTGCAGTATCTAAATATTCTGCACAGGAT
Source organism: Streptococcus chenjunshii (assembly GCF_003086355.1). Classification (NCBI taxonomy): domain Bacteria; kingdom Bacillati; phylum Bacillota; class Bacilli; order Lactobacillales; family Streptococcaceae; genus Streptococcus; species Streptococcus chenjunshii. Next base: position 1,680,344 of record NZ_CP031733.1, on the reverse strand, counting down.
CACGTCTGGGATCAGCCGCAGATTGTTTCCCATGGTCAGGGACGCAGTGAGCAAAATCCAGCTTTCTTTAGGGCTCCTGACGGTCAAATATGGCTGATTTATACATCGCAGCTCAGCCGTCAGGAGGGAAAGGACAATATGCAGTTTACCTCAATCGTTATGATGCAAAAATCCAGCGATGAGGGGACGACTTGGGGAGAAGCAGAAGTCCTTTTCCCAGAGGAGGGCACCTTTTCCCGCCAGACGATTCAAATCTTAAGCAATGGGCGCTGGCTGTTTTCGACTTGGCTTTGTGAAGACTCTGCTGAAGGACTGACCAATGATCCAACTGAATTTCGTTTATCCGATGATGCTGGCAAGACCTGGCGCCGTGTTCCTATGCCTGAGAGCAACGGTCGGGTCCATGCCAATGTTGTGGAGGATGAAAACGGACACCTGCTGGCCTTTATGCGCAGCCGCTTTGCAGATAATATCTATGTCAGTGAATCTTATGATTTTAGCGATTCATGGAGTGAGCCTCGTCAAACAGTTCTGCCTAATAATAATGCCAGTATCAGCGCTATCAAACTGCAGTCAGGGGAGCTTGCCCTTGCCTATAATCTGAATGCTGCCGGAAAACCGGAATTTGGCAAAGTTGCTTGGCCGGGCCTGCGTCATTCTGTTGCTGTTTCTTTATCAGAGGATTTAGGGGAGACCTGGCCTTTGGGACGGATTTTTGAACCAGCTGAAGGTTTTATCGGTTCGGAGAATAAAACAAACAATGCTCAGTACGAATATCCGACATTGTATCAAAGCAAGGATGGTTTTCTGCATCTTGTTTATGCTTACAAAAACCGTCTGTGTGTCAAATATCTTTGTTTTAGCCTTGCTGATGTTTTAGGTGAAAAAAGAGAAAGTGAAGGTCTTTACAACCCAACCTCAGGTCAGGGGGTTAAAAAATAAAGATTTAAATCCTCTGCTGCTGTTTTACGGATTCAGAAAAGCAGGCACTTGCCAAGAAGAATAAATTTTTGTTATAATGAATCTATATCAAGGGAGTAGCAGACGGTTTTACCGTGGCTCCGGTCGTCATTACGAAAGAAATTTCCGGCCGGGTCTTAAACAGCGAGACTTGTTTAAATAAACAGGTCTCTTTTTGTTTTAAAAAAAGAGACTGAAAATTCAGTTTGAAAAATAGATGATGGGCTGCTGTGAAGAGATTTGATATTTTATCATCTGCCTCGGTTTTCAAACCGTCTATGGCAGAGGGGCGTCTGCGAAATCACAGATTTCTAGCTTACCGCCTTTTCATACAGATTTCTTAACGGCCTTTGTATCTTGTTTGAATTGAACACGGCCTAAAATCCTAGTGAAAAAGATGAAGTCCGTCGCAGTGCAGATTATCGCTCGTCCTTCCCTATTTTCATACGGATTTTTAAACGGCCTTTGTATCTTAATTTAAGGAGAATGTATTTTGTCAAAAGAACAAAAGAAAGAAACGTTTTATACGCAGGATGTATCTTCTGTGCTATCCGCTTTGGAAAGCTCTAAAAAGGGGCTGACAACTCAAGAAGCGCAGCAGCGTCTGGCCGATTATGGCCGCAATGAACTGGATGAAGGAGAGAAGCGCACTCTTTTTGCCAAGTTTATTGATCAGTTTAAGGATTTAATGATTATTATCCTGCTGGTTGCTGCGGTTCTGTCGGTTATCACGTCAGGCGGAGAAGGTGTTACAGATGCCATTATTATTTTGGCTGTTGTTATTTTAAATGCTGCATTTGGTGTTTATCAGGAGGGACAGGCCGAAGCTGCCATTGCCGCTTTAAAATCAATGTCCAGTCCCTTAGCGCGAGTCCGCCGCGACGGTCATGTAAAAGAAGTTGATGCAAAGGAGCTTGTTCCCGGCGATATTGTTATGCTGGAAGCGGGCGATGTTGTTCCGGCTGATATGCGGCTTTTAGAGGCTAACTCGCTCAAGATTGAAGAGGCTGCCCTTACAGGAGAATCGGTTCCTGTGGATAAAGATTTATCGGCTGCGGTTCCTGCTGATGCCGGTATTGGCGACCGTCTGAATATGGCTTATCAAAACTCAAATGTGACTTATGGCCGCGGTATGGGGCTGGTTACCAACACCGGTATGTATACTGAGGTTGGCCATATCGCGGGGATGCTGGCTAATGCCGATGAGACAGATACGCCTCTTAAGCAAAATTTAAATCAGCTGTCTAAGTTCCTAACCTATGTTGTCGTGGCTATTGCGCTGGTCACTTTTATAGTTGGTGTCTTTCTTCGCGGTCAGGAAGTCCTCACTGGTCTGATGACTGCTGTAGCCCTTGCTGTTGCTGCGATTCCGGAAGGTCTCCCGGCTATCGTGACAGTTGTTCTGTCATTGGGGACACAAACGCTTGCTAAACGTAATTCGATTGTGCGCAAGCTTCCTGCTGTTGAAACATTGGGATCTACAGAAATTATTGCCTCTGATAAAACAGGGACACTGACGATGAATCAAATGACTGTTGAAAAAATGTATTACAATGGTCAGCTCCATGATGCCAATGATGATATTGAAGCGAACAATATGGCGCTTCGAATTATGAACTTTGCAAATGATACTAAGGTTGATCAAAAAGGAAAATTGATTGGTGATCCGACAGAAACAGCGCTTGTACAATACGGTTTTGACCATAGTTTTGATGTTCGTGAAGCGCTAAAAGAAGAACCGCGTGTGGGAGAAATTCCTTTTGATTCTGACCGGAAGCTTATGTCAACCATCCATAAAATAGCAGATGGTAAGTTTTTAGTGGCTGTCAAAGGGGCACCGGATCAGCTGCTTAAACGTGTCACACAGATTGAAGAAAACGGGTCTGTTCGTGCGATTACAGAGGCTGACAGGGAAACCATCCTTGCCGCTAATAAATCGCTTGCCAAACAAGCTCTGCGCGTGCTGATGATGGCCTACAAATATGAAGACAGGGTACCGGAACTCGATTCAGATATTATTGAAAACCATCTTATTTTTGCCGGACTTGTCGGTATGATTGATCCAGAACGGCCAGAAGCCGCAGAAGCTGTTCGTGTAGCCAAAGAGGCGGGCATACGTCCGATTATGATTACGGGAGACCATCAGGATACAGCGGAAGCTATTGCTAAACGGCTTGGCATTATTGAAGCGGATGATGTGGAAGATCATGTCTTTACTGGCGCTGAACTGAATGAATTATCAGATGAAGAGTTCCAAAAAGTTTTCAAACAGTATTCTGTTTATGCGCGTGTATCGCCGGAGCATAAGGTGCGAATCGTTAAAGCCTGGCAAAATGAGGGCAAGGTAGTGGCTATGACAGGTGACGGAGTTAATGATGCACCGTCTCTTAAAACAGCTGATATCGGTATCGGTATGGGAATTACCGGGACGGAAGTTTCTAAAGGCGCTTCGGATATGGTACTTGCCGATGATAATTTTGCGACAATCATTGTAGCGGTTGAAGAGGGGCGCAAGGTCTTCTCTAATATTCAAAAATCAATTCAATACCTTTTGTCAGCTAATATGGCTGAAGTCTTTACCATCTTTTTTGCTACCCTTTTTGGCTGGGATGTGTTAGAACCGGTTCATCTGCTGTGGATTAATTTGGTAACTGATACTTTGCCTGCTATTGCATTGGGAGTTGAGCCGGCTGAACCGGGAGTTATGAGACACAAACCGCGCGGCCGCCAATCCAGTTTCTTTTCAGGCGGTGTGATGGGGGCCATTATTTATCAGGGAATTCTGCAGACGCTGCTGGTTTTAGGGGTTTACGGCTGGGCTATTATTAATCCTGAACATGCGGGCAGTCAGGCTATACACGAGGATGCCCTGACTATGGCTTATGCGACACTGGGCTTGATTCAGCTGGTTCATGCCTTTAACGTCAAGTCGGTTTATCAGTCTATTTTTAAAGTAGGACTCTTTAAAAATAAACTCTTTAACTGGTCTATTCCGGTGGCATTTGTTCTTTTGATGTCAACGATTGCTATTCCGGGCTTCAATACTTTCTTCCATGTTGCCCATTTGAGTTTAACACAATGGGGAGTTGTTGTTCTCGGCAGCCTTCTGATGGTCCTTATTGTTGAACTGGTTAAGGCCGTACAGCGAGCAGCCGGTCAAGACAAAAAAGCTATCTAAAGCTGCAAGTAAATTTAAGACAAGCTGCTTTGGCATCAGTTTTTGTTTTGGAACTGCCAATGCTTCATTGCATATTTTTAGAACTCGGGAGTTCATCCTGAGTTCTTTTTGTTTTACGAGATAAAGGATGTTAAAAAATGAAAGAAAGGACAGCTGATGGTTGCATCGCAGCGATTTCCTTTTTCCCTTGATATTTTAGACCGTGTGCAGTCCAAAGCAGTCAGGCTGTACCGAATTGCGATTGGGATTATAGTTACTATCCTCTGTTGTCTGTTTTAGAGGTCTTGACTTTCCGGAAATTTAAGCAGAGAAAACTGCGGAGATTCCCCCCCTTTTTTTCAGCTGTGTTTTTTTCATGCAGCATCAGCTATAGGAGAAGTTGTTTTATTTGCAGTTTTTTTCAATTAAGATTAAAATATCAGAAGAAAGGAATTTTATTATGAAAAAGTTTTTTGCTGAATTGATTGGAACCTTTATTCTTGTTTTTGTTGGGACAAGTGCTGCTGTTTTTGGCGGCGGTTCAGCCGGTATTGGAATCACTGGGATTGCCTTGGCTTTTGGTTTAACCATTGTTGCTTCTGCTTACAGTATTGGGACAGTATCAGGCGCTCATTTAAATCCGGCTGTTTCTATCGCTTTATTCATCAATAAGCGTATAAACAGCAAGGACCTGCTTATCTACATCTGTGCTCAGATTATTGGTGCACTTTTAGGATCGTTTACTTTACAAGTCTTGATTGCTAATATCGGTGTTGTAACCGATAACCTTGGGCAGAATCTGTTTAATGGTGTTAATGCCGTCGGTGCTTTCTTGGTTGAAACGATTTTGACCTTTATCTTTGTTCTGGTGATTGTGACGGTCACATCGGCCAAGAAAGGGAATGCTAACCTGGCTGGTTTGATTATCGGTTTAACCCTGACCCTTATTCACTTCGTTGGGATACCGCTGACCGGTATGTCAGCTAATCCAGCACGGAGTTTGGCCCCAGCATTATTAACTGGAGGCGATGCTCTCGGTCAATTATGGGTCTTTATTTTAGCACCGATTCTGGGAGCAGTTCTGGCGGCTCTTGTCGGCCGTTACTTGCTCGGAACGGAAGAACACGCATAAAAAACGCTCTTTACTGAGTAAAAAGCTTAAAATATATTGTTTAAGAAATACCTCCTCGGCTTGAACTGCAAAACGAAGCTGAGGGGGTATTTCTATAATATTCTTATTTCAGCGGAAAAAGGGTTATGGATCTTCTAAATTCCTCAGCCAGATGCTTTTTTTTATAGGCTAGAAAGTCTTTTTGATTTTTCACCGCATTATAACGTTTGCTGAGATTCCAAGTACCGCTGGGGTTGTAGACAGGGTGCTGGCTGACAAAGCCGATGGTTAAGTCCCATTCGCGGATATAGCCCAGTGGCCGGGAATGGTAGGCGACACCTTCAATATTTTGGCAGCCGTAAGATCTGTGGGCGTGACCGAAAACGACATCGGAAACGCCGTATTTTTTAAAAATATTATGGAAAATGTGACTGCCTAAAAAAGCATTAAAAGGTTTAAATCTTTCATGCGTCATGGTGAATCGGCGATGGGGCACAAAATGCATACTGACAATAAGATTGTGGTCAAGGCGTGCTAAGGTCTGCTCAAGGCGATGGGCGCTTTGCAGAGTCAGCTCTTTATCACTCATGCTGCGCTTAAGCCTTCTATCAAACCAAAAAGTATTTTTGAATTTGAGATTCTGTGCATCCGTTCTGGTCGGGTAGAAAGAATAATCGTACCAACCGTGGAACGAAAGAAGCGTCCTATTTCCAAGCGGAAAGATTTGAAAGTCCAGCTGCTGAATTTCTTTTTCAGATAAATCCAGCATATCATGGTTCCCCAAATTGTAAGTAACCGTAAAATGAGCAGCCATTTGTTCTATAAAAGGCTGGGAAACAGTATAAAAATGGTTGGAAATATCTCCGGCCAGGTGCAAATGGCTAACCTTTTCTTCTTTCAGTACAGCAATCAGTGTTTCGATTTCAAAATCGCCGAATTGATTGAGATCGATATGCAGATCACTGATAATAGCGAGTTTAGTCATATATCTATTTTAACAAAAAAATAGGAATAATTCTTTCTTAAGCAAAGACGCATGTAGTGGAGATATGGTAAAATAAAAGCAGAAATGAGGTCTTCAAATGATTAAAGCAGTAATTTTTGACATGGATGGTGTTTTATTTGACACTGAAAGCTTTTATTTTAAGCGCAGGGAGCAGTTTCTAGCAGAAAAAGGCATTTCTATCGCTCATTTAAAAGCCAGAGACTTTGTAGGCGGACGTCTGGATCAGATTTGGGATAAACTGTTAGCTGGCCGTTCTTCTGATTATGATACTAAAAGTTTGGAAGGGCAGTACATTCTGTATAAAGAAAAACACCGGGCACCTTATCAGGAACTGATTTTTCCTGATACTAAACAGGTCATTCGCAGTTTACAGGAAAAAGGGATTCGGCTGGCTTTAGCTTCTAATGCTGAATACGGTGATATTTTCTTTGCTTTGGAAAGTACGGGGCTTAAAGACTCTTTTGAAGTGGTTCTCTCAGGCAGTGACTTTACAGAAAGCAAACCGGACCCTGCTATTTATAATAAAGCCTGTGAGATGCTGGGTCTCGAAAAAGAAGCCATTCTCGTTATTGAGGATAGTTCAAAGGGAATCGCAGCTGGAAAAGCAGCCGGCTTGCGCGTCTTTGCTATTCGTGACCGTTTGTTTGGTATCGATCAAACCCAAGCAGATGTTTTGGTTGATCATTTAAGTCAAGTATGGCAAAAAATTGCAGAGGAAAATACTTTTTCTTAATAAATGGATGAAGACTTGGACAGTATAATGTTTGATTTAAGGCTCTGCAGTATTGTTTATTTTGGCGATGCCAGTGAAACTCACGGATGTAAAAGCCTTTTTAAGAGAATGAAGCGGAGCCCAAAAACATAAACTTTCCTCACTTTCTAATTTCTAGGTTGGGATCCACCTTCCGCACAGTTAGTCAGAGTAACTGCTTATATTTTAGTCGTTAAGCGATCCAGTAGACTGCCTAAGGCGGGAACCTGGAAATAAGACGTACCCAGCTAAGGACTTCCAATTGTAAAAATTGATTTCTATCAAATAAATTGGTCTAGGGCACTCTTGTTCCAAAAACTTAACCTTGCCGTCCCTGTCTTTTTGCTTTAGAATAAGAATATGGATATCAAAGAAGAAATTAAGGAGCTGGCTGCCGATATTGGGATTTCAAAAATCGGTTTCACAAAAGCGGATGATTTTGCTTATTTAGAAAAATCACTGCGTCTGGCTGTTGCAGAAAAGCGAAATTCGGGCTTTGAACATAAAATCATTGAAGACCGTCTCGATCCTAAGCGTTCGCTTGCATCTGCTAAGACTATTATCGCTATCGCTGTCGCTTATCCGCATAAGCTGTCAATTAAACCGCCTAAAACACAATACCGCCGCGGGAAAATCACACCCAATTCTTGGGGAGTGGACTATCATCAGGTTTTGCAGGACAAATTGAAACGTTTAGCCGAAGGGATTGAACAGCTCTGTGCAGATTTTTCTTTTGAGCATAAAGCTATGGTAGATACAGGTGCTTTAGTTGATACGGCGGTTGCCAGACGAGCCGGAATCGGTTTTATCGGGAAAAACGGCTTGGTTATTTCTAAGGAATTTGGTTCTTACATGTATTTAGGGGAACTGATTACCAATCTGGACATTGAACCTGACCAGCCGGTTGATTATGACTGCGGTGACTGCCGGCGCTGCCTGGATGCCTGTCCGACGTCCTGTCTGATCGGCGATGGCAGTATGAATGCTAGACGCTGCCTCTCCTTTCAGACACAGGACAAAGGAATGATGGCGCTGGAATTTCGCAAAAAAATCAAGACGGTCATTTACGGCTGTGATATCTGCCAAATTTGCTGTCCATATAATAAAGGTATTGATAATCCTCCTGCTAGTGCTATTGACCCGGAATTGGCGATGCCCGAATTGCTGCCTTTTTTGGAGTTAACTAATAAATCTTTTAAAGAACAGTTTGGCCTGCTTGCAGCAGCCTGGCGCGGAAAGAATATTCTGCAGCGCAATGCCATCATTGCTTTAGCGAACATTCATGACAAGAGTGCCTTAGTCAAACTTATGGAAATTATTGATAAAAATAATAATCCTGTTCATACAGCCACAGCTATCTGGGCAATAGGAGAGATTGTCAGGAAACCGGATGCTGCATTGTTGGATTTTCTGCATCATCTGAATCTGAAAGAAGAGGATAGCCAAAAAGAACTGGCTGCAGTGCTTGCAAAATGGCAAAACTGACATTTTTATGATAGACTATTAAAATAGATAGAACTCCAAAGGGATGCTGACGTTTTTTGTGTTTCTTACTGGAGAGTTATCTATCTTTAATAATTGACTGATATCTATAACGATAAAAAAGGAGTGACTTTTGTGGAATTAGCTGAAATTCGTCAAAAAATAGCAGAAAATCAAGAGAAGCTGACTGACTTCAGGAGGTCTCTTTGACTTAGAAAACTTGGAAGAAGAGATTGCCCAGCTTGAACATCAAATGACTGAGCCTGATTTTTGGACTGACAGCTCGGCTGCTCAAAAAATATCACAGGAACTGAATGAACTGAAGACAACCTATGAGACCTTCCATAGTATGGCAGAACTGTGTGATGAAACAGAATTGCTACTGGAAATGCTGCCGGAAGATCAGTCTTTACAGGGAGAACTGGAAGAGAAGCTGGGAGAGCTGGATAAAATCATGGCAGACTATGAAATGGCTCTGCTTTTATCAGAGCCTTATGACCATAATAATGCCATTTTGGAAATTCATCCGGGATCTGGCGGAACGGAAGCACAGGACTGGGGAGATATGCTGCTGCGCATGTATACCCGTTTTGGCAATGCCAGAGGGTTTAAAGTTGAACTTCTGGATTATCAGGCCGGCGATGAAGCCGGGATCAAATCAGCGACCTTAGCTTTTACGGGTGCTAATGCCTATGGTCTATTAAAATCGGAAATGGGCGTGCACCGTTTGGTGCGAATTTCTCCGTTTGATTCTGCCAAGCGCCGCCACACTTCTTTTGCATCTGTTGAAGTGATGCCCGAGCTTGATGAAACGATTGAGGTAACTATTCGTGATGAAGACATCAAGATGGACACTTTCCGCTCTGGCGGAGCCGGCGGTCAAAATGTCAATAAAGTGTCAACCGGTGTCCGTCTTACACATATACCGACCGGTCTTGTCGCAGCTTCGACTGTTGACCGTACCCAGTATGGTAACCGTGATCGGGCGATGAAACTGCTTCAGGCTAAGCTTTACCAGATGGAAGAAGAGAAAAAAGCTCAGGAAATTGATGCACTTAAGGGAGATAAAAAAGAAATTACTTGGGGCAGCCAAATTAGGTCCTATGTCTTTACGCCTTATACCATGGTGAAAGATCACCGCAGCGGCTATGAACTGGCTCAGGTTGACCGGGTTATGGACGGAGAGCTGACCGGCTTTATTGATGCTTATCTAAAATGGCGGATGAGCGATCAGTGATAGGCTGTCCCTGCTCTGCATAGTTGTCTAAGCTGACCGCTACTGTAAGAGTAACTAAACAGCCCAGCGGACGGTTTAAGGAGGATACCTGAAAATTAAGATGTGTCCCGATAAGAACCTCCAGCTGCAAACAGTTATTTCTATATAGTAAAACAAGCTGGGATATTTTGTCCCGGATACTTCATCAAAAATTTAAAGAAAAGGAAAGAAAAACATGGCTTTAATTGAAATGAACGGTGTCAGTAAAAAATACCACCGTTCAACCACTGCTTTGAGAGATATTACTATTTCTGTTGATCAGGGTGAATTTGTCTATCTTGTCGGTCCGTCCGGAGCAGGGAAGTCAACATTTATCAGGCTTCTCTACCGCGAGGAGGCCCATACTAAAGGGACGCTGCGTGTCGGCAAGTTCAATCTGGATAAGATAAAAAAGCGGGAAATTCCCATGCTGCGCCGCAGCATAGGCGTAGTCTTCCAAGACTATAAACTGCTTCCGGCCAAGACTGTTTACGAAAATGTTGCCTATGCCATGCAGGTTATCGGTGCCAAAAAGCGTGATATTCAAAAGCGTGTTACCGAGGTTCTTGATTTAGTAGGACTCAAGCACAAAATGCGTTCTTTTCCCGATCAGCTGTCGGGCGGCGAGCAGCAGCGTGTAGCTATTGCTCGGGCGATTGTCAATAATCCTAAAGTCCTGATTGCTGATGAACCGACTGGGAACCTTGACCCAGAAATCGCTTGGGAAATTATGCAGCTTTTAGAGCGGATTAATCTGCAGGGAACTACTGTACTTATGGCAACACATAATAGCCAAATTGTGAACTCACTTCGCCATCGCGTTGTCGCAATTGAAGATGGTCGTGTGGTACGTGATGAAGAGGAAGGAGAATACGGTTACGATGATTAGAAACTTTTTCCATCATTTGTGGGAATCCATGAAGAGCTTAAAGCGTAATTTTTGGATGACGCTGGCTTCTGTCAGTTCGGTAACAATTACCTTGACCTTGCTTGGTATTTTTGGAGCAGTCCTTCTGAATACTGAGCGGTTAGCCTCAGGTATTGAGAATAATATCCAAATCAATACTTATCTGGAGATTGATTCAACGGATAATTCAGAAATGACAGCTGATCCTGCCGGTCAGCCTGTTGCTAACGAAAATTATCATAAGGTTTATGACCAGATTATGGCAATATCAGGCGTGAAGTCCATCACTTTTTCCAGCAAGGATGAGCAGCTGAAGCAACTTCAGGACACTTATGGTGATGATTGGGCACTGCTTGATGGGGATTCTAATCCTCTGCAGGATGTTTATGTCGTCGAGGCTGCTGCCCCTGAGGAAGTCAAAGATATTGCAGAGAGTATCAGCGGCATTGAGGGTGTAGAGTCCGTAGACTACGGCGGTTCTGATTCAGATCAGCTCTTCAGATTTGCTGCTCTAATACGTACCTGGGGCCTTGTCGGTACCGGTCTGCTTGTTCTGGTCGCTATTTTTCTGATTTCAAATACGATTCGGATTACCATTATCTCAAGACGGCGTGATATTGAAATCATGCGATTGGTTGGTGCTAAAAATTCTTATATCCGCGGACCTTTCTTCTTTGAAGGTGCCTGGGTAGGGTTCTTGGGAGCTATTATTCCTTCTTTGGTTGTCTACTTCCTTTATCAATATGTATATAGAGCCTTCAGTCCAAGCTTAGAACTGCAAAGTCTTTCACTGTACGATCCCGGTTTCTTCCTTCCATCCCTAATCGGTCTGCTGTTTCTGATCGGCATTGTCATTGGCTCAATCGGTTCGATGCTGTCAATGCGCCGTTATTTGAAATTTTAAAGTCTGAATGAAATGATGTATTTTGAAGAAAACGCTAAATTTCAAGTTGAAGTTAGCCACTGAATACAATTTCTCTAGGTGTCTTGTAGTTTAATATTCGTTTGGGATAATTGTTTATCCACCATTCAATCTGAGTGGCCAGTTTTCTGGTCGCTCTTGTTTTTCCCTTGGGTAGGAAACGTCGAATAAGACGGTTGTGATTCTCATTAGAGCCTCTTTCCCAAGAGCAATAAGGGTGAGCATAGTAGATCTTCTCTTCACTAAAAATCTCGCTTAGTCTAGCAAATTCTGCCCCATTATCAGCTGTGATTGACGTGATCTGATATTCCTGTAAAATGCTCGACAAGGCTTCGTTAACGGCTTGTGCTGTCTTACTGGGCAAGTAACGAATGATTTCATACCTGGTTTTTCGATCTGTTAATGTCAGAAAGCAAGGCGCTTTAGCCCGTGTCTGAACAACCGTATCAATCTCATAATGCCCAGCCTCCAGTCGTTGAGTGATCGCTTCAGGCCGCTCCTCAATCGACTTTCCAACAGGCATGAAATTAGGACTGGCTGTTTTCTTAGGGGATTTGCCTTTTCTTGGATACAGCCTATCTGCCTTAGTCAGCCCCAGGTACCCCTTGTCCATCCAGTAGTATATGGTGGATTGTGGGACGTTGACTTTACGTTTTGAAATCATCTCAGGTGACCACTTCAGCTTGATGTAGTGGACAATGGTTTCCTTGACTTTCTTCGTGAGACTAACAGCTTTACGGCTATTTTTTCGATTAATCTCATACACTTCCTGAGCTCTATCCGCCCTATAAAGCTTCTCAAACTTCCCCTTACGCACCTGTTGGAGGACCAGTCCACGTTTCATCTCGTTGTTTATCGTTTGAGGAGCTTTGCCTAAGAGACCTGCAATCTCACGATTAGATTTCCCTTCTTGCTTCCAGCGTTCAATCAAGCGGCGATCAGCTATTGTCAAGTGCTTGCCTGTTGGTGTATAATGGTCTTGCATCTCTATGTCCTTTACTTGTGTTTTCGTCAACTACAAGTGTAACATAGAGGTGTTTTTTTGCATCTAAGTGGCTAACTTCATTTTAGAACTTTCAATTTTGAAGAAAACGTTCTGTATCCCAAAAAACTGCCTGTTCACACAAACAGGTAGTTTTTTATTTTTAAGATACAAAGGCTAGATCGCTAGCCCAGACGGTTTATACTCACAAAGCAGCCACATTCGTACATCAGCTCTTCCTACGACTGCGTCTCTTTTTCCCGCAGTTTAAGACGTGTTCAATTCTAACAAGATTAAAGAACACCAAAGGAAAAAGACGGTAAGCCAGAAATCTATGATTTCGTAGGCGCACCTCTGCCAAGATGACTAGAAGGGTGCGGTCGGCTGCCAAGACGACAAAGCCTTCAGACGTCTACGGCTGACGGTAAGCCAGAAATTTTTGATTTCGTCTGCGCCCCTCTGTCAGGACGACTAGGGAGCGAGACAGAACCAGACTATAACATTCGACGTCTCGCCCCCGCAAAGCCTAGTAGGCATTTTATTTTAAAGCTTTGAAAAAGCGACTAAAATGACGCTAGGCTACTGCGTCTTGTTTACAACACAAGCAATGGTTTGAGAGGCTGGATTTTTGTTTGCTTTCAGACATCTACGGCTGACGATGTCCAATCCAATGTCCGAGCCTATTTCTGCAGCAGATTTGGGCGGTTATTTTATTGAAAGAAAGGATTAAAGTTTTTTTCATGGGCAATGGTGGTATTCATGCCATGGCCGGGATAAACCTTATAATGATTGGGCAGTGTCAGCAGATTTTGACGGATGCTGTCTATAAGAACCTCAAGGCTGCCAGTGGGCAGATCCGTCCGGCCAATAGTCTCCTTAAATAGAGCATCTCCTGTCAGAACCAGTTCATCATCAGGAAAAATAAAGGACACACCTCCTATAGAGTGTCCGGGAGTTTCAGCAACAGTAAAATGAAAACCGGCAATATGGTAAGAAGACTGGTCAAAATAAAAGTCAGCAGGTCTGGCAGTGACATCCTGCATATCACGGTGCCGGTCAAGGCCGGATAAGTTGTCTGTTGGAGACCCCAGCCAGCTTGCTTCTTTCTGCGAAACATAGGTCGGCGGATTGCCGAAACGATCACGCACAAAGTCCAAGCTCATAATATGGTCATAGTGTGTATGGGTCAGTAAAATAGCAGCCAGAGGTTTTCCTAAGGATACAATGCGTTCAGCGATAGCAGTTCCGTTGCTTCCAGGATCAATTAAGATAAGCGCCTGATCATTGCTGAGGATATAGGTGTTTTCACGAGCAACAGTGTTTAATATTTTTAAGACTTCCATACTTATCAGTGTAACAAAAAAAATGTGATTTTAAAATTAAAAAAAGATAGCGCATTTCTGAAATGAGAACCCTACAGGAAAAAGAGATCGGTCCTGTCTCAAAATTATCTGAATTGATATTATTTTCAGAAAACTTACTAGAAAAACATCTTAAATTATGTTAAACTGGAAGAAAAATAAAAAATGAGGTAAATGAAATGACAAAACCAATGAATTTTGTGATGATTTCTCCCCATTTTCCCGCTAATTTTGAGACGTTTGCCCTTCGACTGCATGAAAGTGGTTTTCATACACTTGGAATTGCGGATGCTCCCTATGACGAGTTAAGTCCGGGGCTCAGGGAAAATCTGACCGAATATTACCGCGTTGATAATATGGAAGATTATGATCAGGTCTATCGGGCAGTGGCTTATTTTGCCCATAAATACGGCCGTATTGACCGCATCGAATCACATAATGAATACTGGCTGGAATTAGATGCTGCTTTACGGACAGACTTTAATGTTTTTGGCTATAAAAATGAAGATATGCTGGCCATTAAAACGAAGGCCCAGATGAAAGAAATTTTTCGTCAGCACGGTTTAAAAGTAGCGCGAGGGCAAGTGTTCCGAACTGATGATGAAGCGCGTGCTCTGGCTGCTGAACTTGGTTTTCCTGTCATTATTAAGCCTAATTCCGGTGTGGGTGCTTCAGATACTTATAAGCTGAGGTCACCTGAAGCTTTGGAGGATTTTTTCACCTATAAAAATGCTGATGTTGAATATATCATGGAAGAATACATTGAAGGAGATATTGTAACCTTTGATGGTTTGACCGATCATGATGGGAATATTGTTTTTTATTCCAGTCTGGAATACTCCGAAGCTGTTCTGGCAACTGTGGAGAAAGATCATGACATGTTTTATTATGTCCCGCGCGATATTTCTGATGAACTGATAAAAGCCGGTGAAATTTGTGTTGATGCTTTTAAGGTGAAGGAGCGGTTCTTCCATTTTGAATTTTTCCGTATCAAAGAGAGCAAAGAGCTGATTGCTCTGGAGGTCAACTGCCGGCCGCCGGGAGGACTGACTATCGATATGTGGAATTATGCCAACGATTTCGATATCTTTAGAGAATATGCCAATATTGTGCGTGATAATATTTTTGAAGCAGACATTACCCGGCCTTACAATGTTGTCTATATCTCGCGCAAGGCCAATCAGAATTATGCTAACAGTGTCAACACAGTTGTCGAGAAATTCAGGCCCAATATTATCAGTGTACAGGCCGTACCAGGTATTTTTTCTAAGATAATGGGGGAAGTGGGTATTTTGGCTCGGACTGAAAAGATAGAAGAAATGCGTGACATTATCCAATTTGCACATGCTAAGCAGTAGCATAAAATATCAGCAGAAAAAGGCTGCTGAAAATGATTGACAGCAAAGATGCTGGGAAATTTCTCCCGGCATTTCAATCAATACGTGATTACATTTTGATGCAGTGACTGATGGTGGGAAAAGCTAAAAATCAATTTTTCCTGCCGGATGAACTGTAGGGGATGGCCAGCGGATACCATGCCTTGAGTTTGGTTCCATTCCCAGATAAGGTTAGGGGGAGAAAAGAAAATATGCATTTTGAAAGAAGAAGTCACTGGTCCGGAGAACTCGGCAAGGAAATGTATTTCAATGTTTACGGCCATGCTGGTAAGCCATTCATCGTCTTTCCGTCATCAGGCGGCAGTCAGAATGAATACGGCGATTTTGGAATGATCGAAGCTTGTCAGGATTTCATCGAGCGGGGGCTGATTGTATTTTATACGCCGGAGTCTTATGACAGTGAATCATGGCTGAATTTAGGCAAATCCGGTCATGATATGGCTTTGGCGCATGAAGCTTATGACCGTTATATTGTCAATGAGCTGGTTCCGCTTATCCGCTATGAATCCGGATGGCAGGGAGGATTGGCTGCGACAGGCTGTTCAATGGGAGCTTATCATACAGTTAATTTTGTCCTGCGGCATCCGGATCTTTTTGATCTTTCAATTGCTCTTTCTGGTGTTTACGATGTCCGTTTTTTTACAGGAGAGTACTTTGGTGATAATACGGTTTATTACAATTCTCCCATTGATTACCTTTGGAATCAAGATGATCCTTGGTTTCTCTATCATTACCGCCAAAACCGCTTTATTGTTGCAGTCGGTCAGGGGGCTTGGGAAGAACCTCACATT
Organism: Streptococcus chenjunshii; assembly: GCF_003086355.1. NCBI lineage: Bacteria > Bacillati > Bacillota > Bacilli > Lactobacillales > Streptococcaceae > Streptococcus > Streptococcus chenjunshii. The sequence continues at coordinate 1,664,262 of NZ_CP031733.1, read as the reverse complement.
GCGGACACAAAACGGCTGGAGGAAGCTTTTGCGGCTAAATCTGTCCCTGCCTGGTTTGATTACTGGGGAGGCGATGTTGCCCATGACTGGGATTGGTGGCGCCAGCAGATGCCCTACTTTTTAGGTAAGCTTGAGGCAGAGGGAGGCATTTAAGGTCTTCCTGCAGTTTAGTTTAATTGCTTGACTGTTTAAAAGTATTTTTGGACTTTATTAAAGGCTTAACAGCAATTGACCTGCTGCAGTAAAAAGCCGGAATAAACGCATATCCCCTTAAAGCAGACAGTGAAAGCTACTGATTTTCACTGTCTGCTTTAAGGGGAGTTTTTTTCTGTTAAAGAAGTTTGAAGCCGGGACAAAAAAATTTACTACAGACTTACGGCTTATTTTGAAGCAGATGCTGAGAGCAGAACAGGACAGTAACAGGGGAATTAATTTTCTCTCACCCTGCCATCCCTAAGTTCTGGCTGAAATTATCCATTGAGTGACAGTTCTTAGGCCGTATGGCTCCAACAGAACTAGTCTTTTAGGGTAAACTGCAGGAATTCAACAAAATGTTCCGCCCAGTGCTTTTCATGGTGAATTTCATTAGCCATAATCCGCAGCCTGATATTTTCTAATGGCATTCCTGTTTTGATTAGAGACTGATAGTAGTGAAGACTGCAGTCAATATAAGCCTGATTCATATCTGGTGCAAAAGCTTCATCCACGTCATCTCCCTCTTTCGTGCCAACCTGAATATAGACCTTGCTTTGTTTATTGAGAGCATGGTGATTGCAGTAACGCAGAAAGTCGCGTTCGCTGAACCAAGAAGCCAGTGAAAAAACGCCCAGATTGCCAAAAATCTGGGGATAGGCTGCCCCCATATAAGCGGTGATGATGCCGCCCATAGAGGATCCCGCCAGCAAGGTATTGGCTCTGTCCGGTTTGGTACGGTAATGGTTATCAATAAAAGGCTTAACAACATTGACCACCCATTCTCCATAATCCATACCGTCTCCCCCTACACTGGCAGTCTCCGGAGTTGTCCCGACATCAGTCATCCAGGGAGCATACTCATTGAGCCGATTTTCCTCAGCATTATCAATGCCTACAATAATGAGTTTAGGAAACTCTTTGTGTTTTTTAATCGTCGGAATGATTTTCCAGGAATAACCGGAAAAGGATTCTTTGCTGTAAAAAATATTTTGACCGTCATGCATGTAAAGCACAGGATAAGTCGCCCAGTCTTCCTTTTTATAATCTTTGGGAAGGAGTACCCGAATGCGGCGTTCTTCATCATAATAAGGGACATATAGAAAATGTTCTGCCATTTCAAGATAGTAATTATTCAGCTTTGTCCGTTTCATCATTGCTCCCAAGTATTAAAAATTCTTCCGTTTGAATTTTCATTATAACATAAAGGACAGCAGAAAGAAAAAGCTTTTTACGATCAAGCAAATAATCGTTTTTGCACTCTTTCAATAAAAACTATAAATATTGCCGGCAGTTTTTAGTTGTTTTACCCGCATATAAACGGGTTTGGGCTGATAAAAGTTCTGTTATTGTGGTATAATCTTAATGTTATGACTGATAAAAATTCCAGAAAATATGCTGTTGTTGATTTGGAAGCAACCAGTGGCAGTGCCTCTGCGATGATTATTCAAGTAGGAATTGTGATTATCAAAAACGACCGGATTGTAGAAACCTACCAAACCGATGTGAATCCCCATGAAGCTTTAACTGAACACATTGTTGCTCTTACAGGCATCACTGATGAGCAGCTGGCTCAGGCACCTGATTTTTCTCAAGTTGCAGCGGCTATTTATAATCTGATAAAAGACTGTGTTTTCGTAGCTCATAATGTGAAATTTGATGCTAACCTCCTGGCAGAGCACCTTTTTTTAGAAGGCTTTGATTTGCGCACTCCCAGAGTTGATACGGTAGAGCTGACTCAGGTTTTTTATCCGCATTTTGAAAAATATTCTTTAGTCAGTTTAGCAGCTGAACTCCAGCTTGATTTGTCCGAAGCCCATACAGCTATTGCTGATGCACTGGCGACAGCTCAGCTTTTTTTAAAGCTGAAGAAAAAAATAGAAGGGCTTCCCAAAGAAGCATTAGAGAAGCTCCTGCCTTTAGCGGATAATCTCTTGTTTGAATCTCGAATGCTGCTTGATGAAGCCCTAATAAAGGCGCCTCTTCTTTCTCAAAAAGAATATACTGAGGTAGGTCAGCTTATTTTGAAAAAGAGTCTGCCTCTGCCCAAAAAACGGAAGCTATCACAGGATTTTACAGTGAATCTCGCTTTGCTCGGTTTGGAGGCGCGTGAAAAACAGAAGGCTTTTGCCCAGCTGGTTGAGACAGGATTAAGCGATCAAAGTCCAAGTTTTTTAGAAGCTCAGGCAGGTCTTGGAAAAACCTATGCTTATCTTTTGCCGCTTCTGAGCAAATCCTCTGACAGACAGCTCATCGTTTCTGTGCCGACCAAAGTGCTGCAGGATCAGATTATGGCAAATGAAGTTAAGAAAATTAAGGATGTCTTTCATCTCCCTTGCCATAGTATTAAAGGTCCTAGAAATTATATTAAACTCGATGCTTTTGCAGAAAGCCTTAACCACGAAAGCAGCAATCGGCTGATTAACCGCTATAAAATGCAGATTTTAGTCTGGCTGCTGGAAACCGAGACCGGCGATTTGGACGAAATCAAACAAAAACAGCGTTTTGAAAGTTATTTTGACTCACTTAGACATGATGGTAAGCTAAGAAAACAGTCCCAGTATTTCCCAGTAGATTTTTGGCGCCAAAGCTATGAGAACGCTAAGAGCAGCCAGCTTCTGCTGACCAATCATGCTTATTTTCTGGAACGTGTGCAAGACGATAAAGCCTTTGCTGAAAAGAAAGTTCTTGTTTTTGATGAAGCACAGAAACTTTTGCTGAACCTTGAGCAGTTTTCAAGAAGAAGTCTGAATTTAAGCCAGCTTCTGCCTCTTGTTCAGCATTGGAGCAAAGACAGTCAGCAACTTATAGAAAAGAGACTGCTTGAAAGCCTTTCTTTCCATTTAGACTATATAATGGAACAATTTCATCAGACAAAGGACGGCCATTTAGACTTAACAGCAGTTAATCAGCTGCAGCAAAATCTGTCAGAATTAAATAGAGCTGAATTACAGCCTCTCAAAGAAATGATAACGGGTTCTTTTACAGAATTTTGGCTGTCTTCGGAAATAAACCAAGAAAAGCGTCAAATGTATCTGAATGCTGGTAGGGAAGATTTTTTGAATTTCAAGTCTTTTTTACCTGAACTGAAAAAACTGTACTTTATTTCTGCAACCTTAGATATCAGTCCTAAAGTCAGTTTGCCCGGACTTTTGGGCTTTACAGACGTTGACTTTGCCAGACTTCCTAAAACTAAAAACAGCAGTCAGCGCATTTGGCTTGATCGAACTATGCCGATAATTACTCAGCTGTCTGCGGCAGATTATGCTCAGGAACTTACTGGACGACTCTTTCAGCTCCTGACCCTGAAAAAACCAATTTTAGTTCTTTTTACTTCAATCCAAAGTATGTTAATGGTTTCAGAAGAGTTAGAAAAAGCAGGTATTTTGCATTTGACTCAGGAAAAAAACGGCACAGCTTCCAAGGTAAAACAAAAATTTGAAGCTGGTGACAGCCAATTGCTGTTAGGTACAGGTTCATTTTGGGAGGGTGCTGACTTTGTAGCAGCTGACCGGATGATTGAAGTGATAACGCGCCTGCCTTTCGACAATCCTGAAGACTTTTTTGTTAAAAAGATGAATAAGCGCTTAAAAAAGGAGGGAAAGCATCCTTTTTATGATTACAGTCTTCCTCTGATGATTTTGCGGTTAAAACAAGCTATCGGACGGACCTTGCGCCGAAGCAGCCAGCGTTCCGCGGTTTTGATTATGGACAGCCGTATACTGAATAAAACCTATAGTCCGGTTATTTATCACGCTTTAGATGAGGAATTTTATCTTTCTAATCAAAAATTTGCTGACTGTCTGGCAGAAATAGAAGATTTTTTGATATAATGTTATCAACAGTGTATTTAGGAGGGAGCAATGAAAAAAGTAAAGCTGTTAAAACGGTGTTTATTCGTTCTTGCCTTAATTGGCTTTCTTTTTCTGTTAGCTGCATCTATTGTTTTATTTCTAGCGATGAAACCTAAATACGATGCCCAAAAGTTTGCAGTGCAGACAGCTAAAAAGCAAACCGATCTGGTGCATATTGCCAATTTTCAGCTTTATCACGGCAAGGAAACCTACTACAGTGTATTTGGTACTACAGAATCCGGAAGCGAAGAAGTTGTTGCTGTCTCTAAAAAGGGCAGGAAGATTTATACTTACCGTTTAAACGACGGGATCAGTCAAAGACAGGCACGGCAGATAGCCTATGAAAACGGTGCGAAAAAGATAAAGAAGGTTACTTTTGGGATTTTTGATGATTTTCCGATTTGGGAAATCACCGCAGAAAATGGCTACTATCTTATAAACTTTGAAACAGGTGATTTTTTAAAAAGAAATTAAGCTGTTTTTCTGTCAATGTGTTTAGAAATCAGAAAAAATATTATGATATAAGGAGGCGTTATGAAATTAGCAAGGCGCATATTGGAAATGGAAGAAAGCATCACTTTAGCAGCTGGAGCCAGAGCACAGGCTCTAAAAGCAGAGGGACGCGATATCTTAAGTTTAACCTTGGGAGAACCGGATTTTATAACACCTAAAAACATTCAGCAAGCAGCACAGGCAGCTATTTCAGATGGCCGTGCCAGTTTTTATACACCGGCAGGCGGCCTGCCAGAGTTAAAACAAGCAGTTATTCATTATTTTGAACATTTCTATGGCTACTCAGTCAAATCTAGTCAGATAGTTGTCGGAACCGGAGCCAAGTTTATGCTTTATACTTTCTTCATGACGGTTCTGAATGAAGGAGACGAGGTCATTATTCCAACCCCGTACTGGGTATCTTATGCGGATCAAGTAAAGCTGGCTTCAGGAGTACCAGTCTTTGCTCAGACCAGTGAGGACAATCAGTTTAAAATTACAGTTCCTCAGCTTGAAGCTCTTAAAACAGATAAAACTAAGGTTCTTCTTCTCAACAGTCCTTCTAACCCTACAGGGATGATCTATTCGTCTGATGAGCTTGAAGCCATTGGCAATTGGGCAGTCAACAATGATATCCTGATTTTAGCCGATGATATCTACGGCCATTTGGTCTATAACGGGAATCACTTTACCCCCATTTCTGCTATTTCAGAAAAAATTAGAGCACAAACTGTCGTCATTAACGGCGTATCCAAAACCTACGCTATGACCGGATGGCGGGTCGGCTTTGCTGTTGGCAGTGAAGAGATTGTCTCCTCTATGGCAAAGATTGTCAGCCAGACCACTTCCAATCTAACAGCTGCATCGCAGTATGCTGCTATTGAAGCTTTGACAGGTCCTCAGGATTCAGTTGAAACGATGCGTCAGGCTTTTGAAGAAAGATTAAACACGATTTATCCTTTACTTAAACAAGTTCCTGGCTTTGAAGTCATTAAACCTCAAGGAGCCTTTTATCTGTTTCCTAATGTGAAAAAAGCAATGATTTTAAAGGGTTATGACGATGTTACTGCTTTTACTGATGCTATTTTAGAGGAGGCAGATGTTGCTTTAGTAACGGGAGCTGGTTTTGGCGCGCCGGAAAATATACGTTTCAGTTATGCAGCAAATCTGTCAACACTGGAAGAAGCAGTCCGCCGCCTTAAAATTTTCATGGAAAAATAAAGAAATTAGGAAGAGAAAATATGCCGAAAAATTATGTTTCAATTGCTGATGTTAAAGACTATGTCGGTCAGGAAGTTACTATTGGTGCTTGGGTTGCCAATAAATCAGGTAAAGGGAAAATTGCCTTTTTGCAGCTGCGTGACGGAACAGCCTTTTTTCAAGCAGTAGCTTTTAAGCCTAATTTTATTGAAAAATTTGGTGAAGAAATGGGCGAAGAAAAGTTTAGTACTATCCGGCATCTCAATCAGGAAACAGCAATTCTTATTAAGGGAGTTGTAAAAAAAGATGAGCGCTCTAAATTTGGTTATGAGCTCGATGTGACCGACCTTGAGATAGTGGGTGACAGCAAGGATTATCCCATCACCCCTAAAGAGCACGGGACGGACTTTTTAATGGATCATCGTCACTTGTGGCTGCGGTCGCGCAAACAGGCAGCTATCATGCAGATTCGGAATGCTATTATTTATACTACATACGAATTTTTTGACCAAAATGGTTTTATTAAGTTTGACAGCCCGATTTTATCTGGCAATGCTGCCGAAAATACAACTGAGCTGTTTGAAACTGATTATTTTGGGACATCTGCTTTTCTCAGTCAGTCCGGTCAGCTTTATTTAGAGGCCGGTGCTATGGCACTTGGACGTGTATTTGATTTTGGCCCGGTTTTTCGTGCTGAAAAATCGAAAACCCGCCGGCACCTAACAGAGTTTTGGATGATGGATGCAGAATATGCTTTCCTGAATCACGAAGAATCCCTTGATTTGCAAGAAGCATATGTCAAAGCTTTGATTCAAGGAGTTTTAGACCGTGCTCCGCAGGCTTTAGAAACCTTAGAGCGTGATACTGATTTGCTTCGAAGATATATAACTGAACCTTTTAAACGTATTTCTTATGATGATGCAATCGATTTGCTTCAGGAACATGAGGCTGATCAAGATACAGGCTATGAACATCTGGAACATGGGGATGATTTTGGATCGCCGCATGAAACTTGGATCTCCAACTATTTTGGTGTTCCGACTTTTGTAACCAATTATCCGGCAGATATTAAAGCCTTTTACATGAAACCAGTCCCTAATGAAGAAAGCCGTGTTCTTTGCGCCGATCTTCTGGCTCCTGAAGGCTACGGCGAGATAATCGGCGGTTCGGAACGTGAAACAGACTATGATAAGCTGTTAGAGCAAATCAAGAAAAACGGCCTTGAACCAGAAGATTATGATTTTTACCTTGACCTTCGCAAGTACGGTTCTGTACCGCACTGTGGGTTTGGGCTTGGCCTTGAACGGATGGTAACTTTTGTAGCAGGTACTAAACATATCCGGGAAGCGATTCCTTTTCCGCGTATGCTTCATCGGTTAAAACCATAACCTTGGTATTGATAAGAAGACTGTATTTGGTATTCTGCTGACTCAGGGCCGTATGAATTTGAAACGGCCTTTGTATCTAAATGTGAGGAGGAGACTATGGGAAAAATAATTCATACGGATAAGGCACCGAAAGCTATCGGTCCTTATGTACAAGGGAAAATAGCCGGGAATTTCCTTTTTGCTTCCGGACAGGTTCCTCTGTCTCCGGAAACAGGTGAAATTATCGGCAGCAGTATTGAGGAGCAGACTCAGCAAGTTTTAAAAAATATTGCTGCTATTTTAAAAGAAGCGGGGACAGATTTTGAACATGTCGTAAAAACCACTTGTTTTTTAAGTGATATGAATGACTTTAATGCGTTTAACCAGGTTTATGCAGAGGCGTTTAAGGCTGACTTTCCGTCTCGTTCAGCAGTCGAAGTAGCGCGTCTGCCCAAGGATGTTAAAATTGAAATTGAAGTAATCGCTTATGTTGGTGAGTTTTAAGAGGCAGAGACTATAAAAAATTCCGCTAAAAAATTTCAGATTGGAGAGGTGAACATTTTTCGTTTGTCTGCTTCAGTCTTTTTTATTTTGCTCAATCTTCTTCGAAATGTAAGATAGCAGGTTTAATTCAGCAAGCTGTTTTGATCTTTACTGACTATCAGCTGAGTTTAAAACAATTCTTAATTAATCGCTGAAAATTGCTTAATTTCAGCCGTTTACCGCACAATAAAACGGTCTTTGCTTTTTCTTGCTATATAATTTGAAAAAACAAATATTTTGAAGAATACGATAATATTTGAAAATATTACAAAAAGGAGTTAAAATAGAAACGGTGTAAACATGAAATGTAATAATCCGAATGATATTGTAATTTTTACAATAAATAATTAAATAGAACATAGGAAGCAATAAAAGGCTTTAGGCCAGTATTCCTATTTAGCTGCTGTGTTCTAATCAAAGGAGAGGTTAACTTGAAAACACTATTAATCGGCAATACCAAAAATGTTACAAAATCTTTCATCAAGAAAGCTTTTCCGAAAAATCGGGTCTTGATCTTAGGAGAAACGGATTTAAAAACATCAAGGTGGGATGAAATTACAGTCTTTTCAGATTATGTCAAAGAGAATCTTATTGAAGAAGTTTTTGAATCCTATGAGTTTGATCAAATTGTCTATTTTTCAAATTCTTTATCGTTTCAGAATGAAAAAATCGGTGAGCTTGAGAGACTGCAGTCTGTCCTTAATCATACACAGAATCAGGAGTATCTGAAATTTATCTACTATACAGGTCCGGAGCTTTCCAGCTATAAACAGGTACTAGATAGGACTGCTGAACAGTTATGTTTGAATTGGGAGAAAAGCGCTGGTTCGGGAATTAAAATATTACACAGCCCTTACCTTTATTCCAAGCAGTCAGCTAATGTTTTGGCCGATCTTTTAGAAAATGCCGGAAATCAAGAAATCAAAGGTTTTTCCGAAAATCCTCAGGAAATGGCTAATTTCGTCAACATAGAAGAACTGGCAGAGCTCTTTTATAAGATTTTAGACAGCTGGGATACTAACAGTGAGCTATTTTCAATTAATAATCCTTATAAAATTACTCTTCAGCAAGTTGCAGATAGTTTGAATCAACTGGCAGGAAGAGACATTGTAGCGTTCAAAAAAACTCAGCGTAGGGAGCGCACCTATTCTGAGAAAGCAGATAATATCCTCAAAGAACGTTACGGCTGGCAGATGAGATCATCGATTCTTGATGACCTGCCTGAACTTTATCGGCATGCTGCTCAGCGGGCAAAAAACGATCAAAAGCGCCGGCGCTTAAGTGAGATTTTACGGAGAATCCGTTCCCAAGGACAGATTCAAAAATTGGGGGAAGTCGGTATACTCTTTCTTTTATCCGAGATTCTTTATTCTTATACAAGTGCTAATCTTCAATTTCGGCTTGTGGATATTCGTTTGCTTTTTGTAGTGCTTATCAGTACAGTATTTGGAACTTATTTCGGCTTATTTGCTGCAGCGCTTTCGGCTCTGGCTCTCCTCTTTTCCAGTGTTGCTTCAGGGACTGACTGGCGGATAATTCTTTATAACACAGAGCAGTGGGTACCTTTTATCGCCTATCTGTTTGTTGCAGCAGTCTGCGGTTTTGTACAAGCTAAAAACCAAGATGAGAATCGTTCGCTGCAAAAGGAAAATACTGTTTTAAAAGAACAAAATACTTTTGTGCAGAATGTCTATGCTAACATTATCCGAGATAAACAAAAGCTGAAATATCAGATTATCAGCAGCCGAAATGGAACAGCTAAATTATTCCATGTCTTTAAACAGCTGGACAATCAAGCATATGATGATATTCTGCGCAATAGCACAGCTATTTTAGGAGAATGGCTGGAAACAGATGATGTTCGTATCTACACCTTCCGCAACAGTGTTTTTACAGCGCGCTTGCAGGCATCCGCCAAAGAAATCCCAGTTGATCAGCAGACTGTGGAATTAATGAATTTCCCCAAAGCAATTCGGCAGATTAATAAGGGTGAAATCTGGGTGAATAAGTCGCTGTTGGAACAATATCCTACCTATGCTGTCGGAGTCAGAATAGCAGGGAAACTGCAGCACTTGCTTTGGGTTTCTGATGTGAATTACTCGCAGCTGAGTCAGCAGCAAATTAACCATTTTCAGATGATTAGCCAGATGATTGGTTCTGCTTTGGAAAAAGCTTACTATCAGGAAGCTGCTCGAAGGAGTGCTGATGAAGGACATTCTTCCTTTGATACTGCAAATGGTGATAGTGTTATTCATATTGAAGACAGAAGGGTTGATTAAATATTATGGAAATAAGGTTTGATTTACTGATACTCGGATTTCATCTGCTCTTTTGTTTAATCACCTATCTATTTATTCGAAAAAAAGTTGCTATTCCAGCTTATTATTTGCTTTTTTCCTGCGGCCTGCCTGTAATCGGGTCTTTGATGCTTTGGATTACTGTAGGTACACGGCAGTCTGATTCTGATAAGCTTGATATTATCGAAGAGGCTTCTGAAGAAAAAACAGCTGATAACAGAGATATTATCCCAAATGATGAGAAAGAAAATAACAATCTCATTTCTTTAGAAGAAGCTCTTCTTTTGAAAAATTCTGATGTAGCCAGAGATATTTTATTGGATATTATTGGCGAAAATCCGGAAGATTTTTTGGATCTGTTTTACTTGGCCAGGCTCAATGAGGATGCCGAAGTCGTTCACTATGCTACGACTGTTATTGCAGAATTGTCAAGGCAGTATGATTTAAAAATCAACCAGCTGGAAAAAACTTATGCTAAAAATCCGGATAATCTGGAGGTTTTGACAAAATACTGCACTGTGCTGGAAAATTATTTAAACAATGAGTTTGTAACAGGGCAGATGGCACAAGCACGGCGTGAGGAATTGGTAGAACTGCTGGAGAAAAAAATTCAGCTTAAGGAAAATCTGGCTGATTTTGCCAGTCTGGCTGACAATCTTCTGATTTTGAAACAATATAAACCTGCTCAGACCTGTATAGATTATATGATGCGGAAATGGCCTGAAGATGAAAACCCTTGGTTGCTTCAATTACGGCTTTTTCTGGATATGCGGCAAGGTCACAATGCAGCTGTTTTAGCTAGGAAGATGAAAGAAGAAAGCATCTATATTTCTGCAGATAATAGAGCGCTTGTTGACTTTTGGCAGACTGTTTAACTAAACGCTGCGGGAAAAAGATAGACTTTCCTTGAGTTTTTAATGACTCAGCGGTCAGTCTCCTATTTTCCTTTTGCGTTTTTAACGGCCTTTGTGTCTTGTTTAATTGAACACGCCCTAAAATCCTAGTGAAAAAGATGGCTGTCATCGCGATGCTTAGGCATCACTTGCCATCCCCTATTTTCATACGGATTTTTAAACGGGCTTTGTATCTTGTCGGAATTGAACACGCCCTAAGAGCTATGCAAAAAAGACAGTCTGTCCTAGAGCCTTGCGGCTCTTCGTCCAGCCTCCTATTTTTGCTTTGCTCTTTAACGGCCTTTGTGTCTTGTTTTAGGAGTGAAAAAGTGAAAAAGAAAAGAAAGAAAATTTTCCGCAAGGAAGCTGTTTTTGTACTGATTGTTTTTTTAGCTATCACAAGTTTTCTTTTCATACAAAAACGCGGAGAAATTTATAAAGTTGATTCTCAAAAGAAAACCTACCTTAAAGGAGATGTCCCTACTAGTAATGAGGTTTTTGCGACATTAAGCAAGGACACCTTGGTTTTGGTAGACTCAGCGGATCCTTCCAGTCTGGAAGCTAAGGAGCAGTTTGAGCAGATTTTAAAAGATATGAGGATGGGCTATCAGACTGTCGATGTCGCAGCGGAAACGATTCCAGAATTTTCGGCCTATCAAAAAGTGGTCATCTTACTGTCTGCACTTGATTTGATGCAAGAGCGCACTCCGGATTTGATGGCCTGGGTAGCTGACGGCGGAAATGTCTTATTTGGAATGACCTTATTTCAGGAAGAAATTCTAAAAGGGATTGATCAAGACTTGGGAGTGCTTGATTCAAATCCTAATAATGCAGTTGTCAGCAGTATTTTTATTGATGATACATTTATGATCGGCGGCGGTAAAGCTTATAAAATTGATGAGCCATTTGATGCTGCCAGAACAGTGTCTCTTTCTGATGACAGCAAGGTTTATGCTTGGATAGATGATAACAGCAAGAATCCGCTGGTCTGGGAGAAAGATTATGGATCAGGTCATTTTGTTATTGATAATCTGGGTTTTTATGACAGATCGGTTCGCGGAATACATGCCGCATCATACAGTCTGTTAACAGATACAGCAGTTTATCCTGTTATTGATGGGGCAACTTATTATCTGGATGATTTTCCGGCTCCAGTTCCGGCAGGGAATGCCAGTTTTATTAAGCGTGACTATAACATGTCTGTTTCAGATTTCTATACCAATGTCTGGTGGCCTGACTTATTAAAATTACATGATAAATATGGGATTAAATATACCGGTCTGGTCATTGAAAATTATGAAGATGATACTTCTGGGAAGATTAAGCGGCAGGAAGACACGGAACGGTTCAATTATTTTGGAAGTTCCATTTTGGCTAATGACGGTGAAATCGGCTATCATGGCTATAATCATCAGCCTTTTAGTTTAGATAATGTAGACTATGGGGATGTTTATCCTAATTATAAAACGTGGGCCAGCACGGAGGCCATGGCGGCTTCTATGACAGAACTGGATCGTTTTATCAAGGATCTGTTTCCTGATATTGAAACATCCGTTTATGTTCCGCCTTCTAATGTTCTTTCTGCTGAGGGCCGGCAGATGTTGGTCAGCCAGTTCCCGCAAGTTAAAAGTATTGCCAGCAATTATTTCTCTGAAGACTTTGCCTACAGTCAGGAATTTGAAATAGCTGATGACGGAATGATTGAGCAGCCGCGTACGGTATCAGGAACGATTTGGGATGACTATGCTAAGCTGACTGCTTTTTCTGAATTAAACATGCACTTTGTCAATAATCACTTTATGCATCCCGATGATGCTTTGGATGAGGATCGGGGAGCAGCCAACGGCTGGGCAAAGATGTTTGAGAGCTTTGAAAAAGATATCGTTTGGATAGAAGAGTCTGCTCCCGACTTACGGAAACTGACTGGTTCTGAGTTAGCAGGAGCTGTTCAGCGTTATGCTATTTTAACCGTTCAGCAAAGTCAGAATGAAAACGGTCTGAATATTAATCTGGGGAATTTCCATGATGAAGCTTACCTGATGGTTAGGCTCAATAATGAAGCTAAACCCGGCAATGTTTCGGGAGGCAGTCTGACCCATCTGACGGGCAACCTCTACCTCCTGCAGGCAAAAGAGGCACAAGTAACAATTGAAATGAAATAGGAAATAATTATGAGAATTTGTTTGGTTTTAGAGGGCTCATACCCCTATGTCCATGGAGGGGTCTCAACATGGGCCCACCAGTATATCACTGAAATGAAAGAGCATGAATTTGTTATCTGGGCTATCGGGGCCAAAGAGAAAAACCGCGGCAGCTTTGTTTACACACTTCCCGAAAACGTGGTAGAAGTTCATGAAGTCTTTTTAGATGATTTAGAGGTATCCAAGAAAAGAATGCCGAGACGGGGAAGCAAACACTTAACAAAAAAAGAGTTTCAGGCATTGTCTCAGCTTGTATCCTGTGAACGTCCCCATTGGCCGACCATTTTTGCACTGTTTCAGTTAGGGAAATTAAATCCTACCGCTTTCTTAGAAAGTGAAGCTTTTTTGCAAATCGTCAGAGAAATCTGTTCAGAAAAATATCCGTTTATCCCTCTGTCAGATGTTTTTCATACCATGCGTTCAATGATGCTGCCTTTGCTTTGCCTTTTGACCAAAGAGACTCCAAAAGCCGATCTGTATCACGCTATTTCAACGGGATACGGCGGTGTTTTGGCCGCATTAGGCAGCTATATTCATCAAAAGCCTCTCCTCTTAACAGAACATGGTATCTATACCCGGGAAAGGGAGGAGGAAATTATTCGGGCTGACTGGGTTCTGCCTTCCATGAAAAAACAGTGGACAGATTTCTTCTATATGCTGTCAGATGTTATTTATTCGCGGGCTGACCGTGTTACCAGTCTCTTTACCAAAGCCAGAGAGACACAGATTGAAATTGGCTGTGAACCGGATAAATGTCAGGTGATTTCTAATGGCATTGATTATGCCAGTTTTTCTCAAATTGCTAGGAAAAAGGCCGATGGCTGGATTGATATTGGTGCGGTTGTCCGCTTAGCAGCGATTAAAGACATTAAAACATTAATTTACGCCTTTTATGAAGTTTCTTCACGGCTTCCGAATGTTCGTTTACATATTATGGGAGGGGTGGATGATCGCGCATATGCCAACGAGTGCTATGCTTTGGCAGATAAGCTGAAATTGGACAATCTTATCTTTACCGGTCGGGTTGATATTAAGGCTTATATGGAAAAACTAGACTTTACAGTTTTAACAAGTATATCGGAGGGACAGCCTTTATCTGTCTTGGAATCTATGGCTTCAGGGCGTCCCTGCGTTACAACTGATGTGGGCTGCTGCCGCGAACTGCTTGAAGGAAAGCCGGAGGACAGTCTGGGTGTAGCAGGCTACTGTGTGCCGCCGACTTACCGCGAAGGTCTGGCCGAAGCCATAATCAAAATGAGTAAGCATTCTATTGCCAGAACACAGATGGGCGCTATTGCCCAGAAACGGGCTGAACGTTATTATCAATATCCGCAGATGATTCAGCAATATCGACAATTATATAAGGAGTATGGACAAACATGGCAGGTATAGGCTTTGAACTAAGGAAAATTCATAATCAGGCAGGACTGTTAGCAAAACAAAAGGCCTACAGCTATGCCGGCATCATCTATGGCGGACCGGTTATACTGGGGATACTGCTTAATACTGCTGTTGTTGTTTTGAGCCTGTCTGGGAAAATGGACAGCAGTCAGCGTGACAGCATAATGGTTTTAATTTCTTATGCGATTTTGGCTTCCTTAGCAGTCTCTAGTCTTTTTTCCTTTATTGTGACACGCTATGTTTCTGATATGCTTTATGAGCGTAAAACAGATCGTATTCTGCCTTCCTTTTATGCCTCCAGCGCCTGTGTCTTGCTCTTAGGGGAGATTCTGTATGGAACATTTTTGCTGTTTTCAGGCATTTCATCATTGGACATGTTTATTTCTCTGCTATTGTTTGGAGAGCTTACGGTCATTTGGAATGCTATGAATTATTTAACAGTTGTTAAAGATTACCGAAGTATTATTCTGGGATTTTCAGCTGCCGTTCTGACGACTCTTTTCTGCGGATTTTTAAGCATTTCATATGCTGTGCCATCAGGACTGCTTTTAAGTGTAGCTTTAGCTTACGGTCTCATGCTTTTGTGGTTTGTTTGGCTTTTAAATCGTTATTTTCCTCATAATCATCAGCGGTCTTTTGAATTTTTGCAATGGTTTGACTCCTTTTTTGATTTATTCAAAGTTGGTGTTTATCTGTTTATCGGGCTTTTTGCCCATATCGTCATCATTTGGTTCAGCCCCTTGGGCAAAGAAATGGCAGGCCTCTTTCGCAGTGCTCCGTCTTATGATATTCCAGCCATGTTTGCTTTCTTGACTACTTTAGTATCAACTGTAAATTTTGTGATATCGGTGGAGGTCTTCTTTTATCCGAAATTCAAAACCTACTACCAGCTGTATAATGAAGGAGGCAATCTTTTAGAAATTGAAGAAAGTGAAGTAGAAATGCTGGAAGTCCTTAATAATGAATTAAAATATTTGGGCTGGAAACAATTGCTGGCTACCATATTGATTATGTTTGCAGGAACCCTTCTTTTGGATTATCTGCCCTTAGGTTTTAACGGACAAATGCGGGGCTACTTCCAAACTCTTTGCTTGGCTTACGGCCTCTATGCTGTCGGGAATGCTTATTTGATGGCACTGCTGTATTTCGCTGACTACAAAGGAGCAAAGAACTGCGCCGGACTTTTTGCAGCAGCCAGCCTTTCTTTAACCATTCTTTCACAGTTTTTTGGCAAGCCTTTTTACGGTTTTGGTTTTCTTGCAGCAGGAGCACTTCTGTTTATCTTTGCTTCTGCTAGATTAAACGCCTATACGGAAGATTTGCCTTACCATGTATTAGGAAGCCAGCCCCTGTATCACTCTAAACAAAACGGCCTCTTTACCTACTTGGCTAAACGGTTAGGGAAAGTCAGAAACTAAATAGTTTTTAACTGTAAAGACTTGTTTGAAAAGAATTAATCTAGTATAATGACAAAAAGAATTTTACTGACTTAGAAAAGGCGGGATGATGAAAAAAAAAGTGCTGATAAGTTTAATTGTTCTAAGCGTTGTAGGCTTAAGTTTTTTAATTTCAACGTATTTTATGAAAAGAGCTATTTATAAAAGAAGTTTTTCTTATTCTGATGAACTGCTGGCTAACCCTTTGATGGGCTATGCACCGCCAGCTATTGAAGAGACAGTATCCGACGATATCAATTTGGTCTATGTTGACATCACTTGGAAGGAATTAGAATCTGAAAAAGGTGTGTATAACTGGGAAGCTATTGAGGAAGAAAACCAGTTCAGCAGATGGCAGGAGGAAGGAAAACACCTTGTCTTACGCTTTGTTTTAGATTATCCGTCTGATAAAAAACACCAAGATGTCCCTGAATGGCTGACTTCTGAGCTGGATGATTCAGGTGACTGGTACAATTCAGAATTAGGTAAGGGCTTTTCGCCTAATTACGGCGATGAAAACCTGATTGCTTACTACCGAAAAGCTGTTGAGGCAATGGGACAGCGCTGGGGCAACGAGGAATTAATCAGCTTTATTGAACTCGGTGGTTTGGGACATTGGGGAGAGTGGCATGTTGACCTTGAAGCAGGTATCAGACAGCTCCCTGATGCATCGGTAAGAGAACAGTATGTCGAGCCTTGGGTGGCTGCCTTTCCTAAGGCAGACTTACTGATGCGCCGTTCTTTTTCGGCAGCTGATAAATATCAGCTGGGTATTTACAATGATATGGCCGGTGATTTGGAAAGTACTGATGAATGGCTGGATTGGATTGAATCCGGCGGAGTTTACGACCAGACGGGAGAAGCAGATATTGTAGCTATGCCGGAAGTTTGGCAGGAGTCACCGATTGGCGGTGAATTTACAAGTTCTCATAGTATGAAGACCATGCTTGTCAAAAATTTAGAACAGACAGTTGAGCTTATCCGAGATTCCCATACAACGTTTCTTGGGCCTAAAATTGCTCAAAATGTTAATGATAATAAAAAAGGATATGACACTGTTTTAAAAAATATGGGTTACCGTTTGTGGCTTTCTGAAGCCGATTTGAAAGAAAATACAGATTCAACAAAACTGACAATGACCTGGCAGAATTCAGGAGTAGCGCCTTTTTACAGAAACTGGCAGGCTTATGTCTATGTTCAGGACCTTACAGGAACAGTTGTTGAAAAGGTTGAGCTCCCTCTTGATTTATCCAGCCTGCTTCCGGAAGACGAGCAAAGTCTTTCTGTAGACCTGACCACCGACGGAGTTGCAGAGGCCACCAGAAATCAGTACCGCATTTCAGTAGGGATTGTCGATCCGATGACCGGTAAAGATGCCGTACATTTTGCGGTAAAAGGCCAGGAAGAACAAGAACGTTTAGTTTTATTTGAGTAAAAGCATCTTTTTATTTAGAAAATGAGGTAAAATATGTCCATTTTAGTAACCGGCGGGGCTGGCTATATTGGCAGCCATACCGTTGTAGAACTGATTGCATCAGGATTTGATGTTGTTATTGTTGATGATTTTTCTAACAGCTCTCCTGAGGTGTTAAACAGACTGCATACAATTACCGGTCAAGACATTCCTTTTTATGAAGGTTCAATTTTAGATAAGAAACTATTGAATCAGATTTTTCAAGAGAATACCATTGAATCAGTTATTCATTTCGCAGCTTTTAAAGCAGTGGGAGAATCGGTTGCAGAACCTCTGAAATACTATCATAATAATATTACAGGTACTATTGTCCTCTTAGAAGCCATGACTGAAAATAAGGTGAAAAATATTGTCTTCAGTTCCAGCGCTACTGTGTATGGTATGAATAATATTTCGCCGCTGACGGAAGATATGCCTACATCGGCCACTAATCCTTACGGTTACACAAAAGTAATGATGGAGCAGATTCTTAATGATGTTGTTGCTGCAGATAAGGAATGGTCGCTGACTAATTTACGTTATTTTAACCCCATTGGAGCACACAAAAGCGGTTTAATTGGGGAAGCGCCAAATGGTATTCCCAATAATATTATGCCTTACATCACTCAAGTCGCAGTGGGAAGGCTGCAGGAACTCAATGTTTTCGGTGATGACTACGATACACCTGATGGTACCGGTGTTCGCGATTATATTCATGTTGTCGACTTGGCTAAGGGTCATGTCTTAGCAGTAAAAAATAATCTTGAACATAAAGGGGCTAAGGTCTATAATCTAGGAACCGGCACTGGCTACAGTGTCCTTGACTTAGTTAAAACCTTTGAAACTGTTAATCACGTAGCTATCCCTTACACTATTAAAGCCCGCCGCGCAGGCGATATCGCTACCTGTTATGCGGACCCGACTAAAGCAAAGACAGAACTGGGATGGGAAGCGAAAAAAGAGTTATCAGATATGGTTAAGGATTCATGGAGATGGCAAAGCCAAAATCCTACTGGCTATCAGAAATAACTCATAACTGTTATAAGAAAAGAAAACACGGCAGGACCGTGTTTTTATGCTATAATGGAAGTTGGAATATAGCCTGCAGCTGGCTGACATCGCAGTGATGCAGAGGCTCTATAAGGTAAAAGGCTATCAGAGACTTATCTAAGAAGTTTACAGAAAAAAATAAGGAGTAAGATATGCTTGATAATAAAACCAGTCTTGTCATTGTCACAGGAATGAGCGGTGCTGGTAAAACAGTAGCTATCCAGTCTTTTGAAGATTTGGGTTACTTTACAATTGATAATATGCCGCCGGCACTGGTTCCTAAATTTTTAGAGCTGGCTGAAACGAGTGATGATAATGACAAGGTCGCTTTGGTCGTCGATATGCGCAGCCGCCATTTCTTTAAAGAGCTGCAGAAGATTTTAGATGAAATTGAGCTGAACTCAGCTGTGGATTTGCGCATTCTTTTCTTAGATGCTACAGACAGTGAGCTGGTTTCCCGTTATAAAGAAACACGCCGCAGCCATCCACTCGCTCCCGCCGGCCGTGTCATGGACGGGATTAAGCTGGAACGTGAGCTGCTGGCACCTTTGAAAAATTTAAGTCAGAATGTTGTGGATACAACAGATTTAACCCCTCGGGAACTGAGAAAAACGATTACTGATCAGTTTTCCGGTGACAATAATCAGTCCGCTTTCCGTATTGAAGTCATGAGTTTTGGTTTCAAGTATGGCCTGCCTTTGGATGCAGATTTAGTTTTTGATGTCCGCTTTTTGCCAAACCCTTATTATGATCCGCAAATGCGGGAATTAACGGGTTTAGATCAGAAGGTTTTTGATTATGTTATGAACCATGGTGCTTCAGAAAGCTTCTATCAGCACTTGCTGAATATGCTTGTTCCTATTCTTCCGGCTTATCAAAAAGAAGGAAAATCTATTTTAACAATTGCTGTCGGCTGTACGGGCGGGCAGCATCGCAGTGTGGCTTTTGCCCACCGTTTAGCGGAAGAACTTAAAGCAAATTGGACGGTCAATGAAAGCCACCGTGATAAAAACCGCCGTAAGGAGACTGTGAACCGCTCATGAAAAAGCCTAAGATAACTGTTATTGGAGGCGGAACTGGTATTCCGGTAATCCTTAACAGCCTTCGTTTGGAAGATGTAGATATTACCGCTGTTGTGACAGTGGCAGATGACGGGGGGTCATCGGGAGAGATACGGTCTGCCATGCAGGTAACACCGCCGGGAGACTTGCGCAATGTGTTAGTTGCGATGAGTGATATGCCCAAATTCTATGAAAAAGTTTTTCAGTACCGGTTTAAAGAACAGGATGGGGCTTTAGCCGGCCACCCCTTAGGCAATCTCATTATTGCCGGTATTTCTGAGATGCAGGGCTCAACCTACAACGCTATCCAGCTTCTGACAAAATTCTTCCATATAACCGGCAAAATATATCCTTCAAGCGAGCAGGTTTTAACTCTGCATGCCGTCTTTCAGGATGGCCATGAAGTGGTTGGAGAAAGCCAGATTGCTGATTATCAGGGAATGATTGACCATGTTTACGTAACTAATACCTACAATGATGAAGTTCCTAAGGCCAGCCGCAAAGTTGTGCAGGCCATCATGCAGAGTGATATGATAGTTCTTGGTCCGGGATCACTCTTTACGTCGATATTACCTAATTTAGTTATCCCTGAGATTAGGCAGGCGCTCGTGGATACGCCGGCAGAAGTAGCCTATGTCTGCAATATTATGACCCAGTACGGTGAAACAGAGCATTTTACAGATGCTGATCACGTAGCTGTTCTTAACAGGCATTTAGGAAAGGATGTTATTGATACCGTTTTAGTCAATGTTGAAAAAGTGCCTCAGGATTATATGGATTCAAACAAATTTGATGAATCCTTGGTTCAGGTTGCCCACGATTTTCAAGGGCTGTGCCGAGCAGTAAAACGCGTGATTTCTTCTGATTTTTTACGCTTAGAAAATGGCGGTGCCTTTCATGACGGAAAATCTGTTGTAGAAGAGCTGATGAATTTGGTAAGGACTGGAAAACCATGAGTTTTACGAGAAAAGTGAAGGAAGAGATTTTGAATCTGCAGGCCAGTGATAAAAGCGAACTGTCGGCTATCATAAAAATGTCGGGCAGCCTCAGTTTGGCCAGTCAGACTCTCAGTTTGTCAATAACAACTGAAAATGCTAAAATTGCACGCCATATCTATGCTCTTACAGAAGCCATTTACCATACAGCACCTGAAGTCAGGTATCATCAAAAAACAAATTTACGCAAAAACCGTGTTTACACAGTATTCTTATCCCAGCATGTTGCAGAAATTTTATCAGATCTGCAATTGGCAGACTCATTTTTTGGTCATGCGACTGGAATTGAGCAGCATATTTTGGATGATGATGAAGCTGGGCGTTTTTACTTGCGGGGTGTATTTCTTGCCGCAGGTACTGTTCGAGATCCCGAATCAGGAAAGTACCAGCTGGAAATATTTTCGGTTTATCAGGACCATGCAGAGGATTTAGCGAATCTACTGCGCAAGTTTATGTTAGATGCCAAAGTCATTAAACGTAAAAACGGGGCTGTGACCTATCTGCAAAAGGCAGAGGATATTATGGATTTTTTCATTCTTGTCGGTGCGATGAAGGCGAAACAGGCTTTTGAGGAGACTAAACTATTAAGGGAAACACGCAATGATTTGAACCGTGCTAATAATGCAGAGATGGCCAATATAGCCAAGACTGTTACAGCCAGTATGAAGACAATCAGCAATATCACTAAAATTAAAGAAACCATCGGTTTTGATGCTCTCCCTTCTGAGCTTAGACAGGTTGCCCAAATCAGGCTGGAACATCCGGATTATTCTCTGCAGGAGATTGCCGACAGGCTTGATACGCCTTTAAGCAAAAGCGGTGTTAATCACCGTCTGCGTAAAATTAACAGTATTGCAGCTGACTTGTGATATCTTTCAGCTGCAGCCTGAAAGCCTGTTCTGCTTGTTTGTTGTTGTCAATAGATTTGTTAAGGCTCTCATAGTTTTAAGCAGTTCTCACTATTCCATTTAGACTAGAAGGTGAAATAAGCTCTTAATTTCTGCCAAATTAAAAGTTTATCAGTAAAAAAGAAAACAGTAGACCAAGTGCTGTCTTGCTTTGATTTCAGCAGGAACAGCTAGTAGAAAATAAAATAATAAAAGGAGAAAACAATGGGCTGTACAACAGTTTTAGTTGGGAAAAAAGCAAGTTATGATGGTTCAGCCATGATTGCCAGAACAGAGGATTCACAAAACGGCAGTTTTTGTCCGAAAGCATTTAAAGTCATTCAGCCAAAGGAACAGCCTAATGAATATAGATCAGTTTTATCATCATTCAGGCTGACACTGCCCAGTCAGGCTTTAAGCTATACCTCTGTCCCTAATGCTCTGCCTGATGAAGGCATTTGGGGAGAAGCAGGAATTAATGAAGCCAATGTTGCTATGAGCGCAACTGAGACAATTACCAGCAATGCGCGTGTTCTTGGAGCGGATCCGCTGGTTGCATCAGGTATTGGTGAAGAAGATATGCTGACTCTTGTTCTGCCTTATATCCGTTCTGCAAGAGAAGGAGTTGAGCGCTTAGGAGCCTTGCTTGAGCAATATGGAACCTATGAAGCTAATGGGGTGGCTTTTGCTGATTCCGATGAAATCTGGTGGCTGGAAACTGTTGGCGGACACCGCTGGATTGCCCGCCGTGTTCCAGATGATACCTATGTCACAAATCCTAATCAGCTTGGGATTGATTATTTCGAATTTAATAATCCCAATGATTACCTCTATGCCAGTGATCTGCGGCATTTTATTGAAGAACATCATTTAGATTTAACCTACAACCATGAACATTTTAACCCGCGCTATGCTTTTGGCAGCCAAAGCGATAAAGACCGCCGCTATAACACCCCGCGTTCATGGGCTATTCAGCGTTTTCTAAATCCTGATTTGCAGCAGGATCCGCAGTCATTTTTCCAGCCTTGGTGTCAAAAACCCTACCGTAAAATAACCATAGAAGACATAAAATATGTCTTAAGCAATCATTATCAAGATACAGTTTATGACCCTTACGGCCTTACAGGTGATCAGACAAGCCGGCACCGTTTTCGTCCTATTGGGATTAATCGGACAAGTCAGACAGCCATCCTGCAAATACGGCCTGACCAGCCCAAAGAAACGAGGGGCATCCAATGGCTGGCTTACGGATCAATGCCTTTTGCCACTATAGTCCCTTTCTTTACACAGGTCAGCAAAACACCTGCTTACTTTGCAGAAACAAAAGCTGAGGTATCAACAGACAGTTTTTATTGGGCTAACCGGCTGATTGCAGCCCTTGCTGACAGTCATTTCCAGCAGCATGAAGATGATATTATGGCTTATGTTGAAAAAACAATGGCACAGGGGCATGCTATGCTTAATCGGGTTGATTGCGCTTTGGCAAAAGATGGAAGCATAGATTTTGAGGCTGAGAATCAAGCAATGAGTGACTTTGTTGAAGAAGCGACTCAAGATTTGCTAAATCAGGTTCTTTTTCGAGCCAGCAATCTTATGACCAACCATTTTTCTGCAAGCGACTGAAAAAAACTACAGATTGGTTTAACTGCCAGCTGCAAATAAGCTGATTGGCGTTTGTATCTGGAGAGTGGGGCAAAATTGTCATTTATAAGGTATCAGTTTTCCCCCTTCTTTTTCTGGATTGGTGCTGACTTTTTCATAGGAGATGATCCGGACTACGACTGGAAGTGCAGAAGCTTAAACCTTATCAACATCAATAGTTTGATATTGTGTTTGTCATATAACCCATCTTTTTAGAAAAATTTAGGAAAGAACTTTACGAGTGCTGACCAATCATGCCATTTTGGCTATTTGATAAAGACTAAGCTGATTTGAGGTATTACCGCACTTAAAACTGTTGCTAAAAGGAACATAGTTGGATATTAAGACACTGTTATTCAGGACCTATAGTGAGACTGAGAGTGCTCTCTTTCTTGTTCCCGGTAGCACTAAGATATGTATTTTCATTGCTGCTGAGGCAGCTTTTTTACATTGGCAGTGAATATAGCTGGTTCATTTATTTGATTTGGAAAATGAGACAGCTAAAGTCATAAAAAAGACTGCTGATATAAGATTTAAAAAAAATAGTGACAAATCAGAAAAGTTATGATATACTTAACTGGTAAATAATTAACCAGTTAATAATAAGGAGGCAATATGAAGAAGCAATTGGTATGGTTACTTAGTTTGGTCAGTTTGTTCATGCTTGGTTTCGCACTGCTAAGCAGACAGGTCTTTGCAGATGATAAACTTGATGTTGTGACCACCTTTTACCCTGTTCACGAGTTCACTAAAGCGGTTGTAGGAGATGAAGGAAAAGTCAGCATGCTGATTAAGGCTGGAACAGAACCTCATGATTTTGAACCGACAACCAAAAATATCAGGACAATTTCTGATGCAGATGCTTTTGTTTATCTGGATGATAATATGGAAACATGGGTCCCGGATATCAAAAAATCTTTGAATTTGGATGAGCAGACAGCTATCAAAGCAACCGGTGATATGCTGCTTATGGCTGGCAGTGAGGAAAGTGAAGAAGAAGGCCATGAAGGACATTCTCATGCTTATGATCCCCACGTCTGGCTTTCACCTAAACGAGCTGTGACACTAGTCGAGCATATCCGTGATGGTTTGATTCAAAAATATCCTGATAAAAGTGCTGTGTTTACAGAAAATGCTGCAGCTTATATTGAAAAGCTCAATCAACTGGATCAAACCTACACAGAGGCTCTGTCACAAGCTAAGCAGAAAAGTTTTGTAACCCAGCATGCAGCCTTTGGCTATTTAGCATTGGACTATGGCTTGGAGCAGATTCCGATTACTGGTGTCTCTGCTGAAACAGAGCCCAGTGCTAAACGTTTGGCCAGTCTGGTAAAATATGTTAAAAAATACGATATTAAATATATTTACTTTGAAGAAAATGCTTCAAGCAAGGTTGCTAAGACATTGGCAGATGAGGCAGGAGTAACAACACAAGTGCTTAATCCGCTGGAAAATTTAAGCAAAAAGCAGATTAAAGCCGGAGAAGATTACTTTTCTATCATGGAAGCCAACCTGAAAGCTCTGCGCTTGACAACAGATGTTTCAGGAAAAACAATCAAGGCAGAAACCGACACGAGCAAAACAGCAGCTAACGGTTATTTCGATGATGCTGATGTGACAGATCGCTCCCTTAAAGACTGGAGCGGTGAGTGGCAGTCAGTCTATCCGTATTTGACAGACGGAACACTGGATGAAGTCTGGGAGTATAAAGCTAAAGCCAATAAGGATATGTCGGCGGAAGAATATAAATCTTACTATACAACCGGCTACCAAACAGATGTTGAAAAAATAACAATTAACGGTAAGAAAAAAACAATCAGTTTTGTTCAAAACGGTCAGGAGCACACTTATACCTATAAATATAAGGGATATGAAATTTTAACCTATAAAAAAGGAAACAGAGGAGTGCGTTACCTTTTTGAAGCGACGGATGATAATGCAGGAGAATTCAAATACGTGCAGTTCAGCGACCATGGGATTTCCTCACAAAAAGCAGAGCATTTCCACTTGTACTGGGGCGGAGAAAGTCAAAAGAAACTCCTGGAAGAACTGGAGAATTGGCCGACTTATTATCCAGCCGATCTGAGCGGACGGGAAATTGCTCAAGAAATTATAGCTCATTAAGCCAATAAACACAAGTTATTTTGCCTGAGAGCAGAATAAGAAGGAGAATAGGACAAAAATCGGTAAATTGTCATAAAATGATGATTTACCGATTTTTGTCAACTCCCAATTTATAAGTGATTAGTTTGGTATAGTGATTTGTTTATTAGTTTAACCGTCATTCTTTTCTTAGAAGACGGTCAGCCAGCTTCTGTGTTTTAAGTTTAAAGACATAGTTGGCAAGCTTTTATCTTAGAGTTGTTTTGAAATAAAACTTGTCCAAGAAGTTTCTCAGCTTGATCTTTAGTGGTTTTTTTCTGTCGTTTGATGTAAAATGAAAGAAAAACGAGGAAAGGATAGTGTCCTATGAAAGCAGCAGTTGTTTATCAGGCTGGAGGCCCACAAGTGCTTACAATAGAGGAAAGGAGCAAACCACAGCTTAAGGAGGGCTGGAGCCTGATTAAAGTCTTGGGGTTTGGTCTCAATCATTCTGAAATTTTCACAAGACAGGGTCTGTCTCCCAGTGTCTCCTTCCCGCGTATTTTAGGTATTGAGTGTGTTGGTGAAATCGTTGAGAGTACAGCCCCCCAATTTCAAGTTGGGCAAAGGATTATCTCCATTATGGGAGAGATGGGGAGGGATTTTGATGGTTCTTATGCAGAATATACACTGCTCCCCAATAATCAGATTTACCCAATAGAGAGCCGGCTCCCGCTGGAACAGCTGGTTGCTTTGCCGGAAACCTATTATACCGCTTACGGTGCTTTTAAAAATCTGCAAATCCAAGCTGGAGATGTCACTCTGGTTCGGGGGGCTGCTTCCGGTGTGGGGATTGCTATGCTGAGATTAATTAAAGCTAGATTTCCGCAAAACCACGTTTATGGCAGCAGCCGCAGTTTATCGAAAGAGCCTGAACTTCTGGAGAAAGGTTTTGATGGGGTTATTTTAGATCAGCAAAACAGGCTGCAGACAGATAAAATGTTTGATAAAATCTTAGAATTGGTTGGACCGGCATCAGTAAAAAATTCTTTTGATCATATCAAGGAACACGGAATTGTCTGCTCTAACGGTCAGCTCGGCGGCAAATGGTATCTGGAAGAGTTCGATCCTATTATGGAGCTCAAAAATAATAGTTACTTGACCAGTTTTTATTCCGGTAACGTCAGCCAAAAGAAAATACAGGATCTTCTTGACTACGTATCTGATTATCATGTTGATACCCGTCCTGAGAAAATTTTTTCTCTGGAACAGATTGCCGAAGCCCACAGTTACCTGGAAAGCAGCTCAGGTTTGGGCAAGGTGATTGTCCTTAACTAAATTGTAAAAGACAGTTATCTAACTGTTTTTTTTGTTTAATAAAAAAATAAGGAAAAGACTGTATTCTAATAAACATGATTTCATTAACAAAATGAGTTTAATGTTTGATTTACTTTTAAAAGTAATATGATATTAGAAACAGAGGAATATAAAGATGGTTAGAGAATTTGAAACCAGTTTTAAACGTATCGAAACCAAGTATATTGTAGCAGCTGAAGAGTTATCAGCTCTGCTGGCGGATTTAAAAGAGTATTTGGCAGAGGATGATTTTCCGAGATCGACTATTACAAATATTTATTTTGACAATCAGGATTTTCAAGTGATACGAGATTCAATTGACAGAAAAAACGGCCGTGAAAAAGTTCGGATGCGTACTTACGTTGCGCATCCGACAGCGAATAGCCGCGTTTTTCTGGAACTGAAGAAAAAAGATAAGGAGGGAGTCGGCCATAAATACCGAATTGCTTCGGATTTGCAGTCAGTTCTTCAGTTTATGGAAAACGGCAGAACTACCAATGCCACTGTTGATGATAAGGAACTGATTGATGAATTAACTTCATTAAAAAAGCGTTATACTGCCCTAAGTCCTAAAATGTATATTTACTATGAACGCTATTCTTTGAAAGAAAAACATTCTCTTGAAGGCTATCCGCAGACAAAGGTTCGGGTAACAATTGACCAGAATCTGATTTACCGGGATTATGATGTAACGATGCTGGAAGACCGCTATGGCAGAGATTTAGTAGGCGAAGGGAAAGTTATCATGGAAATTAAGGCACCGGGAGAACAGCCAGTCTGGCTTCAAGAGATTATAAAAAAATATGAGCTTGAACCGACTTCCTTTTCTAAATACGGAACCGCTTATCGCAAGTCGCAAGGGATTTTACAGTAGGCTGAAGACAGATGTTTATCAAAATAAACGGCTGCTTTTATTATGTTTTTTGATATTGTTGCCTGTTTGGTGAAGGAGCTGTTTTCTTATCCGCGCTTTATCTTATATCAATCAGGCTTAGTACAGGAGCAGTAAGAAAGGAAAGCAACAATGACAGAATTATTTGACAGCGTTTATACGCAAACGACAGCAGCAGTTGAACCCAAAATGCTGTTCTTATCTTTGATGACCAGTCTCATTTTAGGTGCGGCTCTCGCTTGGGTTTACAAATACCGGACCTTCTACACAAAAGAATTTGTGGTCACTTTGATCCTGCTTCCAAGTATCATCAGTTTAATCATTTTTCTGGTCAACGGCAGCTTAGGAACCAGTGTAGCCGTCGCAGGAACTTTCAGCTTAGTGCGCTTTCGCTCGGCTGCTGGAGGGTCAAGAGAACTGCTGTCTCTCTTTCTATCAATGGCTGTCGGTTTGACAGTCGGTATGGGATATCTTTTGTTAGCCCTTTTATCAACTTTGGTTTTTCTTATTATCTGGCGGCTTATGGAAAAATTCTCCCTTTTTAACAGTCAGCAAACACGGCGCTATCTCACAGTGGAAGTGCCTAAAGAAAAGGAAGAAGAGATGCGTATCAGTACAATACTGAAAAACAGCTGCAGCAGCTCAGATTTAATTTCTGTCAGCAGCTCTAAAGAGGGAAGCTACCTGCGTTTGGATTACGAAGTTGATTTGAAGTCCGGAGTTGATGATTATTCTCTCACTAATCAACTGCTTCACAGTGTTAACCGCATTGATCTTTCATTAACTAAAAAACCAAAAAAGAAGAAAAATCTTTAAAATCTGCATTTTTGAAGGAGGCTGCTTCTTTTGCAGTATGTGTTAATCAATTTTGACTATAACTGTGATCAGGATAAAGGGTAAGGAAGTTTTCTTACTCTTTTTCTGGCTTAGACAGTCAAAAAATATGATAAAATAATTTCTGGTATGGACTATAGACTATAATACCACTCATCTGGCGTCCCTTTTTAGTTCTTTACCTAAATATGTTATTTTTCAGTAAAAAATACAAACATTTATATACTGTTGCATATGCATCGCAAAAGCGAAAGGAGAGAGGTTATGGCCTACATTGAAAAAATTAAACATGCGCAAGTTCTCGATTTAAGAAAAGAGGTTCCTATAGAAGAAGAACAAATATTGTCCCGGACCTTAGTTCAGCGCAAAGATTTAGGGATTACTGTATTTTCGCTGGACAAGGGGCAGGAAATTGGACGCCATACAGCAACGGGAGATGCAATGGTCAATATTTTAAGCGGCGAAGCTAAAATTACAATCGATTAGGAAGAATTTTTAGTTGCGGCGGGCGAAACGCTTATTATGCCAGCAAATATCCCGCACTCTCTGTACGCACAAGAAGCTTTTCAAATGTTGCTTACTGTTGTAAAAAAGAGGACTGACAATGAAAATAAATCTTAATCAGATGGTTGATTACCACGATGCTCAAATCACCAGCCGCTCCTTATCGAAAAAACTTGGTCTTACAGCTCCGATAATGATTTATGCCATGGATAAAGAGGAAACAATCAGCGGTGAACAGAGTCCGCAGACAAAGCTTATTCAGGTTTTAGCGGGCTGTTTAGAAGTCACGATGGGCGATGATGAAGCTCCTCAAAAATTAACTGCTCAGGATTTGCTGGTCATTCAGCCTCAGCAGCTTCATGCCTTCAAAGCTGCCCAAAAATGTAAATTTCTGCAAATAGAATTATAACAGAACTTTTGCAGCAGGAAACACAATTGCATGAAACACAGGCAGCTTACTGTTATTTGTAGCTGCCATCTTGCCGGCCGACCGCACCTCTGGCAGGGGTGGCCTACGAAATCTAAGATTTCTGCCTTACCGCCATTTTTATACAGATTTTTGAACGGCGCTTGTATCTTATGAACTGAACATGGCCTAAAGCTGTGAGAAAAAGAGACGCCATCGTTGGAAGCGTTAGCGGCTTACGAGTGTGACTGATCTGTGAGTACAGCCTTCCCTTGAGTCGGCGATCAGACTCCTATTTTCTCTTTGCGTTTTGACGGTCTTTATATTTTTTTAACTCCTTAAATGTTGTTTACCAGCAATTTAAGGAGTTTTCGTTTTATTTTGTAAAAAAAGACTGCTAAAATTTCTTCTTTCTCATGGAATGAGGCGAAATATTACAAACGTATGACAGAAAACTGAGTAATAAAGCCGTAAACCTTTGTTATATAAGGGTTTTTGCAAACAAATAAATCTAAGAGAGCAAAGGTGTTTTTTTAACTGACTAGAAATATAAGAATCATTTATTTTTAATATTTCTGTGAGATAATCACCAAAGTGCTTTTTGATCTTTGATTATTAAGGTGTTTTTATTAAGTAATAAATTAATCAAAGTGTAAAATTGACTATTAATTTGTAAGGAACAATCTCGTAAGACTATGAAAAAAGTGAAGGTAATGCTCGTTTTTGGGACAAGACCGGAAGCGATTAAGATGGCTCCTCTTGTTCATCAGTTAAAAAAGCAGGCAGATTTATTTGAAGTTGTCACAGTAGTTACCGGCCAGCACCGGCAAATGCTGGATCAGATTTTAAAGACGTTTGCTATTACAGCCGACTATGATTTGGATATTATGAAAGCCAATCAGGGCTTAACTGATATTACTGCTAATATTCTTATAAAATTAGATCCTATTTTAAAAGAGAGCCGGCCGGATTTGGTTCTTGTCCACGGTGACACGACAACTACTTTTGCGGCTGCAGCAGCAGCATTTTACAATCAAATTAAGGTAGGCCATGTTGAGGCGGGCCTCAGAACGTGGAATAAATACTCTCCTTTCCCTGAGGAAATGAACAGACAGCTGACAGATGTTTTGGCAGATCTTTATTTTGCTCCTACAGAGGAGAGCAAGCATCATTTGCTGAAAGAAAATCATGCTGAAGAAAATATTTTTGTGACGGGCAACACTGCAATTGATGTTTTAAGTCTGACAGTTAGAAAGGATTACCGGCATCAGCTTTTGGACAGCTGGCCTTCTAATCGTAAAATGATTTTAGTCACCATGCATCGGCGTGAAAACCAGGGAGAGCCCATGCGGCAGGTGTTTAAAACATTAAAAGAAATCGCAGACAGCCGTGACGATATCAGTATTGTTTATCCTGTTCATCTCAGTCCGGCAGTTCAGAAAACAGCAGAAGCCGTTCTCAGCCATCACGACCGTATTCATCTTATTCCCCCTTTAGATGTTGTTGATTTTCATAATTTTGCTGCCAGAAGCTATTTTATTATGTCAGATTCGGGCGGTGTGCAGGAAGAAGCACCTTCTCTGGGCAAGCCTGTCCTTGTCCTGCGTGATACAACAGAGCGTCCTGAGGGTGTTGCAGCAGGTACTTTAAAACTTGTTGGAACAAAACCTGCTGACATCAAAAAAGCTGCAACAGAGCTGCTGACAAATTCAGACAGCTATAAGCAAATGGCACAGGCCTCTAATCCCTATGGTGATGGAAAAGGCGCTATCCGTATTGCTCAGGCTATTGCATATTATTTTGGCTTGTCAGATGAGAGACCTGCTGATTTTGGGATAAAGGAGTCATAATGTATCAAAAGAAATACCTCGTTTTAGAAACACTTGGTCTCATTTTGCTGAGCGCAGCGCTTATTATCTTTACTTTTGCTCTTGCTGATGGCTTTTTATATGAAATTTTGATTTTACTGATTCTTGCCTTGCTGAGCGCTGTTTTTCTCAGCGATATGATGGTGACTTGGCTGGTCTTATTTTCACTCGCTCTTTCGACTATCATCTTGGTTGCCGGTGTTGTCTACATTCCGTTTTACCAAAGATTTCTGCTCGCAGCCACTTTTCCTCTTATTCTGGGGCTGACTAAGCGGCTGGCCTATCAGCATCATTTGCGTTTATCTAAAGTCAAAGATGAAACACAGAAGGCCTATGATTACTATCGGGATTACACAGAAATGATCGAAACTGAAAGTGAAGCAGAGTTGCAGCTTTACCTTTTGCACTGGGCCCATAATGATTATTTTGAACAAATTCATTCTAAAGAATTCCGCCGGATGTTAAAACGAATTAAAATGGCTTTATATAAATATTGCAATTACGATTCGAAGATTTTTTATTTATCAGACGGAGATTTTATTATTCTGTCGTCTGACAGCAGTCTGGACTTCCGGACGTTTTTTCAGCAGCAGGTTTTGCCTGAACTGGCGACCCTGCATTTTCGAAACAGTAAGAGCCTTCACGAGATTCAGTATCAGGGAGGCTATATCTTGATTAATAAAGCTAACCTGCAAGAATATCGAGATCTTGATGATGTCTTAAATAATTTGCTCAGACAGCTGGAGACAGATATCATCGTTGAGTATTGAGAAGGAGTCCTATGTTAACAAATATTTTCTTCATTTTTGCCTTAGTGCTGAGTTTATTCTTTGCAAGCTGTTTTCTGATTTTATTCATTTGTTATCTGGTCATTTTTAATAAAGTCAATAGAAATTTTAAGGTGGTTAAACATGATTAGTCAGATTATTATGATAATAACGCTGGTTTCAATCTGGTTTTCGCTGGCATGGAGCCTGATGACCTTATCATCAGCAACACATTTTTGGCTGAAACACAGTAATTTCAAGGTTAACACTGATCCTTTAGAAGAGTATCCTATGGTGACAATTGTTGTTCCGGCTCATAATGAAGATGTCGTCATTGCTCAGACAGCCAGCGCTATTTTAGACATGAACTATCCGCATGATAAAGTAGAACTTTTGTTATTTGCTGATAACTGTGATGACAATACCTACTCAGAATGTCTGAAAGTAGAAGCACTGCCTCAATACGCTGGCAGAGATATCACCATTATTGACCGCAAAGGGACAGGCGGAAAAGCCGGTGTCCTTAATGACGCTTTAAAAATGGCCAAAGGTGACTATATCTGCGTTTACGATGCTGATGCCATGCCTGAAAAAAATGCTCTGTATTTTTTAGTTAAAAAGGTTTTAGAGGATCCTGAACGGCATGTAGCAGCTTTTGGACGTAACAAAACACGCAATGCTAAGCAAAATTTTTTAACACGCTGTATCAATCAGGAAATTGTTGTTACTCAGCGTATTCAGCATGTTGGGATGTGGCACCTCTTTAAAATCGGCCGTATTCCGGGGACGAATTTTATCATCAACAGCGATTTTGTCAAAAGTATCGGCGGCTGGCGCAACGGTGCCTTGACGGAAGACACAGATATCTCTTTTAAAATTATGCAGAGCGGAAAACTGATCGCCCTTGCATATAATTCTGAGGCTTTTCAGCAGGAACCTGAGACAGTAAAGACTTATTATATGCAGCGCAAACGCTGGGCTAAAGGTAATTATGAAGTGGTTCTTGCTAATTTTAAGCACCTTTTTGATAGAAGCAATTGGCGAGTAAAACTGGAAGTCTTTTATTATTCCTGTACTTTCTTTTGGTTCAATGCAGCGATTATTTTGTCCGATCTCGTTTTTCTGGCTAATATTATTGCAATGGCAGTTCATCTGTTTGTGCCGGATGTAAGACTTCCTTTTACCTTTGACTCAAGCAATATTTACATTACACAACTGATGCTGTTTAACTGGATATTAATGATTCTGCTTTACCTTCTGCAAATTAATATTTCTTTAGCCACTCAGTTTGGACAGGCTACAGTAAGACAGGTTTGGCTGGCTCTGGCTGCCTATTTCACCTATGCACAGTTGTTTATTATTGTATCTATTGATTCCGTTATTTCTGTAACGCTGGATAAAATCTTCCGGCGCGATGGAACGAAGTGGGTCAAGACAAAACGATTTGCAGGTTAGGAGAAAACGTGAAACGAACAAAATTTAGATTTATTTGGTTTACAGCGGCTATAGCGGCTTTGATAGCTGTCATGTTTTACGCTAGAAAGGACAGCAAAAGTATTTTGCAGAAGAATAGCTATAAAGAATGGCAGCAGCACTTTGTGGTAAGCGGGAAAGACTATGCTTATATCAAAACAACTACCGATAAGGATAAAGATATTGTTTTATCTGAAGCACAGGGCTACGGTATGCTTATTGCAGTTGATGCAGCTGAAAATGGCTTGGCTGAACAGGAAGATTTTGAAAAGCTTTACCGTTATTATCTGTCTCACAAAGACGGTGATACTCAGTTAATGTCTTGGCGCCAGACCGTTGTTCAAAATCAAGTCAGCGATGAAGCGAATAACGCTACTGATGGCGACCTTTATATTGCTTACTCTTTAATTAAGGCAGCTCAGCAGTGGCCGAATCAGTCTGACGAGTATCAGAAGCAAGCCCAAGCTATCTTACAGGATGTTTTGACTTATAATTATAACAGTGAACAAAAAATCCTGACTGTCGGCAATTGGGCTGCTGCTGATACGAAGTTTCATAATCTTGTAAGAACGTCGGATATACTGCCGGCGCAATTCCAAGCTTTTTATGATTTGACAGGCGATCAGGAGTGGTTAGAGATCAAAGACTCTATGCTGGCTAAGCTGGAGACAGTCAGTCAGCAGCATCAGACAGGTCTGATTCCCGACTTTATTTGGGTTGATGGTGACAAAGTAACCGCTGCAGCACCCAATGATATTTCGACGGAAAATGACGGCGACTATTCTTACAATGCCTGCCGTTTGCCGTATAATTTAGCTCAGAGCAAGGATAAAAGGAGCCAAAAGATACTAACTAAAATGCTGGATTTCTTTATGGAGGAAGACAGTATTAAGGCGGGTTACTCGCTTGAAGGTGAGCCTTTGAATCAGTATCAGGCATCCAGCTTTGCAGCACCGGTTTTTTATGCAGCAAACAGAGATGCTGATTACCGTAAACTGGTTCAGCAAAATAAATATGTTTTCATGACGAAGCTTTCTTCTGAAAATTATTATGAAGCAGCTTTAGTTACTTTAGTAGCATTGGAATCTTTATAGAAAAAAACTCTTGGAAATCGCTTAACAGCTGAATTCCAGAGTTTTTTTATAAAAAGCATTAAGAAATCTGTAAAAACAGCAAGCAGCAAGTAAGATCGAATCCGCCTAGCAATCAGCTTTTTACCCTTTCATATCGATAAAATAGGGGCAGTTGAATCATATAGTTTGAATGAGCAAATGATTCAATTTTTAGATTATTAGAACCACAAAACATTTTGGTTACAAATGTTACATGAAGTTTATGAAACAGTAGAAGAGATTGTTTCTTCATTATTTCTATGTTAAAATATCAGTTATAGATGTTATTGTTACATTCTATATTTTAAATAATGAGGTTTTTAATAACTATGAAAATGAAGCGAAAACTTTTAAGTTTATTTACGGTTTTAGCGGCTTTAGTAGGAATCTTTTCATTGACGCAAACAGTTAAGGCTGATCAGATTACGAATTATACTAATACAGCTACTTTAACTAAAGAAAACGGAACATCGCTGTCCGAAAACAGTACGGTAGGTTACTGGGAGCCCTTAGCAGTCAGTAACCGCATCACTTTCCCTGACGAGCAGGCTATTAAAGAAGGGGATACGCTGACTCTTAAATTGCCTGAGCAGCTGCGTTTTTCAACTACTATCCCTTTTGACGTGATGCACGCCAGCGGCGATCCGGCAGGACAGGCTGTCATCAATTCTGAGACAGGTGAGGTGACCGTTACTTTTACTGATATTTTTGAAAGACTCCCGCTGGATAAGGAAATGTCCTTAAACTTCAATGTACAAGTGAATCATGATACGGTTCCGACCAATACACCGATTGATATTACTTATGAAGGGGTAGTTTATCCGTTAGTTGTTGAAGAAAATACAGTAGTTCCTGTCAGTCCTGTTATCACTAAAACAGGCTATCAAGACGATCTTGATTCCAGTATTATTCACTGGCGCGTTTTGATTAACAGTCAGCAGAGTACTGTTGATAACCTGACAGTCGCTGATACTCTTGGTGAAGGTCAGGAATTGCTTCCGGAAACAATGCTTGGTGTTCAGGTTCAGTATGTTGAAGGAGATGCTGTAGATTCCCTTGAGGAAGCTGCATCACGTCCGTATAGCTATAATTTTTCGGCTGATATTACCTATACAACTGATGATTTAGGCAAAACAAACGGCTTTAGGCATACGATTGGAGGCAGCAGTAACAATGCGGTTTTCCTTTCTTATGATACGCGTTTAACTTCAGCGCAGTCAGTTGGCACTGACATGACTAACAGTATCGCTGTTTCTGGTGAAAATGTTGCCTATTCTACAGAAACAGGCTATGCTCGCATAGAAGCCGCTTATGGCAGTGCCTCATCACGGATTGTTCCTGCACAGTTTGAAGCAACAACCACTACTACGCAAACGACAACAGAAAATGCCACAACCACAGAAGCTCCGACTACAACTGCTGGTACCACAACTGAACAATCAGTAACAACAGAAGAAGGGACTACGACAGAAAGTTCGGTAACAACTTCGGAATCAGCCCCAACAAGTTCAAGCTCAACATCTGACAGCACATCTGCGACTTCTGTTTCAACAAGCAGTCCTTCATTGGCTGTCACGTCATCACAGTCACAGGTTAAAAAGAATAAAAAGTCTACTCTCCCTAGTACTGGCGAAGACAGTCATAACCTTCTGCCTATTCTTGGGGTTATGCTGATTGCTGTTCTTGTTTGGTTTTTTCCGGCAAGAAAACTGAGAAAATAAAGGCTTGATAATTATTGAAAAAGAAGCGAAAATCCGCTTCTTTTTCTTGTTTATGTGGCTTGTAAATTGAAAAACAATTTACTGAACAGAACTACTTGTAATAAACTGCCCCCAAAAATACAGGATTGGAGTTTAAAAACAGATGTCATCTTTAACTGTTTTATCATTATTAGCTTTTTGCATATACAAAAAAACTCTGTAATTTCTGAAGGATCTGTCCTTTACAGAGTTACAGAGTCTAATATTTTTTTCCAGCAGATACAGTCTTTTATTTGAGACCGTATTTTTTGTTGAAACGATCGACACGGCCGTCTGCCTGTGTGAATTTTTGGCGTCCTGTGTAGAAGGGGTGTGAATCTGATGAAATTTCTACACGTACAAGCGGATATGTTTCTCCTTCAAATTCTACCGTTTCGTCAGAAGATCTTGTGGAACCGCTAAGAAACTTGTAACCTGTAGTAGTGTCCATAAAGACAACAGGACGGTACTCTGGATGAATGTCTTTTCTCATTTTAAACTTTTTCCTTTCTGCCATGGCAGCTGCCTGCCATAGTTGTTAACCATTTTATTTTATCAGAAC
Organism: Streptococcus chenjunshii; assembly: GCF_003086355.1. Lineage (NCBI taxonomy): Bacteria > Bacillati > Bacillota > Bacilli > Lactobacillales > Streptococcaceae > Streptococcus > Streptococcus chenjunshii. The sequence continues at coordinate 1,627,704 of NZ_CP031733.1, read as the reverse complement.
TTAGAGAGCTTGACAAGTGTTTTATTTAAAAAAATGTTAAGTCAATATCTTATTTTGCCTGTGTTGTGACAAGAACTGAGTGTCAGTTCTTTAAAAGATCTTTGATTTCTTGATAAATATCTTCGTTTTCTTTGAGACTGTACGAATTGGCGCCGCTGGCCAGAGGATGGCCGCCGCCAGCATGCCGTTTAGCGATATCGTTAATCGAGTGGGACTTGCTGCGTAAACGTACACGATAATGACCGTCAGGTTGTTCCACAAAAATCGCCCAGACTTCCACACAGTCAATTTTTCCTGGAGTGGCAACAATAGCAGATGTTTCAGGATCTGTGATGTTAAACTTTTTCATTAAGTCTTGGGTTAGGATAAGGCGGGCAGCTCCGTTCTCATTAATTTCAAGATTATCAAGGGTGTAGGCTTGTAGTTTAGCAATTTTTAAAGAGAAGCTATCCATTTGCCGAGCTACAGCTGCGAAATCGAAATGGTAGTTTCGAAGCTCGCTGGCTATGGCAAAGGTTTTGCTGCTGGTAGCAGGATAAAGGAAGCGGCCGGTGTCTCCAATAATACCAGCGTAGAGGAGGCGAGCGGCTTCATCCGAAAGTTTGAGCTGCAGTGTTATCGCAAAATCAGCAATAATTTCACTGCTGCTGGAAGCAGCAGTGTCCACATGAACCAAATCGCCATATACATCGTCATTAGGATGGTGATCAATTTTAATAAGAAATTGTCCTCTCATATAATCGCTGCCGTCAATCCGAGGTCTGTTAGCTGTATCGGTCACAATAACAAGAGCGTTTAAGTAGTCCTTACTATCTATGTTATCCATATGACCCAGCCAAGTCAATGTAGGTTCGTCATAACCTGGTGCAAGGACCTTTTTTTCGGGGAAGTTGGTTTTGATAATGGCTTTGAGTCCCAGCTGGCTCCCCAAAGCATCGGGATCCGGTTTCATATGTCTATGAATAATAATGGTATCATACTCTTCAATTTTGGCTAAAATGTGTTTGAATGTTGTCATAAAAAAATTAATTCCCTTTCAAAAGCATATCAATATGAGAAATACCGTCTTCTAAATATTGTGAGGAAATGGGCTGAAAACCAAAAGAATTATAAAAATCTTTTAGATAGCTTTGTGCCTGAATATAGATAGGAAGCTTTGGAAATTTATCTCTGCAAAATCGCAGAACTTGTAAAACCAGCTCTCGGCCAAGCCCTTGATGGCGGCAGTCCTCTGCAGTTAAAACGCGGCCCAGTTTTACAGTTCCTTTAGTTGGAATTAAGCGGCAGTAGGCTTTAATGGAACCGGATTTTTCTTTAAAAAAGTGCAGAGCTTCTAAGTCAAGAGAGTCAACTTCTTGATAAGGGCAGTTTTGTTCCACAACAAAAACAGCAACCCGTGCTTGATAAATGGCAAATAATTCCGAGGTTGTCAGTTCAGCAAATGTTTTTAGTTTCCACATATACGGTCCTTTCTAAGGATATTATATCATAAAAACAGAACTTCCAGAATGCCCTGTATTTCAAGGCTTCCAGAAGTTCTGTGGTTCTATAATTTCTGCAGTCAGGAACTCCAGACAGGGATAGTGTGCAAGTGAAGATTTCATTCTGAAGAGCTTTGTTTAATGTCCTGATATTTTGCCTGAAGCCCGCGAATAACAGCCGGCCGTATAGCTATTTTTTCAGTCCAAGACTGTAGATTTTGGTAAGTTTGGACATCAAGAAACTCTCCCGCTCTATCCCAAATGTTATCCTGGGCTAAGCGTCCATACCACGACCAAATAGCAATATCTGCAATGCTGTAGCTGTCGCCGGCGATAAAAGGCTTATAGGCCAATTCTTTATCCAAGAGGTCAAGTTGGCGCTTGGCTTCCATTGCAAAACGGTTGATACTGTATTCAATTTTTTCAGGTGCGTAATGGAAGAAATGCCCAAATCCGCCGCCGAGAAAAGGTGCTGCTCCGGTTTGCCAGAAGAGCCAGTTTAATACTTCAGTGCGCTGGGTATGATCAGCTGGAATAAGTTGGTTGAATTTTTCAGCTAGGTAGAGAAGGATATGAGATGATTCAAAAACTCGGACTGTTTTATCTCCTGATTGATCAATCAGAGCCGGAATCTTTGAATTAGGGTTGATAGCTACAAAGTCCGATCCAAACTGCTCACCCTTGCTGATTGCAATCCGATACAAATCATAATCCGCCTCAGAAATGCCAGCTTCTTTAAGCTCCTCAAGCATAATGGTCGCTTTGATACCGTTTGGTGTACCGAGAGAATAGAGCTGAAAAGGTTTATTCCCAACCGGCAGTTTTTGTTCAAAACGCGCTCCGGCAGTCGGCTGATTCAAGCCGCCCCATTGACCGCCAAGATTAGCAGGATTTTTCCAAATTTTCGGTGGTGTATAGTCTGACATTGTTTCCTCCTTATAATAAGATACAAAGGCCGTTTAAAAATCCGTATGAAAATAGGGAAGGACGAGCGAAGCTCCACGTCGCGATGGACTGCGTCTTTTTCACTAGGATTTTAGGCCGTGTTCTATTCAAGATTTTAGGCCGTGTTCAATTCAATAAGATACAAAGGCCGTTGAAGTCATAGAGATTTCAGTAAGTTTCGCTGTTTACAGACACACTTACAAACATAACACAGTGAAAAAACGCTGACTGCTTTAAATGATGTGATAAGCATAGCAAATTTAAGCTTGAATTTCAAATAAATTGTGTTAAGATAGAAAAAATATCTTTTTCCTGCAGGAGGCTGATAATGGATCGAAAAGTATTAGAAAAATTAGCAAAGACAGAGTTGCATTGTCATTTAGACGGATCTATCTCATTGGAAACAATCCGTCTTTTAGCGGCTATGGCTGGAATTTCACTGCCTCAGGCGGATGAAGATTTAAAAAAACTGGTTACAGTGCCTGAACAGACAGAAAGTTTAGTAGACTACCTGAAGACTTTTGATTTTATTCGTCCGCTTTTACAGACTAAAAAGGCTTTGCAGCTGGCAGCCTATGATGTGGCCAGACAAGCAGCAGAGGATAATGTGATTTATATTGAAATTCGCTTTGCACCTGAGCTCTCCATGGATAAGGGGCTATCAGCGGCAGATACTGTTTTTGCCGTGTTAGACGGGCTGAAACAAGCTGAAGCTGATTTTGATATTACAGCCAGAGTTATTGCCTGCGGCATGCGCCAGTCTCCAAAGGAACTGACTAGAGATCTTTTTGGGCAGCTGGCGGATCTTTCTGAAGCGGGTTTGGCAGGGTTTGATTTTGCTGGTGATGAGGAAGGGTATCCAACATCAGAAATTGAAGATTTAATCCGCTATACGCAAACTTTAGACCGTCCTCTGACCCTGCATGCCGGAGAATGCGGCTGCCCGAACCATATTGCTGATGCCATTGCCCTCGGTATTAAACGTTTAGGACATGTGACAGCTATTCATAACCAGCCGGAATTGATCAAGTCATTGGTTGACAACTGCGTAACAGCGGAACTTTGCTTGACCAGCAATCTGCAAACCAAGGCTATAAAAGAAATCTCCGAATTTCCTTACCGGGAATTGTACGAAGCAGGAGCAAAAATTACTATTAATACTGATAATCGGACGGTATCAGATACGAATCTGACCAAGGAATATGAGCTTTTCCATCTCTATTTTGCCGCCGATTTAGCTGATTTCCTGCAGTTCAACCGCAATGCGGTTGAAGCTTCTTTTGCCAGTGAGTCTGAAAAAAAAGACCTATTAAGAAAAATAGAAAAAATATATGCTGCATTCCTGTAGAAATATGCTAAAATAAAAGTACTTTGTAATTGGAGGAAAAAATGGCTTTAGCTAAAATTGTTTTTGCCAGCATGACCGGCAATACAGAAGAAATTGCCGATATTGTTGCTCAGAAACTGGAAGATCTAGGGCATACTGTCGAAGTAGATGAGTGCACAACAGTAGATGCAGCGGACTTTGAGGATGTTGATTTAGCAGTTGTGGCAACTTATACTTATGGTGACGGTGAGCTTCCTGATGAAATTGTTGATTTCTATGAGGACTTGGGTGATTTGGATTTATCTGGAAAACTTTATGGAGTTGTTGGTTCAGGTGATACTTTCTACGATTATTTCTGCCAGTCAGTGGATGATTTTGAAGCACAGTTTGCTCTGACAGGTGCTCTCAAAGGTGCAGAATCTGTCAAGGTTGATCTAGCTGCTGAAGATGAAGATATTGAAAACTTAGAAGCATTTGCAGAAGAGCTTTCTGCAAAGCTGAATTAAGTTTAAGTTACAGTCCGGCGGACTGTTTTTTTGTTATCTGCAGAGAAACGGAAATGCTTATTGCAAGTTTATCAGGCAGTCAACAGCAAGTCTCCCATTTGATTCCATCATTTTGCGGCTTTTTTCTATGAAATTGTTTTTAAAAGAGAGTATAATAGAGAAAAGAGTTTAAGCGCTAACAAATTGATTGACAAAGATAGGCGGAGGATTTGCTGATTTTAATGTCTGGTTTTTTTTGGTGTGCAGATGAATGATTTACAAACATTGCTAACAGTTGGGGTTTCTTGCTGCAAATATGAAAGAGGTACAATATGGTAAAGAAGAGAGATTATGCTTTTGGCTTTCATGATGATGTCCGGCCTTTATATTCTACTGGCAAAGGCTTGACAGAAAGAATTGTCCGAGATATTTCTGAAATAAAAAATGAACCGCAATGGATGCTTGATTACCGTCTGCAGTCTTTAGAACTGTTTCATAAACTTCCTCTGCCTGATTGGGGACCGGATTTATCAGGTATTGATTTTGAGCAGGTGATTTACTATCAAAGATATGCCGGCGAAAATGTCCGTTCATGGGACGATGTGCCTGATAAAATAAAAGAAACGTTTGACCGCCTAGGAATTCCTGAGGCTGAAAAACAGTTCTTGTCCGGTGCGGTTGCCCAGTATGAATCTGAAGTAGTTTATCATAATATGCAGGCAGAGTTTGAAAAACAGGGTATTATTTTTACGGATACTGACACAGCTGTTCAGAAATACCCAGAGCTGGTCAAAAAATATTTCGGTACCATCATTTCTAATGCAGAACACAAGTTCGCTGCCCTAAACGGTGCTGTATGGTCCGGCGGAACTTTTATCTATGTCCCTAAGGGTGTGCAGTGCGATATACCGGTGCAGACTTATTTCCGGATTAATGGTGAAAACGCCGGCCAGTTCGAGAGGACCTTGGTTATTGTAGAAGAAGGAGGCTCTATCCAGTACATTGAAGGTTGTACAGCCCCGACATATTCGGCTAACAGTTTGCATGCTGCTACAGTTGAAATCATTGTTAAACGGGATGCTTATTTTAGATATACCACAATGCAGAACTGGTCTGATAATGTCTATAATTTAGTTACTGAGCGCGGAACAGTTGCTGAAAACGGCACATTAGAATGGATAGATGGGAACATCGGCAGCAAAGTCAACATGAAATATCCCTGCTCCATTCTTAATGGGCCGCATGCCAGAACAACGGTTTTATCCATGTCTTTTGCTAACTTCGGTCAAGATTTGGATGCTGGCTGCAGGGTTTTCCACAATGCACCCCACACCTCCTCAACTTTAATTTCAAAGTCGGTGGCTAAAGACGGCGGCAGGACAGATTACCGTGGACAGGTTACTTTCGGCAAAGACAGTTCCGGATCCAAATCCCATATTGAGTGTGATACGATTCTTATGGATGATTTATCTTCATCTGATACGATTCCCTTTAATGAAATCCACAATGCCAATGTTGCTTTGGAGCATGAGGCGAAAGTTTCCAAAGTGTCGGAAGCTCAGCTTTATTACATGATGAGCCGGGGAATTTCTGAGGAGGAAGCAACAGCCATGATTGTTAATGGTTTTATGGAACCAATTACCAAAGAATTGCCGATGGAATATGCTGTTGAATTAAATACCTTGATTAATATGAGTATGGAAGGGTCTGTCGGCTGAAGAAGAGCGTTCAGAAAAACAGAAGCTTCTTTAAGCTGCTGCAAAAGCAGCCTAAAGCTTTTTAACAAGATACAAAGGCCGTTAAAAGTGCGAAGCTAGGAGACCGGACGAAGAACCGCAGGCCTAGGAAAGGCTATACTCACAGAGCTGCTACACCCGTAAGTTGCTAGTGCTTCATACGAGTGCGGTTCTTTTTTTCAGCTCTTAGGCGGAGTTCAGTTCTAGCAAGCGGGCTGCTAAAGTACAAATGTTTTTGTCTGTGAAGGTACTTGGACTGGTAATCATCTTGCAAAGTCAGTTATTTTTATTTATAATATTTAGCAAGATGAAGAAAAAACACTGGCAATATAATGAACTTAGAAAATGGTTTCTCGGATTGGGACTGCTCTTGATTGTCCTTTATTTTTTCATTTTTGTACTGAAGCATTATCAAGATTTTGAGGCCGTCTTGAGCAGCCAAAAGCCCTTAGAAAGGTTTGAAGCGCATCTGAAAGCCAGAACGCCTTTAAACTTTGTTATCCTTATCCTGCTGACTGCTGTTACAGCAGCCATTCCTTTTATGTCTAACGCTGTTTTTGCAATCTTTAATGGTCTTGTTTTTGGTCCTTGGCTGGGATTTGTTATGAATGTGAGCGCCAATATTTTGGGAAATTTTTTCCTGATTCGGCTGATGAATAAAATTGATATTATTGACAAGGATACGAAGTTGAAAAAAAATCTGGCTAAACTGGATGCATTCGGCAATACGAAAGCCGCACTGATTGCAGGTTATATGCTGCCAATTCTCCCAACTTTTGTCGTTGACTACAGTGTTTTAGAACTGAAGGTTTCTTGGCGGATTTGGCTGTCTTGTATTTTTATCGGAGTCATGCCAACCAGTCTTTTGTATGCTTTTGGAGGGGACGCTATTCTATCGGGGAATATCAAGCGTATTTTGCTTATTCTGTTGGCCATGGGGACAGTATACGGACTTTATCGCTATTTTACAAGGAAAAAAGGGAATTAAATATGGATTTACAGTGTATTCGCAGACAAATTGACGTTATTGATAAAGAGCTGACTTTGCTTCTTGAAAAACGGATGGCATTAGTCAGGCAGGTTAGTGAGTATAAAAAAGAGCAGCAGAAGGCAGTTGCAGACAGCGCACGCGAAACGGCAGTTCTTAAAAGTGTGTCTGAGCGAGTAGAGGATAAAGAGTTTGAAGAGACTATTGCCAATATATTTGCTGATATTATGAAACATTCACGAGCTTACCAGACGCGTAAAATAGAGCAATGAAAAGAAAATTACTGACAGTTTTCCTCATCTTCATTTTTGCTTTTGCTGCCGGTATTATGCGCTACCTTTTGAGCTGCTGGTTTCCTTCTGATTGGGGAACGGTGTTTGCCAATTTTTTCGGGACCTTTGTACTGGCTTTTTTTGTCAAGGGAGTGCTCGCTGGAGGAAAAAAGGTAGCAAAAACAGTATTAACAGCTCTTGGCGTTGGTTTAATCGGCAGCTTGACAACCTTTGCCAGTCCGGTTTTGGCTATGCTTGAGGGGCTGCGGACCGGAGATAAGGCAACGTTTATTTTTGATCTTTTATTATATTTTTGCGGCGGTATTATTGTTGTACTGGCAGGTGTCTATTTTGCAGAGAAAAAGAAGAGGACATGATATGCTTAACATTTTAGGAATTGGTTTTGCCTGCGGTGCAGGGGCGCTCCTTCGCTATGCTCTGTTGTCTGTTAATCGTGATAATTTTCCTTGGGGAACTCTGCTTAGTAATCTCTTAGCCTCCTTTTTAATGGGCTATTTTTCTCAGAATATTACTGATGAAATCTCCTACCTTATTCTATCTGCTGGTTTTTTAGGAGGGCTAGGAGCCTACTCGGCTTTGAACTATGAATTTGCTGTCTTTTTTGCTAAACGGATACACGCACTTGCTTATTATAGTTTAACCTATTGTTTGGGACTTCTTATGGTGTATGTCGGTATGTCTGTTTGAGGCAGGGGGGACAGGTGCTCATAGCGTTTGAAACGGAGTTGCTTTAATCGAGTTTTACCATGTCAGGTGAAAACAGCATTTTTTCTTGAGGTAAGACTAGACAGCTGTATGTATTTCTGTTAAAATAATGGTTGTGCATTATAATGGAAGCACAAAAAACAGTTAATCCGCTGGGACTGATGCTCTTATGATTAGCAAAGAAGGAGAATCAAATGAATCCATTAATTCAAAGTGTTACTGAAGGTCAGCTTCGTACTGATATTCCCAAATTCCGTGCTGGTGATACTGTTCGTGTCCATGCTAAGGTTGTTGAGGGAAACCGTGAGCGTGTCCAAATTTTTGAAGGTGTTGTTATTTCCCGTAAAGGGCAAGGTATTTCAGAAATGTATACTGTTCGCAAAATTTCAAGCGGTATCGGTGTTGAACGTACTTTCCCCCTTCACACACCGCGTGTTGAAAAAATCGAAGTGACTCGTCGCGGGCGTGTTCGCCGGGCAAAACTGTACTACCTGCGTGCATTGCAAGGTAAAGCAGCGCGTATCAAGGAAATCCGTAAATAAGAAACAGTTCACTGAGCTGTTTGAGTTGAAGAAAATAACTATTTTCTTCAACTTTTTTATTTGCAAGATAAAATTTTAGAATGCTGTGCTATCAGCAATTCTAAAAGTAGTAAAGCTTATCTATCATTCCAGAGTTATTAAAATAAGTTTTATCTATGTTTTGAATAGTCTGTCAGACTGTTTGTTTCTCTTCAGAATTTGACGGCTTATCTTCTAAATAATTAGATAAGTTTTTGAAGATATCATTCAGAGTTGACAGACGTTCTTCAACTTTTTACAGAAGCTTCTAAGGTGAATCCTTCTTCTAGCATTTCTTGAGCGATAGTAGATGTTGTAATGGAAGAGCGGCAAGGTGTTTACTTGATTTTGGGAAAGGAATAGACTCACGTTTTAGTTGTCTCAATTATCTTCTTAGAGTTGCATTCATTTTTAGTCTAGGGTATAATAGTTAGAGGTTTGTCCCCTTAGTTAAATGGATATAACAACTCCCTCCTAAGGAGTAGTTGCTGGTTCGATTCCGGCAGGGGGTATCTGGTGCAAATCTAAGAAAAACTCCGTTTTGAAATAAGACAAAAGCTGTTGGCTATAATCCTGTCTGAACAGAAAACGGATACTCTCAGTTGGCTCTGACTGTCTTACTTTGCAGTCAGAGTCTGCTTTTATTCAAAAAAACAAAAGATAAACGGCTGCCTGTGAGTCGTCTTTTGTTTTGATGGGAGACTATTTCTGGTTATTTGAACTGCCGGATGTGATTTATTGATACCTAGTCTGCCAAACTTTTAAGAAAAATGGTATAATAGGAGCGTTATCAGAAAAACGTAAAAGGAAATATCATGGCACGTAAAAGAAATTCCATAGACAGCCGTATTGACTACTCAGTTGTGTTACCCGTTTTTTTTCTCTTGCTTATCGGTTTAGCTGCAGTTTATATTGCAACGCTGCATGACTATCCTAATAATGTTATGGTGGTTATGACCCAGCAGGTAGTCTGGATGCTTTGTGGCTGCATTATTGCCTTTATTGTTATGCTTTTTAGCACGGAGCTGCTCTGGAAAATTACCCCTTATCTTTATATTTTAGGGCTGTTTTTGATGGTTCTACCCTTGATTTTCTATAGTCCGACCCTGGTGGAAGCAACGGGATCTAAGAATTGGGTGACTGTCGGTTCAGTCACATTATTCCAGCCATCAGAATTTATGAAAATATCCTATATCCTGATGCTGGCCCGTTCAACCATATGGTTTCATCAAAAGTATCAGGAATTAACCTTTAAACAGGATTTAAGGCTGATTGGTACCTATGCTTTGATTACTCTGCCGGTTATGCTTTTCTTAGCTTTGCAGAAAGACTTGGGGACAGCCATGGTCTTCGTTGCGATACTGGCAGGGATGATTTTAATTGCTGGCATCTCTTGGTGGCTGATTCTGCCGGTTATTCTCTTTATCGCCCTTTGTTTTCTTATTTTTATTATCATTTTTATCATTCCTAACGGCAAAGAGTTTCTTTTTAATATGGGGATGGATACTTATCAGATTAACCGTATATCTGCTTGGCTGGATCCGTTTAGTTTTTCAAAAACGATCGCCTATCAGCAAACGCAAAGCATGGTTTCGATTGGTATTGGCGGCTTGTTCGGACGGGGTTTTGGCAATGTTGCGCTATCGGTTCCGGTTCGTGAAAGCGATATGATTTTTACAGTCATTGCCGAGGATTTTGGCTTTATAGGAAGCGCTGTAGTTTTAGGCTTATATCTGCTTTTAATTTACCGCATGATTCGTGTAACATTTGCTTCAAATAATCGTTTTTATGTTTATATCTCAACCGGCTTTATTATGATGATTTTATTTCATATTCTTGAAAATATTGGAGCGGCTATCGGTCTCTTGCCGCTCACCGGTATTCCTCTGCCCTTTATTTCTCAGGGCGGGAGCGCTCTTATTACTAATCTTATCGGAGTAGGTCTGGTTCTGTCTATGGGCTATCAGAACAATTTAAATATCCAAAAAGAAATTACAGAAAAATTTCTGAGGAGCCGACGCTGAACATTTAGATGGCAGATTCGAGCCATCTTTTTTTATGTATTTTAAAAAGGGCTGTGTTCAGCTTAAAAACCTAGCTTTAAAGTTGAGGAGATGAACACAAAGTAAGGGCTGCTGAAAATGCCAAAGGAGCCAATGCCTTGCTGCCGTGTGATTAGCTCATTTGGAAGTTTAGGTAGTTATGGTGGAGGTGGTGAAAAGATGCTAATCTCTAACGTCTCCTTTGCTGACTTTGAACTTTTTAGGGGGATACAAAAAACCTTATAACTTCTAGTGAAATATCTTGTTTCGCTAGAAGTTATAAGGAAAGTATGTTATATGGGGATAATAATTATTTCTTGGATTTACCTATTCTAAAGAGAGAAATAGCAGTGATGATAGATATCATTCCTAATATACTAAGCACTGGCACCCCATTATCACCTGTATTCGGTAATATATTTTTAGCAACTTGATTTCCTGAATTTCCTGAATTAACAGTAGCACCACCCAGAGTTCTAGGTGTAGTCTCTTTGGATTCAAGCGCACCAGCATCACCCTTTTCACCTTTATCTCCCTTTGATCCAGGTTCACCAGTGTCACCCTTTTCACCTTTATCTCCCTTTGATCCAGGTTCACCAGTATCACCCTTTTCACCTTTATCTCCCTTGGGTCCGGGTTCACCAGTATCCCCTTTTTCCCCCTTGGATTCGGGTGTGTTTTTCTTATATTTTGCGTAGTAAACCAAATCCTTCTGAACATTAGTTGCTAAGATATCACTATCATTAACAAGATTAGTCGAATTATCAATGTACCATCCTAAAAAAGTATAGCCTTCTTTGGCACTAACCTCAGGTAGTGTATTTGCTGTAGCATCAGAAACTGTGCTACTATTTCCTTCAATCTTATAATTCACACTTGATTGTCCTGCAATATCCCCTTTTTCAATGTCTGTCATAAAAGTAACGTTATGGTTCGGTGCGGTCCAGACTGCTTCTAACTGTATATCCTCAGTAATAGTGAGACGTGCAATCTCTTCTAATGTGTAAATGTTGTCACTGCCATTGACACGCCAGCCTTGAAAAGTCCAGCCATAAGCTTGTTCTTCAGCAGAGAGAGTTGGGATAGTTGAATAGCCAGCATACATCCCTAATGTATCATTTACTAGCACCCCAGGGAATGAAATAAATTGTCGGTTGTTCGCACTTGTAAACGAACTTGGCCAATCTCCTCCTTTATACCAGACACGATAAGATACAGCTGCTCCATTTTGATCAACTCCTTGAGAACCATTTGGAAACTCTCCGTGGAGAGAGTAACTCATGACCTGTTTTGATTTACTGACCATGATCCAGTACAATCTTTTCAGCTCTGTATCTTCAGTAATCTCAACAGTGGCTGTCATTTTATCTTGTAATACAAGAGGAGTATTCGGATTTTCCAATTGCTCTCTACTAAAGGGGAGAGGAAGCACTTTATCATCTGATAAAGTTACTGTATAGGTACCGACAGGAAGATCGGGGACCTTGAATGCTCCCTTACCACTATTTCCTGACAAACCGCTATAAATCACTTGTCCTGACCCATCTTCTACTGTTACATTGACACCATCAAAATATGCTGAAGATACCCATGATACTTGTGTTCCGTATCCTTTTCCATCAATTCCGGTAACAAAATTTCGAGCCGTCTCATTGGGATAATGTGCAATATGGCCTTCAATTTCTGCAGCTTCAACTGTGAAAGCCCCATAAGCAAAAGCACTCATTAAAAAGAAGATCGTTATTATTTTTTTAATCATTTTTAAACTCCTTTAATTTTTGTTCGAAAACCGTTTTTATTGTTTTTCATTTTTTATTATATCTCAAAATCAAACATTATGTCAATGTATTTTGTTTAAATATGTTAAAAAAACAACATTAACTAACTTTAGTGCTATTCTTTGATCTAATGAACTGAATAAAACCTTTGATTTTTAATGCGTTTTGTATTGATCTCTGATAACTGTGGGACACACCATAAATCTTAATTTTCAAACACACCTTTAAGTTCAATCCAATCTCACCTTGCTGCTATATCTGTAATATTGCAGGTAATCTCTGCTCCCCCTTATCCCCCTTTTTCTGAACAAGTTTTGCATCGCTTCCTACCTTTTTTTATACTTGTACATGATAGAGAGTTCCCTTCATTTCCTTATTATAATATTCTCAAACGTTGTTCTTATGAGGCTGATGAGTTTGAAGTAGTTTATAAATAGCTCAGATCAGTTTGTGTGCACAGGCAATAATAGACTTCATTTTATAGTAAAATGATGACAAAAATGGGTCTTCTGAATAGTCAGCAAGCATACTTGATATGATGAGGGTGTGTTTGCTGTATCAAAAAAGACAGGTCCCCGGTAAGAGGAAACCTGTCTTTTTTGATACGACGGGTAAACAACCAGTTTGTCCAGTTGTTCTAGCAAAAATTCTATTGCTTATGAGATTGGCGGAAGTAAATCGATACAACGTTTATGGACAGAAATGCGAAACCAAGAATAACTGCTCCCGCAGATGTACTTTCACCAGTGCTTGGAAGTTTTTTCTTCGGTTTATTTGCTGTCGTTGTTGGGGTTGGTTTACCATCAGCTGTTGTCGTTGCTGGATCAGCTGTGCTTGTGCTGGTCGTAGTCGTTGTAGTAGTAGATGTTGGATCAGAACTACTTGCTTCAGTAGTAGTAGATTCTGTTGACTCTGTTACAACGGTCGTTCTTGCTTCAGTCACAGTCGTAGTGACCGGTTCGGCGGTTGTAGTGGTTACTGGTTTTTCCGTTGTTGTAGCGGCATCCGTTGTTGTGGTACTTACCTCTGATGTAGTGGTGGCTGCCGCTGTCGTTGTTGGTTCAGTAGTTGTCGTTACTTCCGTTGTGGTACTTGCTTCTGATGTAGTAGCAGATGTTGTCGTTGTTGCTGGTTCGGTCGTTGTAGGCGCAGTAGTAGTTGTTGTTGCTGTTGTAGTGGTCGTAGTTGTTGTTGTTGTTGTTGTTGTTTCCGGTATATAGATATTTTCAAAAGACGTATCATTGTCAGCATAGGTCACCGTTGCGCTCAAATCGCCTTGCTCATCGGCTTCGACATTGACAGTGACTTTAATAGGTTCTGCATCATAAGTGACACGGTCAATGGTCTGGCCAGCATTTGCTTCTGTAATGGTGTAGTTGTAAACACCAGCAGTATCATAGGTAAGCTTGGAGAAGGAGATATTGCCGTCCGCATCGTTTTTTACCGTTTCAACGGCTTCACCTGTATCAGCATTAGTCAGTGTGAATTCAAATTCTTCTGCTTTTAAGTCCCGCCCAGTCAGCTTTTTAGTAGCAGCAATATCTGCCGTTGTTGTTTTACGCTCGTTGCTGATTGTTCTGATTACGCCTTCTGAACCGACAGTCACCTTAATTGGGGTGGAGTCAAGCACATAGCCTGTTGGTGCAGTCACTTCAGTGATAGTGAATGCGCCAAGTTTTACATCTTCTTCGGAATAGACAGAGGACTGTGCTACACCATTTTGGTCAGTTGTGACAATTTCTTCGGCTGCGGTTGCCCCTGCCGGAGGTGTAATTTTGAACTGAGCATTAGGAAGACGGTCCAGTGTTTTGCTGTCTACCTTGTAAAGTGTGATGCGGTAACCGGTCTGCAATTGGATGGTACCACCAGTTGTGACAAGAGAGTTGCCTGTATTATAATAAACCAACTGTGTGTTCGTGCTGGTAGCAGTGATATCTTTGTCATCGCCCTTCACTGAAACGGCGTTCTGCACTTTGGTGCCATCAGCCGGTGCGGTCGTATCATACTGAATCCGGAAGCTGGCAGGTTTCCCGTTTTTGATAAATGACGAAGCATTGTTGATTTTCAGAACAAACTGAGTGTGCGATTCGTTCCAGTCAATGGTATAGTCAGTTCCCAGTTTTAATTGTTCTTGATCCATGAGACTAAAGTCGCTACGGTACCAGCCTGCCGTCACTGTGACTGTCTCAGGTATAAACTGCATTGGTGAATAGTCTTCTGAAACGGTATCGGTTACTTCAATGGTATCATAGGCTACCTGTCGCGTATTAATCCGTACCGTCCAGCCGTGAACATACTGGCCACTCTTTTCAAGAGCTTCGGATGTCCAGTTTTTACCATACAGAATCCCGCCGGTTTTGGCAAAATTTTCTTTGTCGATAACGTCAGAGTAGTCACTGCCTCCGCTGGGGGAAACTTTGATTTGATGAGTGATGGTGTTTTTAGTTTCAGTTGATAAAAAGGTGATTTCTGTATTTTCCGTCAGTTCCTCCGGCTTAAACTGAGTATAAAAAGTGCCGGATACCCCTTGAATCTCTGTTCCACCTTTCTCTTTAAGGTAATCAGCCAGATTTTTTAAGGTAATAGTTGCGGTGCCGCCAGACCCTGCCCCGTTTGAGACAACATTTGCTTCGCCGACCGCTATGCCGGTTGTCTTGTCAGTTAAATCAAAAGTTGTCCCTGTCACTGTCAGTGGTGCAGGAATAGTGAAAGTAAAGGTATCTCCATCACTAAGATTTCCGTCATAGGCACTCAAATCAAAGTTTACAGCATACCTGTAGTTATTATTTTGAGTAAGCTGGTAAACCCCATTGGTCTGAGTGGCCTCTTTGCCATTTGCAACATCCCAAATGATGACATCTGTAATAACATTGGTCAGTTCCTTAGCGCTTGCAGTTTCAGCAAAAACTGTTACTCCAAATATCAGAAGGAATGGGGTTAATAAACTAAGTATTTTTTTCTTCATAGAACCTCTCCTTTAGATGTTAGAGCGTGCCTAGCAGTTGTTTTTAAGCACACGAAATAAAGGAAGTAAACCCTTCCATTATCATTATAATAAAAAAATTAGATAATTGCTATATTTTTTTCTAGAAACTAAAAAATATAGTTGTATTTTTTCGCAGATTTTTAGGAAAGGAAATGCGCTAATCTTAAATAGATGAAAAATTAATTTTTAAGAAAAAATCTGAACTTTTAATTATAAAATAAAGTAGAGTGCTGGCTCAGTCAACCGTACGGAGAGAAAAAAGTGCATAAAAACCAGATTTCTTTCAAGTAATTGTTTGTCATCTGGAGTTCCTATTTTGTAAATTTTCTTAAAGCTCTGAAGTAAAACAGGCTGCTGACAATAATAAGACTGCCGCCAATCCAGCTGAAGTAGGAAATAACAGAAATTGTGCTGCCTATATTCATTAATATACCGGGAGTATTGCCGACTCTAGTGTCTTTTTCATAATAATCACCGCCTACAGCCCCTAGGATAAGAAGCCCTACTCTTAATAGTGTCATCAGTAGGTATATCAAAAAGGAAGTTGGGTGCTCTCCTGCGAAAGTTTCTGCTATTGCGCCTAGTCCATAGTACAGTGGCTCATCTGACATGAGAATCTGCATGCCGTCCAGTAAAATAATTATTCCGCCGATTAAACCAGTAACAGCACTTACCTGTGCCAATTTTTTTGATTTCAACTATACCCTCCTTAATTTAAGATACCAAGGCCGTTAAAAACGCAAAGTAAAAATAGGAGCCTGGCCGCAGAGTCATCACAGACTCAAGGGAAGGCCATACTCACAGAGTAGCTACACTCGTAAGTCGCTAACGTTTCCAACGATTGCGTCTCTTTTTCCCTCAGCGTTTAGGCTGTGTTTAATTTAACAAGATACCAAGGCCGTTAAAAACGCAAAGTAAAAATAGGAGCCTGGCCGCAGAGTCATCAAAGGCTCAAGGGAAGGCCATACTCACAGAGTAGCTACACTCGTAAGTTGCTAACGCTTCCAACGATTGCGTCTCTTTTTTACGCAGCGTTTAGGCCGTGTTCAGTTCAATAAGATACCAAGGCCGTTAAAAACGCAAAGTAAAAATAGGAGCCTGGCCGCAGAGTCATCACAGACTCAAGGGAAGGCCATACTCACAGAGTAGCTACACTCGTAAGTCGCTAACGTTTCCAACGATTGCGTCTCTTTTTCCCTCAGCGTTTAGGCTGTGTTTAATTTAACAAGATACCAAGGCCGTTAAAAACGCAAAGTAAAAATAGGAGCCTGGCCGCAGAGTCATCAAAGGCTCAAGGGAAGGCCATACTCACAGAGTAGCTACACTCGTAAGTTGCTAACGCTTCCAACGATTGCGTCTCTTTTTCCCTCAGCGTTTAGGCCGTGTTTAATTTAACAAGATACCAAGGCTGTGAAAATCCGTATGAAAATGACGGTAAGTCCGAAATCTATGATTTCGCAGACACACCCCTGCCAGAACAGCTAGCAAATTTGAAAATAATTCTGGACTTAACTATATCCTTTCTTTTATTGAAAACAGTATATATTAAAAAAATATAGTGGATATCAGCAAAAAGTTAAAATTATTTTACATTTTATGCAGTGAATTTTTTTCAGTTCTGATAATGGAGTGATTTTTACTATTTAGGATAATACTTTCGGATTTTTTTGTTTTCAGTATATTCTCTGAGATAGAGCACGCCGTAGACAGGACACTTTTATTTTGGGATTGATGTAAAAAGGGGTAAAAATATGTTATAATAAGGAGTATGGATTATCATGATTATATTTGGGATTTAGGGGGCACGCTGCTAGATAATTATGAGCTGTCCGCCCGGGCTTTTGGAGAGACTTTGGCTATGTTTGGCAAAAGGGCCGATCATGATGAAATTTATGAAAAGCTGAAGGAGTCCACCCAAGCTGCTCTTGCTTATTTTATTCCGGAAGCAGAAGATTTTCTTAAGTATTACCGTTTAAATGAGGCAAAACGGCTGGAAAAGCCGCTTTGTTTTAAGGGTGCAAAAGAAGTACTGCAAAAGATTGTTGCTGAAGGGGGGCGCAATTTTTTGATATCTCACCGTGATCAGCAGGTTTTTGAGATTTTAGAAAAGACAGGGCTAGCTCCCTATTTTACAGAAGTTATCACTTCTGCACATGGCTTTGCCCGAAAGCCAGATCCGCAAAGCATGCTTTATTTGAAAGATAAATACCAGATCCGTAAAGGATTGGTTATCGGTGATCGTGATATTGACATACAGGCCGGACGAAAAGCGGGTTTTTCTACCTTGCTTTTTGACGGGAAGAAATCATTACTGGAGATAGTGACATAAATGACAGAAGAAAAGACGAATTTTGAAGATTTGGGACAGGAGTATGATGCCAGTCAGATCCAAGTTTTAGAGGGCTTAGAAGCAGTTCGTATGCGCCCTGGTATGTATATTGGTTCAACTTCCAAAGAAGGGCTTCACCATTTGGTCTGGGAAATTGTTGATAATTCAATCGATGAGGCTTTAGCCGGCTTCGCCAACCATATTGAAGTTTATATTGAACCGGATAATTCCATTACTGTCGTTGATGACGGACGCGGAATTCCTGTTGATATTCAGGAAAAAACAGGCCGTCCGGCAGTTGAGACAGTCTTTACAGTTCTTCATGCCGGCGGGAAATTTGGCGGCGGCGGCTACAAGGTATCCGGTGGTCTTCACGGGGTTGGTTCCTCTGTTGTTAATGCACTTTCAGAGCAGCTTGATGTGCGTGTCCACAAAAATGGGCAAATTTACTTTCAGGAATATCATCGGGGGCTTGTTGCAGCCGATTTAGCTGTTATTGGAGAAACGGAGCAGCATGGAACAACTGTTCATTTCACACCCGATTCTGAAATTTTTACAGAGACAACAGAATTTGATTTTGAGAAGTTAGCTAAGCGGATTCAGGAGCTGGCTTTTCTGAACCGCGGTTTGAAAATCTCTATTGTGGATAAACGGGATGGTTTGGAACAGGAACAGGAATTTTGCTACGAAGGCGGGATTTCAAGCTATGTTGAGTTTATCAATGAAAATAAAGAAACTGTTTTTGAAACCCCCATCTATACAGAAGGCGAACTGGATGGAATTACAGTAGAGGTATCCATGCAGTATACATCTACTTATCATGAAACGATCATGAGTTTTGCCAATAACATCCATACTCATGAAGGCGGGACCCATGAACAGGGATTCCGTACGGCTCTGACACGTGTTATCAATGACTATGCCAAAAAGAATAAACTGCTCAAGGAGAATGAGGACAATCTGACTGGTGAAGATGTTCGTGAAGGTTTAACAGCTGTTATTTCCGTTAAACATCCCAACCCTCAGTTTGAAGGCCAAACTAAGACAAAACTTGGCAACTCTGAAGTGGTTAAAATTACTAATCGGCTTTTCAGTGAAGCCTTTAACCGCTTCCTGCTGGAAAACCCGCAGACAGCTAAAAAAATCGTAGAAAAAGGGATACTGGCTTCTAAAGCACGGATCGCTGCTAAGCGTGCCCGTGAGGTGACACGCCGAAAATCAGGTTTGGAAATTTCAAATTTGCCTGGCAAATTAGCTGACTGTTCTTCCAATGACGCCAGCCAAAATGAGTTGTTTATTGTTGAGGGGGATTCAGCCGGAGGTTCCGCTAAATCGGGGCGCAACCGGGAGTATCAAGCTATTTTGCCTATTCGCGGCAAGATTTTAAACGTTGAGAAGGCCAGTATGGACAAAATTCTTGCCAATGAAGAAATCCGTAGCTTATTTACAGCTATGGGAACAGGTTTTGGCGCTGATTTTGATGTTTCAAAGGCCCGCTATCAAAAATTGGTTATTATGACTGATGCTGATGTAGACGGCGCCCACATTCGGACGTTATTGCTGACTCTGATTTACCGTTTCATGAGGCCGGTGCTGGAAGCCGGGTACGTTTATATTGCTCAGCCTCCTATTTACGGTGTGAAAGTCGGCAGTGAAATCAAAGAATATATTCAGCCCGGAAGTGAGCAGGAAGAAGAACTGCAGCAAGCTTTAGAACGTCACAGCACTGGCCGGTCGAAACCTACTGTTCAGCGCTATAAAGGGCTGGGAGAGATGGATGACCACCAGCTTTGGGAAACGACAATGGATCCTAATAATCGCTTGATGGCCCGTGTTTCTGTCGATGATGCTGCAGAAGCAGATAGGATTTTTGATATGCTGATGGGAGACCGTGTGGACCCTCGGCGTGAATTTATTGAAGAAAATGCGGTTTACAGTACGCTTGATATTTAATCAGAGATTTTTTGAAAAGCGCATAAAAGTATGATATAATCCTAACGTTGTAGTGTATTTTTTACGAAAGAAAAAGACAATTTGAGGAGATTAAGATGTCTAGCGGAATTTTATTGCTGATTATTGCGGCAGTTCTCTTGGTGATTATTGCTTATCTGATTGGCGTTATTATACGTAAGCGAAACGACTCGCTGATTGAGAAACTGGAAGAGAGAAGACAGGCTCTTTTTGACCTGCCTGTCAATGACGAGATTGAAGCTGTAAAATCTTTGCATCTGGTCGGTCAAAGCCAGACAGCTTTCCGTGAATGGAACCAAAAATGGGTTGACCTCTCTTTAAATACCTTTTCTGATATTGAAAACCATATTTTTGAAGCTGAAAATTTAAATGATGGTTTTAAGTTTATCCGAGGCAAGCAGGCTATCGATAAAATTGACAGTCAGCTGACTGTGGCAGAAGAAGATATTTCTGCTATCCGTGAGGCACTCGGTGTTTTGAAAGAGCAGGAAGAAAAGAACAGTGCCCGTGTGACACATGCTTTGGATTTGTATGAAAGCCTGCAAAGTTCCATTAAGGAAAATGAAGATAATTTCGGGACGACAATGTCTGAGATTGATAAGCAGCTTAAAAATATTGAGACTGAATTTTCACAGTTTGTGACTCTAAATTCGGCAGGGGATCCTGTTGAAGCATCAGAGGTTTTGGATAAGGCTGAGGAGCATACCATTGCGCTGGGGCAAATTTCAGAGCAGATCCCTGCTGTGGTAGCTAAACTTGAAGATGACTTCCCAGATCAGCTGGATGACTTAGAGTCGGGTTACCGCCGTTTGCTTGAAGAAAATTACCATTTTCCAGAAAAAAATATTGAATCGCGTTTTCAGGAAATTCGGGAAGCGATTCACGATAATGCTAATCAGCTGATTTCTTTAGATATGGACCGTGCCCGTGAAGAAAATGAGCATATCCAGACGAAGATTGACGAGCTTTATGATATTTTTGAACGTGAAATTGCAGCTCACAAACTCGTTGTGAAAAATAATAAGATTATTCCGCGTTATGTCAATCATGCCAAAACGAATAACAGGCAGCTGGAAAATGAAATCGTCCGTCTGTCGCATAAGTATATTTTAAGTGAAAGCAAGGATCTTAATATTGATGGCTTAAAAGCTCAGTTAGCAGAGGTTGAAGAAGCTGTTTTGCCGCTTGTTCAGCAGTTTGCTGACAATGAAGCTCCCTTTTCCGAGCTGCAGCAAAAGTATGAAAAGACTCTGACCGTTCTGGCTGAGATTGAAAACAGCCAAATGGAAGTTTACGGCGAGATTAAAGATATCGAAATGATTGAAGAAACGGCTCGCAAGCAGCTTGATAAACATATTAACAGGCTCCATATGATTAAACGTTTTATGGAGAAACGGAATCTGCCAGGGATTCCGCAGGATTTCTTATCACAGTTCTTCACGACCAGCTCTCAGTTAGAGGCTCTGATGGATGAACTGAGCCGAGGGCGTATCAATATCGATGCGGTCTCCAGACTGACAGAGGTCTCTGCAGGTGCTTTATCCAATTTAGAGGAGACTACCTATCAGGTTGTAGAGGATGCAACTTTGACAGAGCAGCTCCTGCAGTACGCTAATCGCTACCGCAGCTTTGAACCAGGGGTTCAGACCAGTTTTGACACTGCTTTACAGCTTTTTGAAGCAGAATATGATTATGCGGCTTCCTTTGACGAAATTTCCTACGCGCTTGAGCTGGTGGAACCGGGAGTAACGGAACGTTTTGTTTCTTCCTATGAAAAAACACGCGAAACAATCCGCTTCTAATCTTTAAAACAGACATTCCCTCATGTAAATGAATTCGCTAGATAAAACCCTATTCATCCGTTAATGTGCTGTCCCAATTATTAGATTACTTTTCTGATATTTGGGGTGCGGTCACTAGACGGGTGTTTTATTTATTTCGCTCCGCTAGAGGCGAGATGGATTCAGATCGTATAAGGCAAAGGTAAGGGGCTGAGGGACGGTTCAACATATAAAAACTGCTGGTTTTTGTAAATGGCGCTTTGATTATCATATTAAAGAGGTAATAATATCTATATTCAGATCTTTGGAGCAGAGCAATAAGGAAAGCTGCTCCTAACTAACTAATCTTAAAAGCAGCTTTTGGCTTTGCAGCTGGTATTTGATTATTTTTATCTTGCTATTTTCAGAATTTTCTTGTAGAATAATATTAATAAAACTAAAGCGATGAGAGAAAACAATCTGAGACAGAGAAAACAGAGAGTGTTCTGCGATGCTGAGAAGGACACACAATCCTCAGATTTCACATTCTTGAGTGCGTATGCGAAGTCAGTTATAGGACTGATGTGTAGTGTGCGACGGGTGGGTTCACGTTACGAATCAGGAGTCATGTACTTCATGAGAGCGGTTCAGGCGACTGGCTGCTGAATTAAGGTGGAACCACGTATGTTACGTCCTTGCAAGCTGTTTTGCGAGGGCTTTTTTAGTTGGTGGCGGGTAAAATGGCTGAGACCGCTGCGCTAAGCTCATATGTTAAAAAAGTAAAACGAGGCAGGGTTTTTGTTCCAGTCGACTCCAGAAAAGAAAGAGTGAGGATAGCTTATGATTAGAGGCTTGCGGCATATTACTCCTTATGTGCCAGGCAGTCAGCCAGCGGATAAGGAGATTATTAAGCTTAATACTAATGAAAATGCCTATGCGCCAAGTCCTGAAGTGGCAGATGCGCTGGAGGCTTTTGACAGTCATTGTTTGCGCCGCTATTCCAGTTTGGATCAGGATGTTTTGCGGCAGGCTCTGGCAGAGCATTTAGCGGTTGCTGCTGACCAAATTGTTATTGGCAATGGCTCTGATGATGTGCTGTCTATGGCTTTTCTGGCTTTCTTTAATGACAGCAGACCGATTCTTTTTCCCGATTTAACTTATGGTTTTTATAAGGTATGGGCGGATTTGTACCATATCACCTATCGGGAAATTCCGCTAGCAGCTGATTTCAGTCTTTTAGAAGAGGATTATATGACTGCCAACGGCGGTATTGTTATAGCAAATCCTAATGCTCCGACAGGACTGTGCAAATCTTTGAAAGAAATAGAAGCCATCGTTAAAGCCAATCAGGATGTTGTTGTGATCATTGATGAGGCTTATGTCAACTTTGGCGGTGAGACGGCACTGCCTTTGCTGGATAAATATGATAATATCTTTATTGTACGTACCTTTTCAAAAGATGCCGCACTGGCAGGACTGCGTGTGGGCTACGGAGTAGGGAGTCCCAAGCTGATAGCTGTTATTAAAGCTGTTAAAAATGCTCTTAATCCCTATAATGTTGACAGTATTGCTGAAAATTTAGCGGCTGCAGCAGTAAAGTCCTGGGATTATTACGAGCAGACCTGTCAAAAAATTATAGCGACAAGAGAACGATTTGCAGAGGGATTGGAAGCCTTGGGATTCAGAGTTTTAGCATCGCAAACGAATTTTGTTTTGGCGGAGCCTCCCAGAGTAAGTGCTGAAGCTTTATTTACCTATTTACAATCCCAAAAAATCTTTGTCCGCTACTTTCCAAATGCAGAGCGTCTTAGGAATTATCTGCGGATTTCAATCGGGACACCGGCTGAAATGGAGAAAGTGATTCAGGCCATTCAGGAGTTTCTTTAAATGAAAAAAACAAGTTTACCTATAGGCATGCATGACAAGCTTTTTAAACGAGCGCGCATGACCTATAAAATTGAAAATGATATTAGCAATTTGTTAATGGAAAAAGGCTTTAACCGTATCGAGACACCAACTTTAGAACATTTTGAAGTTTTTGAGGATGAGCTTCAGGCTAACCATTATCATTTTTTTGATAAGACAGGAGAATTACTGACCCTGCGTCCCGATATTACCAGTCAGATCGGAAGGGTTATTGCCTCAACTCAGGTGGAAACGCCGGTTAAATTTTCGTATTCAGGTAAAGTTTTCAACTATAATGAAGAGCTGCGGGGCCTGATTAATGAGCATACTCAGGCAGGTATAGAGATTGTCGGTTATCCTGCAGAGAAAGCCATTGCAGAAGCTGTGCTTTCTGCTAAGGAGGCTTTGGATACAGCACAGGTTTCATCCTACCAGTTTGAATTTTCTCATGCTGCTGTTCTGCAGACGATTTTTACCAGTTTGCGGCTTGAAGAAGAGATCGGACAGAAGCTTCAGGATAAGATAAAAAATAAAAATATTACGGGGCTGAATGAATTTACTAAAAAATATCCCAGTGATTTTGATGCTTTGCTAAAAGAGCTGCCTTTCTTATTTGGCCGAGGTCAGGATGTTTTGGACAGAGCCCGAAAACTAGTTAATCATCCGGAGATTTTAGCTGCTTTGGAAGATTTGGAAGATTTGCTGCGTCAGCTGGGCGCTTATGTTTCTAATGTTCATATTGACTTAGCACAAATTCCGTCCATGCCTTATTATACAGGGGTGATGTTCAAAGTGTTCGGAGACAGGGTTCCGGATGCCTTTGTTTCAGGCGGGCGCTATGATAAGCTTTTTGAACGTTTTGGTGCCAAGGAATTGACAGCAGTCGGCTGGAGTGTTGATATTGATTCGATTTATCAGGCTGTACATGACAGCAGCAGAGAAGAAAGGGAATTGTAATGGAAGAGCAAATCACGATCGCTTTAACCAAGGGACGTATCGAAAAGGATACGGTCAGCTTGCTTGAAAAGGCGGGATTTGATATGTCTTTTATGGCTGATAAAGGACGCAGCCTGATTTTTGAAAGTCTAGACAGGCAGTTTCGGTTTTTACTTGTTAAGGCACCGGATGTTACGACTTACGTCCGCCATGGTGTCGCTGATGTCGGTGTTGTTGGCAAAGATGTCTTATTTGAGCATCCTGCCGGCTATTTGGAGATGCTTGATTTGAATTTTGGGCTGTGTAAATTTTCGGTTGCTTCAACACAGAAATATCAGCCTCACGACCACAAGCGCAAGCGGATTGCGACTAAATACCCTGCTGTGGCCAGAAGGCATTTCAGCAAGAAGGGAGAAGATGTTGAGATTGTCTCCATACAGGGCAGCGTTGAAATCGCACCGCTTATCGGTTTGGCAGATGCTATTGTAGATATTGTAGAAACCGGTAATACATTAGAGGCGAACGGTCTTCAGGTTTATGAAGACATCTGCCGGATATCAGCCCGTTTGATTGTCAACGAGGCTGCTCTGAAGAATAATACAAAATTACGGCCCTTTCTCAAAAAAATTGAAGCGATTGTGGGTCATGAGGAGGTTCCCTTTAAATGAAAAGACTGAGCGGTACAAATGCAGAAATTGCAGAGCTGCTTTATCAGGAGCAGTTAGCATTAGCTAAGCAGAATGATGATGCTGAAGCAACTGTTCGGCAGATTATTGCTGCTGTCAAAGAAGGCGGTGATCAGGCTCTGCGCGATTATTCTGCAGCATTTGATCAGATTGCTTTACAGAAGCTTGAAGTAGAAGAGACGCTAATTGAAGCTGCTTTTGCAGAAATTGATCCGGAAGTTTTAACAGCTCTTGAGCATGCAAAAGAAAATATTGTCAGCTACCATCAGCAGCAGCTGGAAGACGGCTTTGAAGACCAGCCTGAACAGGGTATCCTCCGAGGTCAGCTTATCCGGCCGATTGAACGGGTAGGTGTTTACGTGCCCGGCGGTACAGCAGCTTACCCATCTTCTGTATTGATGAATGTTATTCCGGCTAAGATTGCCGGTGTAAAAGAAATTATTATGATAACACCGCCTCAAAAGCACTTTGCTCCTGCTATTTTAGTTGCAGCCAAGTTATCAGGTGTAGATAAGATATACCAGGTCGGCGGAGCTCAAGGGATAGCTGCTTTGGCTTATGGAACTGAGACAATCCCCCGTGTAGACAAAATCACAGGGCCGGGCAATATTTTCGTGGCAACAGCCAAGAAGCAGGTTTACGGCCTTGTTGGTATTGATATGATTGCCGGACCATCTGAAATCGGCATTATTGCGGATAGTTCTGCTAATCCTAAGTATTTGGCTGCCGATTTACTGTCTCAGGCTGAACATGATGTGCGTGCGCGCGCGATTCTGGTTACAACTTCTGAGGCATTAGCCGATGCGGTTGAAATGGAAATAGAGGAACAATTGCAAAAACTGCCGCGTCAGGCTATTGCCCGTCAGGCAGTCGAGCAGAACGGCCGTATTATCATTGCGGAAAATACTGAAGGAATGTTTGAGCTAATGAATCAAGTAGCTCCGGAGCATTTAGAACTTGCTATGGCCGATGCCTACGATTATCTTGAAAAAATCAACAATGCGGGTTCTGTTTTTCTTGGGCACTATACCAGTGAGCCAATTGGGGACTACTATGCCGGTGCCAATCATGTTTTGCCGACAACTGCGACCAGCCGCTTTTCTTCAGCTCTCGGGGTGCACGATTTTATTAAACGCATCCAGTATACCCAGTATTCACAGGAAGCAGTCAAGGCAGCGGAAAAAGATATTACGGCCCTAGCTTATGCAGAAGGTCTGCAGGGGCATGCGAAAGCAATTGAGGTGAGAAATGACAGAAGTTAAAGGTCTCCTGGTTATGGATGTTGATTCAACCCTTATTCGGGAAGAAGGGATTGACTTACTGGGAGAAGCAGCCGGTATTGGTAAGGAGATTGCCGCTATTACGGAGCAAGCCATGCGTGGCGAGCTTGATTTCAGACAGGCTTTGGCAGAGCGTGTTGCCTTGCTTGAAGGACAGCCGGAGAGTCTATTGACACAGATACTGCCTCAGCTTCATTTTACCTCTGGCGCAGAAGCCTTAGTGACTGAACTGCACAGCCGAGGCTATAAAATCGGTGCAGTCTCGGGTGGTTTTCACGAGACGGTTGATATATTAGCTGAACGTATCGGCTTAGATTATGTCAAAGCTAACCGCTTGGAGAGTCAAAACGGTTTTTTAACAGGTCGGATCTCCGGTGAAATTGTGACTAAAGATGTTAAAGCAGCTCAGCTGCGAACCTGGGCTGCTGAAAACGGGCTGCCGCTCAGCCGGACGATTGCGGTTGGAGACGGAGCGAATGATTTGCTTATGCTGCAAACTGCTGGTATTGGGATTGCTTTTTGTGCTAAACCGATTGTGCGTGAGCAGGCAGCTTATCATATTGATGAAGCAGATTTATACAAGGTGATTGATATTTTGGATGAGGTAAATAGATGAGACAGACAGAGATTGAACGCAGCACGTCCGAAACGAAAATTAGACTGCAGCTGAACTTGGATGAACAGGAGCCGGTTGCTGTTAATACTGGTGTAGGCTTTTTTGATCATATGCTGACCCTTTTTGCTCGGCACGGCCGTCTCTCCTTAGTCGTTAAAGCTGAAGGCGACCTTTGGGTGGACAGTCATCATACAGTAGAAGATGTGGGTATTGTACTTGGTCAAGCCCTGCGTGAGGTGCTTGGTGATAAGGCTGGAATCAATCGTTACGGAACCAGCTTTGTACCGATGGACGAAACCTTAGGCATGGCCAGTCTCGATTTGTCAGGCCGGAGCTACCTTGTTTTTGAGGCGGAATTCACTAATCCCACATTAGGGAATTTTGATACAGAGCTGGTTGAAGAGTTTTTTCAGGCCTTTGCTTTCAACGGTCAAATGAATCTGCATCTGCAGATTTTGCATGGAAAAAACAATCACCACAAGGCTGAAAGCCTTTTTAAAGCCACAGGCCGTGCTCTGCGTGAAGCTGTCAGCTATAATGCAGATATTCATGGTGTCAATTCCACAAAAGGATTGCTTTGATACTGGACTTCAGAAAATAAGAGGGTTCACTGGGGATTGCCGGCAAAGCTGAAACTTTTACAGCTTGTTTTTGATTGGAGATGGAGTGGTTAAAGCAATGATTATTGTTATTGATTATGATGCAGGCAATACAGCCAATGTTCTGCGCGCTTTGGATAAAATTGGTGTCAGAGCAGAATTATCAAGCGATAAAGAGAAAATTCTGACTGCTGATGGTCTCATCTTGCCTGGAGTTGGTGCTTACCCGGCCGCAATGGCGGAACTGAAACGGCGAGGACTGGTTTCTGTTATCAAAAAGGCAGTTACCGGCGGCATCCCTCTGCTTGGGATTTGTCTGGGCATGCAGCTGCTGACGGAGAAAGGTTTAGAACATGAAGAAACAGCAGGATTAGCCTTCATTCCTGGGGTTTGCCGTGAAATTCCGGCTGAAGAGGCTTACCCGGTTCCGCATATGGGCTGGAACAGTCTTGCTGTTAAGCAGGAAAGCTCACTGACTGCAGGCTTGCAGGGGAGAGCCGTTTATTTTGTTCATAGTTATTTTACGGATGTACCGGAAGCTTATATTGATGCGGCAGCTGACTATTCCATCGAAATTCCGGCGATGATCCATAAGAATCATGTTTATGGTGCTCAGTTTCATCCGGAAAAATCTGGGGATACCGGATTAGGGATTATTGAAAAATTTGTCGCTCTGTGTCAGAAATCAGCGGGTTAGAGAGCAAGTCTGACTGACTGTGTAGCAGAAAAACAGCTTGATTTCAGGATATCATTAAATCATGGCATCGGTGTATTAAAGATTTTAAAGAAAGGGAAAGGTTCAAATGAGAAAAATCATTTGAACTGTGCCTGCCGTCCTAGTAAAAAAGACAGTTTCTCAAGAAAGTCCATTTTAGTGTTTTCTGACTGTCAGGGTAGGATGTTTGGACAGCTGACTGTCTTTTCATCTGAATAGGCAGAGCATTTGGTAGTTTTATTATGCATATTCTCCCAGCAATTGACATTAAAGACGGACAGGCCGTTAGGCTTTTTAAAGGTGATTTCGAGCAAAAAACGGTTGTTAATCCTGATGTACTGGGACAAGCCCGAATTTTTGCTGATGCCGGCATCACTTTTATTCATGTTGTTGACTTGGATGGAGCTTTGGCGGGGCAAGCAACCAACCGTGACTTAATTGCAGCTCTGAAAGCTGCAACTGGGCTTGGAATTGAAGTAGGCGGCGGCATTCGGACCCTTAAACAGATCAGAGATTATCTCAATGTTGGTATTGACCGAGTGATTATCGGCTCTATGGCTGTTAAAAATCCGGACTTTGTTCAAGAAGCTTTAAATCAGTTCGGCGCAGACAGGATTGTTGTTGGAATTGATGCCAAGCGAGGGTGGGTTGCTACAGAAGGCTGGCTTAAAACCAGCAGGGTTGATTATCTCAGCCTGGCTAAAGAAATGGAAGCTATGGGAGTACGGCTCTTTGTCTATACGGATGTTGACCGTGATGGGACTCTAAGCGGACCCAATTTTGATCATTACAGAAAACTGACGGCAGAGCTTACTGAGGCTCGAGTTATCGCTTCGGGCGGGATTGCCAGTCTGACTGATTTAATGAAGCTGCAGGAAATAGGGACAGCTGGCGCTATTGTTGGCAAGGCTTATTATAATGGTAATGTGAGCTTAGAGGATTTAAAAAGATTTGGGGGCTGACGGATGTTAAAAAAACGGATTATTCCTTGTCTGGATGTCAAAGACGGGCGTGTGGTTAAAGGAATTAATTTTGTTAATCTGACTGATGTAGGAGATCCTGTCGATGCGGCGCGTGCCTACTATGAAGCAGGCTGTGATGAGCTGGTTTTTCTGGATATTACGGCAACACATGAAGGCCGCAAAACGACTCTTGATATGGTCAGGCGGGTAGCTGATCAGGTTTTTATTCCATTTACTGTCGGCGGCGGCATTGCTTCGGCAGCAGATATGAACCAGATGCTCAAGGCTGGTGCTGACAAGGTAGCCGTTAATTCTGCTGCTCTTGCCAACCCCTTGCTGATTAAAGACTGTTCCGAAAAATTCGGCAGTCAGTGTGTGGTTTTGGCTATTGATGCTAAAAAGACAGCTTCTGGCGGCTGGCATGTTTATGCTGCCGGCGGGCGTAAAGATACGGGAAGAGACTTGCTTGAATGGGTCAGAGAAGCTGTCAGTCTGGGAGCCGGTGAGATCCTTTTGACCAGCATGGACAAGGATGGTACCAAATCCGGATTTGATCTGGAAATGCTAGCGGCTGTCAGTGATGCTGTCAATGTACCGATTATTGCTTCCGGAGGTGCTGGGGAAATAGAGCATATCGTAGAAGTTTTTATGCAAACCAGAGCCACAGGTGCTTTAGCTGCCTCTATTTTTCATTACGGAGAAGTATCTATTGCAGAGACGAAGAACGCTATGGCTGCGGCTGGAATTGAGGTAAGATTATGACAGATAATAGACTGGACTTTGCCAAGCAAGACGGACTCATTCCGGTAATTGTGACGGATTTTAAAACTGGGCAGGTTCTTATGCTGGCTTATATGAATGAAGACAGCTATCAGCTGACCCTTGAAACGAAACAGATGCATTATTGGAGCCGTACACGTCAGGAAATCTGGCATAAAGGGGCAACCAGCGGACATTATCAGTATGTGCAGTCGATCAAAGCTGACTGCGATCGGGACACATTGCTCGCTGCGGTCAGACAAGAGGGTGCAGCCTGCCATACAGGGGCTTACTCCTGTTTTTTCAGGGAAATTTATCCAGGATTCGGTAAAGAAAAATGAATAACTGAACACGGCCTAAGAGCTGTGCAAAAAAGACATAGCTAAGTTTAGAATTGATTTCAAGTTAACTAGCCGTAGACGTCTGAAAGCTTTGTCGCCTTAACAGTCGACCGCAGCTTTCTAGTCGTCTTGGCAGAGGTGCGTCTGCGAAATCAAAGATTTCGGACTTACCGTCATTTTTGCTGTGAGCTTTTAACGGCCTTTGTATCTTAATTAAAGGAGTTATTATGCTTGAAACACTCTATCAGGAAGTTTTAAATCGTCAGCAGCACCCTAAAGAAGGTTCTTATACAAATTATCTTTTTGACAAGGGACTGGATAAAATTCTCAAAAAAGTCGGTGAAGAGGCTGCTGAAGTTATTATCGGTGCCAAAAATGCTGAAAAAGAGGAGATTGCTAATGAAACTGCAGATCTTCTCTACCATCTGGCTGTTATGCTAGCAGAGACAGGTGTGACACCAGCGGATGTTGATATGGTTTTGCAGGCGCGTCAGGGCAAAAAAAGTCGTATTCATGATCGTAAAACCATTACTGACTATTAAAAAAACGGCTTATTTGCCGTCTGTCTTTGTCTTCGATCAGCAGCAGGGCAGGTGAATCTGCTAGAAGATCGGTTGTATTTAGAGAGTAGAGAGGCTCTGAAGAGCTTCTTTTTTGATGTGTCAGCTTGGCATTAGAATAACCATTATTTTTGCTGTCAAGACGGTTTGCTTTTCATTTTTCCGTATTGAACATTGCGGATAGTTTCCAACTGTCTGGGGAGTATAGGGTGTCCGGCAATAAAAGTGTCCAGTTCTGTTAAGGGTACCCAGATAAAGCTTGCGGTTTCATGAGGCTGCAGTGAGATGGCATTTTTGTCCCAGCTGGTTTTCAGATAGTAGCGGTCAATCAGTGAAGCGGCATCTAACAGCACTTTTTGGTCTATAAAAAGCGGTTCTTCTGCTTTGATTCCCGTTTCCTCCGCCAGTTCCCGAACAACAGCGTCTTTAGATTCTTCTCCCTGAAGAACTGATCCGCCGGCACTTGCCTCAAAATAACCGCCATACTGTCCCTTCAGCGGACTTCGCTGCATAAAAAGAATATCCCCGTCACTATGCTGAACCAAAACTTCTGCTACTAAATGAAATAATCCCTCAGGAATTCCTTGCCCTCTGGCCAATGTTATATGTGTTTTCTGCCCATTTGACAGATAAGCATCCCATTTTTCCATGCATCCGGTCTCCTTTTAGGATATAATAACATTATAACATAAGGAGGCCTCTGTTATGCATATTCTTATTGCTCCAGATTCATTCAAAGAGAGTTTGTCAGCTGTTGATGTAGCCAGAAATCTTCACATTGGCTTCAGCCGTTCCCTGCCTGAAGCCAGTTTTGATTTGATGCCTGTGGGAGACGGCGGCGAAGGGACTTTAGCTGCTCTCAGTGACGGCTTGACTCTAGAAAAACAGACTGTTAAGGTGACGGGAGCGTTAGGACAGGCTGTTTCAGCTCCTTATGCAGCAAATAAATCTCTAGCTGTCTTTGAAATGGCAGATATTTGCGGTTTGGAAAAGGTACCTTTAGAGCATCGGCAGCCTATGGAGCTGACAACCAGAGGTGTAGGAGAAATGCTGCTGCATTTAGCACAGATAGGTATGACAGAAATCATGGTGGGTGTCGGAGGCAGTGCTACTAATGACGGCGGTATCGGTATGGCAGCAGGACTGGGGGTTCAATTTCTGGATGATAAGAATCGATTGCTTCCAGCAGTCGGTGCCAGCCTAGAACAAATCAGAACCCTTGTTGCGCCCCGTCAATCACCGCTTAAGGATGTTAACATTACCATTATAACAGACGTGGACAATCCTTTATGCGGCAGAAAAGGAGCAGCTTATATTTTCGGCCTCCAGAAAGGTCTGAAAGAGCAGGAACTCGCCTCAGCCGATCGGGCTATGCACAATTTTTACCAGCTAGTCAATCCTGATCTGATTGACCTCTCCGGAAGCGGAGCAGGCGGCGGCATGGCAGCAGGCTTAATCGCTTTTGCTGGCGGACGGATTTGTTCAGGGATAGATACGGTTTTAGATCTTCTTGATTTTAACCATCGAGTTAAAAAAGCAGATCTTGTTATCGTTGGTGAAGGACGTTTGGATCGACAGAGTTTAGCCGGTAAGGCACCGATTGGTGTCGCTAGAAGAACACCGCCCTCTATTCCTGTTCTGGCTGTTTGCGGCAGTCTTGCTGATGATCTGCCTGACTTTCCTTTTGAAAACATTCAAGCCGCCTTTTCTATCATACCAGGCGTAGACTCCTTAGAAAATACCTTAGCGTCGGCGGACAAAAACTTGATAAGAACAGCTCAAAATATTGGCAATCTTTTAAAATTAACAGTGTAAAAACAGGCTGAACTTTTTTTGTCAGCTATTTGCCAGAAAAATGCAGCATCGTTCAGACAGTGATCCTTTATTGATGCTATATGAGGCATTCCGGGATATTTCACAGCTGTCTTTTTGGCAACAATAAAAATGAGGCTGGGGGCAATGCTTCATTTTACTTTTTTAAACAGATGAGTTTAGAACAGTGGCTGATTGGAAGTTCTTATTCCTTGTTGTGCAAAGGACAGCGCCCCCCTAATCAACTGTACGGAGGCAGGACGACAAAATCGAAGTCGTCATGTTATGACAACTTACCGATTTTTGTCCCACTCTTGATCTAAAGCTGGTGCTGGCTCTTCTCAGTGCTCCGCCAAAAATATTTTAAAGGTTATATATAAGCCTTCAGTCCTTTTTATGGAGCAGCTTTTGCCAAAAGGATTGTTTGCTCGGTTTATCTGTCGGATTTTCTTTTTTAAAATATTGGGGATAGAGCTCTTTGATATCAGTGTGGGCTATATTTTCTGCTTGCTCAGTATGCAGGATAAGACCGAAGGGAGATTGCGCACCGTTCTCCCTAATGATAGTAGCAGCCAGTCCGGCGGCCTGAGCTTTTTTCATATAAGCCATTTGGATAGTGACTGTCAGTTTGTCAGAGATTTTTAAGGCAGGGGTATCATACTTATCTTTCATATCTGATAAAATGCTGTCAAATTGTGAAAGAACCTGTGATTTTTCGGCATCTTTGAGAAAGACACTGAGAATAACCCTCTCGGCGAAAGTTCCCAAAAATTGTTGCTGTTCAGTTGCTTTCAAGCGCCTTTCTCCCTGTGCGCTTTGCAGAATTTTTTGTTCCAAATCGTCCATTTGTTTCTCCTTTATCAAGATACAAAGTCTTTCAGATGCCTGAAGTTGTCGGCAAGCCAGATAACAAGACAAATCTCCAGACTGCAGTATTTTCCTCGCTCTCCAATTTCCAAGTTCGGGCTGCCTTACGGTATCCCTGCAGCATTTAGACTACATTCAGGTTGCATTATCCTTTTAAGAAAATTATACCGTATTTTAGCTATCTTGAAAATCTTCCTGCTTTTCTTAAAAGTTGAAAATTTTTTTAAAATGGTGCTATAATAGCAGATAGGAGTATTCAGTATAGACTGAGGGCTTCAGTAAAATAAGCAGTGCTGAATCTATGCCAGTCTGTATGCAGGTTTTGGTCGGCTCTGATGCTTTGCAAGCAGGTACACTGCCACACAGGCTTGTTAACGGAATCGGAGATTACTGGTTTATTATCAAGTACAGGGATTTGAGAGGCCTGTGTATCTTATGGAATTGAACATGGCTTAAGAGCTGTACAAAAAAGACATAGCTAAGTTTAGAATTGATTTTTAATTAACTAGCCGTAGACGTCTGAAAGATTCGTCGTCTTAACAGTCGACCGCACCTTTCCAGTCGTTCTGGTAGGGGTGCGTCTGCGAAATCAGAAATTTCGGACTTACCGTCATTTTTGCTTTGCTCTTTTTACGGTCTTTGTATCTTAATGGAGGTTTTTTATGAGAGAAAACGGGGATTATGTAAAGAAGTGGAAAATTATCAGTTTGGTTTTTATTATTCTGACAACTGTCTTTTTTTTGCTGACATTTGTTTTTTCCAGCCTGTACATAAGTGAGTTAACTGCGCGGAGGCAGGCGGAAAAACGGATTGAACAATTACAGGAAAGACCGTCTTCATCCAGCACATACAGCAGCTATAGTGATAGTTACGATGATTATGACTACGATGATACCTATTACACCTATAATTTTGGGGATGCCGTTGATTTTAAGGAAGGTTTGAGTATTGCGGTCACCAGTGCTGAAGAGGACAGTTCAGTTAAAATGAACAATGTTTTGGAAGGTGAAAAAAAGATTGTGGTTTCCTTAACAGTTGCTAATGAGACTAAGCAGGATGTCACTTTCTATCCGGAAGATTTTGTTGTTTACAGTGAAAGCAGTTATGCTTTCTTCAATTCAGCAACTTATGACAATGATATTCCTGATAAAATTGCATCTGGAAAAACAGAAGAAATTAAGCTCTATTTTACTTGTTATGAGGGGGAACCGTTTGCTGTTAATTATGGCGATGTCATATGGAGCGGTTCGCAAAAAAAGAATTCTAATTCTATCTAATTTTAGGCATTTCATGCCTATCAAGATTTTTAGATGAGCAGAAGATATTCTGTGTTTTGGTTTGCTTAAACCTAAAGATTGTGGTATGATTAACGTGTACAAAATAAACTCATAAGGAGAGTATTCTAATGTCAATTATTACTGATGTATACGCTCGCGAAGTCCTGGACTCACGCGGTAACCCAACAGTTGAAGTGGAAGTTTATACTGAGTCTGGTGCTTTTGGACGCGGTATGGTTCCTTCAGGCGCTTCTACTGGTGAACATGAAGCAGTTGAACTTCGTGATGGTGACAAGTCCCGTTATCTTGGAAAAGGTACTCAAAAAGCAGTTGACAACGTCAATAACGTTATCGCTGAAGCAATCATCGGTTTTGATGTCCGCGATCAGCAGGCAATTGACCGTGCGATGATCGCTCTTGACGGTACTCCGACAAAAGGAAAACTCGGCGCTAACGCGATCCTCGGTGTATCTATTGCCGTTGCGCGTGCTGCTGCAGACTATCTTGAAGTACCGCTTTACAGCTATCTTGGCGGCTTCAACACTAAAGTTCTTCCAACACCAATGATGAATATCATCAACGGCGGTTCTCACTCTGATGCGCCAATTGCATTCCAAGAATTTATGATTGTTCCTGCCGGTGCGCCTACATTTAAAGAAGCTCTCCGCTGGGGTGCAGAAATTTTCCATAATCTGAAATCTATCTTAGCAGAGCGTGGTCTTGAAACAGCTGTCGGTGACGAAGGCGGTTTTGCTCCTAAGTTTGACGGTACGGAAGATGCTGTAGAAACGATTATCAAAGCGATTGAAACAGCTGGTTACAAACCAGGTGAAGAAGTCTTCATCGGCTTTGACGTCGCTTCATCAGAATTCTATGCAGATGGTATCTACGATTATACTAAATTTGAAGGTGAAGGCGGAGCTAAACGTACTTCAGCAGAGCAAATCGACTATCTGGAAGAATTGGTTAACAAATATCCAATCATCACTATTGAAGATGGTATGGACGAAAATGACTGGGACGGCTGGAAAGCTCTTACTGAACGTCTTGGCGACCGTGTACAGTTAGTTGGTGACGACTTCTTCGTTACAAACACAGACTATCTTGCACGCGGTATCAAAGAAGGTGCTGCTAACTCTATCCTTATTAAGGTTAACCAAATCGGTACTTTGACTGAAACGTTTGAAGCTATCGAAATGGCTAAAGAAGCTGGTTACACTGCAGTTGTTTCCCACCGTTCAGGCGAAACTGAAGATTCAACCATTGCTGATATCTCTGTAGCGACTAATGCCGGCCAAATTAAGACTGGTTCGCTGTCACGTACTGACCGTATTGCTAAATACAACCAGTTGCTTCGTATTGAAGATCAGCTTGGCGATGTTGCTGAATACCGCGGTCTTAAATCGTTCTACAACTTGAAAAAATAAGATTTTCTGGCTGTATCAAAGAAAACCAAATTAATAAATAAAGAACTGAGAAAGAAAAAGTTTCTTTTCCAGTTCTTTTTTGTTAAGAGATAAAGGCCGCTAGAAGCTCACAGCAAAAATGACGGTAAGCCAGAAATCTCTGATTTCGTAGGCGCACCCCTGCCAGAACGACTAGAAAGGTGCGGTCGACTGTTAAGGCGACAAAGCTTTCAGACGTTTACGGCAAGTTAACTTGAAATCAATTCTAAGCTTAGCTATGTCTGTTTTGCAAAGAGCTTAGGCTGTGTTCAGTTACAATAAGATAGAAAGACTGTTAAGAAAGAAAGCCTAGATAGAATCTTGACCGCAGTGCTGCCTTAAAGACAGGAGAGGATTATAGGGCACCCTGCTCGTAACTGGCTTGCGTTTCCATACGGTTTCGTGGCCCTGTAAAGCACTTGGGGAAATGCCTTTGTAGTGATTTTAAAGTTCAGGCAGTTCTGCTACTATTCACCTTGTCTTTTAATAAAATTGTTTTTTTCAGTTATGAAAAAAAGATAGATAGGAATTGTAATGAACAATTTTTATGATTTATGGTACAATAATATACAAAAGTATATTATGGGAGTCTTATATGGAGTTGCAGACCAATGTTACCGGTTTACAAGGGACACTACAGGTTCCTGGTGATAAATCGATCAGTCACAGAGCCATTATGTTTGGCAGTTTGGCTGAAGGAATTACCACTGTTTCAGATATTCTGAGAGGCGAAGACGTCTTGGCAACGATGAAAGCCTTTCGCAGCTTAGGAGTTCCCATTGAAGATGACGGTGAATGTGTCAGAATTCACGGTGTCGGTTTTGATGGTCTGCAGCCTCCTCAGGAAGCGCTTGATTTAGGCAATTCAGGGACATCAATCCGTCTGCTGTCAGGTGTTTTGGCAGGTCAGGATTTCACTATTGAAATGTATGGCGATGACAGTCTTGCCAAACGTCCAATGGACCGCGTCACTATCCCTTTGCGGCAGATGGGGGTTGATATTTCAGGCCGAACCAAGCGTGATCTCCCTCCTTTAAAGCTAAAGGGAAGTAAAAGTTTAAAGCCTGTGCATTACCAGCTGCCTGTGGCTTCCGCGCAGGTTAAGTCAGCCTTAATTTTTGCGGCCTTACAGGCAGATGGGGAATCGCTCATCATTGAAAAAGCACTGACCCGCAACCACACTGAACAGATGCTGCAGCAGTTCGGCGGCCGTATCTCGGTTGAGGGTAAAGAAATTCGGCTGAGCGGGCGGCAAAAACTGACAGCTCAGGATTTGACTGTTCCAGGTGATATTTCAAGCGCCGCCTTTTGGTTGGCAGCTGGTCTTTTGGTAGCTGACAGTCAGATTGTGTTAAAAAATGTCGGTATCAATGAGACACGGACAGGAATCTTAGAGGTGATTGAGGCTATGGGCGGTCAGCTTCATATTTCAGAAGTTGATGCTGAAGCTCAGTCAGCAACACTGACTGTTAAAACGTCAGAATTATCTGGAACGGAGATTGCAGGCGATTTAATACCGCGCCTGATTGATGAGCTGCCGATTATTGCTTTACTGGCGACGCAGGCTCAAGGGAAGACAGTTATACGTGATGCTCAGGAACTCAAGGTAAAAGAAACTGACCGTATTGCGGTTGTTGCTTCTGCTTTAAATGCGATGGGTGCCAACATCACACCGACTGATGATGGGATGATTATTGAAGGAAGAACACCTTTACATGGAGGAAGAGTTGATACTTTCGGGGATCATCGAATTGGGATGATGGCTGCTATCGCAGCCTTGCTTGCTCGGGAAGGCACTGTCCGCTTGGAACGGGCCGAAGCTATTAACACGAGCTATCCGACTTTCTTTGCTGATTTGAAAGGATTAATCAATGGCTAAAGTTTTATTGGGGTTTATGGGTGCCGGAAAGACAACGGTAGCAGGTTATCTGGATGATAATTTTCTCGATATGGATACGATTATCGAAGAAAAGGTCGGGATGTCCATCACGGATTTTTTTGCGCAGCATGGTGAACCTGCTTTTCGAAAGCTAGAGTCTGAAACGCTTGAGGAACTTATGAATATCGAAGACGATATTATCATTTCAACTGGCGGCGGTGTTGTTATCAGTGAAAAGAATCGTGATTTGCTGAGACAAAACCGTAAATACAATGTTTTACTGGCTGCTTCCTTTGAGGTGCTTTATGAGCGCATTAAAAACGATAAAGTTTATCAAAGGCCGCTCTTTTTAAATAATTCAAAAGAAGACTTTCATGGTATTTTTGAACGGCGGATGATGCTCTATGAAGGGTTATCAGACTTGATTATCAATGTTGACAATCGTACACCGGAAGAAATTGCAAGGATTATCAAATGCATGTAGGTTATTTGGGCCCCAAAGGGTCTTTTACTCATAATATCGCCCTTAAGGCTTTTCCGGCCGAAGAACTTATCCCTTTAGGAACTATTACAGAGGTGATTAAAGCCTATGAAGAGGGGGCGGTCGCTTATGCTATTGTGCCGGTAGAAAATGCGATTGAAGGGCCGGTGCTGGAAACGTCTGACTATCTTTTTCACCAGGCGCATATCGAGACAGTGGCTGAAATTATTCAGCCTATTAAACAGCAGCTGCTGGCGACAGCAAAAGGGAAGACGATTGAAAAGATTTTTTCTCACCCCCAGGCGATTGCTCAGGGGAAAAAGTATGTGCTGGAAAACTATCCTGATGTCATTATTGAAGCGATGGCCAGTACAGCTTATGCCGCTCGCTATGTCGCTGAACATCCTGAAGCGAACTATGCTGCTATTGCACCGCAGGCTGCTGCTGATGAATATAAGCTTGAAATTATCGCTCAGGATATTCATGAAATTGACAATAATTATACGCGTTTTTGGGTTCTTGGTCCTAAAGCAGTAACCATTGACTTAAAGGAAACAGATAAAAAAATTTCCTTAGCATTTACGCTTCCCGACAATCTTCCGGGAGCTCTTTATAAAGCCTTATCAGTCTTTGCCTGGCGCGGCATCGATCTGACGAAAATTGAAAGCCGTCCCCTAAAAACGGTTTTAGGCGAGTATTTCTTTATCATCGATTTTGCTAATCATAATGAAGACTTGGTGCATTTCGCCTTAGCAGAATTGACTGCTATCGGCATTCACTATAAAATTTTAGGAAAATATACGGTTTATCAGTTAGGATAGCAGCAGCCAATAGACTAGTTTGTATGGAAATATAAAGAATTGTTTGGAATAAGTTATGACAAGAAATAATAGAAGCGGCTTAAGCCACCACGAAGAACTGCGGTACGATTATCTCTTAAAAAATCTGCAGTACTTAAATGACAGAGAAAAAAATGAGTTTAATTACCTGCAGCAAAAGAAAGATCAGGCTCAGTACCAGCAGTCTGCCTATTACGACAGTTACAGTTCTCTTTCTGCTTATGATGGCTCAGAACATCAGCGGGATTTTTATGCTGAAGACTACGGGGAAGCAGATGATGATTATACCCTGCAGGGGCTGCCTAAGTATCCTGAAGAGTCTTCCCGCAGGGCGAGGCGGTCGGCCTCCGCTGCTCAGCAGGGGGACCTGCCTGTTTATCCTGATACAGCAGGTTACAGTCCCAGAAAACCTAAAAAACGTAAAAAAAAGGGACGGCTGAAAAGAATTCTTCTGGCAGCCGCTCTTGTCCTTCTGGCAGTATTTGCCGGTATGCTCTTTATGTTTATCAAGGGGATGAATGACATCTCTTCCGGCAAATCAGACTATACTGCTGCGGTTACTGAAACGTTCAATGGCGTGGATACGGAGGATGGCACTAATATCCTTGTTTTAGGTTCTGATCAGCGTGTGACGCAAGGTTCGGATGAGGCCAGAACAGATACAATCATGGTTGTCAATGTCGGCAATAGCGACAATAAAGTTAAAATGGTCAGCTTTATGCGCGACACACTGGTTAATATCGAAGGTTACAGTTATGATGACTACTCCTATGATTTGAAGCTCAATTCAGCCTTTAATTTCGGTGAACAGGATAATAATCAAGGGGCAGAATATATGCGGCGGGTTCTGAAAAACAACTTTGATATTGATATCAAATACTATGTCATGGTTGATTTTGAGACTTTTGCTGAAGCTATTGATACTCTGTTTCCAAAAGGAGTCAAGATTGATGCACAGTTTGGTACGGTTGATGGGGAAGAGGTATCTTCTGTTGAAGTTCCAGATGATCTCAATATGGAAAATGGTGTCGTACCCAACCAAACGATCGAAGAAGGCGTCCAGCGTATGGATGGGCGGACTTTGCTCAATTATGCCCGGTTCCGGAAAGACGATGACGGCGATTACGGCCGTACGGTCCGTCAGCAGCAGGTTATCAGTGCTATTATCTCGCAAATCAAAGATCCGACCAAGCTCTTCACCGGCTCTGCAGCGATTGGCAAAATTTATGCTCTGACATCGACCAATATTTCTTACACCTTTTTATTGACAAACGGCCTGTCCATGTTAAGCGATGCGCAAAATGGTATTGAGCAAGCTACAGTTCCGTCAGAAGGCGGCTGGATTGATGATTTTGATATGTACGGCGGCCAAGCGCTCTATGTTGATTTCGAAAGCTACAAGCAGGAGCTGTCTGATTTAGGCCTGCGTTAAAGTAAAAAGGACAAGGAGGAGCCATCTCGGCTAAGCTGGGCTGCTCCTTATTTTTTTGTTAGCATAGAAAGGCAGAAAAAGAGAAATGCTAAAAAAGAATGATATTGTAGAAACTGAGATTGTTGACTTAAGCCATGACGGACAGGGGATTGCCAAAATAGACGGTTTCGTCTTTTTTGTTGACAATGCTTTGCCCGGAGAGAAGATTCGCATGCGGGTGCTCAAGGTTAAAAAAACAATTGGATTTGGAAAAGTTGAGGAATACTTGAGCCGGTCGCCCTTCCGCAATGAAGATTTGAATGCAGACTATCTGCGCACAGGAATTGCAGATTTGGGGCATTTGTCTTACTCAGAACAGTTAAAATTCAAACGCAAACAGGTGATTGACACTCTTTATAAAACGGCAGGTATTTCAAAAGCCGAAGTTGCAGAGACGCTTGGGATGGAAAATCCATATGCCTACCGTAATAAAGCTCAGGTGCCGGTCCGCCGTGTCAACGGTCAGCTGGAAACAGGTTTTTTCCGCAAACACTCCCATGATTTGCTACCGATTTCGGATTATTACATTCAAAATAAAGAAATTGACCGTTTGATTAATTTTACACGTGATTTGCTGCGCCGTTTTGACCTATCCCCCTACGATGAAAAAGCACAAACAGGCCTTGTCCGTAATCTTGTTGTCCGCCGCGGTCATCACACAGGTGAGATGATGCTGGTACTGGTAACGACGCGGCCGAAAATTTTCCGTATTGACCAAGTGATTGCAAACATCACCGCTGCCTTTCCTGCTGTCA
This sequence comes from Streptococcus chenjunshii, assembly GCF_003086355.1. NCBI lineage: Bacteria > Bacillati > Bacillota > Bacilli > Lactobacillales > Streptococcaceae > Streptococcus > Streptococcus chenjunshii. The sequence goes on along the minus strand of NZ_CP031733.1, from coordinate 1,586,133 downwards.
AGTCAATTATTCAAAACATTAATGATAAAAACACCAATGCCATTTTTGGCAGGGATTTTAGGACGCTTTACGGCAAAGATACGATTGCTGATACCGTGCTTGGCCATCAATACGATATTTCAGCGCCTTCATTCTATCAGGTCAATACGGCTATGGCTGAAAAACTCTATCAAACGGCCATTGATTTTTCAGAACTAAGCGCGGATGATATTGTCATTGATGCTTATTCTGGCATTGGCACACTCGGTTTATCATTTGCTAAAAAAGTTAAGGCTGTTTATGGTGTCGAAGTCATTGAAGAAGCGGTTGCAGATGCTAAGCGCAACGCTGCTCTAAACGGCATTACCAACGCGCATTATGTGACTGCTTCAGCCGAACAGGCTATGGCCAAATGGAACAGAGAGGGGATTAAACCAAGCGTCATTCTTGTCGATCCGCCGCGCAAAGGGCTGACCGAAAGCTTCATCAAAGCCAGTGTTGCCATGGCACCTGACAAAGTGACCTATATCTCCTGCAATCCGGCCACCATGGCGCGTGACATCAAGCTCTACGAAGCACTTGGCTATAAGTTGCAGAAAGTTCAGCCAGTGGACTTGTTCCCAATGACACATCATGTGGAGTGCGTCGCTCTGCTCGTGAAAGCCTAGAACCCTTTGAACAAAAGGGATAGTAAAAGCCTTGATATTGCTACACTTCCCTTATGTTATAGTAAACAGTAAAAATCTTAATTTATTTTTCATTTTTATTCTATCTGTCTGAATCGTTAAAAAGTATATAGAGAAAAAATTCAAAAATGTTGATTTTCTAAGACAAAAGCTGAGACAAAATAACTTCTAACATCCCAATAAGCTCTCATTGACAAATTTATAAAAGTACTCTTATGAAATAGATATGGTTCGTTATTTAGGCAGCGACGCTGTGCCAGCCTGGGTAGTAGCGGATGTTGAAGGAGGGCTGCAGTCAATGGGCAATGCCTTTTCTTACGGGAAGGCTCTTTTTACGGATAAGCAGACGCGTTCGGCAGCTTGGGCGTCCATTAAGACAGGCGCCGCTGAAGCATGGCAGAACTTTAAGGAAGACCCCTGGTATCAGTCAGGAGGTGTGGTTTTTGAGGTAGCGAGCTGGCTGATTGGAGCTGGGGAAATCAAGGCAGGATTTCAGGCGGCTAAGGGCTCAAAGAGTTTTCTGAGCGGAGCTAAGGCTTTCAGCAAGGCGGTTGGGCAGTCAGCCGCGAGGATACCGGCAAGTGGTTTGCAGTGTTCATCGTGAAAGAGCGGAGTTCCCTCGCTCTGGACGGCGAAGGAGAGACAAAGATTCTATGTGTCAAGTCTGAGGTGTCCAATAAATAAAGCAAGGTTCTCTTACTTTATGCTTCGATGTCGATTGGGATTCCGGATTTGAATACTACGGTGAAGTGATCCTCAAATACTGTGATCTTCTCAATCAGGCGGCTGACCAGCGTCTTATCAAACGTTGTGATGATAATGAGTTGCTTGCCGGGTTAAAGTCCTGAAGGTTTCGAATCAGCCGTATCTGCTTATCCCGGGCAACGCTGTTTGCTTCGGTCAGCTTTTGCATGTCCCGGAGCCGGAGAAACTCATCCGTGATGGTGTCGTAGTCAGCCTTTTGGTTGGCCTTCTTCACGAGCTTCTTCTGCAACTCCCGGAGGCGCTCATCGATGATCTCCGGCGATAGAGTATCTCCTTGTTTGCTCACCGTGACGATGTTGGTTTGAAGGGGTTGCAGGAAATCGTCTTTTTGACAGAGTACCTGGTTGATGGCCTGAATGATCACCCCCTGCATTCCTCATTGACTGTCCGGGTTCTGCAGACATGGCCGGTGTTCTCTAATCGGATAACATATCGCTAAACGTCCAATAATATCAATTTAACATGATATTTTAGTCACGGGCAAGTTTTAGTTTATTATCTTTTAAAAATATAGTATACTTAAGTAAACAACGGTAAACAAGGAGCTACCCTATGGCAACCATTCAGGATATCGCAGATGAAGTGGGGATTTCAAAAGCAGCAGTCTCGAGGATTTTAAATAAAAAAGGTTCTTTTTCTAAAGAGACCATCCAAAAGGTACATCAAACAGCAAAAAATCTAGGCTATACACTTCCTGCCGATTTACAGGCGTTTGAAGAGTTAGATTTTAAGATTATTGCTGCAGTGCTCCCTCTTTCTAATATTGCCTATTACAGTATATTGGCATCGTATCTTGAAGCTGCAGCCTATAGTTACGGTTATAGTTTGATGATCTGCAGTTCGCTGTTTGATAGTGAAAAAGAAGAAGTTTTATTAGATCATTTGAAAGCTAGAAAAATAAATGGGATTATTTATGGCAGTTTCACCAGTGATGTCGTTATAGATGCTTCACTTCCAGTGGTTACAATTGGCTATCAATTAAATAAAAAAATTCCAGTCGTGAGATCTGATAACTACATGGCCGGTGTTCTCGCAGCTAAGCATTTATTTAGTAAAGGGTGCAGAAACTTATTATATATTTCTGGATATCAAGTAGGTAAGAACAAAGACGAACGTTACAAAGGGTTTGAGGAGACCGCAAAGGAACTTGGCGTAGGGGTAGCTGAGTACTTTACTGGTTTCAGTGAAAGGAAAAAGAATATACCCAGTGTGATATCACAAATGTTTATTGAAAATCCAGATGCAGATGGCTTATTTGCTGAATCTTATTCTTTAGCAACGAAATGTTTACAAGTCGCATCTGATTTAGGCATTGATGTGCCTTCGAAGATAAAGATTATTGGCTATGGTAATGATAATTTAAGTGAATATACCTGCCCAAAACTCTCTTTCATTAAAGAAAATACTGAGCAAATTGCACAAATAGCCGTTGCTCAATTAGTTGAAATAATTGAAGGCGGGCAAAAGACCTCTGAAAGCGAGAGTATTGTACCTGTATCGATAGAGCAAAATAGAACAACTTAGAACTACCATAAAAGGAGTTCTATTTTTTTTTAGAATTTATAGTAAACTTGTTGACTTATAAAGTAAAAATGTTTATTATATAAATGTAAACGGTATCAAGTTCAAAAAAAGGAGAAAAGTTATGGCTGATAAAAATTATAATGCTTTAGCTAAACAAGTTATTGAAGCAGTTGGAGGGGAAAATAATATTAAGCAAGTTTTACACTGTGCGACACGCCTTAGATTTAATTTTTTTGATACTCATATTGATGTTGAAAAAGTAAAGGCTATACCTGGTGTTCTTGGAGCAATGAAGGTTGGAGAGCAATTTCAAGTCATCATAGGTACAGATGTTGAAAAAGTTTTTGCTGAAATTTCTAAAGAATTGAATTTGGGAAATCAAAAGAAAGAGGACTACTATGTAGATGAGAACTTAGATAGAAAAATCACTTTAAAATCTATCGGCAGTGGCATTTTAGATGCAATATCAGGGACAATGGGCCCAGTCATTCCAGCGATTGTAGCTTGTGCTTTTTTCAAGATGGTCGCAGCTATTTTGGGGCCGGATATGCTGAAGGTTTTAGCAGCTGATAGTCATATCTATACCCTTCTCACTTTTGTAGGTGATGCCGGTTTTTATTTCTTTCCTGTAATTGTTGGTTACACAGCAGCCAAAAAATTTAATGTCACGCCTGTTCTTGGTATTTTGATGGGGGCAGTGCTTATTCATCCAACTTTAATTGGTATTGTTACTGAAGGTAAGCCATTTGATGTTTTTGGAATACCAATGTATCTATCTAACTATTCAAGTTCTATTCTTCCAGCTATTCTTTCAGTTTGGGCAATGAGCTATGTGGAACGCTTCTTTAACACTCATATTCCTCAATCGATCCGAAGCGTGTTTGCACCAGCGTTTACGTTACTCGTCATGGTTCCTCTGTCTTTATGTTTGCTTGCTCCTGCAGGTGCCTTCATTGGTAATTATGTCGTAAACGGGCTATTAGCACTCGATGGCTACATTAGCTTCCTTGGCATTGCTATAATTGCAGCATTGTACCCCATTTTAGTTATGACGGGGATGCATATGGTATTGATTGTGACACTCTTCCAGATTTTTGCAACTCAAGGTTGGGATGGATTTTCTGCACCAGCATTGTGCTATGCAAGCTTCTCTGTAATGGGTGTTGGTATAGGTGCATTCTTCCGTTTGAAAGATAAAGATGAAAAATCATTAGCCGCAGGTTACGCTTTAACTGCATTAATAGCTGGCACATCCGAACCAACTATTTATGGTATTTGTACAAAATATAAAAAACCATTTTACGGTTTAATGGCTGGTGGTTTTGTTGGAGGACTGTATGGGGGTCTTACGAATGTCGTATCAGCGACACTGGTTCCTTCTTCAAGTGTTACGGCACTATTTGCTTTCCTTGGGCGCTCAACAACTAATATCGTTAATGGTACAATTGCATCTGTCATTGCACTTATTGTCGCGGCCCTTGTAACCTATTTATTTGGCTTTGATAAGGATGAGCCAGCTGTAAGAGGTTAACATAATGATTCATGATAAGGTATATTTAAACGAAAGTAAGACAGCATATATTGAAGTTTACTCACTTGATTCAGATATTTCATATAATGTTCACAAAAAGCGTCCAGCTATGATTATTTGTCCAGGAGGAGCATATCTTATCTCAGCAATTAAGGAAGGAGAGGCCGTCGCCTCTCAATTTCTTTCACAGGGTTACTCATGCTTTGTGCTGAGATATTCTACTTTTCTAAAAGATAGAGAAAGCTTGATAAGCGATTGTCCCCACATTGATGAGAATGCCTATTATCCAAAGCAAATCGTGCAGTTGCTGGAAACAGTACATCTTATTCGAGAAAATGCTGAGGTGTGGAATATAGATATTAATGCCATTTTTGCAACAGGTTTTTCTGCAGGAGGGCATATTGTCGGTACTGTTGCGACGAGGTGGAATGATTCTTATTTTACTGAGAAATTGTCGTTTACACCAAATGGCGATGAATTAAAATTAACAGGTTGTATTTTAGGCTATCCAATGTTAGAAGGACCCTTATTAGAACACCCGAAAATTGAACTTCGAAAACAGTCAGAATTGATGGAATTATGTCTATACGGGCATACAGAGCCTACGACTAGTGAAAAGAAAGAACTCGAGCTTATTCGATATATTTCTAAAGATACCTCTCCAATTTTTGCTTGGCATACTACTGGGGATGAGGTAACATCTGCAAGAATGACGACAGATTTTATTTCAGAAGTGCATAGATGTGGTGTTGAAGCTGAGTATCATCTTTTTAGTGGCGGTCAGCACGGATTATCTACCAGTAATAAACTGTATGCTAAAAATAACTCAGAGATTAATAGCCGAATTGCTTTATGGCTTCCATTAGTTTATAATTGGCTCGATTATATTAGAAAGGAACTAAAATAATATGCGAGAGGAAGATCTTACAATTTTTGAATATCGAAAAGGTAAAGAAATCAAATATGTAGATATGATAAAACAGGAAAGATTGACCGGCAAATCTGAGAAAGTTTCTTATTTTACCAAGGAAGCTGGATATGTTGATGGATATATTTATAGACCGACTAATTATAACGGTACTGATAATCTTCCAATGATATTTAATTTCCATGGCGGCGGGATGGTACTAGCATATTGTGAGCAGGATGGGAAATACTGCCAGTATCTAGCTGATGAAGTTGGAGCTGCAGTCATAAATGTTGATTATCCTGTTGCGCCAGAATATAAGTACCCCCTACCGATTACCTCTAGTTTTAGCTTCTTAAAGCAGGTGGTGGCTGACTCATCTAAATATCAATTGAGTAATAAAAATGTGTCAGTAATGGGACATAGTGCGGGCGGTTATATGTCTGCAGCACTAGCAATACTAGCATCTAGTGATGAATCAATTGATTTTAAATGTATGATTGTTGACTATGCTGTGTTACGTCAGGATAAGAACCCTGAGTTTCGCAAGGCAATTGACCCAAACAAAGCTATACCTGTATCACGTATGCAGCAATACTATCATTGGTATTTTGATAAAGATGCTAATCCAGCAGAGTGGCTGGCTAGTCCTTGCAACGCACCAGGTGAATTGTTTCCGCCTACATTTGTTCTCATTGCAGAATACGATGCGCTAGCTGATGAAGAAGAAGAATTTTACAATAATCTTCAGAAAGCCGGGGTACAGGTTCAGAAAAAAGTTTATACAGATTGTAGGCATGGTTTTACACATGACTGTTTTAATGAATTTAATCAACAACAATCTGAAGCGGCGTGGAGAGATATGGCTCGCTTTTTAAAAAGGATTATTTGATATAGAATAATCAGTGTCACAATTATAGATTGTTTGAAGATAAAAGATATGTCTTCTATTTTATATTCATCTCAGCTTTCTAATAAAAAATGAGAGGATTATCAACGAAAGACCAGATAGCTGTTTAGTAATACTTGAATATAATTCTATAGCCTAGCACTGTCAACACATGCGGAGAATGTAATATTGTTGTCACAGGTTAAGGGATTATTGCTAAAAAAGTGCTGTTTTTGCGGACTTTTCGAGTATTTTGACATCAGCGATGAACAAGGGCTTGCTCTAATACAGGTGAGACATTTATGACAAACATGGAAAAAGTCATGAAATAGATGGGTAAAGAGAGTAGTGAGTGATGAAACGGAGGATTATGAACCAATCTTTCCTTCTTACAAAGCAATCAAACTTGACTGAAAGAACTTAAGTGAAGTGATTGCAGAATGGATAAAAACTAATTGGCTGCTAAACTTGGCTTTAGCAGTTTCGCCAGTAAAAAGTAAGGGGGTATCAGTTGAGGCTGATGATGAGATTGGAAGAAAGTTCTGATAAGCTGGCTGTTAAATAAGGAGGTGCTGCAATGGGCAAAAAGGCAATGCGGGAAAAATTGGAAGCTTATGCTAAGCAAAGGTATCAGGTGGAGGCCGAGGAGCTTCCTTTTCGTCGAGAAGATTATGCTGTTTTACGTCACACGGATACTGGTAAATGGTTTGCGGTATTCATTGCAAAGGAATACAGTGCCTTTGGCCTAGCTGGAGAAGGGACTGCAGACGTTCTTTCGGTAAAACCGAAAGATGCCGATTTTGCGGATTTTTTAATGCAGCAGCCGGGCTATCTGCGAGGATTTCCAAGCAAAAAATGGAACTGGATGTCAATGCTGCTGGACGGTACGGTTCCTTATGAGGAAGTATGCCGGTGGCTTGATGAGAGTTTTCAAATAACCCGCTCAAAAACAAGCAATAAGAAAACCCCCTTACTAAAAAGAAAGCATTCACCAAAACGTAATGAGTAAAACAGCTTTAATGCAGTCTTAGTAAAAGAACTCTGATAAGGCTGGGTATCTTAAAGCTATAAAGCCCTTGGAATCAAATAATTTCAAGGGCTTTATGGATTGAAATGAGAAACAATACTGTTTTGTAATCAGGTTATTTATTTCGTTATTGCTAATAGTTGCCTTCAATAGAGCCAAGTTCTTCTGAGAAATTATCCTTGTGCTGTTCTCCAACAAAATTCATGTCAGCACCCAACATTTTTAGAAAGTTGTAGAAGGCACTATTAATTCCGAGCTCTTCTAATTAAGCATCAGAGATAGTATAGCGAATACTTTCTTCTTGTCCTAGTTCAACTTTTTGTACCCAACGAGGCTCACGAAGGAACTGGCAGCCTAAAGCGACGAAATCAATACCCGATTTGATAACTTTTTCAGCTTCTTCGGGTGTTTGGGTATGATGACGAAATATTTTTTCATCAAAACCGAACACCCCAAAATCGTCCGCTATTCTAACGGTATGACGGAAGTTTATACTGTCGAAGAAGGCTGGGTTGAACAGGAAGGCTGGTACGATCGCTTGTTTTTTAATGATTTTTCGGATTTTGAAGAAGTGACCGAAAGGGAAGCTAATATGTTTATTTTGGGGCTGAAAGCAACATGACAGATATTTCATGAACTGGCAACAATATACAGATCGATGAAAAAGTGACCTAGCCAGCGGGCTGGTTGCTGAATCATTATTCTCAGCTGTTGATAGTTTTGAAAAATCAGACCCCCCTTGTAGCCATTGCTTATATCGATATTTCTGGAAGTGCTGCTTTCGCTCGAGCTGACAGTGACGGTATTAGCGGATATGGATTTACTGATTATTTTAACTTATTGAAAATTCAAGGAAAATGGCAGGTTGTCAATAAAATGTTTGTTTCTAATTACTAAATCCTTCATACATATTACTTATAAGAAGGGTGAAGGAAGCAAAGACGTCTGAGCTCCCCCTCTTTTTAAGTAAGGATTTAAAGGTGAAAAATATACTGGTTAATGACCGCAGTAAAAGATAAAAAAGGCTGCAGCAATTAAACCTATTATTGCTGTGGTCTTTTACTAATTTTAACGGTATAATAATACTGAATTGCTGATTGGGCATTGGCTCTCGAAAAACTAAAGATCCGGTAAATTATTATGTAAAAAGGTAAAAACGAGCGCTGCCAGACACAAGCATCACAATCAATTAGGGGATAGGGGAAGAAAAGAGCAAAATGAGGGAAAAGTGGATTGACACTGCAAAAGGGATTGCCATATTGCTGGTCATTATCGGGCATGTGAGCGGAGGACTTGAGGGAATATGGAATTTCAGTTTTGTGTATGGGATACATTTGGTGATATTTTTTGTCCTATCCGGTTATACTTCAAAAAAGAAAAGAATAAATGGTGATTATGTGAATGCGCGCTTTTCCCGTTTAATGGTCCCTTATTTTTACACTTGTTTAATGATAATGCTGACAGATATTTTTAACAGCTATATTATTCATCATGATGGCTCCCTTTTGACCGTAACAAGAGTGATTAGTGAGGATCTTATCAGAAGCTTTTTTGCTTCTGGGACTTACACCCAGTTTGGAACAATTGAACTGGGGATTAAAATTGGAGCGATATGGTTTCTTCCAGCTATGTTTTTCGCTACCGTTCTGTTTCAGGCCGCTGTGAATGTTTTCGATTCAAATGAGACATATGCCGGGGTATCTCTGGCACTTATTGCTATAGTTGGGTATATTTCGGCGCGGTTTATATGGATTCCTTTCAGCATTCAGTCCGGTATGATGGGAGCATTTTTTATGTGGATAGGGTTTATTATCCATGAAAATAAACTGCTTTCAAAGATTAGCTGGCATCATTATCTTTTGGCTCAAACCGTTCTGTTGCTGGGGATTCTTTTTGAATATTGCAATGTCAATTTTGTGACAGCAGATATCAATGACCTGATATTATCGGTTTTAGTTGGTCTGGCTGGGTGCCTGTTAGTATATGCTCTTTCCCTATTATACAAAGGCCGTATGTTCGCATACATCGGACAGATATCTTTGACAGTTTTATGTGTACATTTATATGCACTAGAAGCATTGAGTGCCTATGTTAATAAATTTCTGGATTTATTGGGACTTGAGGGCAATCCCAGAATATGGGTGTATATTGCGGTTGAAGTTCTTTCTGCGGTGGTCCTTGCATCAGCTATCGAAAAAATAAAAAGTTTTTTTTCAAAGCAGAAGCCAATGCTGTCAGAGAAAGGAGCAGGGAGCTGTAAAAAGATTCTTGCGGCAGATATAACCAAAGGGATGCTGATTTTATCAGTGCTGATTAGTTCCTTTACCATTGATGATAATTTACGGGGCATTCTGTACTCTTGTCATGCGATGGCTTTCATATTTCTTTACGGCTGTTTTTATAAAGAGTCAAGCACTGCTGTTAAAACAGGAATGACAGGGTTGAAAGCTTTCCTTATCCCTTACGGGTTCTTTGTTTTGACTGACTTATTGCTCAATAGTAATCGGTGGTCTCTATCTTCTGTTAATGACAGGCTGTCCCAATATGTTTTAGGAATGTCTTTTTCGAAAAAACTATTTTCAGCTCCCTCTTCAGTTGGTTTGGTCTACTTGATTTTACTGATATTTTTTACTGCCCTTATTTATACAGCTGTAGATAAACTGTTTAAAACTGATGGAGCAAAATGGGCTGTTTGCCTCATTCTGTCTCTGTTTGGCCTGCTTCTTGGCAAAACAGGCTATTGGCTGCCTTGGAGCCTTGATATTGCTTGCTATGCCATTATTTTCTATCGTTTAGGCCACCAGTTTCATCAAAAACAATGGCTGAAAACAGCAATAACCAATCCCTTCTTATATTTTGTTCTTTCTCCTATTTGGGCGTATATGATATATCTTGGAGGATTGGAGCCTGCAGTCAGAAAATATGAACCCTATGGAATTCTTATCATAGGTTCTCTTGCTGGCACCCTTTTAGTTATCAGTCTGGCTGTTTACATCAGCAGCCATTTGCCAATTGTTGGAATGCTGCTGAAAATAGCTGGAGAAAGTTTTATCATTCTTCTTATAGTTCATACGGTACTAGGAGACAGAATAGGAACAATAGCGGCTTCTGTATTTAGCTCTTCGGGTTTTGCTTATATGATTTTGTGCATAATGCTTGAAGGAGCTATCTCAATAGCTATTAAGCAATTGATGCTGCCTTTGCAGAAAACTGTTCCCGCCTCCTAAAAAACAGCTATCTGAAATATATCGGAATCAAAGAGCAGGGATTTCTTATCTCGGCTTTTTGTTTTTAGTAATATTTCAGCTTTTGCGTTCAATTAAATGTAAAGATAATGAGTCTGACCGGACTGTCCAACTGAAAATTAGGAAACGTTTTTTTAATTTTGGTAGCCTATTTCCTTATATTGGAAAAACTGTCCATTGTATCTTGAGGGGAAAGGAATATAATAGCGACATAAGGTAACTATTTGCTGTAAGTAATAAAGAAATGAGGTAATCAAAATGACAAACACTGATAAGGAAGTTGTGGTTCTTTTAGGAGCGGGGGCAATTGGTCTTGCGATTGCCCGCCGTGTGGCAACAAATAAAGTGGTTCTTCTCGGTGATATTAGCGAAAAAAATCTTGAAGCAGCTAAAACAGAGTTAGAAAATGCCGGGTTTACAGCTGAAACGGCAGTTGTTGATGGCGGAGACCGACAGTCCATTCAAGCTTTCGCTGACAAGGCAGACGCTCTTGGCAAAGTGACTCGCTATATTCATACTGCCGGTGTGTCACCTAATCAGGCAAGTTTCAAAGATATTGTCCGTGTTGACTTGGTCGGCACAGCAATTGCCCTTGAAGTTTTCGGTAAAATAATAGCAGATGGAGGTTCCGGTATTGTTGTGGCAAGTATGGCAGGCCATATGTTTGTCGATAATGTAACGCTTAAGCAAAGAAAAGCACTTGCGCAGACTCCTGCTGATGAATTGGCTGATCTTGACTTTTTGCAGGATGATACCATTCCTGGCGGAGGCTATGGCATATCTAAACAAGCTAATATCCTTCGCGTTCAGGCGGAAAGCCTAAACTGGGCAGAACGCGGTGCACGTCTCAATACAATCAGTCCGGGTATCATCATTACGCCGCTTGCCCGCCATGAACTTAAAGCCAATCCGGAAGGTTCCGGTGCTTTGGTTGATAATTCAGCTACAAAACGCATGGGGACAACGGATGAAGTCGGACAGGCAGGAGCTTATCTTTTGAGCGATGAGGCAGGCTTTATCACAGGCAGTGATTTGCTTATTGATGGCGGTGTTATCGCTGCTATGAAGAATGGCCGTATGGGATGATAGCTGAGAGCTGAAAGACCGTTTTACTGAGCAGTGACCGGTTCTGATTCTGTTGCCAATAAAAAAGACTAGAAAGAGGATCATAAATGATTCAAATGTATTTAAAACTGAATGATGGGGCAAGCATTCCTCAATTTGGACTCGGTGTCTATCTGGTGCCGGAAGGTCCCGAAACCGTAAATGCTGTTAAAGAGGCTCTGCAAATGGGGGTACGTCACATTGACACAGCACACGCTTATCAAAATGAGCGCAGTGTTGGCCAAGGCATTAAAGAGAGCGGTGTTGATCGCTCTGAGGTTTGGATTACTACAAAATTATGGCCGACTGAATACGGTCAGGGAATCACCGAAAAAGCGATTGATAAAATGCTGAATCGGCTGGACACCGATTATATTGACCTCTTGCTTTTACATCAGCAGGTAGGCGATTATATCGGTGCCTGGAAAGATATGGAAAAAGCAGTTCAAGAAGGTAAGGTCAAATCAATCGGTCTGTCTAATTTTGAATCAGAACGTTTGGAAGAAATCTATGAAATCGCGACGATTTATCCATCGGTTCATCAGGTGGAATGCCATCCTTACTTTCAGCAGAATACTCTTAAAAAGCGGATGGAAAAATACGGTACAATTATTGAGAGCTGGTATCCGCTCGGACATGGAGCAAGTGATCTGATCAATGAAGCGGTTTTTACAGAACTTGGCCAAAAATACGGCAAAACAAATGTTCAGATTATTCTGCGCTGGCATATTCAAGCAGGAAATGTCGTCTTTCCGAAAACAACTAATCCGCAGCATATGAAAGACAATTTCCAGATTTTCGACTTTGAACTGACAGACGAAGAGATGGAACGCATCAATGCTCTTGATGGCAGAAAACGGTACTATCATTCTACACTTGCTGAACAGGAACGCTTTGCCCAATGGACTCCGGCGGATTAAAAAGGAAACCGAGGGCAGGGCAGCTAATTTTTCAAAAGTACAGGTTATAATGGCCTACATGCTGAAAGGAATTAAGCAATAGCATAAAAAGTAGTTAAGCTGACATTTTTACTGTTCAAAACAGTAAAAGTACAGGTTGTTTACTTGGAATGCGAGCAAGCTGTATCTACAGCGGGATATCACTTAATTGCTCAAAGCATGAGGAACTGATGTATAAGCCATCTTAAAAAAACACACAAAAAGCGAGCATTTGAACACTCTGAGATGGAGAGATGGAATGCTCGCCGTTTTTTATGTTATTCGCTTAAAGAACGGTTCTTTAAAAAGTGGCTAATGCAATGCGCTTGAAAAAATGATAAGCATAGTATTGATGGACAATGCAGGAGTTCAGCTGCCTTTGAAATATTCCCTGCACGAGGATCTGTAAAAAACGTTTTAAGCCTCTGATTCCCATTTGATTCTCTCCTTATGAATCTATTACACATGAGCAACAAGACATCATATGGCCTGCACTTTCAGTGTAGCTTCGCAGACAGAAGATGATACGGGGACAGCTGCAGAAAATGCATGAAGTGCACAAATGCTTTTTAGGCATGGGTGAACCATAAAAATAAGTATTTGACATAGAGAAGGATGCAGAATATAATGTAGGTGCAGGGGGAAATGGTTTACATTATAGTTTTACACGAAACATGTTATAGGAGTCAATTTAATGATAAGATAGGAAAACACGATTAGTAAAACTTAGACGATGATTACAACCGGGAAATTATCAGCTTACTTATCGTCTGACAGTACAACCTAAATCTGATAAACAATTGCTGAAATTGAAGGAAGTATTCTGCATGAGCTAAGGCTGTATATGGCGGATAGAGACTGTCAGTCACAATCCATTGACAGCTGAGAGCGGTTAGGGCAGATGAATAGATTGAAATAAAAATGAAAGGAAAGATAAGATGAAATATACAAAACTTGGAAACAGCGGAATCAACGTGTCCAGATTGTGCCTTGGCTGTATGGGTTTCGGGGATGCGAGCAGAGGAATGCATACTTGGGCTGTGCAGTATGATGAGTCAAAGGATATCATCGGATATGCCTATGAGCAGGGAATAAACTTTTTTGATACTGCCATGGGTTATCAGGACGGCACCAGTGAGGAATACCTTGGACGAGCAATAAGAGAGCTTGGTATACGTGATAAAACCGTTATCGCGACAAAATACATGCCGCGTTCCACGGATGAGTTGCTGGAAACGTATACAGGACAGGAGTGGATAGAAAAATGCCTGCATGACAGTCTCAAACGTCTTGGGACAGACTATATTGATTTATATATCATGCACGCATGGGATTATAAAACACCTGTATTGGAAACGATGGAAACACTGACAAAAGCTCAGAGAGATGGGAGAATCCGCGCCTTCGGCATTTCCAATTGCTATGCCTGGCAGCTTGCCAAAGCAAATGCCCTTGCTGAAAAAGAAGGACTGGAGACATTTACTTCCATTCAATCTCATTTCAATCTGATCGCGCGTGAGGATGAGAGGGAGATTATCCCGTACTGCAAGGAGGACAATATTGCTGTTACACCGTATAGCTCACTTGCGGTCGGTCGACTGTCAAGACGACCGGAAGAAGTGACGAAGCGCTCACAGCTAGATGTCATTAACAATTCAAAATATGATTGGGCAAAGGATATTGACGAACCAGTTATACAGCGTGTGATTGAGATTGCGGACAAACACGGTGTTTCTATGGCGGAAGTTTCACTTGGGTGGCTGCTTACCAAAGCGACGTCCCCTGTTGTAGGAGCTACAAAGAAATCTCAGATTGATGGACTTGTGAAATCAGTAGATTTCATCCTCACAGAAGAGGAAATCAACTATCTGGAAGAACCATATGTTCCGCATAAGCTGGCTGGAGTGATAGCGATGAATCCTGTAGAAATACAAGCAAAATAAATATTCAGGGGAATAGTGCCATATTAAGCTGTTTTATGTTTTCAAATCCAACAAAGTTGGTCATGTTTGGAGAAAGACTGTTCAGAAATACTGGCCGGACTTTATCAGAAAGACCGTGAGTTTCCGCCGATTCAGAAACTGTTAAGGAGTTAATGTGTCTTGTTTTCATTTGATGTATTTCCTCTATATGATCTCACTTTTCGTTTAAGGGTCGTCAATTGATGATTAAGCATTAAGCCATAAGCCGCCACTCGCCCTTAATTTTTTGAAAATAGCGCTGTCCAGGAACGGACCATGTTCCTTCTGAATCATAAATATGTGCATGAATACGCTGGCTGACAGTTAAAATAATTTGGTCATTTTCCTGACTGAATCCATAGCTGCTGTCCAAAAAGTCATAATAGACCATCTGTCCGCTTTCAATATCAGCCAACCATTCTTCTTTGCTTTGGCGGCGTCCTGATATGTGCACAGCCTCGTAGTCATCCGGCAGAATATCCTCTAATGTTTCAATATCTGCCTTAATCATAGCATCTTTCATACGGTTATAAAGGTCAATGATTGCTTCCATCTCTTTTTGGCTTAAATCAGTTGTATTGCTGGTAATATTGTAGGTCATTTGGCTGTCTTTCTCATTTAATTCTTGGGAAACAGTATTTTGTACTGAAGGTTCTGCTGTGCTTACTGTTGATCTGGTTTGGCAGCCAGTCAGAAGAATGGCTGCGCCTAAGGCTGCAAAGCTTACTTTTGATAATAGCTTAAATGTCATTAGCAGGACGCCACCTTCCTTCAACTTTTTCAAAGGGCAGTTCAAAATCCATACGCCATATTTTTCTAAATCCATAGATACGTGCATCTGATTTAGCCTGAGCATGTAAGATGGCTCTGTCATTAGAGACTAGCTTGACCGTTTCTGAGACAGGAACATAACTGTAATAGCGGAAAATCCCGCGGCGAATTGTTGAAAAATACTCAGCCCGTGTTTGGTAATGGCCGCCGACATGACGGAAAAGATGGTCTTCAGGGTAGAGCAGACTGAGCCGTTCAAAATTACGAGCAATAATAGCATCCCAAATGTCGTGTTGAAGCTGGATAATCTCTTTTTCAGCAGCTGCGGTCATCGTGTTTCTCCTTTCATGCGAATCAGTTTAGCAGGATTGCCGCCGACGATAGCATTTTTAGGCACATTCTTTGTGACAACTGCCCCGCTGGCAAGGATGGCACCATCCCCCACAGTAACACCTGGAAGGATTTTAACGCCTTCCCCAATCCAAACCCTGTCTCCAATCTTAACAGGCTGACAGCGCAGAATCAGAATATCGTCGAAATCATGATTATCTGTAACGATGGAGACATTAGGACCGATAAAGGTCCCATCACCAATAGTAATGCCTCCGATGGACATCATTGTTAAACTATGGTTGATAAAAACCCCTTCCCCGAGTTTGACTTTCTTGCCAAAATCAATTTGCGACGGGCTGGAAACAACAGTTGTTTCGGGCAATTCCGTATCAAACAGTTCGCTGTAGAGTGACTTCATGCGTTCTGATGTTGGATTGGTTTGATTGATTTTAAACTGTAGAGCACGCGTGCGATTAAACTCTGCAAGTACGATTTCACTGTATTCCTGTTCCATCATATTGACATCTTCACCATCTGCTAAACGTGTCCAAATATCTTTAGTCATGTTTGCTATCCTCTGATTCATTTGTTATAAGCTTATTATAAAAGCCTGCCCTCTTCTAAACAATGGTCGGTATTTCTCTAATAAGGACTTATGCCACTTATTTCCAAAAAACGTAGCCTAATAGTGATAAAAAGAACCAGTTGCCTTTTATGCATTTTGTCGGTATAATGTTGCTAAATAAGCAGCTGTACGGCACGATGCAGCAAAATCTGAAAATAGAAGCCGGTATCCGGAATGATGCTGCTCTTAAGCCTGAATGCGTTCAAAAGAACTGCCAGCTCAGAATTTGCCTTAACCATCTGAAAACCAAGCTTTCTGGGTGAAATTTAGGAGAAACTTGGTCTCTCTTTATTTGCGATTACATCAAAGGTATTAGCTTTGGTAAAAAATCTGTCAATGGTAGTGCCTGTTTTATGGATGAAATGAAGCAGCCCAGATAAGAGCAATACACCCGTTCATAAGCTGTGTTTAATTTAATATCAGATGCAGAATATGGTCTTAAACAGGTTTTACTGCAGTATCATAAAAATGATTGAACTAGGAAAAGGATGAGATAGCCCATGATTAAAGTGATAGCAACCGATATGGACGGTACTTTTTTAAATAGCCAAAATGATTATGACCGTGCTCGCTTTAGCGCACTTTTTGAGAAAATGACCGAGATGAACATTCGTTTTATCAGTATTTCAGGTAATCAGTACTATCAAATTAAGTCTTTTTTTCCTGAAGTAGCCGAACAGATGACACTTGTCGGGGAAAATGGCGCTTATATCGTTGAAAACGGCAGATTTATCAAAAGTCATCGTCTCAGCAGTGCTGTCGTCCGTATGGTACTGGATTACCTGAAGGAAAATAAACTGGACAATGATTTGGTTTTGTGCGGTGAGCAGTCAGCCTATATTTTGCAGACAGCAGCGCAGGAAGTCAAAGACTATTTTTCGATTTACTATCACCGCTTAACAGCTGTAAAGACATTTGACCGTCTCCCGGACGATTATTTTATGAAATTTTCATTTAATACACCGGAAGATCAGACTTATGCCATCATCGATGCTTTAAATACAAGGCTTGGGGGTACCGTTAGCGCAGTGAGCAGCGGTCACGGAAATATTGATGTGATTGCTGAGGGTGTCAACAAAGGAACAGCGCTGACCTATTTGTTAAACAGGTGGGGGCTTACTGCAGATCAGCTGGCAGTCTTTGGCGATGGCGGCAATGACATTGAAATGCTTAAACTTGCTAAATATTCCTATGCCATGGCCAATGGCAGCAAGGAGGCAAAAGCTGCAGCTTCTGATCTTGCACCATCTAATGACGACAGCGGAGTGCTGGCGACAGCGGAGAAATTATTATCCTAAGAGAGTGGGACAAAAATCGTAAATTATCATAAAATGACGGTTTCGATTGCCTCCGCACAGTTGATTAGAGAGGTTACTATCCCTTGCGCAGAAAGGAATAAGAACTTCCAATTAACCACTGCAGCAAATTCATCTATTTAAAGAAGTAAAATGAGGCAGGACTTTTGTCTCCTGCCTCCTGTTTCATTTTGCTGCATATAAGAAATGATATTAAAAGTGGTATGATCCAAGGAAGATCTTCGCAGGTCCATCGCAGAATATTGAGGCTAAAAGTCTATCATAACAAATAAATCTGCTGTTCTGTTTGTTAAAGACAAAATGGCAGATACAGAAACGGTTTTTAAGAGCTTGCTCGGCATGAGCAGGTGCGGCCTTAATCAAATAGTTATAAACAAGCAGGCAGAGTAACATTTTCCTTGACTTAAAGTGGGCTTTAAGTGTTAAAATAAATAGTATAAAATAGAAAAGAGGTATGTTAGATGAAAACGGCTATTTTTGAAAAAGCTGGTCTGATGACAGTTGAAGAGGCTGACAAACCGACTCTTCAGGCCGATGATGATGTGATTATCAAAGTTGTCCGTGCCTGTGTCTGCGGTTCAGATCTTTGGTCCTATTCTCATGGAGATGATAAAGCGGCACATTCTGACAACAGTGGCCATGAAGCGCTTGGAATTATTGAAGAAGTCGGTTCTGCGATTACTACTGTTAAGCCAGGCGATTTTGTTATTGTGCCTTTTACCCACGGCTGCGGGGAATGTGATGCCTGCCGTTCCGGTTTTGACGGAACATGTGACAATCACCAAGGCTTTACAAACTGGTCTTCCGGTTTCCAAGCTGAATATATTCGCTTCCATTATGCTAACTGGGCACTTATTAAAATTCCGGGGCAGCCGTCTGATTATTCAGAGGGCATGATTAAATCCCTCCTGACTCTGGCTGATGTCATGCCGACCGGTTACCATGCTGCGCGTGTAGCTGACGTTAAACGCGGTGACAAAGTCGTGGTTATTGGTGACGGTGCTGTCGGACAATGCGCTGTGATTGCAGCTAAGATGCTCGGGGCTTCACAAATTGTTCTAATGAGCCGTCACGAGGACCGCCAGCAAATGGCTCTGGAATCAGGTGCAACAGCAGTGGTTGCCGAACGCGGTGAAGAAGGGATTGCCAAGGTTCGTGAAATTCTTGGCGGCGGTGCTGATGCGGCGCTTGAATGTGTCGGCTCTGAAGGTGCTATTGAACAAGCGCTGGGGGTTCTCCACAATGGCGGCCGTATTGGTTTTGTTGGTCTGCCTCACTACAATAGCCGTCCGCTCGGTTCAACTTTTGCTCAGAATATCATTATTGGCGGCGGATCGGCGTCCGTGACAACTTACGACAAACAGATTCTGCTTAAAGCAGTTCTTGATGGTAACATCAATCCAGGCAGGGTCTTTACAGATACTTACCAATTAGCAGATGTCAATCAAGCTTATCAGGACATGGCCGATCGTAAAACAATCAAATCCATGCTGGTCGTTGCTGAATAAATAATGGAATGGCCTGGAAAAACGAAGCTGTGTACTGACACTAAAAGTTAGATAATTTGGCTCATTGTCAACTGTAGTGGGTGACTTATAGCTAAGCACGAGAGGAGACAAAGTTCGTCTCCTCTTTTGCTATGTTCAAAGCGATAAGGATGCGAGTTTTAAAATTGTCAAAGTTCCGAAAACCAAAGGCATTACGCTTGATGTCCTTGATGAGTTTGTAGCCTCAAGTTTGGCGTTAGAATAGGGCATCTGTATGGCGTTTGTAACGTATTTTTTATAGCGAACAAGTGTGGCAAGAGTGGTTCTAAAGGTTTGATTAAGGTGTGGGAAAGCTTCTGTTATCAGGTCAAAGAAACAGTTAGCGTTTTTCTCTTGCAAGTGGAAAAGCAGGAGCTGATAAAGGTCATAGTAGCCCTGTAATTGAGGGACAAGCTGGAAGATTTTGGTCAAGCATTCTTTTGGTGTCAGGGTCTCCCTAAAAGTTCTTGAGTAAAAACGGTTCAAAGAACGTTTTCGGCTGTCTTTCAAGACCAGTT
Source organism: Streptococcus chenjunshii (assembly GCF_003086355.1). Lineage (NCBI taxonomy): Bacteria > Bacillati > Bacillota > Bacilli > Lactobacillales > Streptococcaceae > Streptococcus > Streptococcus chenjunshii. The sequence goes on along the minus strand of NZ_CP031733.1, from coordinate 1,566,488 downwards.
TCCAGTAGTATTTGAGGGCACGATATTCCAGAGATTTCTTGTCAAACTGTTTCATGAGTTGAATGCGAGTGTGATTAAGAGCTCGGCTAATATGCTGTACGATGTGAAATCTATCAAGAACGATTTGAGCATTAGGAAATAGAGTTTTGATAAGAGGAATATAGCTGCCAGACATATCAACGGTAACGCTTTTAACGCTGTTTCTAGCCTTTTTAGAGTACTTAAAGAAATGATTGCGAATGGTTGTTTGTGTCCGATTATCCAGGATCGTGATGATTTTCTTGGTTTCACAATCTTGAGCAATGAAGGCTAGTTTACCCTTTTGATAAGAAAATTCATCGATGGAGAGGAGCTCAGGCAGATGATAAAAGTCTTCTTTGAAGGTGAATTGCTTGAGCTTACGATGGACAGTTGACGTTGAAACAGCCAAGTTCTGAGCGATGTGTGTCAGAGCATCACGTTTGATCAAGCCTTGTGTGATCTTTTGTCTAACAGGTTCAGCGATTTGGCAGTTTTTCCGAACCAAGTTAGTCTCAGCGACTGTAACTCTGCGACAGCTTTTGCACTGGAAACGACGCTTTTTGAGTTTGATAAGACTAGGAAATCCAGCAATTTCAAGGTATGGAATCTTTGACGGCCTTTGGAAGTCGTATTTTATCTGCTTTCCCCCACAAGTTGGACAAGATTTAGGCTCATAATCAAGCCTAGCCCAGACCTCAATGTGTGTTTGACACTTAAAAACTTTATTCAGAGTAATGTTTTTATCTTTAATTCCAATCAATTCTGTAGTATGATAGAGTTGTTCCATATGAATCTTTCTAATGAGTTGTTTCAACGCTTTTCATTATAAGTCATATGGGACTTTTTGTCTGCATTAAAAAGCCCTATAATCTTCGCAGTGGATTTACCCACTACAGAAATTATAGAGCCGATAATTTATGGTTGCAAGGATTTAGTTCTGTATTGCACAGGGCTAAGTCCTTTTAATTTTGCTGCCATTCGCTTGCACTTAATCTGCCTGTGCCTCTATTTCTCCTAAGGTTCAGTTAAAGAGAAGCAAAGAGGCAAAAGTGCTTAAAAACACTCACATTTACTTACTACTGTGTTATAATAGATATAAGGAGGATGGAACAACATGTATCGGGAACAGCGCTTAAAAAAAATCCTAGCTTTAGTGGCCGAGCAGGGAGAGTTATCTGCTCAGAGAGCTATGGAGGAGCTTAAGGTCTCTAGAGACACGGTTCGGCGAGATTTTTCTCTCTTGGAACGGCAGCAAAAAGTAACACGTACTCATGGCGGGATTCTACCCCTTGTTGATCAATCACCGATTCCTGCCTTTAAAGAACGCATCAACCGCCTGACTAAGGAAAAAAAGCAGATGGCTGAATTGGCTTCTACTTTTCTTCAAAAAGGTGGACATTATTTTTTTGATGTTTCAACTAGCTTGCTGCACTTAGCTCAATTAACAGATTTACCTATTACCGTTTATTCCCATTCTCTGGATAATGCCCTTGTTTTTTCGGAAAACGAACAGGTTGATTTTCATTTACTGGGAGGGCGTTTCTATGCTGAAAACCGTTTTTACTTTTCTCTAAAAGAGGCCGAGCTGCTCGAGTCTGTTAATTTAGACATTGCTTTTATCGGTGCCGCAGGGCTCCGTCAAGGAGAGGTGACTTTTTCAGAAGCTGAAGATGTGGTAGTCAAGGCTCTGGCACTGAAACGGGCGCGGACAAAGGTTCTTATCGCAGAGATAGATAAATGGGATTGTCAAGCACCCCATGTTCTTTGTCGGCTGACTGCATTTGATTATTTGATTTGTGACCGAGAACCGCCTAAAGAGTTATTGGAGTCTGTCGGCCGGCAAACCGAAATTATTTATTAAGTGATACAGTCCGAAAATACTTAAGGAGTTGTTTATGAGCGATATAAAATTGATTATCAGTGATATTGACGGGACAATCTTAGACAGTCAGCACCAGTTGGACAGCAAGCTGAAAAGAATTGTCGCTAAACTTAAACAGCGCAGTATTCCCTTTATTTTAGCATCAGCCAGATCACCTTACGGAATGGAGCCCTTAGCACAGACGCTGGGGCTTGAAGATATTCCTATGGCCTGCTATAATGGGGCTTTGATTGTTCAAAAAAGCGAAAACAGTTATCGGACTCTCTATGAAAACCCTTTGGATAAGACAGAAATCAGTGAACTTCTCAGACTGTTGAAGAAGAACCATCCTCAAATTGCAATTAGTGCTTACGCTGCAACGGACTGGCTGGTCGAGGAAAAAAATCAATGGATTGAGCTTGAGGCAGAAATTACCGGTGAGACCCCTTTTTTAGTTGATTTTGACGATTTGTTCACTCGGCAGACATCTGTTCATAAGCTGCTTTTAATTGCTGAAGCTGAGGATATTCAGAAACTCTACCTTATACTGCAAAAACGCATTTTTAAACATACTCATTTCTATCTGTCCAAAGATAACTATCTGGAAGTTACTGCTAAAACAGTATCTAAAGATGAAGCCTTAAAAGAATTAGCTGCTTACTACAATCTTAATCTTAAACAAACGATGGCAATCGGTGATAACTATAATGATCTGCCCATGCTGAAGCTGGCAGGATTGGGTGTGGCTATGGGGAACGCTCCGGAAGCCATTCAGGCCTGTGCAGATATCATTGCAAAAAGCAATGATCAAAATGGTGTTTCTGAAGTCATTGCTGACTGTCTTTTTGAAGGACAGACTGACTGAATACAGTGTTTAAAAAGTGATCTGATGCTCCGAGCAGAGAAGCGGTTACTGAAATTTAGTGCCGAACTTTTTACGATCCACCGCGACACGTGTATGTTCAGCTTTCCCTACTAATTCTTCTTTCTCATAAGCGGCTAAGGAGAAGTGGTACTGTCGCCCCCTATGTGTCATCTGTCTGATGATCACTTGAATGTCGCTTCCAATTTTGCTAGCGGCCAAGTGTTCCAAAGTAATGATTGATCCAACACTTGTCTCGGTGTTTTTTAAGTATTTTTGCAAGTAAGTAAAAGCAGCGTTTTCCATAAAGGCAACTAAAGCTGGTGTTGCAAGAACTTCTAATTCTCCAGATCCCATGCTTTTAGCTGAATCTTTACTCTGTGTATGATAAATTTTCTGAAATAACATGATAAAATCTCCTTAAAATAAGATACAAAGCCCGTTAAAAAAAGCGTATGAAAATAGGGACTGACAAGTGATGCTTGGCATCACGCCGGCAGGCCTCTTTTTCACTAGGATTTTAGGGCGTGTTCAGTTCATAAGATACAAAGCTTGTTTAAAAATCCGAATGAAAATGACGGTAAGCCAGAAATCTGTGATTTCGTCTGCGCACCCCTGCCAGGACGACTAGAAGGGTGCAGTCGGCAGTGAGGACGACAAAGCCTTCAGACGTCTACGGCTGACGGTAAGCCAGAAATCTGTGATTTCGTCTGCGCACCCCTGCCAGAACGATTTGAAGATTGCGAATCGCCCTAAAGTGTACAAAGCCATCTGCTTTCTGTTATGATATTTAACATGACCGACTGCATCAGAGGGAGAGTCAGCACACAAAAAGCAGGCTCCTTCGAATGGCTGGGATTTGCTTAATTATAGCTTTCGTGTTAAGATAGGAATTGTTTAAATCATTATGAAGAGGTGACAAAATTGGCTTTTGGAGATAATGGACCGCGCAAAAAAACAGCTTTTGAAAAGTTAACTTTATTTGTTGTCATTTTGATGGTTCTTGTGACTGTAGGAGGCATCTTAATCAGTGCTTTGAGTGTCCTGCTCTAGAAAAGAAAGGGTATAAAAGCTGCTGCTGAGAAAGCTGTATTTTAAGAATAAAGCTGATGGTTAACTGATGATGGCAGGAAAAGGTTTTGAGGCTTCCGGAGAAGTCCGGTGTCTTGTTTTTCTGCTGTGTTTTTTTGTCTCTCGTTAAAGTGAAGAAAAATAGGAAGTAAGATAGATGAGTATGTTTTTAGACACGGCTAAGGTCAAGGTAAAGGCCGGCCGCGGCGGTGATGGTATGGTTGCTTTTCGGCGTGAGAAGTATGTTGCTAACGGCGGTCCTTGGGGGGGAGACGGCGGTCGCGGCGGCAGTGTTATTTTTAAGGTAGATGAAGGCTTGCGGACTTTGATGGATTTTCGCTACAATCGGCACTTTAAGGCTAAATCCGGCGAAAAAGGGATGACAAAAGGGATGCATGGCCGCGGAGCAGAAGATTTGCTGGTTCCTGTCCCTCAAGGCACAACAGTCCGTGACGCAGAAACAGGCAAAGTACTCGTGGATCTTGTTCGCAAAGATCAGACATTTGTAGTCGCTCATGGCGGCCGCGGGGGGCGCGGCAATATCCGCTTTGCAACACCTCGCAATCCTGCACCTGAAATTTCAGAAAACGGGGAGCCCGGTGAAGAGCGCGAGTTAGAGCTCGAATTAAAGATTTTAGCAGATGTGGGCTTAGTCGGTTTTCCTTCAGTCGGCAAATCAACTTTGCTTAGTGTGGTTACTGCAGCTAGGCCGAAAATTGGTGCTTATCACTTCACTACAATCGTACCAAATCTGGGAATGGTTCGTACAAAGTCAGGCGAGAGTTTTGCAATGGCTGACCTGCCTGGTTTGATTGAAGGTGCCAGTCAGGGGGTTGGTCTTGGAACACAGTTTTTGCGCCACATTGAGAGAACTCGGGTTATCCTGCATGTTCTGGATATGTCAGCCAGTGAAGGACGCGATCCTTACGAAGATTATGTAACAATTAATAAGGAGCTTGAATCTTATAACCTTCGTCTTTTGGAACGTCCTCAGATTATTGTTGCTAATAAGATGGATATGCCTCAGGCGGCAGAGCAGCTTAGTTCTTTTCGGGAAAAATTAGCTGCCGATTATGATGAGTTTGCTGAACAGCCGCTGATTTTCCCGATTTCAGGTCTGACACATCAGGGCTTGGAAAATCTGATGGAAGCAACAGCTGATTTGCTTGCTCGGACGGCTGAATTTCCTTTATACAGCGATGCTGATATGGCCGAGACTGAAACATACTATGGTTTTGCAGAAGCTGAGCGCCCCTTTGAAATTTCTCGTGCTGATGATGCTTCATGGATTTTATCAGGTGAGCGCTTGGAAAAACTTTTTGTGATGACCAATATGGAACGCGACGAAGCCATTATGAAATTTTCCCGGCAGCTGCGTGCTATGGGGGTAGATGAGGCTCTGCGCAGCCGTGGAGCTAAAGATGGCGATACGGTACGTATCGGCAGTTTTGAATTTGAATTTGTTGACTGATAGGTCTGGGATGACAGTCTTCCGGCTTAGTTGACTTTATAGCACTCAATGTTTGATACAGGGGTTGACTGGGAACCCTTATCTGGCCTCATTCTAATTTAAGGTATTCACCTAAACAGTCCGCTGAACTGTTTAGGTGATAGCGGTCAATGTAATTGTATGAAGGTGGGAGTGAGAGTGGGACAAAAAATCGGGGAATTGTCATAGCTTGATGATTTCGATCTTGTCGTCAGCTGATTAGGTAGGCCGCTTTCCCTTGTGCAGCAAAGGCTAAGAACTTCCAATCAGCCACTGCGCCAAACTCATATATTTAAAAAATAAAATGAAGCAGGATTTTTGTCCCCGCTTTCAGTCCAGATCTAGAAATCGAAAGAAGTGAGGGTCCCTGGGGATTTTGCATCACTTTCTTAACAAAAACTGTTTTTGCAGCTTAAAAGCCGATTTGAGGAGGTTATAACTGTGGGAGATAAGCCAATATCTTTTAAGGATAAAGACGGGAATTTCGTTTCAGCCGCAGATGTCTGGAATGCCGAAAAATTAGAAGCACTTTTTAACAAACTTAATCCAAATAGAAAATTACGTTTGGAAAGAGAGAAACAATTGCACAAAGAACCGGAGAAATAAGAATACAGCTTTGAGCTGGATAAAGCTTATTTTCCGGTTTTTTTACAGCCTTTTCAATCCTGTCTCTGTAAGCTCATAAAGGACCTGCGGAACTTGTTGCATATAGATACGGTCATGCGACACACTGATGATACAGCCGGGATAGTGCCAAAGCATTTGCCGGATTTGCGCTTGTGAAGTAGGCGAAAAACTGCGAGTCGGTTCATCCAACAGCAGAATATTGTTTTGGTTAAGCAGCATCTGAAGCAGCAGCAGCTTTGCTTTTTGTCCGCCCGAAAGCCTGTTTATGGGCTGATATATTTCTTCATAGCTGAACTGCAGGCTGGCCAGATAAGTGAGAGCTTGCTCTTTTTGATGGGTTCTGCCGCAGAATTCTATCACAGTTTCTCGGCCGTTCCAGCAGTCATCATAATTTTGCGGCATTAGTCCGACGGAAAAAGCGGTATTTTTTTCGTTGAGCTCTTGATAAATCAGTTTTAATAAGCTGGTTTTGCCAACACCGTTGCGTCCGGTGATGGCCAGTTTATCCTGTCCCCGGACGGTGAGCCGGATAGGGATTTTTCGTTCTGCCTGCGGCAGCTGCAGCATTTTCTGCTCATAATGTAAAAGTGCTTTTCCGGCAGGAAGCGGCTGCACATCACTAAAAGCGATATTGATGATATCTGCCTGATAGGGCATTGTTTTTTTGGACTTAGTTTCTCTGTCAAAACGCCTTTCCTGAGCTTTCAGAGTCTTCATTTTTTTAGCTAAAAGCCGGCCCTCAACATCATTGCGTGTCTGACTCAGAGCATGCCGGACAGCTGACTGGGAACGTCTGAGTTTCGCCGCTTTAACTGTTCTTTCCTGTCTTTCCTTTTTAGCCAGTAAGCTCTGCTTAAGAAACTGCTTGTCTCTTTTTGTTTTATAGCTGAGGTAACTGCTTTTTTCTGTATGTGTGACTGTCTGCTTTTTCTTTTTATACCGTTCTAAATGAATGATTTTGTTAGCCGTTTCTGACAGCAGCTGTTCATCGTGGGAAATAAAAATGACTGTCTGATTGCTTTTTTGGATAAAATCCTGCAGCCACTGCAAACTTTCCAAATCTAAATCATTTGCCGGTTCATCAAGAAGCAGTAAATCTGAAGGGGCTGCTAAAAGTTTTATAAGCTGCAGTTTTAATTTTTCTCCCCCTGATAAACTGCCTATAGTTTGCTGGGAATCAAAATGGGAATGGGCAAAGCCCAATTCATGGGCCAGTTGAAAACAGCGATTAAAGTCAAAAGCCGCTTGATTGCTGTCATCATAAAGATAAGAAAAGCAGTTTTTCGCCTTTTCCTTTTCTGGGAGTTCCTGCGGCAGGTAGCTAATATGCCGAAACTGATTGCTCATCTCCCCATCAGCAAGTGCATAGTGATTGATACTTTTAGGGTTATACAGATAAGAAAGCAGTGTTGATTTTCCCATTCCCTCTTCTCCAATAATGGCTACCTTATCGCCTTTTTGGATGGAAATACTAAGATCATAAACTAAGTCAGCTGATGTTTTTTGATGTCGAATTGTTAAATGTCTGAGCTGGAGCATAGATATCCTCACTTTCCTTATAGAAATTCTGCCATTAAAGCAAGGGAACCTTTAATCACAGACTGTTAAGGACTATAGAAAAACTCTCCTACCTAACCAAGTAGAAGAGTAAAGTGAGGCCACAAAAAACGCATCTTTACCATATTAAGAAAGACGAGCTCGAAAAGAGAATAAGCACACACTAAAAAACTAAACTTGTTTAGGTAAATCTAACAGATGGTTTAGCTTTTAGATATACATAATTATCTGCTCCTCCTGAATTTTAACCATTTACAGTATAACAAAAAATGAAAGCGGTGTCAAATCTTTGTTATCTTTTGCGCGCTTTTTCTGGAGACTAAAACAGCCTATATCTAGGAATATTTATCTTACCTGTGGGGAGAAGGAGAAAAGACCGGTAATAAGACCTAGAAAACTAGATTTTGTCTCAGTCTTTGGGACAAACTGTTTTTTTGAAGACGTATCAGGTATATCAATATAAGAAAAAAGGATTCAGCTCTGCGACTGCAGAAAACTCAATCCTTTGTTTAATTATTTTATCTCATTATTATTCTGTCAGGCTTGTCGGGCAAAAGCGGAAATTAGCACTAAGATTAGACATTTAATACTTTATTTAAGAAATCCTGCAGGCGGGGGTGCTTAGGGTGGTCAAAAATTTCCTCAGGGCTGCCGTCCTCTAAAAATTCACCGCCGTCAGTAAAGATGACACGGCTGGCAACTTGGCGGGCAAAGCCCATTTCGTGCGTAACAATCAGCATAGTCATCCCTTGATGGGCCAAATCTTTCATAACATTGAGCACATCACCGACCATTTCCGGATCCAGTGCTGAAGTTGGTTCATCAAAAAGCATAATATCAGGGTTCATCGCTAAACTTCGTGCGATAGCTACCCGCTGTTTTTGTCCTCCTGATAAGCTGTCCGGCAGTGCCTCAGCCTTCTCAACCAGTCCAACTTTTTCCAGCAGCTCCATACCGACTTTTTTAGCCTCTTCCTGAGAATATTTTCCTAATTCAACAGGGGCAAAGCAGATATTGTCAAGAACGGTCATATGCGGAAAAAGATTAAAATGCTGAAAAACCATACCGATATTTTCCCGTGCCTTATCCACATCCGTATTTTTATCTGACAGCTCATAGCCATCGACGATGACTTTTCCGCTGGTAATGCTTTCAAGCAGATTCAGGGTCCGCAGAAAAGTTGATTTTCCAGAACCTGAAGGACCGATAATACAAACGACATCGCCTTCGTAAAATTGAGTTGTGATTCCTTTTAATACTTCATTGTCTCCAAATGATTTATGGAGATCCTGAACATCAATTTTCAATTCTGCCATTATTTAAGCCTCTTTTCTAAACGTCTTGCTAAGCGCGTTAACAAAGTAATCATTACAAGATAGATGATTGCCAAAATAGCATACATACGGAATGACTGATAGTTACGGGCGATGATAATTTTTCCGGTTTGGAAAAGCTCAATCAGTCCAATTGCTGAAACAATAGTTGTATCTTTCAGCGAGATAACAAATTGATTGATGAAGTTTGGCAGCATCAGTTTAACAGCCTGCGGCAGGATCACTTTTCGCATTGTTGTTCCGTAGGAAATTCCTAAACTGCGGCTGGCTTCCATCTGTCCAGTAGGGACAGCTTCGATACCGCCGCGGACAATTTCAGCAATATAGGCTCCGCCGTTAAGTGAAAGAGCAATTGTTGCTGCTAAAAAGTCATTGATCGGACTTTGGTTGCCAGTCATTGATTCAATTAAATTGGGGATACCCCAAAAGATAAAGGCCGCGACAATCATCAAAGGAATACCTCGAATGACATCAACAAAGACAGCCGCGATAGTCCGCAGTACATGGCTTGGTGTGACAGCCATCATCCCGAAAATAATCCCAATAATCATTGCACAGGCAAAAGAAACCAAAGTTAGAAGCAAGGTTGTTCCTAAGCCGGATAAAAGCTGACCGTAATTATTAGCAATTAAGCCAAAAATAGTTGTTTCATCAACAGTTTTTTCAGCAGCTGCTTCATTATTAGTCTCCGTTCCCAGATATTTATCAATAATCTCGTCGTACTGTCCGGATTCTTTAAGAGCTGCCAAACCATTGTTAAACATTTCAATCAGCTCAGGGTTGCTGCCCTTTTTAACAGCAAATCCATATTCTCCGGATTTTTCTCCCTTGATTGGGGTATCAAAGTTCCGTCCTTGAGAAATGGCGTACTTTAATACAGCTTCATCATCCATTAGAGCATCGATAGAACCCGAATTGAGACTGTCATACATAGTTGAAGCTTCGTCAAAAGCTTTTAAACTGTAGCCGTATTCAGCTGCATGTTCTTCAAGCCAAGTATAGGAAGCTGTTCCGTTTTTAGCTCCGACTGTTGAGCCCGCTAGTTCTTCATAACTACTGATGTTACTGCCGGATTTGACAGCAAGAATGATATTAGAAGTATAGTAGGAGTCCGAAAAATCAAAAATTTTCTTACGGGCATCTGTGATGGACATCCCCGCAATAACAGCATCAGCCTGACTGGCTTGTACAGCATTGAGAGCTGCATCAAATCCTGGATTGCTGATTTCGATGGTGAACCCTTGCTGTTCAGCAATGGCCTGAATCAGTTCCATATCGATTCCGACATAGCTGCCGCTGTCATCCTGAAATTCAAAAGGAGCAAATGACGAATCCGCCACAATCTTATAACTGTTCTTAACAGGTGTTGCTTTCGCAGCCGCATCGCCAGTAGATGTTAAACTGCTGTTTTCGGTTCCCAGCCATTTTGCCATGATATCGTCATAGGTGCCGTCTTTCTTCATATCGGCAAGTGCTTGGTTAAATTCCTCGATAAGATATTCATACTTACTGTCTTTTTTTACAGCAAAAGCAAAACTGCCTACTTCCTCACCATCCATATTGATGGCATAATTTTTCCCCTGATTAATTGCATACTGCACAACCGGTTCATCATCCATAGCCGCATCGATAGAACCTGAATCGAGACTGTTGTTCATCAGGTCGCTGGTATCAAAAGTTTTTAAAGTAAAGCCATACTTGTCTTTATTTTTTTCCAGAAAAGTTTGGGATGCTGTTCCGTTTTTGACGCCAACTGTTTTTCCTTTCAGCTGACTGTAATCTGAAATTTCCGTATCGCCGCGTGTGTAAAGAACAACTGCCGTGTCATAGTAGGTATCTGAGAAGGTGAAGACCTTTTCCCTGTCTTTGGTAACAGTTGTTCCTGCCATAAGTGCATCGGCCTGCCCAGCCTGAACAGCGTTGACTGCTGCATCAAATCCCGGAAAAGTCATGTTGGCATCCCAATTTTGCCGTTCAGCTACTTCATTGATAATATCAACATCAATCCCTTTGTAGGTCTGATCAGAATCTTTAAATTCGAATGGGGCATAAGCAGTATCTGAAACGATTTTAATCGTTTCAGCCTTTGCTCTGGCACCAAACATAAAGAATATGGAAAGCATTGCCAGTATTAGTGCTTTAGAATAGTTCCTCATGTTAGTCTCCTTTATATAATGTGAATAAAATTATAACAAATTTTTAGTAATTAAGCAAATATCAGCTGAATTTATGTTAGATTTTCTAACATAAATTCAAAACAGACGATTCTGATAGCTTTGTGGTAAAATGATAAATGAGTGATAGAAAAGAGCTGTACTGAAGAATTTTCAGCTTTTAAAGCGGCAGAAGAAGGCAAAAACTGGCCAGTCCAATGTTTCAGCAGCATTCGGTTGGAACAGAAAAGCCATCCTGCCCAGTGTCTATAAATATATCAGCCAGTCCTTGTTCTCCAGTTAGTCACTTTATACCCTTTGTATCTTGTTGGAATTGAACACGGCCTAAAATCCTAGTGAAAAAGATGCCTGCCAGCGTGATGCCAAACATCACTTGTCAGCCCCTATTTTCATACGGATTTCTTAACGGCCTTTGTATCTTGTTGGAAGGAAAGATGATGATTGATCGAAAGGAAAATAATCGGTTTAAACTCGTTTCAAAATATGAACCTTCGGGCGATCAGCCCAAGGCTATTGCGGCTTTAGTCGATAATATTGAAGGCGGAGAAAAGGCTCAGATCCTGCTAGGGGCAACCGGTACTGGTAAAACCTACACAATGAGTCAGGTCATTCAGCAGGTGAATAAACCGACACTTGTTATTGCCCATAATAAAACGCTTGCTGGTCAGCTTTACGGTGAGTTTAAAGAATTTTTTCCAGACAATGCTGTTGAATATTTTGTTTCTTACTATGATTACTACCAGCCGGAAGCTTATGTGCCTTCAAGCGACACTTATATTGAGAAAGACAGTGCGATTAATGATGAGATTGATAAGCTCCGTCATTCGGCAACTTCAGCCTTGCTGGAGCGCAATGATGTGATTGTAGTGGCTTCGGTAAGCTGTATCTATGGTCTGGGTTCGCCTAAGGAGTATGCCGAAGGTGCCGTCAGCCTCCGTCCGGGACAGGAACTGTCCCGGGATAAGTTGCTTAATGATCTGGTTGATATCCAGTTCGAGCGCAATGATATTGATTTTCAGCGCGGCCGTTTTCGGGTTCGGGGAGATGTGGTCGAAATTTTCCCTGCATCCCGTGACGAGCATGCCTTTCGGATTGAGTTTTTTGGCGATGAGATCGATCGGATCAGAGAAATTGACAGCCTGACCGGCAAGGTTTTAGGTGAGGCCGATCATCTCGTGCTTTTCCCAGCGACTCACTTTATTACCAGTGAAGAGTATATGGAAAGGGCGATTGCCAATATAAAGAAAGAGATGGAGGAACAGGTCAGACTTTTTGAAAAAGAAGGCAAGCTAATTGAAGCTCAGCGTATTCGCCAGCGGACTGAATATGATGTGGAAATGCTGCAGGAAATGGGCTATACAAACGGTGTTGAGAATTATTCACGCCATATGGACGGCCGTTCTGAAGGGGAGCCTCCCTATACCTTGCTCGATTTCTTTCCAGAAGACTTTTTGATTATGATTGATGAAAGTCATATGACTATGGGGCAGATTAAAGGAATGTACAATGGGGACCGCTCACGCAAGGAAATGCTGGTGAATTATGGCTTCCGTCTGCCCAGCGCCTTGGATAACCGACCGCTGCGCCGGGAAGAATTTGAAAGTCATGTCCACCAGATTGTTTATGTTTCTGCCACGCCGGGCGATTATGAAAAAGAGCAGACTGATACAGTCATTGAACAGATTATTCGGCCAACAGGCCTTCTCGATCCGGAAGTAGAGGTTCGTCCGACTATGGGACAGATGGATGATCTTCTGGGAGAAATTAATATCCGTGCTGAAAAAGGAGAGCGCACTTTCATTACGACACTGACTAAGAAAATGGCCGAAGATTTAACGGATTATCTCAAAGAAATGGGAGTTAAGGTCAAATATATGCATTCGGATATCAAGACTCTGGAGCGGACTGAAATCATCCGCGACCTGCGTTTAGGAGTTTTTGATGTGCTGATTGGTATCAATCTTCTGCGTGAAGGGATAGATGTACCGGAAGTCAGTCTGATTGCCATTTTAGATGCCGACAAAGAAGGCTTCCTGCGTAACGAACGCGGTCTGATTCAGACAATCGGCCGGGCAGCCCGCAATTCAGAAGGACACGTAATCATGTATGCCGATACTGTGACTGAGTCAATGAAACGAGCGATGGATGAAACGGCCCGCCGCCGTGAAATCCAAATGGCTTATAACAAAGAACATGGGATTGTTCCTCAAACCATTAAAAAGGAAATCCGTGATCTTATTGCTATTACTAAGGCTAATGACGAAGACAGCGCAGTTGCTGAGGAGCTGGATGTCTCCACGATGACTAAGAAAGAACGTCAGGAAACAATTAAAAAACTGCAAAAAGAAATGCAGGAAGCTGCTGAACTCCTTGACTTTGAACTGGCCGCTCAGCTGCGGGATATGATTTTAGAATTGAAAGCATTGGACTAAAAAATGTCATGTATGTGATATTTAAAGTGCTGAATAAACAGTTCAGTAAACGATGTGCTGCATCAGCTGAGATACAAGATAAAAAAGAACGCTTGAATCAAGCGTTCTTTTATGATGTTAGCTGACGGGCAGGACGATCCTTTCCTCAGTGGATTTATCAAAAAAGTGTCCCTTAGCGACATTAAAGGTTAAAGAAACCTTTTCTCCCGGCTGATGAGCATCATGGGCATCGGTACGGGAAACAAACTCATTCTTCCCCAATCTGACGTAAAGCATCGTTTCGGAACCCAAAAGTTCGGAAACAAGAACTTCAGCTTTGACATTAGACTCAGGATAAACATCATGAACGATTTGTTTGGTGGAAATATCTTCTGGTCGAATGCCGAAAATGACAGTTTTGCCAAGGTATCCCTGAGCTTCAAGAATTTTAGCCTGACCTGCTGGCAGACCCAGGCGTAATCCCTCACTGTTAACCAAGGCCTCTTTCTCCACTGTTACTTCAAAAAAATTCATAGCCGGACTGCCGATGAAACCGGCAACAAATTTATTTGCTGGTTCATTATAGAGCTTTTTCGGACTGCCAATTTGTTCAATACGGCCTATAGTTCCCGAGCCATCAGAACTTTTACTGGAACTCATGATGACGATTCTATCGGCCAATGTCATCGCCTCAGTTTGATCATGGGTAACGTAAATAGTCGTAGCACCAATTCGGCGATGAATCTTAGCAATTTCGGCTCGCATGGAGACCCGAAGTTTAGCATCCAGATTTGATAAAGGTTCATCCATTAAGAACACTTTGGCATCTCGAACAATTGCCCGTCCCATAGCAACCCGCTGCCGCTGTCCGCCGGAAAGATCAGCAGGTTTCCGTTCTAAAAATTCTGTCAGTCCAAGAATTTGAGCAGCTTCCTTAACCCGCTTGTCGATATCTGCCTTGCTGTATTTGCGAAGTTTTAGCCCAAAAGCCATATTGTCGTAAACAGTCATATGCGGATAAAGGGCATAATTTTGGAAGACCATGGCAATATCACGGTCTTTAGGTGATTTATCATTCACAATCTGGTGATCAATACTCAATTCGCCTTCTGTAATATCTTCGAGCCCAGCTACCATTCGCAGAGTTGTCGATTTGCCGCAGCCAGAAGGGCCCACAAAAACAATAAATTCGCGATCCTTAATATTAAGATTAAAATCTTCAACAGCATAATGATTGCTGTTAGGATATTTTTTATAGATATGATTCAGATTTAATTCAACCATAGTATTTTTTCCTTACTAATTTCAACTGTTTTTCTCTTTGGAAGTATGTTACTTAACAGATCCGCCGGTAATACCTTCAACATAGTACTTTTGCATGAACATAAAAAGAAGTGTAATGGGAACAGCAATAAGTACAGAACCTGCGGTAAAAGATAAGAACCAATTGTTGATTGTATCTTGCTGCAGCATAGAGAAGAGCCCAATAGCAACTGTGTATTTGCTGGTAACATCCCCGAGAATAACTCTGGCAAAGATAAAATCAATCCAAGGAGCAATGAAAGCAATCAGTGCCGTATATACAATAATTGGTTTGGATAAAGGCAGCGTAATTTTGAAAAAAATATCCAGACGCCTTGCTCCATCAATCATAGCCGATTCGTCCAGAGAATAGGGGATGGTATCGAAGAAACCTTTTGCAATATAGAAATTGAGAGCCGCTCCGGCAGAATAAACGAGAATCAGTGCTAAGAGCGTTTGATCCAGATTGAGTGCTTTAAGAATATAATAAACAGCAATCATACTCATAAAGCCAGGAAACATATTAAGCACTAAAGCGAGTTTCAGAAAACCGTTACGATGTTTAAATTTGATACGGCTGAGTGCATAAGCCATAGCAACAGTAATAAAAGTTGAAATAATACAGCTGGCAGTTGCTACATAAAGTGTATTTAAAAACCATCTGCCAAAAGGAAAGACGTTCTGATTGAAGAGCTTTATATAATTCTCAAAAGTCCAGGTTTTAGGAATAAAATAGTTGACATAAGCTGTACCCTCACCGCGAAAGCTGGACAGAACAACCCAAGCGATTGGGAAAAGCCAGATAATAGACAGTACAGTCAAAAGCAAATAAACCAGAGCCAATCTGACATTTTTACGATTTTTCATTTATTTGACAGCCCCTTCCTTATAAGAGTTTGTCCTAGTGTAAGCCAGCAGGCTAAAGATAGCTGAAAGGACAAAGATGATAATACCGATAACAGAAGCTAGATTATAATCAGCTGCACTAACTGTCAGGTTATAGAGCCATGTAACGAGAAGATCTGTACTGCCTGCCTGATAAAAACTGGAATTGCTTGGACCGCCTGCTGTTAAGAGGTAGATCACATTGAAATTATTGATATTACCAATAAACTGCTGAATTAATGTTGGTGTCATGACCAAGAGAATTTGTGGGAAAGTGATAGATTTAAAAATTTGAAATTTATTAGCCCCATCAATTTCAGCCGCTTCAATTTGTTCTTGCGGCAGATTCATAATAATTCCGGTTGCGACCAGCATAGTAACGGGGATCCCAACCCACATATTAACAAAAATAATAGAGAATTTTGCCCATATTGGATCTGATAAAAAAGGAAGTGGTGAAGCAGCTGAGACGAAACCAAGTTTTTCTAAAAAAGCATTAATAGGTCCGGCATCATTGAGAAGGTTGCGCATAATCAGCAAAGAAATAAATTGAGGGACAGCAATAGTGATGACAAAGATGGTCCGCCAGAATTTCTTAAACTTTAAACCTTTTGTATTAATTAATAAAGCAAGAACGATGCCGAAGAAAAAGTTGGTTATTGTTGCAAATACAGCCCATATCAGTGTCCAAGACAAGACGGGAAAGAAAGTACTAGCCATACGGCCGTTAAAAACATTACCAAAATTAACAAAACCGACCCAATCAAAAAGACTTTTCGGTGGCAAATGATTATGATCGTAATTGGTAAAAGCCAGACAAATCATATAAATTAATGGCAGGATGGTAAAAAGCAGTACACCGATCAGCGGAAGTGCCATTAAAGTCATATGGAAACGCCCATTTGTCAGAGTGAGCAGGTCTTCCTTAAAAGTAGGAATTTTTTGGCCTGCTTTATTAAGAACATATAGATTACAGGTACTTTTAAGACTGCACCAATAAATATAAGCAAAAACTAAACAAAAGATAACGGAAGCCAAGCCGAAAATAAGTAACAGCATAGAGTTATCTCCATTGACAGTTACTTGTAATTTAACTCCGTCAATTGTTTTTGTAACAGTGCCCTGTTCCTGAGTCCCTAATGTAATCAATCCTCTAATCGCAGGAATAACCTGACTGATAAAAGCTACGATGAAGCAAATTTCAGAAAACAGAAAAAGTAGCCCTTTGATGAACTGCTTATTTTTGAGATTAGCTAGTCCCATGATTAAAAATGATAATCTAATATCCCAGCTTCCTTTTCTGAAGGCTTCTCTGACTGGTATATCGGTCCAGTCCGAAGTATTTATATTCATGAAAACCTCCCTATATTAAGATCTAAAGCCCACAGCTGTAGGTCTTATTATTCAGTTTATCGCTATATCCGCAATTTTTATCCCGCAAGCACCGAGTTATTTTAAGAAATCTACGTAAAATAGCAAGAATGATTGTTGTCATTTGTCATCAGAATCTTCTTAGGCGATAAAAGTTTGCGGCAAAAAAGAGCCGTAAAACAAGTTTAATTAATAACTGACTTGCTTCCGGCTCCACAAAAAACTAACTATTTAGCATCTGCCAATTCTTCATCAAAATCTTTTAGTTTAGTAAGATAATCACTTGCTTTGATTTTACCATTATAAGTATCGCTGAGAAGAGCAGCACTTTCTGTCCAAAACGTTGTCATTTGACTTAATTTAGGGGTTACTACAGTGTAGTCCTCTGAAGAGGCCATTGTAATCACTGCTTGAGCCAGTTCATTTGACTGAACAGCCTCAGATGCTTGAATTTCTTTATTAGCCGGGATAATATTGCGTCCTTCGTATTCAAACTGGTTTTTTTGGCTTTCGGCGCTTGTTAGCAAAGCAGCCAGTTTATAAGCAGCGGCAATACGTTTAGTATCAGAACCGGCAGGCGCTTGGTTTACTGCAAAAAGTTTAACACCAAGGAAAGCTTTTTGTTGAACAGTTTTACCACCTATTGTCACGGTTGGGTAAACGGTAATGCCAAGATTTTCTTTTCCGATAGCTTCTTGTGCAGCAGCTAGATCCCACGGCCCTGTTTCAATAGCAGCAACAGTGCCATCGCCAAATTTCGACATCGTATTTTCTGCAGTTAGGTTAACGAAACCTTTATTGGATTTTTGATCAGCAATCCACTGCAGAACAGAGACGCCAGCTTCATTTCCCCAATTTGTCCCATCAACGTCTTCGCCGTTTTTACCAAAGAGAGTATCGCCGACAGACATGAAGAGAGGAGCGGTAGCGTAGGCATTCATTGATTTAAAGGTTGCACCGAATTTGGCTTTTGTTGTCAAAGTCTCATAATTGCTGACGTCTTCCTCAGTTAACTGAGATTTATTATAAAAAAGGACTTGCGATTCAATGCCGAATGGGAAAGCGTAAGTTTTGCCCTTGTACTCAGCACCAGCAACTGCCTGATCAGTCGCACTGCTTTGAATTTCTTCTTTATATTGATCTGGAATTTCCTGAATGACACCGGATTCAACTAATTGTCCCAGCTGATCGTGAGGAAGAGAAAAAACATCAGCTGCTTTTTCTGGATCTTTTTTAACATTTTCCTGGGCTTTTGAATCATTGGACTCAACAATCTTAACCTTGTAGCCTGAATTTTCTTTTTCAAATTGTTTGACAATTTCTTGATAAGATTTTTTGGCACCAGTTGGAACCCATAATTTGATTGTTGTTTTCTTTGATGCTGCCTCAACCTGTGTCTGATTAAACGCAGTTGCTGTTAATGCAGCAGCTAGACTAAGGCCAGCAACACCGACAATGATCTTTTGCCATTTTTTCATAGCAATATCCTCCTAAAACTAAAAATACATTACGAATATTATTATGCAATCGCTTGCAAAAAAAGTCAAGCTTTTTTGAAAAAAAAATTATTCAAAGCCCCAAAAAACACCTTAAATCACTAAATAGTTAAAGACAACCGCTTGCATTTTACCATCCTCACGGTATAATGTAGTAGAGAAAGCTCGTTTCGCAGATGCTTTATTTTTGTCCAAAAATTAAAGGTCACGTATGAAGATCATAAGGATACTATTTTTACATTAGGCATAAATGGCAGGAGTAAAGTGTTGGACGTCTCCTAACACTCTTTTTGAGGTTATGTACTTTTTCACTGCTTTTATTACTGTTTAAGCTTTTATAGCTTAATGGATTTAACATGCTGGGACTAATGCTGCCTTTATGTTGGCTTGCCGTTAGGGGTGCATCTGCGAAATCAAAGATTTCTGGTTTACCGTCATTCATACGGATTTCTTCACGGCCTAAACGCTGCGGGAGTGCACAGGCAGTCCGAACTTGAAAATTGGAGAGTGAGGGAACCTGTCATTTGAGGTTCAGTCACAAGGTTTAGCCAGCCGTAAACGTCTGAAGGCTTTGTCGTCTTGACAGCCGACCGCACCCTTCTAGTCGTTCTGGCAGGGGTGCATCTGCGAAATCACAGATTTCGGACTTACCGCCTATTTTCTTTTTGCGTTTTTCACGGCCTTTATATCTTGATGGAATTGAACGCGGCCTAAAATCCTAGTGAAAAAGATGAAGTCCGTCGCGATACAGGTCATCGCTCGTCCTTCCCTATTTTCATACGGATTTCTTCACGGCCTTTGTATCTTGTTTAAAAGGAGATAAGTTGTGGTTACGATAAAAGATGTTGCACATAAAGCAGGGGTGAACCCTTCAACTGTCAGCCGGGTTTTAAAAGATCATCAATCGATTTCTTTAAAGACTAAGGAAAAGGTAAGAAAAGCAATGCGAGAGTTAGGTTACGTTCCAAATGTTGCTGCGCAGATGCTGGCCAGCGGCTTGACTTACAATATTGGTTTGGTTTTTCCTCCCCTTTTAACTCCGGATCGTCTGAGTGATCCCTTTTTCATGCAAATACTGTCTACTATCACTAATGAAGCTAAGAATAATGACTTTACGGTTTCTATTGCAACTGGAATGACAATTGGGGATTTAGAAGAACAAGTTGCATTAATGCACAGGCAGAAGCGCGTTGATGGATTTATTATTCTTTATTCTGAACAGGACGATCCCATCAAACAATATTTATTAACGAATCAGATTCCTTTTGTTATTGTCGGAGCCCCAGAAGGATTTGAAAATCAAATAACTTATATTGATAATGACAATCAGCTCATGGCGAGAACAGCCGTAGAATTTCTTTATAATAAAGGACATAAAAAAGTTCTTTTTCTTACAGATGATTTACAGTCGGAGATATCGTCAGAGCGCTATATTGGTTATTTAAAAGGGATCATGAAATTGAGCTTGCCAAGCCATTCGCCCCTGCTCTTTGATCGAAAAAAACCAGAAACGGCTGAAAATTTGATTGAGAGCATTCGTCATTTTCAGGCAACGGCTTTGATTGTTATTGGAGATGTTTTAGCTCTTCGCGTAATTCAGTTACTGTCTTATTATGGATTTAAAGTACCGGATGATCTTTCTATTATTACATTTAACAATTCTGTTTACGGCAAACTCATTCATCCCTATCTGACAACTTTTGATATCAATATCAATAGCTTAGGTTCAATTAGTTTCAAGCGGCTGTTGGCTATTATCAGAAATCCAAATTTAGAGCTTAGCGAAAAAATTATTGTTCCTTTCACTTTTAAAGAGAGGGAAAGCGTCAGGAATCTGCGGTGAGTTAGGTATCAATTAGCACAAAAGAAGATTATTAAATAGTTAAGACAAAAAAGCTGTATGCAGATCAGTATTGGTTTATTATGCTAAATGTTCGAAAAAAAAATAAAAATGAGGAAACAGTTGACTTACGCAAACGATTGCGCTATAATTTTATTGTTTTTAACGTAAACACATAAGGCTGAGTGACACAGAAAAGAAGCGGAATAATTTTAAGGCAGGCTTGCTGTCGGCTGCAGCCGCCTGAAGGCTTTGTCGTCTTAACGGCCGACCGTTCCCTTCTAGCCGTCCTGGCAAGGGGTTTGTCTGCGAGATCAAAGATTTCGGACTTACCGCCAGCCGCAGCTGTCTGAAAGCTTTGCGATCTTAGTAGCCTTTGTATCTTGTTGGAATTGAACACGGTCTAAAATCCTAGTGAAAAAGAGACGCAATCGTAGGAAGCCATGGGCTGACGTACGAGTGTGGCTGCTTCTGTGAGTATGCTTGCCAGTGTGATGCCAGCATCACGTGTCAGTCCCTATTTTCATACGGATTTCTTAACGGCCTTTGTATCTTGTTAAAGGAGATGTGTGATGGAAAAGCGTGCAAGCGGTGTTTTAATGCATATTAGTTCTCTGCCCGGTGAATTCGGAATCGGAACCTTTGGGAAAGAAGCCTATCGTTTTGTTGATTTTTTGGAAGAAACGGAACAGACTTACTGGCAGATTCTCCCTTTAACGACAACCAGTTATGGTGATTCTCCTTATCAGTCTTTTTCAGCCGTTGCCGGCAATACTCATTTTATTGACTTTGAGCTGCTGGAGGAAGCGGGTTTTCTGGAAAAGGCAGATTATCAGCATGTTGATTTCGGCCAAGATCCGGAAAAGGTTGATTATGCTCGGATTTTTACAGTCCGGCGTCCGATTTTGGAAAAAGCTGTAGCGGCTTTTTTGGCGCAGGAAGATGCAGAGCTTTTATTAGCTATTTTTGAAAAAGAAGCCGGCTGGCTTCAAGATTTTGCTGAATTTATGGCTATAAAGGAGCACTTTGGCAATAAAGCTCTGCAGGAATGGGATGACAAGGCTGCTGTTCGGCGTGAAGAAAACGTTTTAGATGATTACCGGCAAAAATTGAGGGCGGCTATTGATTACCATAAAGTCACTCAGTATTTCTTCAGTCAGCAGTGGGCGGCTCTGAAAACTTATGCTAATGACAAGGGAATAAAGATTATCGGCGATATGCCAATCTACGTTTCTGCCGATAGCGTCGAAGTCTGGACCATGCCAGAGCTGTTTAAAGTAAACAGCGATAAAGAACCTCTTTGTGTGGCCGGCTGTCCGGCCGATGAATTCAGTGCTGACGGCCAACTTTGGGGCAACCCTATTTATGCTTGGGACAAGCACGAGGAAACCAATTTTACTTGGTGGGTGTACCGAATCCGGGAAGGCTTTAAACTGTATGACCTTTTGCGCATTGATCATTTCAAAGGTTTTTCTGACTATTGGGAAATCCGCGGTGATTACGAGACAGCTAATGACGGAGAGTGGAAGCCCGGACCGGGGCGTGCTTTATTTGATGCCGTTAAGGCTAATCTAGGGGATGACTTACCAATTATTGCAGAAAATCTGGGCTATATTGATGAACGTGCCAAGCAGCTTTTGGAGGATACTGCTTTTCCGGGAATGAAAATTCTGGAATTCGGTCTGCTTGATACCAGAGGCAAAAGCACTGATATTCCGCACCATTATATACCAAATACGATAGCTTATACAGGCACTCATGACAATGAAGTCATTAATGGCTGGTACGAAAATCTGACACCTGAACAGCAAGTATACACTGACATCTATACCCGCCGTCAGGCAGATGAGCCGATTGCTCAGGCAATGTTAAGGCTGCTTTATGGTTCAGTTAGTAAGATAGCGATAAGCTGTATGCAGGATTTACTGGATAAATCGGCAGACTGCCGGATGAATGTGCCCAATACTCTCGGGAACAACTGGCAATGGCGGATGCTGGCAGATGACCTGACTGATGATAAAAAGGCATTCTTAGCTGAAATCACCAGCATTTACAATCGCAGAAACACTAATAATCAGAAAAAGGATGGAAATGATGAAAACTAATTTTAGTCAATATCTGGAAAAACAGGGGAAAAAACTGACTGAGTTATCTAATGAAGAGATTTATCTGGCCCTTTTGGATTTTGTCAAAGAATTAGCAGCTCAGAAAAAAAAGAATACCGCTAAGCGTAAAGTTTACTATATTTCGGCAGAATTTTTGATCGGAAAACTGCTGTCAAATAATCTTATTAATCTCGGTATTTATGATGAAGTAAAAGATGAACTGGCTGCAGCCGGCAAGTCACTGACTCAAGTAGAAGATATTGAGCCTGAACCGTCTTTAGGTAACGGCGGTTTAGGGCGCTTAGCCTCCTGTTTTATAGATTCTATGGCTACACTGGCAATAAACGGTGAAGGGGTTGGCCTTAACTATCACTGCGGCCTGTTTAAACAGGTCTTTAGGGATCATCAGCAAGAAGCAGAAGCGAATTACTGGATTGAGGATGATTCCTGGCTGATTCCGACGGATATTAGCTATGATGTTCCTTTCAAAGATTTCACGCTTAAATCCCGTCTTGACCGGATAGATGTTTTGGGATATCAGCAGGAGCACAAAAATTATCTCAATCTGTTTGATATTGATGGCTTGGATTACAGCCTTATCAAAGATGGTATTTCTTTTGATAAAACGGAAATCAAAAAAAATCTGACACTTTTCCTTTACCCGGATGATTCCGATAAAAATGGAGAACTGCTTCGGATTTACCAACAGTATTTTATGGTATCCAATGCGGCTCAGCTCCTTCTTGATGAGGCGCTGGAACGTGGTTCAAATCTCCATGATTTAGCTGATTATGCTTATATTCAGATCAATGATACCCATCCTTCCATGGTTATCCCCGAACTGATTAGGCTGCTGACAGAAAAACACGACTTAGCTTTTGATGAGGCTGTTTCCATTGTTGAAAAAATGGTCGGTTACACCAACCATACCATATTGGCTGAAGCACTTGAAAAATGGCCGCTTGCCTATCTCGATGAAGTGGTGCCTCACTTAGTCACTATTATTAAAAAATTAGATGCTCTGGTTCGCAGCAAGTATACCGATTCTTCTGTTCAAATAATTGATGATGATAAGCGGGTACACATGGCGCATATGGATATTCATTTTGCATCCAGTGTTAATGGTGTGGCAGCCCTGCACACTGATATTCTTAAAAACAGTGAGTTAAAATCTTTTTACGACATCTATCCTGATAAGTTCAACAATAAAACGAATGGGATTACCTTCCGCCGTTGGCTGGAATTTGCTAATCAGGATTTAGCAGCCTATATCAAAGAATTAATTGGCCAAGATTACCTGCATGATGCGGCAAGATTGGAAGATTTACTGCCTTTTGCTGAAGATGCGGCCGTCCATTCAAAACTTGCTGCTGTCAAATATCAAAATAAAGTGGCTCTGAAACGTTATCTCAAAGATAATCAAAATATTGAGCTGGATGAACATTCGATTATCGACACTCAGATTAAGCGTTTTCATGAGTATAAGCGCCAGCAGATGAATGCTCTTTATGTCATCCATAAATATTTAGCGATCAAAAACGGCCAGCTGCCCAAGCGGAAAATAACCCTTATTTTCGGCGGAAAAGCAGCACCGGCTTACACGATTGCTCAGGATATTATTCATCTGATTCTCTGTCTGTCAGAGCTCATTAATAAGGATCCGCAGGTCAGTCCTTACCTGAATGTCCATCTGGTCGAAAATTACAATGTGACAGTGGCTGAAAAGCTTATTCCGGCTACAGATATTTCTGAGCAGATTTCTTTAGCTTCAAAAGAGGCATCAGGCACCGGCAACATGAAATTTATGCTCAACGGTGCTCTTACGCTCGGAACCATGGATGGTGCCAATGTCGAAATAGCAGAGTTGGTCGGCAGTGAGAATATCTATACTTTCGGCCAAGATTCAGATGCTATTATCGATCTTTATGCCACTGGCGGCTATCAGTCTGCAGACTATTATGAAAATGTTCCTCTTATCAAAGAGGCTGTTGATTTCATTGTAAGTGATGAGCTTGTAGCAATAGGCAGCCAAGAGCGGCTGAACCGTCTGTACAATGAAATCATTACTAAAGACTGGTTCATGACCCTGATTGATCTGGAAGATTATATTGCGGTTAAAGAGCAGATGCTGTCTGATTATGAAGATCAGGAAAGCTGGAATAAAAAAGTTGTTCACAATATTGCCAAGGCAGGTTTCTTTTCATCAGACCGAACGATTGCACAGTATAATGATGAAATCTGGCACAGTTATTAACTGCATCAGAGCCTAATTGAGAGATTATCACAGAAAGAACCGAGAGATGGAACATAAACCCGATTGTTGAATGTGCTGTCAGCAATCGAGCCAGCTGTTCTATCTGTCGGTTCTTTGGATTTTTATAAAATAATCGTTGACAATTGTATAATTATAAAATATAATGTAAACATATTAAAATGGAAAAGAGAAAGCAAATGAAAGTAAAAAAAGTTTTGCAGGGATTTGTCCTTTTAGCGGCAGGACTTGTTTTAACAGCCTGCGGTTCGGGCGGTAAAGAGGATACTTCTGTCAAAGACATTCAGGCTAAAGGGACACTGGTTGTTGCTATGAATCCTGAGTTTGCTCCTTTTGAATTTAAAACTCTCGTGGACGGTAAAGATACAATTGTCGGTGCTGATGTTGAGATTGCAGAGGCTATTGGCGAGGAGCTCGGTGTTAAGGTGAAATTCTCGTCAATGTCTTTCAATAACGTTTTGGCCAGTCTTCAGTCCGGTAAGGCTGATATTGCTATTTCGGGGATATCAGCTACGAAAGAACGGCGTAAAGTTTATGATTTTTCTGAAACTTACTATGAGTCTGTTAATGTCGTGATTGTCAGAAAGGCTGATTTGGATAAGTACAAGGATACAGCAGCTTTTTCCGGACTTTCGGTTGCAACGCAAAAGGGTTCTATTCAGGAATCAGTAGCTCAGGAGCAGCTGTCTGATGCTAATATTGTCTCTCTGACGCAAAACGGCGAAATGATTAATGAATTGAAGAATTCTCAAGTTGACGGTGTTGTTCTTGAGAAACCGATTGCTGAAGGCTATGTTGCGAAAAATGACGATTTAGCTATCGCTGATATCAGCTTAAAATCTGGAGACTCAGATGCTTATGCTGTGGCTATGCCAAAAGACAGTGCAGCCTTAAAGGAAAAGGTTGATAAAGTTATTACGGAACTAAAAGAGTCCGGTAAGATTGATCAGTTTGTTCAGGAAGCCTATGAACTCTCCGTTTCCGAAAAAGAATAGGCCGGAATAATCACGCCGAATGCAGTAAGCAGGTATTGACTCAAATATAATCGGTCAGAGAGGAGGCTGAGCTGAAAAACTCAGCTTTCTTTCGTTTTTCAAAAAAAAGCATTTGACTGTTTTTCAGGGCGAAGTCTCCCAGCAGAGACAGTATGACATGTACAAACCGATCAAGCTGAATATCATCATAATAGGAGAAAAGATGAAATTACCTCGTTTTGGAGTGGAAGAATGGCTTAACAGATATGAAAAGGAGGCGCAGTACGATATTGCTGGTGTTTCTATTGCCTCCCTCAGCCTAACTGAATTGTTTCAGTTAACAGCAACCGATTCAGCAGTTTTTTTTAAGGATTTGACAGACAGGCCTCAGGATTACGGCTGGATTGAAGGATCATCGAGCTTTAAAAAAGCAGCTGCATGTTTATATCAGAATCTAAAACCGGATAATATTATACAGACCAATGGAGCTACTGGTGCTAACTGGCTTGTTTTGTATGCAATGATTGAACCGGGCGATCATGTGATTTCTCTTTACCCTACTTATCAGCAGCTCTATGATATTCCCAGATCACTGGGGGCAGAAGTGGAATTCTGGCATATTAAAGAGGAGGCCGGCTGGCTGCCCGATTTGGATGATTTGCGGCGAATGGTTCGGTCCGATACAAAAATGATTTGCCTCAATAATGCTAATAATCCAACTGGAGCAGTCATGGATGCCGACTACCTTAAAGAGCTGGTTAGCATCGCCCAATCATGCGGTGCGTATATTTTATCTGACGAGGTATATCAGTCATTTGGGGAACAGAATTTTCCAGCTGTTGCTGATTTGTATGATAAGGGGATTTCAGTCAACAGTCTTTCTAAGACTTATTCCTTGCCCGGTATCCGTGTCGGCTGGGTAGCAGCAGGAGAGGAACTGATTGAGCGGCTGAAAACTTATCGTGATTACACTATGATTTCCGTCGGCGTTTTTGCTGATATGGTGGCTACTTTGGCCCTAGAAAATCGGCAGCAGATACTGGAGCGCAATCGACGAATTGTCAGAACAAATTTACAGCTTTTAAAAGACTGGATCAGACACGAAGAAAAAGCCAGTCTCATCCCGCCTGATACAGTGTCAACCTCCTTTGTCAGACTGGATATCACGCAGCCTGTGGAAGAGTTTTGTCTGGAGCTGTTAAAACATTACGGGGTATTGGTGGTCCCTGGGAGTCGCTTTGACCGTGAAGGACATATCCGTATAGGCTACTGCTGCCAGCCGGAGACTTTAAAAGAAGGTCTGAAAAGGCTGTCTCTCTGCTTATCGGCGGCAAACTAGCAAGAATGCCGCAGGCAGAAAGTCAAAGAAGGCTACTGGCAACAGCGCTGGTTTTCTTATTTGTCTGAAAAGTTGGCAAAAACGGACTTTTATTCAAACCATTACTTTAATGTAGGAACATTTGATTCTTACCCTTTATATCGTTATTTAAAGAAAGAAGGAATTATGAAATTGAGAAAAATAGTTTTAGGGGCTGCTGCCCTGTTCGCCGGCCTTTTTTTAACGGCTTGTGCTTCATCTTCTAATGAAAGTCTTCAGGAAAAAATTGAGGATAAGGGAAAATTAGTCGTAGCTATCAGTCCGGATTACGCGCCATTTGAGTTTAAAGCTCTGATTGACGGTAAGGACACAATAGTAGGTGCTGACGTCGAACTGGCACAGGCTATTGCCGATGAACTTGGCGTGGAATTAGAACTGTCGTCAATGAGTTTTGATAATGTGCTTTCCAGTTTGCAGAATGGGAAAGCTGATTTGGCTATTTCCGGACTTTCTTACACTAAAGAACGTGCTGAAGTGTATGACTTTTCCGAACCTTACTATGAAACGGAAAATGCCGTTCTGATCAAAGCTGATGATATAGATACTTATACATCCGCTGACAGTCTGTCCGGTCAAAAAGTAGCTGTGCAAAAAGGAACTATTGAGGAAAGACTGGTTAAAGACCAGCTGTCGGATGCTAACATCGTTCCGCTGACAGCTATGGGTGAAGCTATTAATGAATTAAAATCAGGGCAGGTTCAGGCAGTTGACTTAGAAAAACCAGTTGCAGAAGGCTATTTATCGCAAAATCCGGATTTAGCTCTAGCTTCTTTTGCTCTTGAAACAGATGAAGGAGATGCTAAAGCTGTTGCCATGCCAAAAGATAGCGGGGAGCTGCTCAAGACCGTTAACAAGGTCATTAAACAACTAAAAAAAGAAGATAAATATAAAGACTTCATTACTGAAGCAGCTAAATTAACAGGCGACGCCGTCGAATAAAGAAAAGCATGAAAAGAGGCCGGGAGATTGTGAAACGTATCTCCCGGCCTCTAAATTATAGATAAAATGAGAGTGCCCTCAAAAACTTTTGCCAGACTGACAGCTCCAAAGCCCTATTTGACTTCAGCAGATATAATCTAAACTGATATATTCATAGCTTTGTTTTAAATCGTTTAAAACCATTTCTTTTTTAGCAGAAAGTTCTTCCATATTGAGAATACCTGCTTCTCTGCCCAGCCTCAAGTAGACTTGAAAAGACATGCCGACTTTATAGATATGACAGTTTTGAATCAAACCGGCTGTCTTAAAATGCGATTGAATACAGGATTCGATTTGCCTTGCAGCCTCGCTGCCTTTCACAGTACCTCCGGCAATCTCAAAACTGGAGCCCCGAATGATAGATAGAGGTTCTTTGATAACAAAGAGAACAAGAGTGACTGTGATGAAAAAATCTCCTGTGTATTTAAGAAAACCAAGGGGAGACTCGACATCGATCAGTAAAACAAAAAATGCGGCCGCCCCCACACCTGCTGAAATCATACCGTCGACAAAGGCGTTTTTACTTTCAGATAAAAGCATCGTGCTGGCACCGCCGATTTTCCGATTCTGTTTTCTATAATAATAAGATAATCCTAAACAAAGACAAATCATTATTAAAGCATAAGGGATGATAGGAGCTACATTTAAAATTTCACCTTTTCCTTTTGTGAAATAATAGTAGGCTCTTATGGAAACAGCCGCCGTCGATGATATCAGTAAAACTAGGGACAGTACGGATTTTGCCAGAGCATAGACCGGCTCTAAAATAAAGAAACCATTTGGGAACCGGCTGTTTTTTTTAGAACTGTTTTTAGAGATGAAAATAGCGAGTAATCCAGATAAAAGAGCGATAATGGTATAGTAAGAATCAATAAAGAGTGCTTCAAGCATCGTTATACGGTAGACAATTAATCCTGTCAGTCCCATTAGGATATTGATAATAATACCAATCCTTAACGCTTTTTGTTCAATTTTTTTCTGTTCCATAATATTTACCTAAATTCCTTGTTAACTTTATTGATAAGATAAGCAAGCTGCTTGCGCTCTTTCTCATCCAGTACTGACAGCATATCCAGAAAAATAGTGTCTGCCAGTTCAAGGTTTTTGCGGCAGTGTTCCTGCAGTTCTGCATTAAGCTCTAAGTAAGACACTCGTTTATCAGTTTGCGAAGGTGTTTTACTTAAATAGCCTTTGTCCAAAAAGCTGTGGATGATCCGTGTTGCAGCAGGTTTAGAAATTTTAGCTTTCCGTGAAAAGGCAGTCAGAGTTGTCTTTCCTAAGTCATATAAAAGATCAATATAGTGCTCTTCATTAGCTGATAAATCCGGAAAATCTGTACTGCGCAGGCTGCTGTTTTGAAAACGAATCAAGGCTTTGTCATAAAGCTCTGCAAACTGTTTGGCAATAGATGGCATAACAATCCTCCTCTGAGTAACAAAAGTAATTACTTTTGTTAACTATTTTAGAAAAAAACAGGAAAACTGTCAAAGAAAAACTACTTTCAAAAATGAAAAAGACAGCAGAAGCTCTGAAATATAAGGCTGAGGACACAATGAAAAAAGATTGTGAGAAAGCAAGGCCTGAAAGTTCTAAAATGAAGTTAGCCACTTAGATGCAAAAAAACACCTCTATGTTACACTTGTAGTTGACGAAAACACAAGTAAAGGACATAGAGATGCAAGACCATTATACACCAACAGGCAAGCACTTGACAATAGCTGATCGCCGCTTGATTGAACGCTGGAAGCAAGAAGGGAAATCTAATCGTGAGATTGCAGGTCTCTTAGGCAAAGCTCCTCAAACGATAAACAACGAGATGAAACGTGGACTGGTCCTCCAACAGGTGCGTAAGGGGAAGTTTGAGAAGCTTTATAGGGCGGATAGAGCTCAGGAAGTGTATGAGATTAATCGAAAAAATAGCCGTAAAGCTGTTAGTCTCACGAAGAAAGTCAAGGAAACCATTGTCCACTACATCAAGCTGAAGTGGTCACCTGAGATGATTTCAAAACGTAAAGTCAACGTCCCACAATCCACCATATACTACTGGATGGACAAGGGGTACCTGGGGCTGACTAAGGCAGATAGGCTGTATCCAAGAAAAGGCAAATCCCCTAAGAAAACAGCCAGTCCTAATTTCATGCCTGTTGGAAAGTCGATTGAGGAGCGGCCTGAAGCGATCACTCAACGACTGGAGGCTGGGCATTATGAGATTGATACGGTTGTTCAGACACGGGCTAAAGCGCCTTGCTTTCTGACATTAACAGATCGAAAAACCAGGTATGAAATCATTCGTTACTTGCCCAGTAAGACAGCACAAGCCGTTAACGAAGCCTTGTCGAGCATTTTACAGGAATATCAGATCACGTCAATCACAGCTGATAATGGGGCAGAATTTGCTAGACTAAGCGAGATTTTTAGTGAAGAGAAGATCTACTATGCTCACCCTTATTGCTCTTGGGAAAGAGGCTCTAATGAGAATCACAACCGTCTTATTCGACGTTTCCTACCCAAGGGAAAAACAAGAGCGACCAGAAAACTGGCCACTCAGATTGAATGGTGGATAAACAATTATCCCAAACGAATATTAAACTACAAGACACCTAGAGAAATTGTATTCAGTGGCTAACTTCAACTTGAAATTTAGCGAGAAAGCAAGGCCAACCGAAAAGTTGATATTTCTGATGAGTAAGTGTTGACTTTTAAAGGAAATTTAGCTATTCTATTAATTGAACGTGAAAATGTTACATTATCTTGAGGAGGTGAAATCCATGTCAAAGACAGTAGTACGTAAAAACGAATCACTTGACGACGCTCTTCGTCGCTTCAAACGTTCTGTGACTAAAGCTGGTACTCTTCAAGAATCACGCAAACGTGAATTCTATGAAAAGCCTTCTGTAAAACGCAAACGCAAATCAGAAGCAGCTCGTAAACGTAAAAAATTCTAAACAGCAGAGAATAAAGAAAACAGGCTGAAATGCATTCAGCCTGTTGTTTTTTGACAAAAAAAGGGACAAAAATGTCCCAGTTTTAATGCGCAATAAACAGCACCAGACTGTTTAATGGCTATAGAAGTCTGACCAACTGTGTGGAAATGGGACAACAAAATCGATTCGTTCGAAAATGTGTTTTTGTCCCGTATTTTTAAACTATTTTTTTTCAGCAAGCAGGTCACGGATATCTGCGAGCAGTTCTTCTTGTGTTGGCCCAGCTTCAGCTTCTTCCTCTTCAGCTTGTTTTTTGCTGAGAGCTGTTGCTTTATTAGCCGCTTTAACGACAAAGAAAAGAGTCGTACCGACGATAAGGAAGTTAATAACAGCGCTCAAAAAGCTGCCATAAGCGATACCATGCCATGAAAGACCGGTTAAATTTTCAACGCCAGCGGCTTCAACGAGCGGGTTAAGGATAAGGGGAGTGATGATATCACCAACAAGTGAAGTGATAATGGCATTAAAAGCAGCACCCATAACAACGGCAACAGCTAAATCAACAACATTTCCCCGAAATAAAAATTCTTTAAGTTCTTTAATCATTTTTTTTCCTTTCCTTTTATTGTTTTCCATTATAAAAAAAATATACCCGAAAAGCAAGATGGATGCTCAATTTTTTAAAATTTACAAATGCCCTTGGAAATGCTATAATGAAGTCTAAGATTAAAATGGGTTTTTGTGTGGAGGTGAGCGTTTGGTCTTAGATAAAGAAATGATTGCCGAAATCAAAAACAGTGTTAACATTGTAGAAGTGATTGGAGAAGCTGTCAGTCTGTCTAAGGCTGGCCGCAATTATTTAGGCCTCTGCCCCTTTCATAAAGAAAAGACACCCTCTTTTAATGTGATTGAAGACCGTCAGTTTTTCCACTGTTTTGGCTGCGGAAAATCCGGAGACGTTTTTAAATTCATTGAAGAATACCGACAGGTCAGTTTTTTAGAGAGTGTCAAAATCATAGCCGAACGCAGCGGTATAACGCTGCAGCTTGAGACACCGTCTCTTAAAACCAAGCAGGTTCATCCCCATCAAAACCTTTTTGATATTCATCAAGATGCTGCCAAATTTTATCATGCTGTTTTGATGACAACAAGAATCGGTCAGTCAGCTCGTGATTACCTTTATCAAAGAGGGTTGACAGATGATATGATCACTTATTTTAATATTGGGCTGGCTCCTGATGAAAGCGATTATCTCTATCAGTCTCTAAAGGCTAACTATCCGGAAGAAACGATTGCTGATTCCGGTTTGTTCAATATCGCAGAACAAACCGGAACGGTTTATGATGCCTTTAGAAACCGGATTATGTTCCCCTTGACTGACGATCAGGGGCGTACGGTTGCCTTTTCCGGAAGGATTTGGACTGAGCAGGCAGACAGTGACAGGCAAGAAGCTAAATATAAAAATTCCCGTTCAACACTTATTTTTAATAAATCTTATGAGCTTTACCATCTGGATAAAGCTAAGGCTGTTATCAGTAAACAGCATGAAGTGTATGTAATGGAAGGCTTTATGGATGTGATAGCAGCTTACCGCGCAGGAACAGCAAATGCTGTCGCTTCAATGGGGACTGCTTTGACAGCTGAGCATATCAGCCATTTAAAGAAATTCACCAAAAAAGTGATATTGACTTATGACGGGGATCGGGCCGGACAGAATGCTATAGCTAAGGCTTTGGAGCTTTTGAAAGATTTGTCTGTCGAAATTGTCCGTATTCCTAATCAAATGGATCCGGATGAATTCAGTCAGCAAAATTCTCCGGAAGAGCTGCAGAATCTGCTGGTGAACTCTCGAATCAGCAGTGCAGAGTTTCTGATACAGCATCTAAAGCCGGAAAATACAGATAATTTACAGTCTGAAATTGCTTATGTAGAGCAAATTGCCAAAATTATTGCTCAGACGCCATCAATCACAGCGCAAAATACCTATATCAATATAGTAGCCGATTTGCTGCCGGATTTTGATTACTTGCAGATAGAACAGGCTGTAAACAGCGAGAGATTGGCGGAGCGCTCTCAGCTAAGGCAGAATCAGACTAGTCAGACGCCGGTTCAAACTGTTAATTTGCCGCTGTCAAAGCGGCTCACGGCGCTTGTCAAAACAGAGAGTCAGCTCTTGCACCGTCTTCTTCATCACGACTATTTGTTAAGTGAGTACAGAAATAAGGAGGAGTTTTCTTTTGAAACTGAGGAACTTGAAGCTTTATACCAAATTGTCAAGAAACAGGGGGAAATTACTGATTTAGACTTAGCTCAGATGACGGATCATCTCAGGCAGGTTTATTATCAAATGCTGGAGGAAAATTTACCGGATGATATTGCCCCAGGCGAGATAGCAGATTTAGAAAATAAGCGGGCCCGTTTACTGAAAGAGCAGGAACTGCAGCGGCAGAGTAAACGGATTCGTGAATCCAGTAATCACGGTGATGTTGATGATGCTTTGAAAGCACTGGAAAATTTAATTGCTCAGAAAAGACAAATGGAATAGAGGAAAATATGGCCAAAGAAAAAGAGATTACAACATTTAATGTTCAAGTTGCTGAGTTTATTCGCAATCATAAAAAAGCAGGGACAGCAGTTGATGATGAGGTGACAGAAAAGCTGGTTATCCCTTTTGCACTTGATGCGGACCAGATTGATGATCTCCTTGAAAGGTTAACTGACGGCGGTATTTCAATAACTGATAAAGAAGGAAATCCTTCGGCAAAATATATTATTGAAGAACCGAAGCCGGAAGAACTCACTGATGAAGAACTGCTTGGCAGCAACTCTGCTAAAGTTAATGATCCTGTCCGTATGTATCTCAAGGAAATCGGTGTGGTTCCTCTGCTGAGCAGCGAGGAAGAGACTGAACTGGCTGTAGCGGTTGCCAACGGTGATTTAGAAGCTAAGCAGCGCTTAGCCGAAGCCAACCTGCGTCTGGTTGTCTCTATTGCTAAACGTTATGTTGGCCGGGGCATGCAGTTTCTCGATTTGATTCAGGAAGGCAATATGGGCTTAATGAAAGCTGTTGACAAATTTGACCATTCTAAGGGTTTTAAGTTTTCAACTTATGCTACATGGTGGATTCGTCAAGCTATTACACGGGCTATTGCAGATCAGGCACGGACCATCCGGATTCCGGTTCATATGGTAGAAACAATCAATAAATTGGTTCGGGAGCAGCGCAACCTTCTTCAGGAACTTGGTCAGGATCCTACTCCAGAGCAGATTGCTGAACGTATGGATATGACACCGGACAAGGTCCGGGAAATTCTCAAGATCGCACAGGAGCCAGTTTCACTGGAGACACCGATTGGAGAAGAAGATGACAGCCATCTTGGTGATTTTATTGAGGATGAAGTGATTGAAAATCCTATTGATTATACAACACGGGTCGTTCTGCGCGAACAGCTGGACGAAGTTTTAGATACTCTGACCGACCGTGAAGAAAACGTTCTGCGCCTGCGCTTTGGTTTAGATGATGGGAAAATGCGCACACTTGAAGATGTTGGCAAGGTCTTCAATGTAACACGTGAACGTATTCGCCAAATTGAAGCTAAGGCTTTGCGCAAATTGCGCCACCCAAGCCGCAGCAAACAGCTGCGTGACTTTATTGAAGATTGATTAGTTGTGGATCAGCAAAAAGTATTTTCAAAATGTGAATTCTAATTCATTAAAGTTTGCCGCAGCAGTGATTTATTAGCAGTCAATGTGCGGGAAAGGGCGGGGTTTTACCATTCAGAATGTTATCTCGTACTGCTAAAAGGAAGGAAACTGTAAAATCGTCTGTGTTCTTGGTTCAGCCAAGCTGTTTAGCGGGACCGAAGTTAAAGACAGGACGGAGGAAGTGAATATGGCTGAAAAAAAATATACAGAAGAAGAGGTTGTCGGAATTAAGGACCGGATTCTTGAAGCACTTGAGATGGTGATTGATCCTGAGTTAGGAATTGATATCGTCAATCTCGGCTTGATTTATGAAATCCGTTTTGCAGACAGCGGCTATACAGAAATTGACATGACGCTGACAACTATGGGATGTCCTTTGGCTGATCTTTTAACGGATCAGATTTATGATGTCATGAGAGACATTCCGGAAGTTACTGAGACAAAAGTGAACTTGGTCTGGACACCGGCTTGGAATATTGAAAAGATGAGCCGCTATGCCAGAATTGCACTCGGTATCCGCTGAGATGAAATTGAACACGGCCTAAAATCCTAGTGAAAAAGATGTCTGCCAGCGTGATGCAAGCATCACTTGTCAGCCCCTATTTTCATACGGATTTTTAAACGGCCTTTGTATCTTGGTGAAATTGAACACGGCCTAAAATCCTAATGAAAAAGATGAAGTCCGTCGCGGTGCAAGCATATTGCTAAACAGCCCTAGTCGTCTTGACAGGGGTGCGTCTGCGAAATCTCAGATTTCTGGTTTACCGTCAGCCGTAGCCGTCTGAAGGCTTTGTCGTCTTAGCAGCCGACCGCACCCTTCTAGCCGTCCTGGCAGAGGTGCGCAGACGAAATCATAGATTTCTGGCTTACCGTCAGCCGTAGCCGTCTGAAGGCTTTGTCGTCTTAGCAGCCGACCGCACCCTTCTAGTCATCTTGGCAGGGGTGCGTCAACGAAATCATAGATTTCTGGTTTACCGTCAGCCGTAGCCGTCTGAAGGCTTTGTCGTCTTAGCAGCCGACCGCACCCTTCTAGCCGTCCTGGCAGAGGTGCGCAGACGAAATCATAGATTTCTGGCTTACCGTCATTTTCATACGGATTTTAAAACGGCCTTTGTATCTTGATGAAAAAGGGATGAAAATTCCTTTTTTTTAGTGTAAAATAGGGTGAGTACAAATTTAAAGGAGTTTCACAATGATTTTAATTACTGGTGCTAAGGGACAATTGGGGACAGAACTGCGCCATTTGCTGGATGAACGCAACGAGGACTATGTTGCAGTTGATGTTGCTGAAATGGATATTACTGATGCTCAGAAAGTGAAGGCTGTTTTTGAGCAGGTGAAGCCGACTCTGGTTTATCACTGTGCAGCTTATACCGCTGTTGATGCTGCTGAAGATGAAGGGAAAGAACTGGACTATGCTATTAATGTTACCGGTACAGAAAATGTAGCACGGGCGGCAGCTGAGCATAAAGCCAAATTAGTCTATATTTCAACAGATTATGTTTTTGATGGCAATAAGCCTATCGGCCAAGAATGGCTGGAGACCGACCAGCCTGATCCACAGACGGAATACGGCCGTACCAAGCGTCTGGGAGAAGAAGCTGTTGAAAGGTATACAGACCAGTTTTATATTATTCGTACGGCTTGGGTGTTTGGTAACTATGGGAAAAATTTTGTTTTTACTATGCAAAATTTGGCTAAAACACATGACAG
The DNA here is from genome assembly GCF_003086355.1 of Streptococcus chenjunshii. Taxonomy (NCBI): domain Bacteria; kingdom Bacillati; phylum Bacillota; class Bacilli; order Lactobacillales; family Streptococcaceae; genus Streptococcus; species Streptococcus chenjunshii. The sequence goes on along the minus strand of NZ_CP031733.1, from coordinate 1,530,138 downwards.
CCTGACTGTGGTTAATGATCAGCATGGCCGTCCGACTTGGACAAGAACATTGGCTGAGTTTATGACTTATCTGGCAGAAAATCAAAAAGCATTCGGCTATTATCATTTATCTAACGATGCTAAAGAAGATACAACCTGGTATGATTTTGCCCTTGAGATTCTGAAAGACAGCGATGTTACCGTAACACCGGTTGCTTCCGATCAATTCCCAGCTAAGGCTAAACGCCCTTTTAATTCGACCATGAGCTTAACTAAGGCTAAGGGAACCGGCTTTGTGATTCCGACTTGGCAGGAAGCCCTGCAGGCATTTTACAAACAGGATATCAAAGAATAAGCCGCTTTTCCCTGTGTTTTAGCGGCTGAAATCATTCAAAAAATGTTTACCGATGCTGCTTTGCACAGAGTTTTCTTGAATTGGTGTGTGAGTTGAGAAAGTAGGACAAAAATCGTAAATTATCATAAAATGACGCTTTCGATTTTGCAGCCCCGCCTCCGTACAGTTGATCAGGGGAACCGCTATCCTTCGCGCAAGCAACAAGGAACAAGAACGTCCAATCAACCACTGCGCCAAACGCATCTGTTTAAAAAAGTAAAACGAGGCAGGGGACAAAAAGTCCTGCCTCGTTTTTTGATGCTTTGTAAAAGAGAAAATCCTTAGATTGCTGTAAACCGTTTTTCATCTAAGTCAGGAGCTGGAATTTGAGCGGTAGCTGAGTGTTCGGTTTTTAACTTTTTTCGCAAAAATAATGGTATTATGGTATAATGACTTTGATTGTATATAATGGAGAAGTGCACTTATGCAACATATTTTCATCATAGGAAGCCGCGGCTTGCCTGCTAAATATGGTGGTTTTGAAACATTTGTTGAAGAATTAATAAAACATCAAAAAAATAAAGAGATCTGCTATCATGTTGCCTGTCTGAGCGATAAGGAGCACCACAGCCATTGGACTTATTTGGGTGCGGACTGTTTTACCATTAAAGCTCCCTCGATCGGCCCTGCCCGCGTTATTGCTTACGATATGCTGGCGATTAATTACAGTTTGTCTATTATTAAAAAGGAAAACATTGCTTCACCGATTTTTTATATATTAGGTAACACAATTGGTGCTTTTATCAGTATTTTTAAGAAAAAAATTCAGCAGGTAGGCGGGAAACTGTATATTAACCCGGATGGTTTGGAATGGAAACGGTCGAAATGGTCCAAGCCAGTGCAGACCTATTTAAAATACGCTGAAAAATGTATGGCTAATCAGGCTGATTTAGTGATTGCTGATAATACTGGCATTGAGAATTATATTAAGCAAGCCTATCCCAATGCACAGACCCGTTTTATTGCCTACGGGACAGATATGTCTTTGACTGAGCTGTCGGCAAATGCCAAAAAAGTTTCAGCATATTTTGAGAAATGGGGACTTAAACAGGGGCAGTATTACCTTCTGGTTGGACGCTTTGTTCCAGAAAATAATTACGAAACCATTATCCGTGAGTTTATGCACTCTAAAAGCCAAAGGGATTTACTGATTATTTGCAACCATGAAAATTCTCCTTATTTTGAAAAATTGAGAGCAGCTACCCATTTTGAACAGGATAAACGGATTAAGTTTGCGGGGACTGTTTATGATCGCGATTTGCTTAACTATATCCGTGAGCAGGCTTTTGCTTATATTCATGGACACGAGGTTGGCGGAACTAATCCGGGACTGTTAGAAGCTTTGGCGCACACAGATTTAAATGTGGTTTTAGGTGTGGATTTCAACCGATCTGTTGCAGGGAACTCAGCGCTTTACTGGGACAAAAAACAGGGTGCTTTGGCACAGCTCCTCAACAGCATCGATGAACAAAGCGATTTTTCTGCTTTGGCGCAAAATGCTAAAGAAATTGTCCGCAGCCATTATACTTGGGGAAAAATTACCAAGGAATATGAGGATTTATTTTTAAATGAAAGTTAATATTCTAATGTCGACCTATAATGGAGAAGACTTTTTAGCGGAGCAAATTGAAAGCATTCAAGCGCAGACATTTGAAAACTGGCAGCTCTTAATTAGGGATGACGGCTCGAGTGACCGAACGCCGGAAATTATTGAAAATTACCAAAAAAAAGATCAGCGCATTCGCTTTATCAATGCCGATAAACGTGAGAATGTCGGTGTTGTTGAGAACTTTTTTACCCTTGTTAAATATGAAACAGCGGACTATTATTTTTTCAGCGATCAAGATGATGTTTGGCTGAAAGATAAGCTGGAAGTGACATTAGAAGAAGCTGGTAAGTATGATAGGAGCGCTCCTTTAGCTGTTTATACAGACTTAAAGACAGTTAACAGGGATTTGGCCGTCCTTCAGGAAAGTATGATAAAAGCCCAGTCAGGACATGCTAATACAGATTTGCTGTCAGAACTGACAGAGAACACAGTGACTGGAGGCACCATGCTGATCAATCAGTGTTTAGCTGAAAAGTGGCAGCACTGCCGCCAGCTCCTGATGCATGATTGGTATTTGGCTTTAATGGCAAGTGCTTCCGGTCATCTGGTTTATTTAGATAAAGCGACCGAGCTTTACCGCCAGCATGACAATAATGTTTTAGGAGCCAGAACTTGGTCAAAACGCCTGAAAAACTGGCTGCGGCCGCATAAGCTTTTGGAAAAATACTGGCGGCTGATTACTGCCAGTCAAAAGCAGGCAGAAAACTTGCTGGATTTAGATTTATCTGATGAAAACAGAGATTTAGTCAAAGCTTATGTCCATTTGCTTGATAACCCTTTTAGCGAACGGCTGAAGCTTTTAAGAAGCTATGGTTTTAGGAAGAACCGAGCTTTCCATACCTTTGTTTTTCGCACATTGATTATCACTAAGTTTGGTTATAGGAGAAAATAAATGGGTTTATTTAGTCGAAAAAACCGTATTTTGTTAAAAGAATTGATAAAAACAGACTTTAAACTGCGCTACCAAGGTTCTGCCATTGGTTACCTTTGGTCTATTCTAAAGCCTTTGATGCTTTTCGCAATTATGTATGTTGTCTTTATCCATTTTTTGCGCTTGGGCGGTGATGTCCCGCATTTCCCAGTAGCTCTTTTGCTGGCTAATGTTATTTGGGGTTTTTTCTCAGAAGCAACCAATATGGGAATGGTCTCAATTGTAACGAGGGGGGATTTGCTGAGGAAACTGCATTTTTCTAAAAGCATCATTGTCGTCTCAGCAATTTGCGGAGCTGCTATCAATTTTGGCATCAATCTGATTGTTGTGATGATTTTTGCTTTATTTAACGGTGTGCAGTTTTCCTGGACTCTTATTATGATTGTTCCTTTTTTCATCGAACTGTTTCTTTTAGCAACAGGAATTGCTTTGATCTTATCTGCTTTATTTGTAAAATTTCGTGATTTATCGCAGATTTGGGAAGTTGTGATGCAGGCCGGAATGTATGCGACACCGATTATTTATCCGATTACCTTTGTGACAGAACGAAATATTGTTGCCGGCAAACTCATGATGCTCAATCCTCTTGCTCAGATCATTCAGGATTTACGTTATTTCCTGATTGATCCTGCTAATACGCCGATTTGGCAGCTGATTAATCATAAATCTATTGTGGCGATTCCTTATCTTCTGCCAGTCCTTGTTTTTTTGATTGGACTTTTAATTTTTAATAAACAATCCAAGAAATTTGCGGAGATTCTCTAATGACAGATAAAAATATTGCAGTAAAAGTTGATCATGTCAGTAAATATTTTCGATTACCGACAGAAAGCACTCATAGTTTACGCACAGCTATGGTGAATCGTTTTAAGGGTATTAAAGGCTACACTGAACAGCATGTTCTCAAAGATATTAACTTTGAAGTGGCAGAAGGTGATTTCTTTGGGATAGTTGGCCGAAATGGTTCTGGAAAGTCAACACTTTTGAAAATTATTTCACAAATCTATGTGCCGGAAAAAGGAAAAGTCACGGTTAATGGAAAACTGGTCTCTTTTATTGAACTGGGTGTTGGTTTCAATCCTGAACTGACCGGCAGAGAAAATGTCTATATGAATGGTGCTCTGCTCGGTTTTTCAACAGATGAGATTGATGCCATGTATGATGACATTGTTGATTTCGCTGAGCTGAAAGAATTCATGAATCAAAAGCTTAAAAACTATTCAAGCGGTATGCAGGTGCGTCTGGCCTTTTCAGTTGCTATTAAGGCACAGGGAGATGTTTTGATTCTCGATGAGGTGCTGGCTGTGGGAGATGAAGCATTTCAGCGCAAGTGCAATGATTACTTTTTAGAGCGAAAAAACAGTGGTAAGACAACTATCTTGGTTACACATGATATGGCAGCGGTGAAGAAGTATTGCAACCGTGCTGTTTTAATTGAAGATGGTTTAGTAAAAGCCTATGGCGAACCATTTGATGTTGCCAATCAGTACAGTTTTGATAATACGGAACAGGTTATTGATGAAAAGGCTGATCAAGATGATGCGCAGACAGCAGCTGAATCAAAAGCGCCTCAGGTTGATAATTTAGAAGTGAAACTGCTTTCTGCCAGCCGTATCAGGCCGGATGAGAAAATACAGTTTCAGATTTCCTATGATGTATTAGATGATACAGCAACTTACATTGCTCTGTCTTTAACAGATATTGACCGCAATATTTGGGTTTATAATGATAATTCTATGGACTATCCTACAAGGGGAAGCGGTCATAAAACGGTCACTTATGAATGTGATTTATCGGCTCTTAATGACATCAAGGTCAAACTGGAAGTGACTGTGAGAGATGAAAACGAGCAGATGCTGGCTTTTTCTTCAGCCGCACAGACGCCGGTTATTCTCCTCAACCGGACTGATATTCAGGCTGATGATAAGTCAGCTATGGACTCGGCCAGCGGCCTGATTCAGAGAAACGGCCTTTGGGAATTTGCAGAATAGAGGGGCTGATTTTAAAGGGTCAAGCCGGATAAAAACAAGCAGTCTGCTGCCCATCTAGTCACTTTGTCAGAGGCACGTCTGCGAAAGCGAAATCGGAGATTTCTGGTTTTCCGCTAGCCGTAGCCGTCTGGAGGCTTTGCCGTCTTAACAGCCGGCCGCACCCTTCTAGTCATTCTGGCAGGGGTGCGTCTGCGAAATCACAGATTTCGGACTTACCGCCAGCCGTAGCCGTCTGAAGGCTTTGTCGTCTTAGCAGCCGACCGCACCCTTCTAGCCGTCTTGGCAGAGGTGCGCAGACGAAATCATAGATTTCTGGCTTACCGCCTTTTCATACGGATTTTTAAACGGCCTTTGTATCTTGATGGAACTGAACACGGCCTAAACGCTGTGTAAAAAAGATAGCCCTCCCTTGAGTCTTTAGTGACTCGGCGGTCAGGCTCCTATTTTTACTTTGCGTTCTTAACGGCCTTTGTATCTTATGAAAGGAGTATTGGCTTAATGAAAGTGTCTATTATTTGCACTAATTATAATAAGGGTACTTGGATTGCAGATGCCATTGAAAGCTTTTTAAGTCAAAGGACTTCTTTTCCATATGAAATTATTATCGTTGATGATGCATCAACGGATGAATCGCCAAAGATTATCGCGTCTTATGCGGATAACTATCCGGAAATAATCAGAGCTTTTTATCATACTGAAAATCAGGGGATTGCTAAGACCTGGGTGACCATCTGTCAGGAAGCTAAAGGGCAGTATATTGCACGCTGTGACGGTGATGATTACTGGATAGATGACTGTAAGCTGCAAAAGCAGGTTGACTTGCTGGAAAAAACTCCAGATTCAAAATGGTCTAATACCGATTTTGATTTTGTAGATAGCAGCGGGAAAGTAACCCAGGCCAAAGCCTTTGCTAATCAGGCTATTCCTTTGATTACAACCTATGAAGATATGCTGGCTCTGAAAGGGATGACCATGGCTTCAACTTGGCTGGTGGAACGGGAGCTTATGCTGGAAGTCAATCAGATGATTGATTTAGATGCAGTTGATGATACTTTCAATTTGCAGTTAGAGCTGTTTCGAAAAACCAGCTTAAGTTTTTTACCGGATGCTACAACAGTTTACCGCATGGATGCAGAGTCGGACTCTCGCACCAAAAATGTTGAAAAATTGCGCAGGCGTTTTCAGAGGTTGCTGGCAACCCAGATTGAATATGTTAAAAAATATCCGGACAGTGATTATAAAAAAGCTTTTTTGACTCTTTTAAATAAGCATACCGATTTTGAAATTTTATTATCGCAAGACTTTAAACCTAGTGCCGCTGCAGCTCATGGGCAAAAAGTGACTATTTATTATGCAGGTGCGAATCATGATTTTTCTGAAGATCAGGTTTCTGAGTTTTTGCTTCAGGAAAAAGACAGTCTAACAATTGACTTGCCAAAAGGAACGCAGCACTTGCGGATTGATTTGTCAGAAATTCCTAGTTATTACCAGACGGTTAAGCTGGTTGACCCAGAATTTAATACTGAGCTGCTGCCTGTTTTTACGAACGGTTTGCAGATAAAAAACGCTTTTTTCTTTAATGATTCTGATCCGCAGATTATTTATAATACCGAGCGAGTAACCAGCCCAAGCTTAATTTTGCAGTATACTATGTTTAATCTTGATGATCATCAGTCGGAAAATTACCTTATCCGTCTCTTATCGGAGGATTTATATGCCAGCCGTTCGGAGCTGCAAAAATTAAGACTTTCTCAGACAGATTACCAGCGTGTCACGAAAGAAAGAGATACTTATAAAAAAGAACTGGAAGAAATGGTTATCCGATATAATGCTGTGACGCATTCACGCCGATGGACGATTACAAGCAAATTAATTAACCTATTGAGGAGAAAAAAATGAAGAGACTGCTTTTATATGTGCATTTTAATAAATATAATCGTGTCAGCTCGCATGTTTATTATCAGCTGACCCAGATGCGTCCCTTATTTTCTAAAGTTGTCTTCATTACCAATAGCAGTGTTTCGGCAAGTGATCAGGAAAAACTGAGAAATCAGAATCTGATGGATGATTTTATCCAGAGAGAAAATATCGGTTTTGATTTTGCAGCATGGCGTGACGGAATGAATCATGTCGGTTTTGATAATTTAAAAGATTACGATGTTCTGACTGTCATGAATGATACCTGTTTTGGTCCGCTGTGGGATATTAAAGATTACTATCTCAATTATGAAAAGCAAGAAACTGTTGACTTTTGGGGGTTGACCAATAACCGTCAAACGAAGCAGTTTAAAGAACATATTCAAAGTTACTTTATCACCTTTAAACATGCGGTGCTGCAGTCAGCAGCCTTTCATGATTTTTGGAGCGGCATTCAAAATTATACGGATGTGCAGCAAGTAATTAACGATTATGAAACACAGGTGACCACAACACTTTTGGCGGCAGGTTTTCATTATCAGACAGTCTTTGATACAACTAAAGAAGATGCTTCGCATATGCTGCACGCAGATTTTTCTTATTACCATCCGACAGCTATTTTAGCTCATAAGGTTCCTTTTATTAAAGTAAAGGCTATCGATGCTAACCAGCATATTACGCCCTATTTGCTGGATGAAATTGAGCGCATTTCAGCTTATCCAATAGATTTGATTGTGTCGCATATGTCAGAAATTAATTATCCTGATTTTAAATATCTTCTGGGCAGAAAATATTTAAAATCAGCTGATCTGCCTCAGTCTCTTCAGAAAAAAATTGCTGTCCATCTGCATGTCTTTTATCTTGATTTGCTGCCAGAGTTTCTATCGGCTTTTGAACAATTTCATTTTGATTATGATTTGTTTATCACGACAGACAGCAAGGCTAAACAAAAAGAGATTCAGACAGTTCTGGCCGATCATTCTAAAAAAGCAGAAGTATTTGTGACAGGCAATATCGGCCGCGATGTTTTACCGCTGCTTAAGCTTAAAAACGAGCTGGAGGCTTATGATTATATCGGCCATTTCCACACTAAAAAGTCTAAGGAAGCCGACTTTTGGGCAGGAGAATCTTGGCGCAAAGAGCTGATTGCTATGCTGGTTGAACCGGCAGACAGCATCATTGCTAATTTTGGCAATGATAAATTAGGTCTTGTCATTGCTGATATTCCAACATTTTTCCGTTACAATAAGATTGTTGATGCTTGGAATGAGCATTTGATTGCTCCGGAAATGAATAAGCTTTGGCAGCAGATGCAGCTGGAAAAGGCAATTGATTTTAATCGATTTCATACTTTTGTGATGAGCTACGGTACTTTTGTCTGGTTTAAGTATGATGCGCTGGCTCCTCTGTTTAACTTAGACTTACAGGATGAAGATGTGCCGGCAGAACCTCTGCCGCAGAATTCAATTCTACATGCGATTGAGCGCTTAATTGTCTATATCGCCTGGAGTCAGCATTATGATTTCAGAATCTCGCAAAATCCGGTGACACTAACCCCTTTTGTTGATAATAAATTATATAATGAACGCGGCAGCAGTGCCCCGCATACTTATATTGATTTTACATATATGGGAGGTATCAAGGGAGCATTCAAGTATATTTTCATAGGGCCTGCAAGGGCAGTGAAATATATTATTACACGTTCTTTGGAAAAATTGAGATCATGAGAAAAAACTTAAAAGAAATAAATTGGGTAAATGTATTACAGCATATTCTTCTGCTCATATTTACCTTCTATATCAATTTGTACTTGGTTACCAGCAGTTTGCTGTCAGGAAAGGAACTGCCGGCTCCTTTTGCCAGCCTCAGTTTTTATCTGTTTCTGGTGTATCTGGTTTCGGTAGCTGCGCTGGGCATCTATTTTTCGAAGGAAATCAATAAAAGATTTTTTATCAAGCTGGGAATTTCCTATTTCATTTACTTATTTGTCTCCTATTTCCTTTTAGTAACCAGAAATATTAATAATAAAAAATTTAATCCTTGGGATTTGTTCCAAAACCGCTTTTTTGAAGGAAATGCCTTGCTGACTATCTTAGCCGTTGTAGCTATTGGCTATCTTTTTCAGTATCTCTTTGAACAAAGGCAGTATTTTCCTAAATTAGAAGCCGTTTTACTGGACTACCAGCCCAAAGGGCGGATACTTTATCTGATTTTAGCAACCATTATCTGCAATGACAGCAAACTTTTACACAGTTTCCTTCCTTCTGCCGAGAAGTACTTTGAAAAAGGAAATGTTGCTGATTTCATCTCTTATCTGACATCCAATCTGCTTTGGATTATCTTTTTCGTTATTCTTTTATCAATCACTGCTTTGCAGGCTTTGAGGGATCTTAAGCGAAATAAAGCCAGCCTGTCCCTGAGTTTAATGACCAGTCTGTCTTTAGCGCTTATCTTTAATTACTGCCTCCAGTACGGGGTAAAAGGCGATACGGAATTACTGGGAGCCTATGTGTTCCCAGGGGCCGTTCTGTACCAGATTATTTTTCTCACAGTCGTTTATATTATGGTCTATGCCATTATCAACCGCTATCTTTCAGCTACGCTGTTAATCACAGTTTCCGGCATACTGATTTCGGTAGCCAATTTTATAAAAGAATCGCTTCGAAATGAACCGCTGCTGATTACCGATTTCGTTTGGTTGCAGGATGTTAATCTTCTGGTGAGTTCTGTCAATATCAGGGTTGTTATTTATCTGGTATTACTGCTTTTAGCTACAGGTTCTTTCTACTATTACTTCAGAAAAAGGCTTCTGCCGGGTCCTATTTTTATTAGAAAGCGTGTTCGCTTTTCAATTTTAGCGAGTCTGATGGGACTGTCCTTATTTGTTTTTTTGATTTTTAAAAATGAAAAAAACAATATGGTTACAGGCGGTATACCGGTAGTATCAACGGTAAATAACTGGGCTAATATTGAATGGATGGGATTTGATGTTAATGCCAGATATAAATCCCTAATGTATGTTTGGACAAAGCAGTTAACGAAATCCACAATGGACACACCTAAAGACTACAGTGAAGAGAGTATCAAGCGGGTCGCTGAAAAGTACACAAGTCTTGCTGAAGAGATTAATGCGACCAGAGATCATAGTATTTCAGATCAGACAGTTATTTATATTCTCAGTGAAAGTTTTTCCGATCCCTTTAAAGTTGCCGGTGTAACAGTCAGTCAGGATGTTATGCCCAATGTTCGGGAAATTGAAACACAGACAACCAGCGGCTTAATGCGTTCTGATGGCTATGGCGGTGGAACAGCTAATATGGAATTTCAAACCTTGACAGGTCTTCCATTTTATAATTTTTCTTCTTCGGTTTCTACACTCTACACTGAGGTTGTTCCGAAAATGTCAATTTTCCCTTCTATCAGTGACCAATTTGAAGCTAAAAACCGTATTGTACTTCATCCCTCTGGTGCCAAAAATTATAATCGAAAAACAGTCTATGAACAGCTAGGATTCGATACTTTGATTTTTTCTTCCGATTCAAAAGATACCTTTGAAAATCCTGAGGATCTCGGTGTCAGTGTCAGTGATGAGACGGTATATAATAATATCTTAAGCCAGCTAAAAACAGGTGAAAGTCAATTTTTCTCTGTTATTACGATGCAGAACCATGTTCCATGGTCTGTTGGCAAACCAGCCGATATTCTTGCATCAGGTGAAGGGTTCAGTGAATCTGAAAACGGAGCGCTGACAGAGTATGTCAGGTTATTAAGTTATACGGATGCAGCAACTAAGGATTTCTTGGACAGCTTATCCGAAGTGGATGAAGATGTGACAGTTGTTTTTTACGGGGATCATCTGCCGGGTCTGTATCCGGACAGCGCCTTTGCTTCTGATCCAAACAGTCAGTACCTGACAGATTATTTTATCTGGAGCAACCATGAGACGGCGAAGCTGGATTATCCGCTGGTTAATTCCAGTGATTTCACTGCTGAACTTTTGGCTCACACAAATTCTAAAGTCTCTCCTTATTATGCTTTATTAACCAGTGTTCTTGAGAATGCCAGCGTGGATAAAGAAGGGGAACTGACAGAAGAGGAGGAGGAAGTTGCAAATGATTTGAGGCTGATTCAGTACGATATTACGGTTGGAAAATCTTATATTTCTGACTATGAAGAGTTTTTTAAAATAAAATGAGGAGAAACATGGAAAAGTTATTGAAGATAGGAAACTCAGTTTTCTTTGTTCTTATGGTTTTATGGGGTTACTTTGCTGTTTATTTTGCATTTCAGTATTTAAATATTGATTATACCCATTTAACAGATGCTCTGGCGAAACTGTTAGTTGTTTTTGTTATTCTGCTGTTTTTGGCTTTTCATTTTAAGAAACAAACGATAAGCATCGGCAGGATAATCTATACCTTTCTGGTTTCTCATAAATTATATGTTTTAGCAGGTGTAGCTCTTTTTCAGCTGCTGATTACATTTTCCAGCTTAGCTCTGGCATCTGCGGACACAACTATCGTCTATTTAATTGCTACTGACCCAGAATACGCTGCAGCTACTGACTATATATCTTTTAACCCTAATAATTTTTTATTGGTTGTATGGTTTAAGATTAATTATCTTTTTTCCAAAGAAAATTTAGTTGTGGCATTGGCATTTTGGAACATACTTTTTATTGATTTGTCTATTGTTTTTGTCTATATATCAAATAAATTGATGTTAAACAGAAAGACAGCGGATGTTTCCTTTCTGCTAATGGCTCTTACTCTCGGGCTTTCGCCGCAGCAGCTTTATACTTACTCTGATGCTATTACGCTGTTTCTGCTCAGTCTGTTTATTCTACTGGCAGTTTTGATATCAAAAAATAAACTGAAAAGTAAAGGGGCAGTTCTATTAGGAACAGTGTTAGCACTGGCCTATGGCTTCAGACCGACAGTTATGATTTTTATCATTGCTGGCGCTATTGTACTAATCGCTTATGTCATTAAGCAGAGAAATTCAAAACGGCTTAAAAGCTATATGAAGGTACTGCTGATAGCTGCCTGCTCATTTGTTTTGGTGAATAGGGCTCTGGCGTTTTCTTTAGAAAAACAGGATTTTGTCAATTATGAGCCGCAGATGAGCCGTACAATGCTCTATTATGTCAATCTAGGGCTGACTTACTCTGGGAATGTCCATTCAGAAATTTCTGAAGAGGTTTGGCAGTCTGCGGGCAGTGACAGAAATAAATTAGCGCTGGACGAAATCAAGCAGCGCTTAGCGAATTATAAGTTTACGACCTTTATTGGACACCTATTCTATAAATACTATTGGATCGTCGGCGAAGGGAATTTTGGCTGGTTTCAGGAAAGGGTAATGAATGAGGAACAGCGCTTGACAGTCAAGTGGTTGAAAAATATACAGGACAGTGCTTTAGCCAGATGGATTAGAAGCTATGTCTATGTTGAAGGGGAAAATTATCATTTATATGGCGCTTTCTTGCAAATCATATGGATAGGTGTTTCAGTCGGTCTTATCGCTTTTTGCTTCTTCTTCAGTTTAAATAATGGTTTTCAGCTCTGGATGCAGATTACGGTATTTGGCGGCTTGCTGTTTTTGATGATTTTTGAAGGCGGAAGAACACGCTACCTTATCCAATTTCTCCCAGCGATTATAACCGTTTCCTCGATAGGGCTATCTCAACTTAATATGCTGTTAAGCCAAAAGATAAGAGAATAGAACCTATAGTCTTGATGAGATGTTAAAATGAACAAACGAAGCTGCGCACTTTTGTCGCAGCTTCGTTTGTCTTATAAGATAAGAGTCAATTTTGTCCCATCACTCTAGTGATAGGGATGACTTTGAAATCGCGCTTTCCTTGTTTATTGCATATGTAAAAGGTAGAATCTGATAGTTTTATCTTTTCTCTTTAACAATATAGACAGGACGTTTTTTAGTTTCTAAAAAGATTTTAGCGATGTATTTTCCGAGTATTCCGATGCAGAACAGCTGAATCCCGCCCATAAAAAGTATAATGGAGACGGTACTCGCCCATCCGGATACTGGGTCATCCCAAATTAATTTACGAATAACGATAAAAATGATAGCAAAGAGTGAAAAAACAAAACTGGCTGTCCCGGTCCAAGTTGCAATATTTAGAGGCACTTCGGAAAAATTAACAAATCCGTCAATAGAATATTTGAGCAAGTCGAAGAAGTTCCAGCTGGTTTTTCCTGCGACCCGTTCACGATTTTCAAAACTGATATAAGTTGTCTTAAAGCCTACCCAAGAAAAGATTCCCTTAGAGAAACGATTGACTTCACCTAAGGTTAAAATACTGTCAACAACCTGTCTGGTCATCAAGCGAAAATCTCTGGCACCGTCAACCATTTCAGTGTCTGTAATTTTATTGGCAAACCAATAAAACAGTTTAGAAAACAGTGAACGTATTGGGGGCTCACCTTTTCGATTAGCACGCCGCGTTCCAACAACATCGTAGCCTTCTTGAATTTTTTCATACATCTCTGGCAGCAGATCTGGCGGATCTTGAAGATCAGCATCCATTACCGTAATCAGATCCCCTCTAGCTTCCTCCAGACCAGCCAGCAAGCCAGCCTCTTTTCCAAAATTTCGGGAAAAGGAGATGTAATGAACATTACTGTAATCATTTGCCAAACTGCGCAGGACAGCGAGTGTCCCGTCCTTAGAGCCATCATTGATAAACAGATATTCAACAGCGACATTGCTTCGCATACGCTTTTCAATTTTCTGCATTTCTTTTAAAAAAGGGCGGATGGCCTCTTCTTCATTGTAACAAGGAACAACAACAGATAAAAGTGTCATAATATAACTGCCTTTACTATAATTCTACTTTAAATTATAACATAGAAATGCTGTTTTAGTAAATCTGAATCATAAAAAGGACACGGCAGCAACTGTTTGAATGATAAAACGAGTTTTTTTCGAATAAAAGGATGAGGGCTGCCTGACAACCGAAATTAGCTGTATATAAAACAGTACTCACTCTGCCCTTTCTTTACAGATAGGCACTCTGTTATGTAAAAAAGAGATGAAAGGACGGGCTGCCTTTCAGACTGGTTTAAACAGCCGGTCCATCAAACCATTCTATGTTTTGCTATGTAGCAACCAGGAAGGAGCAAGTATTGTGCAGCTGTATGTAACAAATGCATCTTTTTGTAAAAAAGCTTTAAAATCAACAGGCTTGCCCGCCTTATAAATGAATGCTATAATAAATTTAAATAAAAAAAAGAAGGATTTAACTATTGGAAAAGAAAAAGCTACAGACTTACCTCATTGCTCCTTTTGTAATGAGCGTTTTTTTAGGAACAGGCACTGTCTTGGCTGAAGAACAGCTTACAGACAGCTCGTTTCCAGAAGAAACAGTGACAGAAATACAATCTAATATTCCGCTTGATACAGTTACAGCTGAAACTGATACAGCTGCGGCTGCCGATGAAACATTTAATGATACGGCTTTGCCAGCAGAAGCTGACAGTGGTCAAAAGGAAGAAACTCTTGAACAGCCTTCCTTTGCTGAAAGTGAGTTTTCAGATTCTGATACAGCTGCTCAAAATCAGAACACAGTGACTGCAGAGGCTGTGACAGATGAATCAACGGAACTTTCGCTTGCTGCCGATGATCTTCAGTTTCTAGATGCGGATGCAGCAGCGGTTTCTTTGAGAGCTGTGTCAGCTGAAGCACAGTCTTTAGAAACAAGTTCTTCAGCAGACAGCGCGGCAGTTCTTACAGTTGCTCAGCAGCCTGAAACTGTTGCTGATGTGACCGATAATGGCATAAGGATTCAATATCAAAAGCCATCTGCTGCAAATGAGAGTATTAAATTTGCTGTTTGGTCGGATGTCAATGGGCAGGATGATTTAGTCTGGTATACGGCTGATGCAGCCGGTGCTGCTTATGTTGACTTATCGCGGCACAGATCTTACGGGACTTATCATATCCATACTTATTCGATTCGCAACGATGGGAACTATGGTTTAAATGCTATGACGGTTACAGTGGCAGAGCCGCAAATAGCTACAGCGATTCAGCAGACAGGAACAGGCACTTTTGATATCATTATCAGCAATGTTCCTCAAAGTATCACCGATATCATGGTTCCAGTCTGGTCAGACCAAAAAGGCCAAGATGATCTAGTCTGGTATACCGCCAGCCAGACCGAACAAAGAACATATAAAGTCAGTGTTGCGGTCGCAAACCATAATAATGACAGAGGGCATTATCATGCTAATATCTATGGTTACAGTACAATATTAGGCAGCCAAATCGGTTTATCTGCTACATCCGGTTTTGACAATGTAGACACACGTAGCAATGCGACAGTTTCTATCGCAAATTATGCTGAGAACAAGACAACTTTTGATGTTGTGGTTGCAGGTTCGTCAGTATCTAAAGAGATCGCAGCTGTTAATATTGCGGTCTGGTCGCAGGATAAGGGTCAGGATGACCTGAAATGGTATTCTCCGGCTGTTAGAAATAACAGGGCATCAGCAACCGTCAATATTGCTGATCATTCTAATCGTTCTGATACGTATATTGTTCATGTATATACAGATTATAGTGACGGCACAACTGTGGGGACAGTTCTGGGTTCCTATAAAATTACAAAGCCTGCTGCTAAGAATACAGTGACAGCCGACTTAAACACCGATGGTATTGCTATAAGGCTGGATTCTAATACAGTGACAGATTATAGCAAAGTCCATTTTGCGGTCTGGTCAGATGAAAAAGGCCAGGATGATCTCCAATGGTATCAATCGAGCAGCAGCGGTACGGTTACTGCACCATACAGCAATCACAGAGGCTATGGGCTTTATCATATCCATGCTTATCTCAATGATAACGGACGTATGATTGGTCTTGCTGCAAAAGATTTTGATATTAGCCAACCTGATGTAAAAACAGCAATCACTAAAGCTACAGAAACCAGCTATTTGGTAACTGTTTCTGAGGTCCCGGTTTATATGAGTTCGATCATGCTTCCAGTATGGACGAGCAACAATGGCCAGGACGATCTCAGCTGGCTTACTGCAGATAAGCAGGCTGACGGAACCTATACAGCAACGATTAACTTAAAAGATCATCACTTTGAAACAGGGCATTATCATGTTAATGTCTATGGGCAAAGTAAAATTGGCAATCAGTTTATCGGTTTGTCAGCAACTGAAGGGTTTACGGTAACGGAAGCTGTTAGAGCTGCAGATGCTGCGGCTGCTGTGACTAATCATAATGCAGCAGCTGGCAGGCTTGAAGTGATCGTTACAGAAAATGCTGACGGGAAAATTGTCAAAGGTGTCCGAGTAGCTGCTTGGTCAGAAAGCAATCAAGCCAATCTTGTTTGGTATGGAACGGCCTCAGTAAGTGGCGGTAAGGCGTCTGTCACTGTAGATGCGAAAAACCATGGCTATATTCAAGGAAACTATACAGTTCATGCCTATGTTGATTATAACGATGGCAGCACGTCAGGGTTTGATCTTGGGAACTACGCATTCAATGCTGAAAGACCGGCGGTTGAATTACCATCATATTTCATTGATATCAGCAGCCACAATGGAATTATTTCAACAGCAGAGTTTACTTCTCTGAAACAGCAGGGCATTCAAGGAGTTGTTGTGAAATTGACAGAAGGGACAACCTATACTAATCCTTATGCTCGGGCGCAGATTGCTAATGCTCAGGCTGCCGGTGTTAAAGTCTCCGCCTACCATTACTCACACTACACTACAGAAGCACAGGCCAGAGCAGAAGCGCAGTACTTTGTCAGCGTCGCCCAGTCTATGGGTCTGTCAAATGCGACCGTGATGGTTAATGATATGGAAGAATCCGCTATGCTGTCCAATATTAATAATAATATTCAAGCTTGGCAGGATGAGATGAACCGTTTGGGTTACAGCAACTTAGTTCACTATACGATGGCTAGCTGGCTGGACATTCGAGGCGGTCAGGTCAGCACTTCCCGATTTGGGCTGTCTAATTTCTGGATTGCTCACTATACTAATGGGTATACCTATTTAACTCAGGAACAGGCAAAAACACTCTCTTATTATTCAAATGCAGCAGCTTGGCAGTATACCAGTGTTTCTCCTAAATTATCTCATAATTTAGATGAAAATATTGATTATACAGGCAGATTTACCAGTTAATGATTGTTTAGAAAGTTGGTGCTTATGAAAAAAATAGTCAGCTGTTTTGCAGCCTGTCTGGCAGTGCTTTTCTTACTTGCTGCCTGTGCGGGGCAAAAAAGTGAAGAGAATAATCAAACAGTCTCTGAATTCAGTTCAACTTCTCAAGTAACGACTCAGGCAGATGCAGATAAGTCTCAGCCGTCTTCAACTGTTGGAGGAGCTTCTGAAGCGGATGAAAAAGAGAGCAATCCAAGTTCTGAGATTGCAGCTATTAATGGCCTTGATACCGGACGAATTTTAAAAGGTGATTATGGGACGATGGCAGGAAACTGGCAGAATGCCAAGGGGGAGCTTCTCACTTTTAATCACTCTGGTCTGACAAGTTCTGACATGACAGGCAGTTTTCTGGATATTGATCAGGATGGTGTTTTGCTGTTGAATGTTGATAAGGCAGGAAAAACCAACCTTACTCTCTATATTGTTCCAGCCGGAAAGACTCTGTCTTCTGCTTACTTTGCTGATGGACAGACTGATACGTCAGATACTGCAAAGGACCGTATTATTTCTTCTGAAGATTTAGCCGAAGATAGTTTGGCAGAAAAAGTTTATTATCATATAAGCAATGAATAAAAATGAGAATGTCATCGTTCTAAAATGATTTCAGCATTTAGCTGCAATCTATCAAAACCAAGCTGCGGTGAGCTTTGTAATTTTCTTAGCAGATCATATCTGCTTCCAGAAAATTATGAAGCTTTTTCATATGCAAAGGCTAACTAATATTTTTTACGTTTTTAAAACCTCAAAATGACAGTCAGCAGTTTATAAAGAAAGCAGTCCAATAGCCTGCAGCGATAATGCAAAGATATAAATTTAGGGACTTTTGATCTGCTTTTAATCCATTGAGAAGTATTAGAGCAGGCTGCAATTATAAAAATGAGAAAGGTAATTCATTAGAAAACTTTCAATAGCCATTGAAGCAGCGACTAAGTTTGAGAGTGGAGACTGCCTGTGTTTTTTGTTATAATAAAATGACTGATTAGTGAGGTGAAAGATGGCATATACAAATCTATTAGAGCGTTTCCTGACCTATGTCCGCATCAATACGCGCAGCAATCCTGCGAGCACAGAAACCCCTTCAACTCAAAATCAGGTTGAGTTTGCAACTAATATACTAAAACCGGAGATGGAAGCTATCGGCCTTCAGGATGTACATTATATACCGGAAAATGGCTATGTAGTCGGGACCCTGCCGGCTAATGATCCTACAAAGACTGATAGAATCGGTTTTATTTCACACATGGATACAGCCGATTATAATGCAGATGGTGTTGCTCCGCAGATTATTGAGAATTATGATGGCGGCAGTATTGTGCTTGGTCAGTCAGGCTATAGTTTAACACCCAAAGCCTTTCCTAACCTTAAGCATTATCAAGGCCAGACATTGATAACAACTGACGGGACAACGCTTCTGGGTGCTGATGATAAGGCAGGTATTGCAGAAATTATGACCGCAATGGCCTATTTAGTTGATCATCCGGAAATTAAGCACGGTGAGATTCGTGTGGGGTTTGGGCCGGATGAGGAAATCGGTGTTGGGGCTGATAAATTTGCGGCAAAGGATTTCGCTGTTGATTTTGCCTACACGGTAGACGGCGGACCGCTTGGGGAACTGCAGTACGAAACCTTTAACGCTGCTGCTTTAGAAATCGATTTTTTAGGCCGCAATGTTCATCCCGGAACAGCTAAAAACCAGATGGTTAATGCTTTGCAGCTGGCTATTGATTTTCATCAACAGCTCCCTGTGACAGACCGTCCGGAAAAAACAGCGGGTTATGAAGGGTTTTATCATTTGTTTAACCTGAAGGGAAATGTGGAAAAAGCGCACAGTTCTTATATTATCCGTGATTTTGATGACCTTTCTTTTGAAAAGCGCAAAGTTTTTGTCCGCAAACTTGCAGAACAGATGAACAGGGCATACGGCACTGAACGTGTTCTTATTAATCTGAGTGATCAATATTACAATATGAAAAAAATAGTGGAGCAGGACATGCGGCCGGTAACCATAGCGGAAGAAGCTATGAAAAAACTAGGGATTAAACCGCTTGTAGCTCCTGTACGGGGCGGTACTGACGGATCAAAAATTTCCTTTATGGGCATTCCGACTCCCAATCTATTTGCGGGCGGGGAAAATATGCACGGGCCTTTTGAGTTTGTCAGTCTGGAGACAATGGAGAGAGCTGTTGATGTGATTATCGAAATCGTAAAATTTTGAGAATCCCCACTAAAATATCAAAAAATATGATAGAATAGAATTATTGGGAGGAGCTCTATGATCAAAATATTTGGTAAGGTAAGATATCATTGGCAGCCTGAGCTATCCTGGCTGATTGTTTATTGGTCAATTGCAATTGCTCCTATCTTTATTGGTTTATCGCTTTTGTTTGAAAGAACAAAAATACCGTCTTATGTTTTTATTTTATTTGCTTTATTCATTGTATTGGTCAATATTGGCTTTTACAGATACTTTATTATAGAAGACAGCGGTATTTTGCGGGTGGTTTCGCTAAATCCGAAAATCCCTAAAAAAATCGTGATTGCCTCAATCGAAAAAATTGAGGTAACTTATTCTACTTTGGCCCTTCATCTGGATAATGGGAAAAATTACATTTTCTATATGAGAAAATGGCCGAAGAAATATTTTTTAGATGCCTTGGCAGTTGATCCAAATTTTAAGGGAGAAGTTGAACTTCTGGATAATTTAACAAAACTGGATTATTTTGAAGTTTATAAGGATGATAAAAAAGCTCCTACAAAATTGTAAGAGCTTTGGTTGGACAGGCTTTAACAGCTTTCAGTGTATCATGATCCTGATTGTCAATAGTTTTAACCAGCGCTTGACTGTCTGTAAATTTGACAATACCATCATCATGATAATCGAATATTTTGGAATAAGTCTGGCAGAGACCGCAGGCGATACATTTTTCTGGGATTAGTGATACTTTCATGGTATTATTGTAATATGAATTGAATTATTTAACAAGGGGGAAAATCATGGCAAAACAACCATGGGAAGAAAAAATTGTCGATGATAACGAAGAGCAGGCAGCGGACAGCAAGGAAGAAAAGAAAAAATCAGAAGACAGTAAAACTCTGGTCATTTCTACACCTTGGCTGACAGCTTTGCTGAGCGTTTTCTTTTTGCTGATTGTCGGTATACTGTTTGTCTTTTATTATACATCGAACAGCAATACTGAAGAAACAGCCCAATCATCATCAGCAGAGGTGACGACTGTCAAAGAAAGCTCTGCAGAAAAATCTTCCAGTGAGACGTCGGCAAGTTCAAGTTCTGAAGAAACGACCGCTTCTTCAAGCGAAACCACTACGGAAAGTTCAGAAGGAAGCGGAGAGACAATTACTGTTTTAGCCGGTGAAGGAGCGGCAGCTATTGCTTCACGAGCAGGGATTTCAGTAGAACAGCTGCAGGCTTTAAATCCAGATCATATGACGCTCGGTTATTGGTATGCGGATCCGGGCGATGAAGTATACATCAATTAATCAGGAATTAGAGGAGACCATGAAATCTATTACAATTGCCATTGATGGTCCGGCTTCAAGTGGGAAAAGTACAGTAGCCAAGATTATTGCAAAAAATCTTGGCTATACTTATTTGGATACCGGAGCTATGTATCGTTCAGCGACTTATCTTGCCTTGCAGCATCAGCTTAATGCCGAACAGGTTCCTGAAATTTTAGAACTTATCAGAGCAAATCCGATCTCTTTTGGTCAAACGGCCGACGGCAGTCAAACCGTTTTTATCGGAGATCAGGATGTCAGCCTGGCTATTCGTCAGAATGCAGTTACCAATAATGTTTCCTGGCTGTCGGCTATTCCCGAGATCAGAGAAGAGCTGGTGGCCCAGCAGCGCCGAATCGCAAAAGATGGCGCGATTGTGATGGATGGACGCGATATCGGTACAGTCGTCCTGCCCGATGCAGAACTTAAAATTTTTCTGCTGGCGTCGGTTGAAGAAAGAGCAAAACGCCGTTTTAAAGAAAATCAAGAAAAAGGCATTGCTGTAGATTTTGAAAGACTAAAGCAGGAGATCGAAGAACGTGATTATAAAGACAGCCATCGAGCTGTTTCTCCTTTAAAGGCAGCATCGGATGCTATTGTTTTTGACACAACCGGTATCAGCATTGCAGGAGTTGTCGATTTTATCCAAGAAAAAGCTGAAAAAATAATTGACAGGAAATAATCCTCGTGTTATACTACTAACAATGAGAAAAGCAGAAGTGAGAGCTTCTCGCCTTGCGACTAAAGTTGTCTGGCTCTACATGTTAAGTTTCAGTGATGAAATATTGTAGTGCGGATTTGTTTGACCAAATCCGCTTTCGTTTTTCTCTTGAAAAAGAAAAAAGAGGTGAAGATTATAGCTAAGAAAGATCTATTCATTAATGACGAAATCCGTGTCCGTGAAGTTCGTCTTGTTGGTCTTGATGGTGAGCAATTGGGCATTAAGCCGCTTTCAGAAGCACAGGCTGCTGCTGACGATGCCAATGTTGATTTGGTCTTAATTCAGCCGCAGGCTACACCGCCGGTTGCGAAAATTATGGATTACGGCAAGTTCAAATTTGAATACCAAAAAAAGCAAAAGGAACAGCGTAAAAAACAAAGCGTTGTTACAGTAAAAGAAGTTCGTTTGAGTCCGGTAATTGATAAGGGCGATTTTGAAACAAAACTGCGCAATGGCCGTAAATTTTTAGAAAAAGGCAATAAGGTTAAAGTTTCAATTCGTTTTAAGGGACGGATGATCACCCATAAAGATATTGGGGCAAAAGTTTTAGCTGAATTTGCCGAAAAAACTCAGGATATTGCCATTATTGAGCAAAGAGCCAAGATGGATGGCAGGCAGATGTTTATGCAGCTTGCTCCGATTCCTGACAAAAAATAAGCATTATTTTAAATATATAATTGATAGAGGAGAATGTAAAAAATGCCAAAACAAAAAACACACCGTGCATCAGCAAAGCGCTTTAAACGTACAGGTTCAGGCGGTCTCAAACGTTTCCGCGCATACACTTCGCACCGTTTCCATGGTAAAACTAAGAAACAGCGCCGTCACCTTCGCAAAGCAGCGATGGTTCATTCGGGCGATTTCAAGCGCATTAAATCAATGTTAATAGGACTTAAGTAAGTTAATTATCAGAAAAAGAGTATTGGAGGATTTATAAATGGCTCGTGTTAAAGGTGGCGTTGTTTCACGTAAACGCCGTAAACGTATTTTAAAATTAGCAAAAGGTTACTATGGTTCAAAGCATGTCTTGTTCCGTACAGCAAAAGAACAAGTAATGAATTCGTATTACTATGCTTACCGTGATCGCCGTCAGAAAAAACGTGATTTCCGTAAACTGTGGATTACTCGTATCAACGCAGCAGCTCGTTTGAATGGTCTTTCCTATTCACAGCTGATGCACGGTTTGAAATTAGCAGAAATCGAAGTTAACCGTAAGATGCTGGCTGATTTAGCAGTTAATGATGCGGCAGCCTTTACAGCATTGGCAGAAGCTGCCAAAGCAAAACTTGAAACGGCTTAGTTTGTCGTTTTCCGTTCATTTTATTATGGCTCATTGTCAACTGTAGTGGGTGACTTATAGCTAAGCACGAGAGAGAATCAGAGAGGTTCTCTCTTTTTGAATGTTCAAAGCGATTAGAATTTTAGTTTTAAAGTTTTTGAAGTTCCTAAAACCAAAGGCATTTCGCTTAATGTCTTTGATAATCTTATTGGTAGCTTCGAGTTTGGCGTTGGAGTAGGGGAATTCAAGGGCGTTGGTAATCTCTTTTTTGTATTTCTTGAAGGTCTCAAAGGTCGTTTGAAGCACTGAGTTGACCGTGCCCATGTGTTCTTCGATCAGTTCGAAAAAGTACTTGGAATTCTTCTGCTGAAAATGGAATAAGAGCAGCTGATAAAGATCATAGTAATAGCAAAGTTCGTCTGAGAGATTTAGTGTTTTCTCAATGATTTCACGAGGTGTTAAAGTCTGTCTGAAAGTTCGTGAATAGAAGGGTTTGTCAGAGAGCTTCCGACTCTCTTTTTGGAAGAGTCGCCAGTGATTTTTTAAGGCACGATAAGGTAATGAGCCTTTATCAAAGGTTTTCATGATGGCAATTCTGGTAGCCAACATAGCACGTCCTAGGTGCTGCACAATGTGGAAACGGTCCAACACAATCTTGGCGTTTGGAAATAATCTTTTGATTAGGGGGATATAGCTTCCAGACATGTCTGCGGTCACGACCTTAACCTGCTCACGACCCTTTCGAGAGTACTTAAAAAAGTGGTTCTTGATAGTTGTTTGCTGGTTGTTGTCTAAAATGGCCATAATCTTTTTGGTTTGAAAATCTTGAGCGATAAAAGCGAGTCTTCCCTTGTGACATGAAAATTCATCCCAAGATAAGATCTCAGGAAGTCTTGAAAAGTCCTCTTTGAAAGTCAATTGTTCTAACTGTCGTTGGACGGCAGAAACGGAGATATGAAGGGCTTTAGCGATGTCTGTATTGGTCCGTTTTTCGGTATGAAGCTGGGTGATTTTCTGCCAGACAGGATGCGAGATTTGGTGATTCTTCTTAAGCAAACTTGTTTGAGCGACCCTGACTTTACGGCAGGACTTGCATTGGAAGCGTCTTTTTTTGAGTTTAAGGAGGGTTGGCATGCCTTGGATATCTAAGATTGGAATGGTAGATGGCTTTTGGAAATCATATTTAATCATGTGGTGATTACAGAGAGGACAATGTTTTGGTAGATAATCCAGCATAGCGTTGATGACAATATGACTATCGTATTTAACAGCACTCCCTATGATGATATTTGGGTCTTTCATTCCGATTAATTCTGTGGTATACTTAAGATGTTCCATATGAGCCTTTCTAATGAGTTGTTTGAACGCTTTTCATTATAAGTCATATGGGACTTTTTTTCTACAGTCAAAAAGCTCCATAATCTCCAGAGTGGAGTTACCCACTACAGATATTATAGAGCCTTTATTATTTAAATAAAAAGACAGGCCTGTCTTTTTGGCGAGAAGCTGCGCTTAGCTCTATGTCAAAGTATTAATTTGACATTTTGATTTCTTGTTTATCTGTTATTGGATAGGTGATTAGCTGTTCTCCCTCCAAATTTTCTTTGTTCAGATCTACGCCTGTAATTTGACTGTTGTTATAGGTTCTGTAATAATAAATACCTTTATCTAAATTGCAACAGGAGGAATAGATAGTATGCTCGTATTTCTGGTTACCCACAACACACAGTCCCATTTGTTGTTCTACTGATCCTAAGATATGAAAAGACTGACTGATGCTTTCACTTTCTGAATCACCAGATACAGAATTAAGTCTTGTAAAAGCGACTTTTACAAAGCGAGAAGCTGATGATAAATCACCTGGTAAACCAATCCCTCCCATTCCCCGACTGTAGACATCCAAATCAAGCTGGTCAGAAAAATGATTGTCAGGGGTAAAGGTTGACAGGGTTCTGTAATTATTCAGGTTAAAGATCTGGTAGTCAAAAGGAGGATTATTAGTCAACACCCCGGTTGGATTATCATAAATTTTTAGACCTTCTTTGACACTTTCAATGACAACCGCTTCTTTTTTATCAGCCAGCAGCCAATGAAGAGGTGAAAGCGGCAGTTCTGAACTGAAGTTAATATTAACGAGATTAATACGGGCTAAAAGGTTTTTGGCTTCTGCAACTGTTGCACATTGACCAAGAATCCATGGAATAAATTCAAAAGGAGTAATATTGTCTTTTCCCTCTGCAAATGGTTTATAATCTGCATTGTCAGGGAAATTGAGACCGGCCATAGCTAATCCTTTTTCATTCATAGCATCATAGTACAGAGGGTAGCTCTCTATATTTGCTGTAATACCAATGATGGCGTAATGGCTGTCAATGCTGTCAGCTTTGCGAAAGACAAATTTATAATTTCTTGGAGTGATAGTAACCACTTCATTATAAGAAATTTCATAATCAAAATTTCGTCCGAAATAATGATCTTTGGTTGAAAAAGTAATAGCAGTACACATAATAATGTTCTCCTTATCAATAATTTCCTATATCTTAATATTAATACTAAGCGTACTATTTTTCAAATAAAGTGATGAGGCGTAAAAAAGTTTTTCTGTAAACTAGTGGCGAACCAAAAAACCGACTGTCCTGTCTTTTTAACATTGGCAGGGCAACCGGTTTTTTGAGGGATTATTTATCTAAGCAAAGCTTATCTATTCTGAACTGGAAGAAGAACTGGAGCTTGCTGAAGGTGATGTTCCGTGAAGCTCAGTATAGCTTGGTGCTTGGAAAAAATCTTGTGTTGTTTGGTTGCCGTGGCGGCTGAAAATACTGGTTGAGTCGTTTCCCAAATCTTTTGCAATACTTTCCATTTGTTTAAGCTGGTCGGTATAAGTGATCTTGCTAGCATCGGTCGGCTGCAGATCTTTGCTGCTGTAAAAACGTAAAAGATCGCCAGTTTGAATAGAATCACTGACCGAAAGCTGTGCTGATGCAGTGTCGCGGATTTCTTTCAGCTTTTCTGCTGTTCCCTCATCTGGATTGGTAATTTCTTCTCCGCTTTGCGTAAAATATGTCCGCCCGCTGTAACTGGTATATTCTGGTGTGATATAATAACCGGATGTCCTAAGAGAGACAATCTGGTCATTATCCGGCGAAAGCAGGTCTTGTCCAAGTTGGATATATTGGCTGGTGTCAATTCCGAGCAAGTGGAGAAGTGTTGGCAGGGAATCAATCTCACCGCCGTAAGTATCGCTGATAAAACCTTGGTTGTAACCGGGGATATGAATCATGTAGGGAACTCGCTGTAGCATAGCGTTGTCATATTCCGTCCAGGTCTCTGGATCTTTGCCAAGTAAGCTGGCTAGACTGGTATTGCGGCTGTTGGAAATACCGTAGTGATCGCCGTAAAGGACAATAATAGAGTTGTCGTAGATACCTGCCGCCTGCAAATACTTGAAGAAGGCTTCCACCGAAGCATCTAAATAGTTGGCTGTGGCAAAATAACCATTAATTGTTTCGTCTCCAGTATCAGCTAAAGGGAAGCCTTCTTCATCAGATTCTCCGGCTAGACTGGTATAAGGATAGTGGTTTGAGACGGTGATGTATTTAGCATAAAACGGCTGCTGGAGCTGTTCTAAGTATTTGATCGAATCAGCAAACATGTACTTGTCGTTGAGGCCGTACTGAAAGGAATTGTTTTTGGTTTGTTCTGAAAAAGAAGCAGAATCAAAGAAATAGTTATAGCCCCACTGCTTATATGTGTTGTTTCTATTCCAAAAACTGCCGACGTTGCCATGAAAGACTGCACTGGTATAATCACCGTTTTGCGCCAGGATGGAAGGTGCGGCATAAGCAGTGTTGTCGCCGCCGTAATTAACCATGTATGAACCGGTATTAAGACCGAATAGAGAAGTTTCCATCATTGTTTCAGCATCTGATGTTTTACCAGCTTTGACCTGATGGAAAAAGTTAGAGAATGAAATGGTAGACTGAGAATGATAAAGAGAGTTGATAAAAGGGGTGACCTCATGTTCGCTACCATTGACGTTCAGTTTATAGTCAATGAGAAACTGCTGGAAACTCTCCAAATGAAGCATAATCACATTACGGTTTTTAGCAATACCGTAATACTTTGCATCAGGCTTTGCATAGTGGTCAGAAATGTAGGTTTCAGCTTCAGCCAGCTTGTCGGCAGTTGCCTCCGACCTCTCTTTTTGGGCCTGATAAGTTTGATTGGCGCTGTAAACCGTGAAGGCCGGAAGACCGATAGCACGCACTAAATAAGTGTTGGAAAAACCGCGTGTCAGCAGTTGAGGCCGATCAACTTCAGCTAAGAAAAGATTGATAGAAAAAAAGAGTCCGGATAGGGCGGTAACGGCAAAGGCTGCTCTTTTATTAAAGCTGCGTCTGTCTGTTTCTATTTGCTTTCTTATAAAAACATAGATTAAAAAAACAAGATCCAGTATATAGATGATGTAGCTTGGCTTTAAAAGGTTTAAAGCTGAATCGCCCAACCCCGCAGAGGCACTGCCACTTGCCAGCATGGTGCTGACAGTAATGAAGTCGGTAAACTCGCTGAAATAGATGACATTAGCCAGCAGCAAAAAGTTCAGAATGACATAAAGCAATATTTCTACTGTGTAGAAAACTTTGGTATTTGTAATATATAAAGGGAGTCCCAGAACTAAAAGGCCGATAGGTATCGGATTGATAACGGTTAGGAAAATCTGGTAAAGATTGCCAACATCTAAAGAAAAATCGATATTGTAGGCCCATAGGTTTTTTAGCCAATAAAACAGCAGCAGAGTTAAAACAAAACCCAGACGGCTGCTCATGATAGCAAGAAATTTGTTTATTACTTTTTTCACTAAACTAACTTCCTTATAATAAATATAAATTTCCTAAAAGGTTCTTATTCATTGATTATACCATAAAATGAATATTTTCATGTGAGAATAAAGTTTTTTAGGAGTAGGAATTTTATCGAAAATCTGCTATAATATTGGTTATGAGTAGACTGTATGTGACTTCTGCTGTTGAAAGAAAAATTAACAGAGGTGTTCAGTGTTTAGAAGCGAAAGATTTTCAAAAGTTAAAGCAGACAGATAAGGAAGTCTTGCTTTATAATAAGGCGCAACAATTGCTGGGAACGGCTTATTTGTCTAAGCAGAATAAAGGCATTGGTTGGTTTTTAACAAAAGAAAAAGTTACTTTAAATAAGGCTTATTTTACTGCCCTTTTTCAGAAAGCAAGGGAAAAACGGTCTCAGTACGAAAAATCCGATCAGACGACAGCTTACCGTATCTTTAATCAGGACGGTGACTTTTTCGGCGGTATGACCATTGATTTATACGGAGATTATGCCCTTTTTTCTTGGTACAACACTTTCGTGTATTCTATCCGTCAGACAGTTATTGCTGCTTTTAGAGATGTTTTCGGAGATAAGGTGAAAGGTGCTTATGAAAAAAATCGTTTTAAGGACTCACCTTATGACTCAGCTTTCATCTATGGACAAAAAGCAGCAGAGACGTTTTTGATTGCTGAAAATGGTCTTAAATACAGTGTCTTTCTTAATCAAGGACTGATGACTGGAATTTTTTTAGATCAGCGTGATGTCCGCAAGGAACTGGCCAACGGTCTGGCTGCGGGAAAAAGGCTGCTCAATCTCTTCTCCTATACAGCTGCCTTTTCTCTGGCTGCAGCTGCGGGGGGAGCTGCCGAGACAGTCTCAGTTGATTTGGCTAAAAGATCTCAAGAACTGTCACTGGCGCATTTTGCAGCTAATGACCTTGCAGCAGACAATCACCGCTTTTTGGTTATGGATGTCTTTGACTATTTGAGATATGCCAAGCGCAAAGGTTTGTTTTTTGATATTATTTTAATTGATCCGCCCAGCTTCGCACGGAACAAAAAACAGACTTTTTCAGTCCATAAAGACTATCCTGAACTCATCGCTCAGGCAGTGGACGTTCTGTCTGAAAACGGTCTGATTATCGCTGCAGTCAATGCTGCAAATATGAGTATCTCTCAATTTAAAAAAGAGTTGGAGAAAGGGCTTAGAACACATAAACATACCTATCTCAATCTCAAACAATTGCCGAATGATTTTACGGTAAACCAAGCTGATGAAAAAAGTAATTATTTAAAAGTATTCACAATAAAGGTAGAAAAATGAAGATAGTAGTACCCATTATGCCTCGCAATCTCGAAGAGGCCCAAGCGTTTGACCTTTCCCAATTTGAAAGGGCTGATATTATTGAGTGGCGGGCAGATTTTTTAGCCAAAGAGGACATTATGACAGTTGCTCCGGCTATATTTGAAAAATTTGCCGGTTTTGAAATTTTATTCACACTGCGAACCACTAAAGAGGGAGGCAATATTGATCTGCCCGATGCGGATTACCTGAGTTTGATTAAAGAAGTCAGTTCCATTTACAATCCGGATTATATTGATTTTGAATATTTTTCGCACATGGACGCTTTTCAGGAAATGTTGGATTATCCTAATTTGGTCTTGTCTTACCACAACTTTCATGAGACACCGGAAAATATTATGGAAGCTTTTTCAGAACTGACTGCCTTAGTGCCGCGGGTTGTGAAAATTGCGGTCATGCCTAACAGTGAGCAGGACGTTCTGGATTTGATGAATTATACACGGGGGTTTAAAACACTTAATCCTGAGCAGCTTTATGCAACTATGTCGATGGGAAAACTGGGACGTATTTCGCGATTGTGCGGAGATCTGGTTGGTTCCAGCTGGAGTTTTGCCAGCCTTGAGCAGGTCAGTGCCCCAGGACAGATAGCTCTTGTTGATATGAGAAAAATTAAGGAGATTCTTGATGCAGATTGATGGGCATACTAGGCTGGCAGCAGTAGTTGCAACTCCTATAAAGCATTCTGTTTCGCCTTTTATTCACAATTATGCTTTTGAAAAATTAGGAATTAACGGCGTCTATGTTGCTTGGGACACTCGGGCAGAAGATTTGCAGGAAACGGTCAAAAATATTCGGCGCTATAATATGTGGGGGATAAATCTCTCAATGCCCTATAAAAGAGTGGTGACTCCCTATC
This sequence comes from Streptococcus chenjunshii, assembly GCF_003086355.1. Taxonomy (NCBI): domain Bacteria; kingdom Bacillati; phylum Bacillota; class Bacilli; order Lactobacillales; family Streptococcaceae; genus Streptococcus; species Streptococcus chenjunshii. The sequence continues at coordinate 1,500,539 of NZ_CP031733.1, read as the reverse complement.
TGGATGAATTGGATGTCAGCGCTTCTTTATTCGGTATGGTCAACACCATCGTCAATCGTGATGGCAAATTAATCGGCTACAATACAGATGGCTCTGGTTTTTTTGCCTCGCTGCCAAAGGATTTCAGCATTGCCGGGAAAGTGATGACCGTATTGGGTGGAAGTGGCGCAGCAACGGCTATTTCTGCTTACGCTGCCAGACATGGTGTTGCTAAAATCAATATGTTTAATAAAGAAAAATACCTTGATGTGACTAAGAAACGCCAAGGGAAAGTAACTGAAGTGACAGGCGTCCCGGTGGCTGTTTTTGATTTAGCGGATCAGGCGCTCATTCAGCAAAAAATTAATGAAGCTGACTTGGTTGTTAACGCTAATGCTGTCGGTATGGACGGTATAACGATGGTCGTGCTGCCTGAAACCCGTTTTAAGAAAGGGCAGTTTGTGGCAGATGTCATTTATACCCCCTTTGAAACTCCTTTTATCAGGCTGGCTAAATCTCAGGGGATAGAGACAATTAATGGTTTGGGAATGCTGCTGTATCAGGCGGCAGAGACCTTTAGGCTGTGGACAGGTCAGGAAATGCCGACAGCTGAAATTTGGGATGAACTTGTAAAAAAGTATGATATCTAGTAAGCAGGTGAGCGGATGAAATTGCGGGTAAATCTTTTAAACAACCCTTACGATATTGTTATTGACAGGCATTCTTTGGCCGAAACTGGACAGTGGGCCCGCCAGCTTTGGCAGCCGCAGAAAGTTGCGCTAATTACTGATAATCATGTCGGTGCTCTTTATGCTGAAAAGGTTAAGCTCAGTCTGGAAGATGCCGGTTTTGAAGTGGTTGTTTTTGATTTTTTGGAAGGTGAAGCCAGTAAGAATTTGACAACTGTTGATAAAGCCTATAAATTTTTAGTGCAGCACTCTTTAACACGAAGTGACGGAATTGTGGCTCTTGGAGGAGGAGTTGTTGGTGATTTAGCCGGTTTTGTAGCTTCTACCTATATGCGGGGGCTGCATTTTTTACAAATTCCGACAAGTCTGACGGCTCAGGTAGATTCGTCTATAGGTGGTAAAACAGGGGTTAATACGGCTTTTGCCAAAAATATGGTAGGCACTTTTGCTCAGCCTGACGGTGTCCTAATCGATCCGGAAACCCTTAAGACATTAGGGGAACGCGAGCTGATTGAAGGCATGGGAGAGGTGATTAAGTATGCATTGATTGCTGATCCTGAACTGTGGCAGGATCTTTCAAATATGGACGGTTCGGTTCACTCTATTCTGGAGCATGCTGAAATGATAATCTACCGTTCCTGTAATGTTAAACGCGAAACAGTGGTTGAAGACGAATTTGATAACGGTCGGCGCCTCTACTTAAATTTTGGTCATACAATCGGTCATGCCGTTGAAGCGACAGCAGGCTACGGTCAGATTATGCATGGTGAAGCTGTGGCAATAGGTATGGTACAGATGGCCCGGGCAGCTGCTAAAAAGGGCTTAATGCCTGATGGTCTGACCGAAGATATTATAGCCATGTGCCAAAAATTCGGTCTGCCGGTAGCCTATGAACCTTGGGAAACAGATAAGCTGTATGATGTGCTAAAACATGACAAAAAAGCCCGCGGCAAATCTATTAAAACGGTTATTGTGCCGGAGCTCGGCAGTGCAGCAATCAATCAAATGCCTCTTGAGGAAATGAAAGAATATTTGGAGAGATAAATGAGATATTTAACAGCTGGGGAGTCACACGGTCCGCGTCTGACTGCTATTATTGAGGGTGTTCCTGCCGGTCTGCCTTTAACAGCTGAGGATATTAATCTGGATTTGAAACGCCGGCAAGGCGGCTACGGCCGTGGCGGGCGCATGAAGATTGAAAGTGATCAGGTTATTTTTACCTCAGGTGTCCGTCACGGCAAAACAACCGGGGCGCCGATTACTATGGATGTTATCAATAAAGATCATCAAAAATGGCTGGATATCATGTCAGCTGAGGATATTGAAGACCGTCTTAAGACAAAGCGAAAAATCACCCACCCGCGTCCGGGTCATGCTGATTTGGTTGGCGGTATGAAATATCGTTTCGATGATTTGCGCAATTCTTTGGAACGTTCTTCAGCACGTGAAACAACGATGCGTGTGGCCGTTGGGGCTGTCGCTAAAAGGATTTTGGCAGAACTTGATATTGAAATTGCTAACCATGTCGTTGTTTTTGGCGGGAAAGAAATTGATGTCCCGGACGGATTGACAGTTGCTGAAATCAAAGCGCTTGCCGGTCAGTCCGAAATTTCTGTTGTCAATCAGGAACGGGAAGAAGAAATCAAGGCCTATATAGACCAAATCAAAAAAGAGGGCGATACCATCGGCGGTGTAGTTGAAACGGTAGTTGGCGGAGTTCCCGTCGGGCTTGGTTCCTATGTTCAGTGGGACAGAAAATTAGACAGTAAGATTGCTCAGGCAGTTGTATCGATCAACGCTTTTAAGGGAGTTGAATTCGGTCTTGGTTTCAAAGACGGTTATCTCCGCGGTTCACAGGTAATGGATGAAATCCTGTGGACTGAAGAAGAGGGTTACACTCGCCGGACTAATAATTTAGGCGGTTTTGAAGGCGGTATGACCAACGGGCAGCCTATTGTGGTGCGCGGTGTTATGAAGCCTATTCCAACTCTTTATAAGCCGCTAATGTCTGTCGATATTGAAACGCATGAACCCTACAAGGCAACGGTTGAACGTTCTGATCCCACTGCTTTGCCAGCTGCGGGAGTAGTGATGGAAGCGGTGGTTGCTACAGTTGTAGCCAATGAAATTTTAGAAAAATTCTCTTCTGATAATTTAGAAGAACTGAAAAGAGCAGTAACAGAACACCGGGAATATGTTAGGCGTTTTTAAACTGATTTGAGCATGTGATTGGAGTCAATATGGGAAAGAAAGTCATCTATATAGCTGGGTTAGGGTTGATCGGCGGCTCTTTGGCACTCGGGATTAAGAGAGGCCATCCGGACTATACTGTTCTGGGCTACAATCGCTCAGATAAATCACGGATAATTGCCTTAGAACGCGGTCTTGTTGATGAAGCAACTGATGATTTTGCGGCCTTTGCCCCTCTGGCAGATATCATTATCTTAGCTGTGCCCATCAAACAGACCATTGTTTTTCTTAAAACTTTGTCCCAGTTGGATTTAAAAGACAACGTCATCATTACAGATGCCGGGTCAACTAAATTAGAAATCGTGGCAGCTGCTGAAAAGTACCTGATGGACAAATCTGTCCAGTTTGTCGGATCGCACCCTATGGCCGGCAGCCATAAATCAGGTGCTGTCGCAGCAGATGGCCATCTGTTTGAAAATGCTTATTATATTTTTACACCAAGCAAACTAACTAAAAAATCTACTATTGCTACGCTTAAAGACTTGCTATCGGGACTGCAGGCCAGATTTATTGAGATTGAAGCGGCTGAACACGACCGAGTGACCAGTCAAGTCAGTCATTTCCCGCATATTTTATCAGCCAGTCTGATGGAGCAGGCCGGTGAGTATGCAGGCGAACATGACATGACGAATCGCTTTGCGGCCGGAGGTTTTCGGGATATGACCCGTATTGCTGAAAGCGAGCCGGGGATGTGGACCAGTATTCTTTTAACCAACAAAGAGGCTGTTTTGGAGCGGATTTCAGACTTTAAGCAACGGCTGGACCGTGTGGCTCAGTTGCTTTCACAAGATGACGAAGAAGCCATTTGGAATTATTTTGCCCAAGCCAGACAAACCCGCAAAGAAATGGAAATTCACAAACGAGGCGGTGTAGAGAGTTTCTTTGATATTTTTGTTGATGTTCCGGATGAAGAAGATGTGATTTTAGAAATTTTGGAGCTTTTGCGGGGTACGTCTTTGGTTAATATTCATATTAATGAAGAAAACCGTGAAGATATTAGCGGAATCCTTCAAATTTCATTTAAAAATGCTAAAGACTTGGATCATGCGCGAAAAGTTATTACTGATAATACTGATTATAACGTTTTTATTGAATAGGAGAGATAATAAATGGCGAATGTTTATGATATTGCAAATGAGTTAGAAAGAGCTATCAGGGTACTTCCTGAATATCAAGCTGCAGCAGAAGCAAAGGCGGCTGTCGAGTCCAACAGCGAAGCAAAGGATCTGTGGGAACAATTTTTAGAAGTTCAAAAAAAGATGCAGACCCTAATGCAATCCGGTCAAATGCCTTCCAAGGAAGATCAGGATGAAATGACTGCATTGGGACAGAAAATTGAAGAAAATGCTGTTTTAAAAACTTTTCTTGAACAGCAGCAGCGTCTGTCTATTTATATTTCAGATATTGAAAAAATTGTCTTTTCTCCTATACAGGATTTACAATAGTTTTGTTGCAGCGTATCCTGTTAAACCGGCACCATTGGTGACCGGTTTTTTTAATATCAAGATATGAGAAGACAAGAAAACGCTTTAAGCACAGTAGACGGTATCAAAAGGTTCATCTTTGCTTTCCTATGTTCAGGTTCAGAAAAAAGTCTGCTCTCCCCAGCAGACTTTTTTATCTAAAAGAGTACGTAGCAGATTTTTGTTTAAACGGCCGTTTTATGATAAAGTAAATTTATTACAGACGGCTGTACTGAACACGGCCTAAACGCTGTGAGAAAAAGAGACGCAATCGTTGGAAGCATTAGCGACTTACGAGTGTGGTTGCTCTGTGAGTATAGCCTTTCCTTGAGTCTTTAGTGACTCGGCGGTCAGGCTCCTATTTTCTCTTTGCGTTTTAAACGGCCTTTGTATCTTATTAGAACTGAACACGGCCTAAAATCCTAGTGAAAAAGATGTCTGCCAGCGTGATGCAAGCATCACTTGTCAGCCCCTATTTTCATACGGATTTTTAAACGGCCTTTGTATCTTATTAGAACTGAACACGGCCTAAAATCCTAGTGAAAAAGATGTCTGCCAGCGTGATGCAAGCATCACTTGTCAGCCTCTATTTTCATACGGATTTTTAAACGGCCTTTGTATCTTATAATAGAGGGGTGTATGAAATGGCGAAAGCTTATGATTATATTGTTATTGGCGGCGGCAGCGGGGGAATTGCTTCGGCTAATCGGGCGGCTATGTACGGAGCAAAAGTGCTTTTGATCGAGGCCAGAGACATCGGTGGAACTTGTGTAAACCGAGGCTGTGTTCCTAAGAAAGTGATGTGGTATGGTGCTCAGATGGCTGAAGCGCTTCACCGTTATGCACCGGATTACGGATTCAGTCTGACAGCTGAACAGTTTAATTTTGACGTTCTTAAGAAAAACCGACAGGCTTATATTGATCGGATTCACCATTCATATGAACGCGGTTTTGATCAGACAGGTGTAGAGCGCTTATATGAATATGCCTCTTTTGTTGATAGTCACACTGTAATGGCAGGTGGAAAAGAGTATACAGCTCCGCATATTTTGGTTGCAACGGGAGGACATGCCCTCATACCGGATATTCCAGGCAGTGAGTACGGTATCACTTCTGATGGTTTTTTTGAGCTGGATGCAGTCCCCCAACGGACAGCTATTGTTGGAGCAGGTTACATTGCTGTTGAATTGGCCGGTGTTCTTCATGCGCTGGGCAGTCAAACCCATCTTTTTGTCCGCAGAGACCGCCCTTTACGAAAATTTGACCGTGAAATTGTCGATGTCCTTGTTAAAGAGATGGCAGAAGCGGGACCTGAACTTCATACTTTCTCTATTCCTAAAGAGGTTGTTAAAAATTCTGACGGCAGCCTGACGTTAATATTGGAAAACGGAGAGGAATATACAGTTGATACCTTGATTTGGGCTATTGGCCGTCAAGCCAATGTGACTGGTTTTAATTTGGAAGTTACCGGCCTTAAGCTTGACGAAAAAGGTTTTATCATTACCGATGCCTATGAAAATACTAATGTTGACGGTATTTATGCTCTGGGAGATGTCAACGGTAAATTAGAGCTGACTCCAGTCGCAGTGGCCGCAGGACGGCGCTTGTCCGAACGGCTCTTTAACAACAAGCCTGATGAAAAATTGGATTATGATAATGTGCCAACCGTTATTTTCAGCCATCCGCCTATGGGTTCAGTTGGGCTGAGCGAAGAAGGAGCTGTTGCTAAATTCGGCAAAGATACTGTCAAAACCTACACTTCATCCTTTGTTTCTATGTATACGGCTATTACCGGCCATCGTCAAATGTGTAAAATGAAACTGGTCTGTCAGGGAGCGGATGAAAAGATTGTAGGTCTTCATGGAATTGGCTATGGTGTGGATGAGATGATTCAAGGTTTTGCCGTAGCCCTTAAAATGGGAGCTAGGAAAGCCGATTTCGACAGCACGGTAGCTATCCATCCGACTGGTGCGGAAGAATTCGTTACAATGCGCTGAGGAATACACAAAAAATCTCACCGATCGGTGAGATTTTTTGATAGGCTTGTTTTTAAATTCTTAGCGCCCTCTTAGCAAACAGCATGCTGTAAGGATAAGCAGCTTTAAACTTTGCCGGTTTCTTCTGAGAGCAGATAGTTCCGAACTTCTGAAATAAAGTAAAGGGAACCTGTTACAACATAGAGGCTGTCTGTCTGTTTTGGAATTTTTTCCAGCCATAAACGCCAGTTTTGGACTTTTTTATAGGATGGCGGATAATCTTCAAGTTTTTGTGCATCAGGAAAATCAAAGCTGGTAACCCTCACATCATAATGGCACAGGAGGGATAAAAGCTGTTTAATTGGTTTGCGCTGAAGACCGGCAAAAAGAATATGTATTTCTTTGTCAGCGAACATGTCATCCAGTAAGTCAGCGAGTTTTTGGATGGCTTCCTCATTGTGGGCACCGTCAAGCATGAGGTGGCTGCCTATAAATTCAGTGCGTCCAGGCCAAACAGCTCTTTGAAGTCCGGTTTTTATGGCAGCTGAAGTGATTCCTGACAGCTTTCTGGAAAGAAGCAGGGCAGCCATAACAGCCAAAGAAGCATTGCTTTTTTGATGTTTTCCCAGCAGCTGCAGGTGAATGTTTGAGAGCGTGAAGGGCTCTCTATAAAAGCAAAAGCTGCCGTCACTATGCTCAGCAAAAGAAAAATCTTTTCCCAGTTCATAGGTTGGGGCTTTAAGCAGAGCTGCTTTCTGGTAAAAAATCTGCCTGACTTCTTGCTGCAGCTGGGCAAAGATAAGGGGGACATTCTCTGCAAGAACGCCAACTTTATGTTGGGCGATGTGACTGAGAGATGTTCCAAGTCTGTCCTGGTGATCCAAGCTGATTGAAGGACAGATAACTGCCAGAGCAGTAAAAACATTAGTTGCATCATGGCTTCCGCCTACTCCGGCTTCAATGACTGCCAAATCTACAGGATTGATGTATGCAAAATAGGTAAACATCAGCAGAGTGACAAGCTCAAATTCTGTTGGACGTCCCCAGGCTGACAGCAGCTGTTTATCTTCTATGATAGGGCGGACTAACTGAGCTGTCCTGCATAACTCTCTATCTGAAATAGGCTGTCGGTCAATTGCAATTCGTTCATTAAAAGATTGTATAAAAGGGGAGGTGAAACTGCCAGTCTTATAGCCAGCTGCTGTCAGGATATGCTGCAAAAAACTGACGGTCGACCCTTTGCCGTTTGTTCCGACAACATGCACAGCAGAGAATTTCCGCTGGGGATGATTCAATTTTTCCAGAATGGCCAGCATTCGTTCCTGCTTAGGACGGCGGCCGTTAGCTTTATAGGAATGAATCCAGCTTAATGTTTCAGTATAGTTCATATTTTTTCCTTATCTGTTTTTAACTATTATAGCATTTTTTGCTTTTCTAAAACATTGGCGAATAAAGGAAAGCAAGATAGAATATAGGATTATTATAATAAAAACAGAATTATTCTATTTTTTAATCAAATTGATAATTCTGTCTATTTATGATAAAATGAGATATTATTATGAGATTATATACTGATTAGGTGATTAAATGAAACTATCTTTGCTGATTACTTTTTTGAATGAAGAAAGCATGATCGAAAAAACTCATCAGGCTATGTCTGAGCAGCTTCAGTCGCTTCTGGGACGGGAGATAGATGACTATGAGCTGCTCTATATTGACGATGGCAGTACGGACAGAACCTACAGTCTGATGAAAGCCATTGCTGCACGCGACAGCCGTGTCAAGTATATCAGCTTCAGCCGCAATTTTGGGCGCGAGGGCGGTATTTTAGCAGGCTTTAAGTATTCAACAGGCGATGCCGTCATGGTTATGGATGGCGATCTGCAGCATCCGCCCAGCCTGATTCCCGAATTTCTTCAGGCCTATAAAGAAGGCTTTGAAGTTGTCAGCGGTCAGCGCGACCGTTCTGGTGAATCGAAATCCAGCACTTTTTTTGCGCGTGCTTTCTATGCTTTTGCTAATTACGCTATGGATGTTAAGCTGACGGATGGAAAATCAGAATTAAAATTGCTGAGCCGGCGGGCAGTTAATACTTTTTTGGCGATGCCAGAATATAATCGTTTTAATAAAGGTCTGTACGAATGGATTGGGTTTAAAGAAAAAGTCATTCCATATAAAAATCATGTCCGGGAAGCAGGGAAAAGCAAGTTCAGCTTCAAGAAATCGATGAATTATGCTGTGCAGGGGCTGATTTCTTTTAATGATAAGCCCTTGCGCATCTGTATTCAGTTTGGGTTTATCAGTATCGGTTTAGCAGTCTTGTATCTTTTTAAAGAGTTTATCGCTTATCTGCTTAATCCGGGTAATTCGGTCAGCGGTTATTTTACAACCATTGCTGCTATCATCCTATTCAGCGGGGTGCAGCTGATTTCCCTAGGTGTGCTGGGTGAATATATCGGGAAAATTTATTATGAAGTGAAAAAGCGTCCGCATTTTATTATTGATGAATCTAACATTGAAGCGGCCAGAAAAGATGGGGTAGGGTGATGACAGGAATAACAAAATTAAAAGCTTGGGCAGACAGTGAGAGAGTGTCGGATTTTTACCGGCAGCATAAGAAGGCCATAATCTATTTTTGCAGTGCTTTCTTGCCGATGGCTGTTATGCTGTTTGTCTGGAGGTTGATGCAGATGTATCCGTTTGGGGCAAACAGCTTAATGGCTGTCGATTTTGGACAGCAGTATATCAGCTTTTTCGCCTATCTGAAAAATACTCTGCTGTCAGGTGATTGGTCAGGTTTCTTCTATTCTTTTACTAAATCAATCGGCGGAGAAATGATCGGTGTAGTGGGGTATTATCTGCTTAGCCCTTTTAATATCATCTATATTTTAACCCCAGTTAAGTATTTCCCTTTGGCTGTTTTTTTAACAATTTGGCTGCGTTACGGTGCTATCGGCCTGAGCTTTGTGCATCTGCTGATAAGGCGCTACCGGGGACTGTCGGACAAAGTATGGCTGGTGCCCTTAATGGCTATGGCCTACGCCCTGTCCGGTATGCTGGTTTCCTATCAGATGAATGTTATCTTTTATGATGCGATGTGGATGCTGCCGCTGGTTATCCTGTATTTGGAAGAAACGCTGGATGGCGGCAGAATATATGCCTATATATTGGCTTTAGCTCTGGCTATGCTGTTTCAGTTTTACTTTGGTGTCATGATCTGCATATTCATCGCTCTCTATGCTTGCTATTATATGTCGCCTAAACTAGGCGGACCGGGAGTTTTAAAAGAGCGGCTGCAGGCTTTCTTTTATCCCTTGTTTAAAGTAGTGGGTGCTTCGGTTCTGGCAATTACATCTGTCTTTGCTCTGCTTTATCCCCTTTATCTCAACCTAGCTTCCAGTAAAGGACAGGTCGGTACTGCCCTCAGCTTTAGCTGGAGCCTGCAAATCAACCCTTTGGATATTCTGTCCAAGTTGGTTATCGGCAGCTTTGATAATAATTCATGGCCCAGCGGACCGAGCCTCCCCAATATCTATGTGGGCGGCTTGGCTTTAATTGGTTTTCTGCTGTATTTTCTTTATGCCAGAACCAGTTTCTGCCGCAAAGTTTCGGCAGGGCTTGTCAGCTTGATTTTTTTCGTTTCTTTTATCAATGAATTTGCCAGCAAATTATGGCATATGGGGCAGAATCCGGCAGGTTTTTTCTTCCGTTTTTCTTGGCTTCTCTCTTTCTTTATGGTTTTGCTGGCCTACCAATTTTTTAAAGACCATAAACCACTGTCTGTGAAGCCCCTCGCTGCAGGCTTGATTCTGATTGCCGGAACAGTTTACTATGTAGGCAGCAATGATTTTACCTATATTGCAAAATCACAGCCTGAATTGGTTACAGCTTTTTTCCAAACCTACCGTGAGCTAGTCACAGTGCTGCTCAGCTTCGTTTTTGCCAGCCTGGCCTATTGTTTTTGGACTGTCTTTCGCGGTTCTAAACAAAAGCAGTATACTGCAGTGGCGGTTTCTGCAGTTTTGCTGCCAGTAACACTTTATCTACTGGCTGAGGGTTACTTAATGACTCAGCTAACCCTGACCGCAGCGATTTGGTTGTCGGTCTTGCTGATTATTTATTTCAACCTAGAAAAGACCGCCTATTTGTTTATAGGAGCGATTACTGTTTTTGAATTGGGCTGGAATGCCTACCTTTCTCAGTCCACTTTAGGCTATGCTGATGCCTATAAGTTTACTGATGCTGTCCTTTCTGTAGGTAAGGTAACTGATACCGTTCAGGCAGAATCTGATGCAGGTTTTTACCGAATTGGTTCAACGTTTGCCTACTCGCGGACGATTCCAACCTTTGTCTCTTATCCGGGATTAAGTACCTTCAGTTCTACCATTGAAACATCTACCCAAAGACTGTTTTCTTATTTGGGTGACAGCGGTGTTAATGCATCTACCATGTATTTAAATGGGACAGCTTTGACAGATGCCCTGTATGGTGTGCGCTATTATATGGATGTAAAAGACTATACAAACGAAGATGTGCAAAAATACCCTCAGCGCTGGTATTATTCTAAGCTGACAGAGAGAAAAGATTTAGCTTCAGCATACACCAATCTGGTTTACGAAGATGATCGCTATCTGGTTTATGAAAATCCGGATGTCCTCTCGGTTGCTTTTGGAACCAATCAGGCGACAACTGGCATTAAGTTTGGCCTGAATAATGCGGCTTCCAACCAGAATTTTCTGCTGCAGCAGATGGCAGGGACAACAGAAAATTATTTTGAATCTTTTGATTTTGCTACTGTTGAAACAGATAATATGGAAGCAGTGACAGATGAAAACGGCCAGACAGTCTATAACCGTCTTGACCGCAATAAGCCAGGAATTATCAGATACAAGCTGGTTCCTAAAAGCAACTACACCTATTATTTCTTCACACCGTTTGGTGTGACCAATGCCAATAAAGACCTCTCAGTCCTTTTAAACGGTAAATGGTACAACAATCAAAAAAGTTTTGATCAAAGGCAGTTATGGCAGATTACAGATGATACAGAAGGACAGGAATCTGTTATTGAGTTTCAGTTCACAGCTGATTCGGTCAACATGACAGGCGCTCAGTTGGTTCGTGCCAATAAAGAAGCGATTAAAAAAGTGATGGCTGAACGTCAAAAGCAAAGTCTGGCAGTCGATAAGTGGACGAATACTAAAATTGAAGGCAGTGTTACAATCACTGATGACAGTGACATGATGATGACGACCATCCCTTACAGTGATGGCTGGCATGTTCAGGTAGATGGCAAGTCTGTTGCCACTCAGGAAGTTTGGGAAAGCTTAATCGCTTTTCCGATTACCAGCGGTAAACACACTGTTAAAATGACTTTCAGACCGCCCGGACTGTATGCGGGCATAGCCATTTCTTTGATTTCAATTGCGTCAATTTTAACCCTCAGATGGTATGATAAAAAAGCTGATAAACAGCCGTAAAAACCATTTATCGGTATGCATTATCTCTTAGGTGGCTGTAAGAGCAATAAGAACATAAAAAAAAACGGCTTTTTTGGCCGTTTTTTTTATATCAATTAAACTGTGATAAAAAGAGGCTTAGCTGCCTGCTGCGGAAAGGTTAAGCCTTCTTGTTTTTAAAGATAAAGAGCTTACTGAAAAGATAGTTGGTGACCATAATAAGTATCTGACTGATGAACGTTTCAATGGTATTGACCCAATCCAGATTGTTATGTACAAATCTGCCGATAATTTCAGGAAAAGTGTCCACAAAGATATAAGCCAGAAAAAGGTCCAAAAAGAAGGTAAACAGACGGGCAAAAGAAAATTTCACAAAGCGGCTGAACCAGCCTTTCCGTTCTTGGTCGAAAACGAAAAAATCATTGGTAACAAAAGCAAAAATAACCGCGAGAATATTAGCCAGAGAGGTGGACACAATTCCGCTGGGATAAACAGTAAAAATAAAAATCCGTACTGTCATATAAAAAACTGTAGTTAACACACCAAAGAAGAGATATCTGATCACCTCATTTTGGATCGTTTTAGTCAGAAATGATTGATTAAAAAATTTTTTCATAGGCTCATTATTATATCATAAAACAGAAAAATTAGCTAATCGTCCAGTATTTTTAGGGCATTAGCAAAAAGTCAGCACACGCGGTGATTTACTCAGCAGTATCAGTCGCAGCAGAAGCTGGTGTATCGGTATCTGCTGCAGATGAGGAGGCATCAGATGCAGAAGAAGGTGCCTGATACTGGTCAGAGGCTGCACCGTTATTGCCGTAGACTTGGTTATTGTCAGCGTTGGCATCGTAACCGCCATTAGCTGCTGACCCCTGTGAGCTGCTGCCAGCACTGCTTCCGCTGTTTTCGGAAATAATAACAGTTGTTGTAGAAGTTGTGTCTTTGTCTTTTGAGTTGGCACCGCTTAAATAGTTATTAATGGTAATGCTTGCGACAATAATACTTAAAATACTACCGATTAAAGCGATTGTTTTTTGCAGAGCTGATAAACCGGATTTGATATGCTTTTTGGGAGCGGCAGATACTGATTTGCCTGGTTTTTTACGACGGGAATAGTTTTGAGACATGAAATCCTCCTTTTAATAATATAAAGGCCGTGTTCGGTTCTATAGGATAGATACAAAGGGGTACAAAAACGAACACAAAATCACTGCACCTCTTTTAAAGTTAAACAGGCTGGAAAGAAAACAATTTGAGGCTGTGCAGCCAATTATCTGGCTGTCCGGCCCGAAGCAAGCTGTTTGAACTCCATTATCCTTATTATACGATTTTATCTTGAAAAATGCTAAAAAAAGATGGTCATAAATGCTAAAGAAGTATTTAGACTTATGATATAATGAAGTGATTGAATATGTAAAGAGGACAGCAAATGATTTATTTTGATAATGCAGCGACAACAATTCCTTATCCGGAAGTACTGAGAACCTATCAGGAAGCTGCTGCTACTATTTACGGCAATCCTTCCAGTCTCCACTATCTGGGAAGTCAGGCGAAGCGCGTTCTGGATGCCAGCCGTCAGCAGATTGCAGACTTACTCAGGGTTGGAGTTGATGACATTTTTTTTACATCGGGAGGAACAGAAAGCGATAATTGGGCACTTAAGGGGACTGCTTTTGAAAAGGAGCGGTACGGTCGTCATATTATTGTCTCAGCGATTGAACACCCGGCTGTTAAAGAGTCCGCTGAATGGTTAGGGAAACACGGTTTTACTGTCAGCTATGCACCAGTAGATAAGAAGGGCCTTGTTGATTTAGAAACTCTGTCTGGTCTTATCAGACCCGAAACGATTTTAGTTTCGGTGATGGCTGTTAATAATGAGATGGGCTCAATTCAGCCGATTCAGGCTATTTCAGAGCTGCTGGCAGATAAACCGACCATCACTTTTCATGTCGATGCGGTTCAAGCAGCCGGGAAGCTCCCAGTTAGTGACTACTTGACAGATCGTGTGGATTTGGCCAGCTTTTCAAGCCATAAGTTTCATGGGGTGCGCGGTCTCGGTATCCTTTATAAAAAATCAGGAAAACGTCTGAATCCGCTCTTAAACGGCGGCGGCCAGGAGTCTAATCTTCGTTCAACGACGGAAAATGTTGCTGCTATTGCGGCAACTGCCAAAGCTCTGCGTCTGGTCAGCGATAAACAGACTGCCGCAGTCACCCGGCTGCAAGAAATGAGGGACCTTATTTATGAGACATTGTCCAGTTTCGAAGATGTTCTTATTTTCTCTGGGAAGGACAGGCAGTCTGCTCCTAATATTTTGACTTTTGGTATCAAAGATGTTCGGGGAGAAGTGCTGGTCCATGCTTTTGAAAAACATGATATTTTTCTTTCGACTACCAGCGCCTGTTCATCTAAGGCCGGCAAACCAGCAGGCACTTTGCTGGCTATGGGCATTCCTGTCAAATCCGCACAGACAGCTGTCCGTGTCAGTCTTGATGATGAAAATGATATGAGTGACGTAGAGCAGTTTCTGACTGTTTTTCGTCAAATTTATGCTGATACCGCAAAAATACGTTAAATGTGATAAAGAAAGGACAAGATTCAATAGTTAAAGGGAGCAGCTAAAAACTGTTTCCGAAGTATTTGGATTTTAGCAATGTAATCATGCACTATTCAGAAATTATGATCCGCTACGGCGAACTGTCAACTAAGGGAAAAAACCGTATGTATTTTATCAATCGGTTAAAAAACAATATCAAACATGTTTTGTCCGTTTTTCCGGAAATCAGGGTAACAGCTGACCGTGATCGGGCACATGTTTATCTCAATGGCTGTGATTATCTGCCGGTCGCAGAGTCTTTGAAAGAAATCTTTGGGATTCAGGCCTTTTCACCGGTTTATAAGGCAGAAAAAGACGTTGAGCTTCTTAAGAAAAATGTTCAGGAACTCATGCTGTCTATTTATCAAAAAGGCATGACGTTTAAAATTACAAGTAAGAGGAGCGATCACAGTTTTGAACTGGACAGCAGGGAGCTGAACCAGATTATGGGAGCTGCTGTTTTTGCTGCTATCCCTGATATTCAAGCACAGATGAAGAATCCCGATATCAATTTAACAATTGAAATTCGTGAAGAAGCCGCTTATCTGTCTTATGAAAACATTAAAGGAGCGGGAGGGCTTCCCGTAGGAACTTCTGGAAAAGGGATGCTGATGCTGTCCGGAGGAATTGATTCGCCGGTTGCTGGCTATTTGGCGCTCAAACGCGGTGTTGCCATTGAGGCTGTCCATTTTGCCAGCCCGCCTTATACCAGCCCCGGAGCTTTAAAAAAAGCACAGGATTTGGCGCGTAAATTAACAAAATTTGGCGGCAGTATCCAGTTTATTGAGGTTCCTTTTACTGAAATTCAAGAAGAAATCAAAGAAAAAGTACCGGAAGCTTATCTCATGACTCTTACGCGGCGCTTCATGCTGAGGATTACTGACCGTATCCGGCAGGAGCGTTCCGGACAGGTTATTATCACAGGGGAAAGTCTCGGTCAGGTTGCCAGCCAAACTTTGGAATCGATGCAAGCCATTAATGCTGTTACTTCGACACCGGTTATCCGCCCTCTTGTCACAATGGATAAGCTTGAAATTATTGAAATGGCACAGAAAATTGATACTTTCAATCTCTCTATCCAACCCTTTGAAGACTGCTGTACCGTTTTTGCACCAGACCGTCCCAAAACGCATCCCAAAATTAAGAATGTGGAACAGTATGAAAAACGGTTGGATGTTGAGGGCCTGATTGAACGGGCTTTATCCGGTTTGGTGATATCATCAATTAGTTCTCAGTCTGAAAATGACGAAATAGATGAGTTGTTAGACAGTCTGCTATGAGACTGAATGTTTTGATAAAAACTGAATTTTAAGGGAGAGTTTGCTGGGCGGCTGTCTTGAAATGAACAGCCCTAAAGGAAAGAGAAGGAGTCTCTATGACTGTTTACAGTATTAATTTTGGGCTCGCTTGGGCCAATTCTGGAGTTGAATATGCGCAGGCATACCGCAATCAGCTGTTGGGGCAACTAAACTGGGATCATAAATTTATTTTTTTGGATTTTATCTGGCAGCACAATATTGCTGATTTGGCGGCTAATCTTGGTTTTACAAATGACGAAATTATCTGGCTTTATACTTTTTTTACCGATCAGAAACTGGCTCCGACAACCTTTACTCTGTCCGATCTGCAGGCGCTTTTTCATGGGAAATTGAGTCAAAAACTGAGCAGCGGCAAGTCTGTACGCTTTTTTTACGAAGAAGAAGATGTTTTTTTGACAGCCTATTTAAAGGAAGAAGGGACAGATATTGTCCACCGTGTTGAATATGTTTCGCAAGGCAAGCTGATTCGGAAAGACTTTTTCTCCTATACCAGAATGTTTACAGAGTACTATGCTCCTAAAGACAATAAGGCTTATCTTTATCAGCGCCGCTTTTTTAATGATGATGGCAGTCTGGCTTATGATGAGCTGATTGATGGCGGGGAATCAATCTTTCGTCTCAGCAATCAAATCTGCTATTCAAAGGAAGAGTTTATTGCACATTTTATTCGGTCTCTTGCTTTGAGCAGACACGATATGGTAATCTTAGACCGGTCTCTTGGAATAGGTTCGGCTGTTTTGCCATATGTCAAGCCTGCTAAACTGGCTGTTGCCGTTCATGCGGAGCACTTTGTTAAAGAGGCAGGCAGAGATGCGGCTGTACTTTGGAATAATCATTATGAATACCCATTTTCCCATGCAGATGAAATTGATGTTTTTCTGCTGGCGACAGAGAGGCAAAAAACGGTTTTGGCAGAACAATTTCAACGCTTCACTCCCTATAAACCGCAGCTTATCAGTCTCCCTGTTGGCAGTATTGACCGCCTCAGAAGACCTGACAGGCCAAGGAAGCCTTTTTCGCTGATTACTGCTTCACGTTTGGTTCCCGAAAAGCAGCTGGAGATTTTGATTGAAGCGGTGGTTCAAGCTAAAAAATCTCTGCCGGAATTAAGTCTTGATATTTACGGTCAAGGCAGCGAAGAGTCGAGGCTTCTGCAGCTTATCGAGGAAAATCAGGCAGCTGATTTTATTCATCTGTGCGGCCATCAGAATGTGGAGGAAATTTATCAAAACTATCAAGTCTATGTCACCGCTTCAAGAAGTGAAGGCTTTGGTTTGTCGCTTATGGAAGCTCTGGGATCAGGCTTAGCACTGATTGGTTTTGATGTTCCTTACGGCAACCAGACCTTTATTGAAGATGGTGAAAATGGCTTTCTCCTCTCCATTTCGGATTTTAATGATGGCTTGCTCAGCCATGCTTTTAGCCAGAAAATTGTTGACATTTTTCAATCAGGACGTCTGGAACTTATGTCTGAGTTCTCTTACCGCAAGGCGGAAGATTTTCTGACAGAGCGAATTGCTCGTAAGTGGCAGAATCTGCTTGAGGAGGTGACAGAAGCATGATTAATTTATTTGACAGTTATGATCAGAACAGCTGGGATCTCCATTATTCTCTGCTGGTTTCAGGCTATAAGCAGCCCAGTATCGCGCTCAATGATGACGGTTTTTTGCCCTATGATGTGACATCTCCTTATCTGTTTTTTACAGATTTTGCGGCTGTATCCGGCCGGCCTCTTTATTTCAGTGAACTGCCGCTGCCTCCTTATTGGGAAATCAGAACAGACCGCAGTCAGGCCAGTATTTGGGATTTAGGCCGGCAGCGCGGTCGTATCCGATTTTTACAGACAGATAATCAGCGTTTTATCAAGGAAGTTGACTGGCTGGATGATAAGAAAGAGCGCCGGCTGACGGACTGCTATAACCGTGTCGGCTTTCGTTACTCGCAGATTAGTTATAATGCATCTGGGCAGCCTGTTTTACGTTCCTATTTTGACAGAAACAATCAAGAAGTGCTGCTTGAAAATTATATTACAGGTCATTTGATTTTAAACTACAGGCAGCAGGTTTATATATTTAAAAATAAGCTGGAATTTTTGACGTTTTATTTTAAAGCAGCCCAGTTTAATCTGGATCGCGTTTTTTACAATTCGTTGGGTCCCGCTTTCTCAGTCATTCAGTCGCTTTCGCAGCCGGGAGAAGATATTCTTTTCTGGCAGAAAAATATTGAGGCAGCTGTTCCGGCCAATATGAGGCAGCTTCTTCAGCAAGGCAGCCGCCGCCGGACAAAAATTGCGGTACAGCATAAGGCAGCCTATAAAAATCTGCAAAAACTCCTGACTGAAACAGAAGTTCGCCGCACGGACTATCTAGGCTTCCTCTATCCTTTTAAACGGGAAAATCAGGGGCGCAGTCAGGCTTTGATTTTGACGCATTCTGATCAGATACAGGATTTGACAGCGCTGGTAACAAATCTGCCTGAGGTTGACTTTCACATTGCTGCTCCAACAGCAATGTCCAGCAAACTATTAGCTTATAAGAAATATGCCAATATCCGCCTTTATCCTCGTGTGGATCAGGAGAGACTCAATCAGCTTTATCTGGCCTGCGATTTTTATTTGGACATCAATCACGGCCGTGAGGTTCCCTCAGCTCTAAGGCGGGCTTTTGAAAATAAAATGATTATTTTTGCCTTCAAACAGACTGCCCATAATTATCGGTATATTGCTCCTAACCATTGTTTTCAGACTGCAGAAGAACTGCTTTTTGTCTTTCTGCAGGTTTTGGCCAATCCGCCGATTATCCCTTCTTTATTAAAAAAACAATATGAAGGGGCTGATTTGGCAGCTGTTGAAGACTATCATAAAATTATTGGTTAAAAACCAGATTATAAAAGCGAAGCAGCGAGGTACAGCAACAACCTTTGCCTGCTTTTATTTTTAAAAAATTTAGTTAAAAAGTCTCCTAGAGTGTTATAATACAAGTAAGGAGGCTCTTATGAAAAAGTTTAGGATTATTTACCGTAAAACCAGTCTTACCTGCCTGCTGATTATATGCTCCTGTTTAGTGCTGGCTTTGGCCTTTGATATGCTGGGAGGTCTCGCAGTCAGGAAAGAAAAAACAAAGACAGAAAAAAGCACCGTCCGTGTAGTAGCCAACGGTGACATTTTGCTGCACGATATCCTTTATACCAGCGCCAGACAGGAAGACGGCAGCTATGATTTCGCTCCCTATTTTGAATATGTCAAGGATTGGATTGGAGAAGCTGACTTGGCTATTGGCGATTATGAAGGGACGATTTGTCCCGACTACCCCCTGGGAGGTTACCCGCTGTTTAATGCGCCGCCGGAAATCGCAACCTGTATGAAAGATGTAGGCTATGATGTTGTCGATCTGGCCCACAATCATATTTTGGATTCTAACTTGGCCGGCGCTTTAAACACAGTTGAGGTTTTTAATGCTCTCGGCTTGGATACCATCGGTATTTACAAGAAAAATCGTTCTCAAGAAGATATTCTGATTAAGGAAGTGAAAGGTATAAAAATTGCTATTTTAGGTTACGCTTATGGCTACAATGGCATGGAAGCCAACCTGACGGAAGCAGAATACCTGGCTCATCTGTCAGACCTTGATGAACAGCAGATGAAAGAAGAAATCAAAGAAGCGGAAAAAAAGGCAGATATAACTATTGTCATGCCGCAGATGGGTATCGAGTATGCCTTAGAACCTACCGATGAGCAGGTCGAGCTTTATCATAAGATGATTGATTGGGGAGCAGATGTGATTTTTGGCGGCCACCCTCATGTAGCCGAACCTTCAGAGACGGTGGAGAAAGACGGTGATAAAAAATTTATTATCTATTCTATGGGAAACTTTATTTCCAATCAGACCTATGAGCGGATGGAGAACGTTTGGACAGAACGCGGTCTGCTGATGGATCTTACTTTCGAGAAAACTGGCAGCCGTACGATCATTAAAACAGCTAGGGCTCATCCGACGCTCGTTTGGTCATGGGGTAAAGGGGAATACGGAAATGAAGGCTATGAGTACTTTAATTACCGAATCCTCATTTTGGAAGATTTTATTGAAGGCGGCAGATACCGCGATCAGCTGGATGACACAATGAAGGCCAAGGTTGACGATGCCTACCGGGAAATGACAGACCTAGTTAACCTGCAGTGGGATTAAACATAAGATACAAAGAGCTTAGCCCGTGTTCAATTCAATAAGATACAAAGGGCGTTCAAGCTCACAGCAAAAATAGGAGCCTGACCGTCGAGTCACAAAAGACTCAAGGGAGGGCTATACTCACAGAGCAGCCACATTCGTACGTCAGCTCGCGCTTCCTACGACTGCGTCTCTTTTTTTCCAAATTCAATCACTGATGAAATAGGCTAAATTTCAAGTTGAAGTTAGCCACTGAATACAATTTCTCTAGGTGTCTTGTAGTTTAATATTCGTTTGGGATAATTGTTTATCCACCATTCAATCTGAGTGGCCAGTTTTCTGGTCGCTCTTGTTTTTCCCTTGGGTAGGAAACGTCGAATAAGACGGTTGTGATTCTCATTAGAGCCTCTTTCCCAAGAGCAATAAGGGTGAGCATAGTAGATCTTCTCTTCACTAAAAATCTCGCTTAGTCTAGCAAATTCTGCCCCATTATCAGCTGTGATTGACGTGATCTGATATTCCTGTAAAATGCTCGACAAGGCTTCGTTAACGGCTTGTGCTGTCTTACTGGGCAAGTAACGAATGATTTCATACCTGGTTTTTCGATCTGTTAATGTCAGAAAGCAAGGCGCTTTAGCCCGTGTCTGAACAACCGTATCAATCTCATAATGCCCAGCCTCCAGTCGTTGAGTGATCGCTTCAGGCCGCTCCTCAATCGACTTTCCAACAGGCATGAAATTAGGACTGGCTGTTTTCTTAGGGGATTTGCCTTTTCTTGGATACAGCCTATCTGCCTTAGTCAGCCCCAGGTACCCCTTGTCCATCCAGTAGTATATGGTGGATTGTGGGACGTTGACTTTACGTTTTGAAATCATCTCAGGTGACCACTTCAGCTTGATGTAGTGGACAATGGTTTCCTTGACTTTCTTCGTGAGACTAACAGCTTTACGGCTATTTTTTCGATTAATCTCATACACTTCCTGAGCTCTATCCGCCCTATAAAGCTTCTCAAACTTCCCCTTACGCACCTGTTGGAGGACCAGTCCACGTTTCATCTCGTTGTTTATCGTTTGAGGAGCTTTGCCTAAGAGACCTGCAATCTCACGATTAGATTTCCCTTCTTGCTTCCAGCGTTCAATCAAGCGGCGATCAGCTATTGTCAAGTGCTTGCCTGTTGGTGTATAATGGTCTTGCATCTCTATGTCCTTTACTTGTGTTTTCGTCAACTACAAGTGTAACATAGAGGTGTTTTTTTGCATCTAAGTGGCTAACTTCATTTTAGAACTTTCAACTGATGAAATAGAAAGAAAAAGTAAGATTGCTGATGATTAAGCCTTGTTTTTTAAAAGTATTGATGCTATAATATAAAAGTTGACTGTATGCACGTCCAGTGCAACCGCTCGGAAATCGTTAAGTTAAGCAGAAATGATATTCTCACGATTGCGGCGAGTCTTCACAAAGAGGATTATCCTCAAAAAAAATTATAGGAGGTGCATGATGAGCACATATGCAATCATCAAAACTGGCGGCAAGCAAGTAAAAGTTGAAGTTGATCAAGCTGTTTATGTTGAAAAACTTGATCTTGAGGCAGGAGCAGAAGTAACCTTTGATGAGGTTGTCCTTATCGGCGGTGAAACAACTAAAGTGGGAACTCCTGTCGTTGAGGGAGCTACTGTTGTCGGTAAAGTTGAAAAACAAGGCAAGCAAAAGAAAGTTGTTACTTTCAAATACAAACCTAAAAAAGGCAGCCACCGCAAACAGGGGCACCGTCAGCCATACACTAAAGTTCTTATCACAGCCATTAATGCTTAAGTATTATGATTGAAGCAACTTTTACACGCAACCGGTCCGGTTTTTTAGAACATGCAGAACTGAAAGGACATGCAGGGAGCGGTGAATACGGCTTTGATATTGTCTGCGCATCTGTCAGCAGCTTGGCACTTAATTTTGTCAATTCGCTTGATTTGCTGGCTGAATGCTCTGCAGATGTCGACATTAATGAGCGGACAGGCGGCTACATGGCAATCTCGCTTCCGCCTGGTTCTGATAGAGAAGAGAAGGTTCAGCTTTTATTTGAGTCATTTTTTCTGGGAATAGCTAATTTAGCTGAACATTCAGCAGAATTTGTGACTTTAAAAGTGCTTGAAAACTAGTTTTAAAGAGAGGAATACGATTATGTTAAAAATGAATCTTGCCAATTTGCAACTTTTTGCCCATAAAAAAGGTGGCGGTTCTACATCAAACGGCCGTGATTCAGAAAGCAAACGCCTAGGCGCTAAAGCTGCTGACGGCCAAACTGTTAAGGGCGGTTCAATTTTGTACCGTCAGCGCGGCACTCATATTCATCCGGGAGCTAATGTAGGCCGCGGTGGAGACGATACCCTTTTTGCTAAGGTTGAAGGCGTTGTCCGTTTTGAACGCAAAGGCCGTGACAGAAAGCAAGTATCTGTTTACCCAATTGCTAAGTAATGATTTAACCTTAGAAACTCGCTTGATGAAGGATTATCAAGCGAGTTTTTTGTCTTCTGCATGCACCGTCAGCCGCTGGTTCTTCCGTACTGCTGTCCGTTTTGAAAGTATACCTAATGTTCATTTTTTTGTATAATAGAGATAATCAATAAAAAGAGAAAGTCGAATTATGAATATTCAGCAATTAAGGTATGTTGTGGCAATTGCCAACAGCGGGACATTCCGCGAAGCTGCAGCCAAACTTTTTGTCAGTCAGCCCAGCCTATCTGTGGCTGTTCGGGATTTAGAGACAGAATTAGGGTTTCAGATCTTCACTCGAACGACGACAGGGACAGTACTCACCAGTCAGGGCTTGACTTTTTATGAAAAAGCACTGGAGGTTGTCAAGAGTTTTGACAGCTTTGAAAGGCAGTTTTCTCAGCCGGATGCTGCAAATAATGAATTTTCTATTGCCAGTCAGCACTACGATTTTCTGCCGCCTTTAATCACTGTGTTTTCCAAAACCTATCCTGATTATAAGAATTTTCGTATTTTTGAATCAACGACGATTCAGATTTTAGATGAAGTTGCTCAAGGAGACAGCGAGATCGGTATTATCTATATTAACAACCAAAACCGTAAAGGGCTTCTGCAGCGAATTGAAAAGCTGGGTCTGGAGTATGTGGAGCTGATTCCTTTTAAAACACATATCTATTTAGCTAAGGATCATCCTCTGGCAGCAAAAACAAGCCTGTCTATGGATGATTTGGCGGGTCTGCCTACAGTTCGGTTTACGCAAGAAAAAGATGAGTATCTCTATTATTCTGAAAATTTTGTTGATACAACCGAAAGTTCACTGATGTTTAACGTGACTGACCGTGCTACTTTAAATGGTATTTTAGAGCGTACAGATGCTTATGCAACAGGGTCCGGTTTTTTGGACAGCCGGAGTGTCAATGGCATTACTGTCATTCCTTTAATGGATAATCTTGATAATAAAATGATTTATGTTAAGCGGCGGGATAAAAATCTGACAAGCTGCGCTTTGAAATTTGTGACTGTTATGCAGGATTATTTTGCTAAATATAAGCCTTAGGAGAACTGAGACCTTATGCGAAAACTATTACTGATACTTTGCGGCTTTTTCCTTTTGTGTCTGGATCAGCTGAGCAAATACTGGATTGTTAGGCATCTTAATCATGGCGAGACCGTACCGTTCTGGCCCGGGGTCTTCAGTTTGACCTATCTGCGCAACTATGGGGCTGCTTTTTCTATCTTGCAGAATCAGCGCTGGCTGTTTGCTGTTATCACTGTAGCTGTTCTGGCCTTTGCTCTTTATTATCTGATGAGTAATATTAAGGGAGATCTCTGGCTTCTTGCTGGTTTGCTTTTGATTATTGTCGGCGGTCTGGGCAATTTTATTGACCGCATACGTTTAGGTTATGTGGTTGATATGATCAACTTGGAGTTTATTGAATTTGCTGTTTTCAACGTGGCCGATTCCTATTTGACAGTTGGTGTTTTTTTACTAATAATAGCGTTATGGAAAGATGAAAAAAATGGAAATTACAATTAAAGAGGGAGGCGGCCGTTTGGATAAGACGCTGTCCGATTTGACTGATTTATCGCGCAGCCAGATTAAAGAGGCTGTAAAGACAGGACTGATTTCGGTCAACGGTCAAAGTAAAAAAGCAAGTTATACCGTCCAGACTGGTGATAAAATTTCTTATCAAATACCGCAGGCGGAAATGCTGGAATACGCTCCCCAAAATCTTCCTTTGGATATTGTTTATGAAGATGCAGATCTTGCAGTTGTCAATAAGGTACAGGGGATGGTTGTCCACCCCGCAGCCGGTCATACAAGCGGTACGCTGGTGAACGCCTTGCTCTATCATATCAAGGATCTCTCTACGATCAACGGTGTCATACGTCCCGGAATTGTCCACCGTCTGGATAAGGATACGTCAGGACTTTTGATGGTGGCTAAGAATGATTTGGCCCATCAGGCGCTAGCCGCTGAACTGAAGGCCAAGAAATCCTTGCGGCGGTATGTGGCTATCGTTCACGGAAATGTACCTGATGATTTTGGTCTGATTGAAGCGCCCATCGGCCGCAGTAAAAAAGACCGTAAAAAACAGGCTGTCACAGCTCAAGGCAAGCCTGCACTTACACACTTCCATGTTTTAGAACGGTTTAGCAGCTATACGTTCTTAGAACTCACTTTAGAAACTGGCAGGACTCATCAGATCCGTGTGCATATGGCCTATATCGGCCATCCTTTAGCTGGCGATCCTCTCTACGGTCCGCGTAAAACGCTGCAAGGGGAAGGACAGTTTCTCCATGCTCAAACGCTTGGTTTTACCCACCCAAGAAGCGGTAAGCTGATGGAATTTTCTGTTTCGCCGCCGCAGATTTTTCAGGAAAGACTTGAGCAGCTGCGAAAAGCAGAATTGTAAGAGAATGGAAGAAATGTCTGACTTCAAGCTGCGGGCTTTTATTGGAGAACACAAAAATAGGTTTTGATTCCTGCGTTTAATCAGTGCTATTATGTGTCAATATATAAATGGTACAGGGAGACGTTTTAAGAATGTTTTTTAGCAGTGCTGTGCCAAGACTTGAAAATTGTCTAAATTTTGATATAATATGAAAAAGAATATAAATCCTTTAATACTGTCCTGTGAGGCAGGCAAGGACAATCGCAGAAAATAGGGTAAGGTGTGCCGTTTTGACTGTGCCTCTGTTTTGTGAAATCTCCTTGCGTTCAGGGAGATTTTTTTCTGTATTTATGGAAGATTTGGCTTAAAATGGCGCTGGAGAGTTATGGCTCAGGCTGTACGGAAATAAAAAAACTGCCTGCCTTTATCTGCCGAGTCTTTGCTGATTTTTTAGAAAGGCTGTATATGAAAACAAAAGAAATTGTTGATGATGTGACGATGAAGCGTGCCATCACCCGGATTACTTATGAAATTATTGAGCGCAATAAAAAGCTTGATAAGATTGTCCTGGCAGGAATAAAAACGCGGGGTGTTTTTATCGCCCGGCGTATTCAGGATCGCCTGCAGCAGCTTGAGGGACTGGATGTTCCTCTTGCTGAACTGGATACTAAACCTTTTCGTGATGATATCAAGGTAAATGAGGATACCAGTTCACTGCCGGTTGATATTAACGGCAGAGACATTATTTTGGTTGATGATGTTCTTTATACCGGCCGTACGATCAGAGCGGCTATCGACAATCTTGTCTCCCGAGGCCGTCCGTCCCGCGTCAGCCTCGCCGTTTTGGTGGACCGAGGCCATCGTGAACTGCCTATCCGGGCAGATTATGTGGGAAAAAATATTCCTACCAGCGCTGACGAAGAAATTATTGTTGAAGTGCTTGAACATGATGGCAAGGATTGTGTCAGCCTGGCGGCGCCAAATTAAAATGAAAAAAGGACGGTATGGATAAGTGAATAATGTAAAATATGACGTACATGAGAGACCGGCTTCCGGCTTGCTGATAGGCCTGTCCTTTCAGCACCTGTTTGCGATGTTTGGTGCGACAGTTTTAGTGCCGATTCTGGTTGGCATCGATCCTGCTATTGCTTTATTTTCCAGTGGCTTGGGGACTCTGGCGCATTTATCGGTCACTCAGTACAAAATTCCGGCTTACATGGGGTCGAGCTTTGCCTACATTGCAACAATGCAGACTCTTATGAAAACCGGCGGCATTGCTGCAGTTGCGCAGGGTGCTATAGCCGGAGGTCTGGTTTATCTGCTGGTTGCCTTGGCTGTACGTTTTGCCGGCAATGCCTGGATTGATAAAATTCTGCCTCCGGTTGTTGTTGGTCCGATTATTATGGTTATCGGTTTAAGCCTTGCTACTACGGCGGTTAACGATGTCATGCTGAAAGACGGCAGTTATAATTTTACTTATTTGCTGATAGGCATGGTTACCTTATTGGCCGTGATTCTCTTCAATATTTACGGTAAGAAAATTATCGGTATCATTCCTGTTTTGCTGGGATTGATTGTAGGCTACCTTTTTGCTTTGGTTATTGGTCTTCTGACCAAACAAAATATTATTGATTTTTCAGATGTTGT
Organism: Streptococcus chenjunshii; assembly: GCF_003086355.1. Classification (NCBI taxonomy): domain Bacteria; kingdom Bacillati; phylum Bacillota; class Bacilli; order Lactobacillales; family Streptococcaceae; genus Streptococcus; species Streptococcus chenjunshii. The sequence continues at coordinate 1,474,115 of NZ_CP031733.1, read as the reverse complement.
CAGCAGTTCATGGTTTTCAGTGCCTGATTTTGATATTCTCTTTTTAGATTATTCCTTTAAATTTTATCCCAGTGCTGTTTTAACAATGGCTCCGATTGCCTTTGTTACAATGACCGAACACTTCGGTCATGTGATGGTGCTCAACAGTCTGACCGGCCGTGATTTCTTTAAGGATCCCGGCTTAGACCGGACATTGACCGGTGACGGACTGGCTCAGATAATCGCCGGTGTTTTCGGTGCTCCGCCAGTGACCTCTTATGGTGAGAATATTGGCGTTATGGCCTTAAATAAGATTTATTCAGTTTATGTCATTGCCGGTGCAGCCTTCATTGCTGTAATAATGAGTTTTATCGGCAAGGTTTCCGCTTTGCTGTCGTCTATTCCGGCACCGGTTATTGGCGGTATTTCCATTGCCTTATTCGGAGTCATTGCATCCAGCGGTCTGAAAATTTTGATTGAAAATAAGGTTGATTTTGACAATAAAAAGAATCTTTTAATTGCCAGTGTTATCTTAGTATCCGGTATCGGCGGCTTGATGCTGCAGATTAAGGGACTGCAAATTACAGGTGTCGCTTTTTCGACACTTTTAGGCGTTCTTTTGTACCAGATTCTTCCAGATAAATAAAAGATTTGCAGAAAAACAAGGTTTGTTTGGAAAAAGTCAGGTACAAGTCTTAATCAATTTATCTTAAATATAAGAAGCTTGCAGAGGGTTTATAAATGGCAGTAACAGACGGAATCGTGTCCTTAAAACATTTGGTGACTATGGAAACCTTATCTAATGAAGAAGTGCTTGGCCTGATTAAACGCGGCCTGGCTTTTAAAAATAATAAAGCCAGTTCTCAGCTTAACCGGCAGTACTTTGCAGCTAACCTTTTTTTTGAGGCTTCCACCAGAACGCATAAATCATTTGAAGTGGCTGAGAAAAAACTCGGTCTTGATGTGGTTGACTTTGATGCTAAAACAAGTTCTGTCAACAAAGGCGAGACCCTCTATGATACGATTTTAACAATGAGTGCCTTAGGAGTGGATATCTGTGTTGTCCGCCACTGGGAAGTGGATTACTATAAACAGCTGGTTGACAGCCGGACAATCCAGTCTGCTATCGTTAACGGCGGTGATGGTTCCGGTCAGCATCCCAGTCAGAGTCTGTTGGATTTAATGACAATTTATGAAGAATTTGGTGGATTTGAAAATCTAAAAATTGCTATCGCCGGTGATATTACGCATTCCCGGGTGGCAAAATCGAATATGCAGATTTTGAAACGTCTTGGAGCCCAGCTTTATTTTACTGGTCCTGAGCAATGGTATAGCAAGGAATTCGATGTTTATGGGAAACATGTTTTTATCGATGAGGTCATTGACAAAGTTGACGTTCTGATGCTGCTGCGGGTCCAGCATGAGCGCCATGACAGCAGCAGCGGTTTTTCTAAAGAGACTTACCACAGTCTGCACGGTTTAACTCCAAATCGCTATCGGCTTTTAAAGGACAGCGCTATTGTGATGCACCCTGCACCTGTTAACCGCGATGTTGAAATTGCTGACCAATTAGTGGAAGCACCGCAGTCGCGGATTGTTACGCAAATGCAAAACGGTGTTTATGTTCGTATGGCTATCATTGAAGCGGTGCTTCAGGGCAAAGTTTAAGCCGTTAAGAACCGTCAGATGGCAATAACAGTCTGACTGTTGCCTGAAGAGCTTAAGGAGAAAAAAGATGACAAAAAGACTTTTAATTTTAGAGGACGGCACCGTTTTTACTGGAACTGCTTTTGGTGCAGATGTGGACGTGACCGGTGAGATTGTTTTTAACACAGGCATGACAGGCTATCAGGAATCTATCACAGATCAGTCTTATAACGGCCAGATTTTGACTTTTACTTATCCCTTAGTCGGCAATTACGGTATTAACCGTGATGACTATGAATCAATTATCCCGACTTGCAGAGGGGTTGTGGTCCGTGAGTATGCCCGCAGAGCCAGCAACTGGCGCAAACAAATGGGGCTGGATGAATTTTTAAAAGCCAAGCATATTCCTGGAATTGCTGGAATTGATACTCGTGCTCTGACTAAAATTATTCGCCGGCATGGGACGATGAAAGCAACTATGGCCAGTGTCGGCGATGATCTGGAGCATTTGGAAGATCAGCTGCGGGCGACAGTTCTGCCCACTAACAATGTTGAACAAGTTTCAACTAAAACAGCCTATCCGGCTCCTGGTATCGGCAAGAATATTGTTTTAGTGGATTTTGGTCTGAAACATTCTATTCTTCGTGAATTTTCCAAGCGCAACTGCAATGTAACTGTCGTTTCTCACAATATTACTGCTGAAGAAATCCTGCAGCTGAATCCGGACGGTGTTATGCTTTCAAACGGTCCTGGCAATCCTGAAGATGTCCCTTATGCTAAAGAGATGATTCGAGGCATTCAGGGGAAGATTCCGATTTTTGGTATCTGTATGGGTCATCAGTTATTTAGTCTGGCTAACGGCGCCAAAACTTATAAAATGAAATTCGGCCACCGCGGTTTTAATCATGCTGTTCGGGAAATCGCTACAGGCCGCATTGACTTCACCAGTCAGAATCACGGTTATGCTGTTGACCGTGAAACGCTTCCGGATTGTCTGATGGTCACACATGAAGAAATCAATGATAAATCTGTTGAAGGTGTACGACACCGCGATTATCCGGCTTTTTCTGTGCAGTTCCATCCTGATGCAGCACCGGGACCGCATGACGCCAGCTATCTTTTTGATGAATTTCTAGAGTTAATCGATGCTTTTAAACAGACTGGAGCTTGATAATGTCCAGTTGCTAGGCTAAACTGACTCATCTTAAGGATAAATGTATGTGTCATATTTTCAGACGGACAAGATGCTTATATCCAGCGGCGGTCAGTCTGAAAAGATAAGACAGAGCAAGAGAGTAGAAACTAGAGGTAAGTAATGCCAAAACGTACAGATATTCAAAAAATTATGGTTATCGGTTCAGGTCCTATCGTTATCGGTCAGGCTGCTGAATTTGATTATGCAGGTACCCAAGCCTGTCTGGCTTTAAAAGAAGAAGGTTACAGCGTCGTTCTTGTCAATTCAAATCCTGCTACGATTATGACCGATAAGGAGATTGCAGATCAAGTTTATATTGAGCCAATTACGATTGAATTTGTCACTCGGATTCTGCGCAAGGAACGTCCGGATGCTCTGCTGCCTACTTTGGGAGGGCAGACTGGACTGAACATGGCGATGGAACTGGCAAAAGCCGGTATTCTTGATGAACTTGGTGTAGAGCTGCTGGGCACAAAATTATCAGCCATTGATCAGGCTGAAGATCGTGATCTTTTTAAACAGCTTATGGAGGACCTCAATCAGCCTATTCCGGAGTCGGAAATCGTTAACACAGTTGAAGAGGCTCTTGATTTTGCAGAGGCCATCGGCTATCCGGTTATTGTCCGCCCAGCCTTTACTCTCGGCGGAACTGGCGGCGGGATGTGCAGCAATGCAGAAGAACTCCGTGAGATTGCTGGGAACGGTCTTAAGCTTTCTCCGGTTACCCAGTGTCTGATTGAACGGTCTATTGCCGGCTTTAAGGAGATAGAGTATGAAGTGATGCGGGACAGTGCCGATAATGCACTCGTTGTCTGCAATATGGAAAATTTTGATCCGGTCGGTATTCATACAGGTGATTCTATTGTTTTTGCACCGACACAGACCCTGTCTGATATTGAAAACCAGATGCTGCGCGATGCCAGCCTCAGTATTATTCGTGCTTTAAAAATTGAAGGCGGCTGCAATGTTCAGCTGGCTCTTGATCCTAAGAGTTTCAAATATTATGTCATTGAGGTTAATCCTCGTGTTTCACGCTCGTCAGCCTTAGCCTCAAAAGCAACCGGCTATCCGATTGCCAAATTAGCTGCCAAAATCGCTGTTGGGCTGACATTAGATGAAATGGTTAATCCGGTGACGGGAAGTACTTACGCGCTCTTTGAACCGGCTCTTGATTATGTCGTTGCTAAAATTCCGCGTTTTCCTTTCGATAAATTTGAACGGGGAGAGCGCAGGCTTGGAACTCAGATGAAAGCGACCGGTGAGGTTATGGCTATCGGACGCAATATTGAAGAGAGCCTGCTCAAAGCCTGCCGTTCTTTGGAAATCGGTCTCTATCATAATGAAATGCCAGAGCTGGAAGGGGTCAGCGACGATGCCTTATTTGAAAAAATTGTCAAGGCTCAGGATGACCGGCTTTTCTATGTGTCAGAAGCTATCCGGCGCGGTTTTGCTATCTCTGAAATTGCTGATTTAACTAAAATTGATCCTTTCTTTCTGGATAAACTGCTGCATATTTTTGAGCTGGAGCAGGAGCTGGCTGAGCATCATGGAGACGTTAGTGTTCTGAAAGAAGCTAAAAGTTATGGGTTTTCAGATCAGAAAATAGCAGATTTATGGCAGATCAGTTCAGAACAGCTGCGTTCTTTTCGCCTAGAGCACCAAATTGTTCCAGTTTATAAAATGGTTGACACCTGTGCAGCGGAATTTGCATCGGCTACACCTTATTTTTATTCAACTTACGAATGGGAAAATGAATCTGTCCGTTCAGATAAAGAATCGGTCATTGTTTTGGGATCCGGACCGATTCGAATCGGTCAGGGAGTTGAATTTGACTATGCTACAGTCCACTCTGTTAAAGCCATTCAGGCAGCGGGTTATGAAGCCATCATTATGAATTCAAATCCGGAAACTGTTTCAACCGATTTTTCCATTTCTGACAAACTCTATTTTGAACCTCTGACCTTTGAAGATGTGATGAATGTCATTGAACTGGAACAGCCTAAAGGGGTTATTGTTCAGTTTGGCGGCCAGACGGCTATCAATTTAGCAGAGCCCTTGGCCAACGCTGGTATCAAGATTTTAGGGACACAGGTAGCCGACTTAGACCGTGCTGAAGACCGTGACCTTTTTGAGAAAGCGCTCAAGGAACTAGCGATTCCTCAGCCCCCTGGCCAAACAGCCACCAACGAAGAAGAGGCACTGCAGGCAGCCCGTAAGATTGGTTTTCCGGTTCTGGTACGTCCGTCTTATGTTTTAGGCGGACGGGCTATGGAAATTGTTGAAAACGAAGAAGACCTGCGATCCTATATGCGGACAGCAGTTAAAGCCAGTCCGGAACATCCGGTGCTCGTTGACTCTTATTTAGTTGGGCGTGAGTGCGAAGTTGATGCGATTTCAGATGGGGAACAGGTTCTGATTCCAGGTATCATGGAACACATTGAGCGTGCCGGCGTGCATTCAGGGGATTCTATGGCTGTTTATCCACCGCAGACCCTTTCAGAATCGCTTCAGGCTACAATTGCAGACTATACAAAACGCTTAGCACTGGGGCTCAATTGCATCGGAATGATGAACATTCAGTTTGTTATTAAAGATGAAACAGTTTACGTTATTGAAGTGAATCCGAGAGCCAGCCGTACGGTGCCTTTCCTGTCAAAGGTTACAGATATTCCTATGGCGCAAGTCGCTACTCAGCTTATTTTAGGTGCCAAACTTGCTGATTTGGGCTACAAAGATGGTTTATATCCAGCAAGCAGCCACGTCCATGTTAAAGCGCCGGTCTTTTCTTTTACTAAGCTGGCTAAAGTCGACAGCTTGCTCGGTCCGGAAATGAAATCAACAGGCGAAGTTATGGGTTCTGACTTAACACTTGAAAAAGCCCTTTATAAGGCGTTTGAAGCCTCTTATTTCCACTTGCCTGCCTTCGGCAATGTTATCTTTACAATTGCTGATGATACAAAGGCTGAAGCCTTACATCTGGCCCGCCGCTTTGCTAATGTCGGCTATAGTATTTTAGCGACAGCAGGAACAGCTGACTATTTCCGGGAAAATGGTTTGGAAGCTGTTTTGGTCAATAAACTTGGTGAAAATGATAAAAATGATATTCCGGCTCTAGTTCGGCGCGGTAAGGTTCAGGCTATTATTAATACAGTTGGCAACAAGCGAACCTTTGATGAAGATGGCCAAACAATCCGCAGTTCTGCAATTGAACACGGTATCCCGCTTTTTACAGCTATTGATACAGCAGCTGCTATGATTCGTGTACTGGAAAGCAGAGGTTTTTTAACACAGGCTATCTAAAACTTTCATAGCAAATAAAACGATGTGAAAGTTGGACAACAACCGGTAAATTGTCAGTTTATGACAATTTCGATTTTGCCTCTCCGCAGCTGATTAGGGAGGCCGCTGTCCCCTGTACAACAAAGGAAAGGATGAGAACTTCTAATCAGCACTGCGCCAAATTCATCTGTTTAAAAAGTAAAACGAGGCGGGGGACCCTGCCTCATTTTGATATTCAAACTGTGTTTTTTCGCACTGGTATTATATGAAGGCGGACGGCATGACCGATGTGACCTCCGATATGGCTATCGGGACCAATGATGCCCTTTATTTGGAAGAATTGGAAAAGAAAGCTGCCGCCTTTTATGAAAAAGTGGAGCGGCAGGGAGCCCATATCACAGTCTCTGCCGGCCATTCCTACGGCGATTTTCTCTCTAGCCGTGTGGCTGCACTCAAGCAGATTCCTCATCAATATCAGTCCTAATTCTCATAATTTTCACATTAAAGCAAACCATGTTACAATAATAAAAAAGCAAAAAAGGAGCCAGCGATGAAAAGCTTATGGAAACGAGGTCTCCTGATTTTAGGAGGAGTGATACTAATGACAGCTGCAGCCTGCACCAAAGAACCTATCCCTGATAACCGCACTAAAGAACAGTACGAACTGGAACAGGAATTCCAGCCTCTTTTTGATTTTCTGGCAGAAGAAAAGAAGGATTTTTCTAAGATTAGTAAGTACAAAAGTACTTTATTTGAGACAGAGCGAAAAACGAATATAGAAAAGAGTTATGGTGTTAATTTTGATAAATTAATTTATAGTAAAGACGGAACGTATACTATTACAGAAGACGGGAAGGCAGTAGAATATCTTGTTTCTGTTAATGAAAATAATAAACTATTTTATCCTAGTTCTGTTCCAATAGAGTATGATGATAACCTTTTTAATCTTCATTTGGAAAAAGATTTTTTTGAAAAACTCCCTATTTCAGATTATACAGCTGAACATCCGGAAACTTATTTGAAAGATATAAGTTATGAGGTAGACAGCAGTATTCCTTTTTTGAAGCAATTGATGGAAAGGTATGATATAAACCAAAATGCAGATATATCTCTTTATATAGAGAATTACTATGAAGGGGATGACATGGTATATGTTATAAGAATTAGTCTAGTAGATGATTATAAAATTTTTGATATTATAAATAAAATAACTTTCAGGGAGTGAAATAATGAGTGAATTAAGTGGTGCTGAAAAATTAGAACGACGAGTTGATGTATCAGCTGAGATTTCCGATTATGTTTACACATATGAACAAAATTATACAAAAGCACTAAAAGATAATCCCAAGCTAAATCAAGATGAGTTAAATAAAAAGGCATTAAAAGATTTTTATGTTCCAAATAATACCACCATCACGGACGCTATGTACGATGAGGAGACAGGGGTGGCAGCGCTGGCGGTAGAGGACAGTCAGACGGGCGAGACCTATATTGCCTATGCCGGCACCAATATGAAGGCGGACGGCATGACCGATGTGACCTCCGATATGGCTATCGGAACCAATGATGCCCTTTATTTGGAAGAATTGGAAAAGAAAGCTGCCGCCTTTTATGAAAAAGTGGAGCGGCAGGGAGCCAATATCACAGTTTCTGCCGGCCATTCCTACGGCGATTTTCTCTCCAGCCGTGTGGCTGCCCTCAAGCAGATTCCTTACAAGTTCGGTTTTCAAGGGGCTCCTCAGGCCGTCAGTCTTCTCACTCTGCAGGAAACCGCGCTGCAGCAAGCTCTGACCACTAACAACGGCTATGCGCCTCCGGAACTCTTCACTGCAGCAGAAGCCTCCCGCACAGCAGCCGACCGGGCTAAAAAGCTGGTTGCGGATTATCAGGGCTATGCGATCACCTTTTCCACCACCCGGGATATCCTGACCAATGCCCTCTGGGATCAGCCCAAAGGGGAAATTTCCTTTGACGGTCACATCGATTTGTTTAACCGCAATGGGGATAAGGCCGCCAGCGGACTCATGACCGCTTTGGAGATCGCTATGGGAACCCAAAGCGACCCTTTGTATTTGGGGCGGGTTCAGGCGGTGGATGTTCCTGTCTTCCACAGCATGCGGGACTACCGTCAGAGTGCTGAGGCCATGGCCTACAGCAGACAGATTGTGCTGGAAGAAGCTTACGGTGTTGATTTTGGCCGCGACGGCAGTTTAGAATTCGCCGTAACCCCGGACTACCTGACCAGTCAGCCTCTGCTGCCGTCTTTTGCTTCTTCCGGCGGGACGATTAAACTGGATACAGCGGCATTAGAAGGGCTGATAGGCAATCTTGGAACCGTCCAGAGTCAGCTCCAAGACCTGATTGACCTGACAGCTCGGGCATCTGCCGAAAATCTGACCGTTATGGAGAATATGAGCGGCCGGCAGCAGAATTTGAAAACCGTTATCGTCGAGCACCTGCACAATATCAGTCTGGTCAAGGCCATCGAAGATATTGACAAGGCTTGTGAAGACTTAGAAGAGCTGTTTGATGAGCTGCCCACCCTTTCCAACTACAAAAGCTCTGCCTTTTCCGGGCAGTTTGATACCTGGACCAAAGACTGGTTTAAGGGAGAGAAAGGCTGGAACCCCAAGACGACCGCCAGTGAGCTGGAGACGATGGCGACCGCTGCCAGCAGCTTAAAAAGCATGATTGACGGTGAGATTCTCTCTCAGGTTTCCCAGATTACGAGCAGCAGTTTGAATGATTGGCTTACGGAAGCACTTGACGGCGGACTGCTTGAAAACACCAGCACCAGCGCCTTAGCTAAAAAAGGCGAAAATCTGGTTAACCAGTTCGAAGGGGCCATTGAAGCGTCGCTTCAGGGTTTAGGCAGCCGCAGTCAGTTTGCGGACGGTCTGCCTCAGGCTGTCCATGAACTGCTGGGGGTTATCGCTCAGAATCTGACCAGCCTTTTGCAGGCAGTCGCTTATACCTCAAGTGTGGCGCAGACCATCAAAACGACGATGGAGACTGCAGATATCGGTCTGGCCAATGCTATCAGCACTTTTGATACCAGCCAGATTCCGGATGTGGCGGTCAGTGTATCCGAGAGTTATGAGGGTTATCTGGAGAGCAGCGGGGTTTTTGATGACCGGGCGGTGCTATCGGCCTTTGACGATCAGGTGGATGTGCGGTCCAGCGATTTGGCCGAGGACATGTCCGGACAGTTTTCGACCTACCTGCGCGGTGCAGAAGACTCTCTGACCGAAGTCAATGTTAAGATGACTGGTCTTTCTTACAGTTTGGACGATTTACTGAAGGAGGCGAAGAAAACCGTTAGCTACAAGGACAAACTGGATTTAAAACCCGATGGTCAAACACCGCCTAAAAAGACTTTTGGGCCCCTTGGGAAAGCCATATCGGTTTTGGAAACGATGAAGACAGTCAACACCAGTCTGACAGCGATTGACAGCCAGATGACGACCGCTCTGACAACGATTAATACGGTATCAGGTATGCTGGGCGGCTTTACACCAGTCTTTCGCACTGGGATGGAGGATGCTTTTTACGGAGCGGCCGGTTTAGAGGCCATCGTCCGCAGCCAGAAGGCAGTGGGTCAGATATTAGCAGCGGTAAAGGCTCGTTTTGAAGAGCTGGGACAGGAGCTGGCAACAATCAATGAAGGGGAAGCCGTTAGAGCACTGGGCAGCAAAATGCAGGACAGCACTCAGCTGATGGGACACGCGGCTACCCTTATTGAAGATTGTTTTGGCGATTAGGCCAGCAAAACAGTCAGCTGCTGAATCAAGCTGATTTTGAGTGCCTGCTTTCGATTAGGTGAGAGGACGTCTGTCCCTCTTTTTTTCTTACAAAACTGTAAGGTCATTGTTGGATTTATCAGCTATACTAAATATAGTAAAGCAGTCCATAAAATCTCTTTAAACCAGTCAGAATTTTCTTGACAAGAGCTTAAAAAGATTATATACTTGTTCTAATGATGTAATACAAATCAGAGGAGGCATTATGGTTAAAAAGAGAAGAACAAAGCAACTAAGCAAAAGAACAAAAGGTATCATATGGGGAGCTGTTGCAGCCGGTGTTATTATTATCGGTACTGTTCTATATTTGCAGCAGAATAGTTCACAGTCAGATTCTGCCTCCAAGGAATATTCTTTGGTCAATGCCACAGAAGGCAATGTCAAATCGACAACTCTGCTGTCAGGAACGGTTAAAGCGACTTCAGAACAGTATGTCTACTTCGACAGCAGCAAAGGAACGCAGGCGACAGTGAACGTATCAGCAGGGGATCAGGTCACTGCTGGTCAGCAGCTAGTTCAATATGATGCAACAACGGCACAGGCAGCTTATGACAGTGCTGTCAGAGCGGCTAATAAAATCGCCCGTCAGATTGAATACCTGAAGACTTACGGCAATTTGCCGACAACAGAAACTTCTGTTGATGAAGAAACGGGGGAAACAACAACAACTACTGTTCCTCCAACTCAGCAAGCAACTGCTAACTATAATCAGCAGCTTCAGGATCTTAATGATTCCTATGCTGATACTCAGTCTGAAATCTCTAAAGCTCAGGAAGCGCTCAACCAAACAATTATTACCAGTGATGTGACGGGAACTGTCGTTGAAGTGAATCATGATGTCGATCCATCCTCTAAAGAAAGTCAGACATTGGTTCATGTAGTTACAGAAGGGCAGCTGCGGATTGAAGGAACCTTGACAGAGTATGATTTGGCCAACATCAGTAACGGTCAGCAGGTCAAGATCACTTCTAAAGTCTATCCTGATCAGGAATGGACAGGAACGATTTCACATATTTCCAATTACCCTAAAGAAACAGGCAATACTGGAAATACCTCCAGCAATTCGTCAGGCAATTCCAATTCATCAGGGAATTCGAGCGGGGCAAGCTATGAATATAGAGCTGATATCACCAGTCCGCTCAATGACTTAAAGCAAGGATTTACCGTTTCCGTTGAAGTGACAGATGATACTAAACATATCTTGGTGCCGCTGACAGCGATAGTCAATGAAGGTGATAAAAATTATGTCTGGCTTTATGATGATAATTCTTCTCAGGTGAAAAAAACTGAAGTCAGTCTGGGAAATGCTGATGCTAAATCGCAGGAAATCACAGGCGGTTTGCAGACAGGTCAGATTGTAATTGAAAATCCCGATAAAAACCTTAAAGAAGGGCAGAAAGTTGACAATACGGTATCAGGAGATACAGATTCAGCTGAGGATAAATAAGAGGTGAGCAAGGATGGCAAAAGATAGAAAAAAATTAATCGATCTGCATCAAATCACCAAATCTTATCAGAACGGCGATCAGGAATTACAAGTTTTAAAGGGAATAGACCTGACAGTTGATGAAGGAGAATTTTTAGCTATTATGGGGCCTTCCGGTTCAGGAAAGTCTACTCTGATGAATATTATCGGTCTGCTTGATAAACCGACATCAGGTGACTACAGTCTGGATGGTACTCGAGTTGAGCATCTGAAAGAGAAAAAGCTGGCTGCTGTCCGCAATGAAGAAATTGGATTTATTTTCCAGCAGTTTTTTCTTCTATCTAAATTGAATGCTCTGCAAAATGTCGAGCTGCCTTTAATATATGCAGGAGTTGGTGTCGGGAAAAGACGGCAGCTGGCTCGGCAGTTTTTGGATAAGGTTGAACTGTCTGATCGTATCAAACATTTGCCGTCTGAATTATCCGGTGGACAGAAGCAGCGGGTCGCCATTGCTCGGGCGTTGGTCAACAGTCCTGCGATTATCTTAGCGGATGAACCAACAGGCGCTCTCGATACCAAAACGGGCGAGCAAATCATGGAGCTGCTGACAGAGCTCAATCAGGAAGGCAAAACGATTATTATGGTAACGCATGAACCTGAAATTGCCGACTTCGCTAAGCGCCGGATTGTTATCCGAGACGGAGAAATCAGTGCCGACACAACAGACAGTGTCAGAATTGACTAGGGAGGGGAAAATGGAAAACTGGAAATTTGCCCTTAGTTCAATTATGGGGCACAAAATGCGCTCTTTTCTGACCATGCTGGGGATTATCATCGGTGTGGCCTCTGTCGTTCTTATCATGGCTCTGGGGCAGGGACTGCAAAACGGAATTAATAATCAAGTCTACCAAAGTCAGAAAAACTTAAATGTTTACTATAAAACCGCTGAACAAAAGAAAGCGGAAGAAGATCCTTATTATTCAGGTGATACTAATGCATTATCAGAGGAGGCTCCGACTCTAAAAGAAGAATGGGTGCAGCAGATTGCACAAAATACGGATGGAATATCTAATTACTATATCACCAACAGTACAACCTCTGCTGTATCTTATGGGAAAAAAACGATTGATAACGTTAATATAACAGGAATTAACGGGACCTATCTGTCTGTTCAGAAATTTAAGATTGTATCAGGACGGGCTTTTACTGATACCGATTACCGGACATTTGCCCGGATCATCATGCTGGAAGACCGTCTGGCTAAACAGCTTTTTGGAGACAGTGAATCTGCTCTGAATCAGGTCGTTGATTTGACAGATAAAAATTATTTGGTTGTTGGTGTTTATAAAGACGAGGACGCTAACAATTCTTATAATATAGCATCTGGAGGCAATGCTATTATGACCAATACACAGCTGGCCAGTGAATTTGGTGCTAAGGAAAACGACCAAATTTATTTTCATATTGATGATGTCAGTAAAGCCAATGCAATTGGCAAACAGGCTGGCGCCGAGCTGACTAAACTGTCAGGGGCCAGAGATGGCTTTTATGAAAATTACAATATGGACGCTCTTATCGAACAAGCTAATCAAATAGCTAGCATGTATACATTGGCTTTCGGTGTTATTGCCGGTATTTCTCTGCTTGTAGGGGGTATCGGTGTGATGAACATTATGCTGGTTTCGGTAACGGAGAGGACACGCGAAATTGGTCTGCGTAAAGCCCTAGGAGCGACACGCGGAAAAATATTGAGCCAATTTTTGATTGAGTCTATGGTTTTGACTATTTTAGGTGGTTTTATTGGCTTGCTTTTGGCTTATGCTGGCGTTCAAGCTTTAAAAGACCCTTTGAAAGCACAGCAGATTATTCCGGAAGTATCGCTTCAGGTCGTTATTATCAGTATTGTCTTCTCAGCTTTTATCGGAATTATCTTTGGGATTTTGCCTGCCAATAAAGCAAGTAAGCTGGATCCGATTGAAGCTTTGCGCTATGAATAGTTAATAAGCTGATCACAGCCTAAAGCTGCTGGGAAAGAGACGCGATTATTTGAAGTGCAAGCGAATTACGAGTGTGGCTGCTCAGTGAGTATAGACTGTCCTCGAATCTGAGGATTCATTGATCGGCCTCCTCTCTTTTCCTTTTGCGTTTTTCACGATTTTTGTATCTTGTTAGAAGGGGTATGATGTCTTACCATACTTGGCAAAAAATTTTTAAGCTTATTGGCTGGCTGTCTCTTCTTGTGACGATTGTTTTTGTTGTTTATCTGTTTAAAGGCTTAAATATCTTAAATAATCCAGATGCTCTGACGAAGGCATTAAAAGAACAGCTGGTTTTAGGGGCTTTACTTTTTTTTCTGTTACAGATTATTCAAGTTGTGATTCCCATTATTCCCGGCGGTGTCACAACTGTTGTTGGCTTTTTGGCTTTCGGTCCTTTTCTAGGTTTTATTTTAAACTACTTGGGGATTGTTATCGGAAGTATCATTCTTTTTGCTTTGACACGCCATTTTGGCCGAAAATTTATTTTCTTGTTTGTAACAGAAAAACAGTTTCACCGTTATGAAAAGATGCTTTTTACACCGACTTATGAGAAATTTTTCATCTTGAATATGCTCTCTCCTGTCTCCCCTGCCGACATTTTAGTCATGGTGACAGGACTTACCAGTATGACATACAGGCGGTTTATCAAAATTATGTTGCTTTGCAAGCCGGTTTCTATTGTGTTTTATGGTTACTTTTGGATTTACGGCGGTAAATTTATAAAGCATTTATTGTAAAAAAACAGGGGGTGTCAAGAAAAAAACTTGACACCTCTGTTTTTTATGTTACAATAATTAAGACAGTTCTATCATTTATGATAGTTTAGTCCAATATTATATATTAGAAAAGAGATTTTAATTAATGGCAGTAAAAATTCGTTTAACACGCATGGGATCTAAGAAAAAACCTTTTTATCGTATCAATGTAGCTGATTCGCGTTCTCCGCGCGATGGCCGTTTTATCGAAACTGTTGGAACCTATAATCCGCTTATTGAAGAAAATCAAGTGACGCTCAAAGAAGAACGGATTCTTGATTGGCTGTCTAAGGGCGCTCAGCCTTCTGATACAGTCCGCAATATTCTTTCAAAAGCCGGAATTATGAAAAAGTTCCATGATTCTAAATTTAAAAAATAGTGTGAGCCTATGGATACAATCGAAAATCTAATTGTTGCTATTGTGACGCCTTTGATTTCACAACCGGATTTATTTACAATTAGAATCAAAGACACCCCTGATTTTCTGGAATACCATCTTGATTTAGCGACTCAGGATATCGGCCGGATTATCGGTAAAAAAGGCCGTACGATTACGGCGATAAGATCCATTGTTTATTCGGTGCCGACTCAAGGTAAAAAAGTCAGGCTGGTCATTGACGAAAAATAAGACCTCTGTTTTGGTACTGTCCTCAAGTTTCTGTTTGTCTCAAATTTGAGGACAGTCTTCTTTAAACAGGATAATTTTCTTTTCAGACACCTTGACAAATACTTTTGATTAGCCTAAAATAGTAATTAGTTTTGGGGTATGGCCAAGCGGTAAGGCAAGGGACTTTGACTCCCTCATGCGTTGGTTCGAATCCAGCTACCCCAGTGAAAGTCTTTGACAGGCCAGGCCTGTCTTTTCTTTTGTTTTATTGCTAAGAGTTAAAAAATGTGAGCGGAGCAAAGATGAATTATTTTAATGTTGGAAAGATTGTTAATACACAGGGTCTTCAAGGTGAGATGCGGGTGCTCAGTGTCACTGATTTTGCTGAAGAACGTTTCAAAAAGGGATCTGTTTTGGCCTTGTTTGACGATAAAGATCAGTTTATCAGAGATGTAACCATTGTCAGCCACCGCAAACAAAAGAACTTTGATATTATCAAGTTTGAAGGGATGAATCACATTAATGCAATTGAGCAATATAGGGGTTTTTCTTTGAAAGTTGCTGAAGAAAACCTGTCGGATCTTCAGGAAGGTGAATTTTACTACCACGAGATTATTGGCCTAGATGTTTATGAAGAAGGGAATTTCATTGGGACAATCAAAGAAATTCTCCAGCCAGGGGCCAATGATGTCTGGGTTGTTAAACGTAAAGGCAGACAGGACTTGCTGCTTCCCTATATCCCATCCGTCATTCTTGATGTTGATACCGAGGCTGGCTGTGTTGCTGTCAGTCTTTTGGAAGGATTAGATGATGAAGATTGATATTCTGACCTTGTTTCCGGAAATGTTTGCCCCTTTGGAGCATTCCATTCTTGGAAAAGCAAAGGATAAAGGCTTGCTTGAAATCACTTATCATAATTTTCGGGAACAGGCCGAAAACGCCCGTCATGTTGATGATGAGCCCTATGGCGGCGGACAGGGGATGCTCCTGCGTGCTCAGCCTATTTTTGCGGCTGTTGAACAAATTGCGGCTGTTAAGCCTCGAATTATTTTGCTAGATCCTGCAGGCAGGTCCTTTGACCAAGCTTATGCAGAGGAACTGTCAAGAGAAGATGAACTGATTTTTATTTGCGGACACTATGAAGGCTACGATGAGCGGATTAAAAGTCTAGTAACAGATGAGATTTCACTGGGAGACTTTGTTTTAACTGGCGGTGAACTGGCTGCTATGGCAGTCATAGATGCCACTGTGCGTTTGCTGCCGGATGTTCTTGGCAAAAGGGTCAGTCATCAGGATGATTCTTTTTCTTCCGGTCTGCTTGAGTACCCTCAATATACCCGTCCTTATGATTTTCAGGGGCAGCGGGTGCCGGATGTGCTGCTGAGCGGCCATCATGAGAAAATCCGTCTTTGGCGGCTGGAACAAAGTTTACGAAAAACCTACGAGAGAAGACCGGATTTACTGGAAAACTGTCAGCTGTCAGATGAAGCTGAAGAGCTTCTGAAAAAAATCAAAAATGAGTTGGATCGGCGGTCAGATTAAAACAGCTGCAGCTTATAAAGAGCTGATTTAAGTTTCTGATCAGCTTGTGTGACTGGCTGAAAACAGGGGCTCATTATAGAGAAACCCACAGGTTAAAGCGCGTTCAGAGCAGCAGCTGATCAGCTGCTCTTATCTCATAATTGAGCGGGTTAATCGTTTAGAATGGAGAAATGATGACAAAAAATAAAGAAATCTATGATATTACGATTGTTGGCGGCGGTCCTGCAGGCCTTTTTGCGGCGTTTTATGCCGGTCTGCGCGGAGTATCTGTCAAAATTATTGAAAGCCTGTCGGAATTGGGAGGGCAGCCTGCCGTTTTATATCCCGAAAAGTTAATTTACGATATTCCGGCTTTTCCGGCTGTCAGCGGTGCAGACCTGACATCTAAACTGCTTGAACAGCTGGAACGTTTTGAGGATCAAATCACAGTCTGTCTGAAGGAAGAAGTAAAGACTTTTGTGAAAGAAGAGGGCCTTTTTACGATTCAAACTGATAAAGCAGAGCATTTTTCGCGGGCCCTTATTATCGCCTGCGGCAACGGAGCTTTTGCTCCTAGGCGCTTAGGTCTAGATCATGAGCTGGATTACGCTGACAATAATCTCTTTTATAATGTGCACCGATTAGAAGACTTTGCAGGTAAAAAAGTTATCATTTGCGGCGGAGGGGATTCAGCTGTTGATTGGGCACTGCATTTAGATGAGATAGCTGAAAGTGTGACATTGATTCACCGCCGTGATGCTTTTCGGGCGCATGAGCACAGTGTGGAACTTTTACAGACTTCCGGTGTCAGGATTCTAACACCTTATATCCCTGTTGAAATCAGCGGTCAAAATGGCTTTGCTGACCGCCTTAAAATTCAAAAAGTTAAATCTGAGGAGGCTATCACTCTCGACTTGGATGCACTGATTGTCAGCTTTGGTTTTTCTACTTCTAACAAAAATCTTAAAAACTGGGGGCTGGACTTTAAACGTTCCAGCATTATGGTGTCGCCGCTTTTTGAAACAAGTCAGGAAGGTGTTTATGCCATCGGAGATGCAGCCAGCTATGAGGGGAAAATAGATCTGATTGCCTCTGGTTTTGGTGAAGCACCGACAGCAGTAGCACAGGCGATTAAATATATTTATCCTGACCGTGATAATCGTTTGGTTCACTCGACTGCTTTAATCAAATAATCTCTGGATTTTTTCTGTAGCGATCCGTCTAAGCGCAAAGCATGGCTTTGGCTTAGGCGTTTTCTTTTTATCAAATGTTTGGCAATAATTTGAAAGAAAATGAGAGAATTCTATTGACAGATTTTGAAAAAATAGTATAATGATAACTGTAAACGATTTCATTGAGGAGGGAGGTGGAAATATTTTAAAGTCAAAACGCAAACAAGTGATTATGGAGGAGATTTCTAAAGATAGCTTTGTGACTCTGGAAAATCTGGTCACTATTCTTAAAACGTCTGAATCCACAGTACGGCGCGATTTAGATGAATTAGAAAGTGAGCATAAGCTGCACCGTGTTCACGGGGGAGCAGAGCTGTTGCATTCACTGCAGGAAGAGTTATCCAATAAGCAAAAATCTATCAAAAACGTTCAGCTAAAAACTGATATTGCTAAAAAGGCTGCTTCTTTTATTTCTGATGGTGAAGTCATCTTTATTGATGCGGGAACGACCACTGAACTGCTTTTGGATGAGCTGTTTCAAAACGATTTGAAAGTAGTGACGAATTCGATTCATCATGCTAGTAAATTGGTGGAGCACAATATTGAAACGCTGATTATCGGAGGAGTGGTGAAAACGACAACCGATGCCAGCATCGGCAATGTTGCGGTGGAACAGATCCGTCAGTTAAATTTTGATAAAGCTTTTTTAGGGATGAACGGTGTGGATGAGCAATTTTTGACCACTCCTGATATTGAAGAAGCTGTTATCAAAAAGACAGTTATTGAGAATGCTCAGAAATCATATATTTTAGCAGATTCTTCCAAAATCGGTCATGTTTCATTTGCCAAGGTGGACCGGATTGAGGCGGCTGAGCTCATTACCAACCATTCCGATATCGCTTTGATAAAGAAAATTAGAGAAAAAACGAGGGTATTCGAGGTATGATCTATACAGTTACTTTAAATCCTTCAATTGATTTTATTGTTCGCATTGATAGGCTTGAGCTAGGTGCTGTCAATCGTATGAAAAGCGACGATAAATTTACAGGAGGAAAAGGCATCAATGTCAGCCGTATTCTTCAGCGTTTGGGGCATGACAGTATTGCCACCGGCTTTGTGGGCGGCTTTACCGGTCAGTTTATTAAAGACGGTCTGAAGTCCGAAGGGATAAAAACAGAATTTATAGAAGTTGAAGAAGACACAAGAATCAATGTTAAAATTAAGGCTGATCGAGAGACTGAGATTAACGGAGCCGGCCCGCAAATTTCTGATGAGAAATCTGCAGAGCTGCAGGCGGTTCTGGCGGATTTAAGCAGTTCAGATACTGTTGTTTTTGCTGGCAGTGCGCCATCCAGTCTGGGCAATGCAGTCTATAAGCTCTTGATTCCCTTAGCTAAAAAGGCAGGGGCGCAGGTCGTCTGTGATTTTGAAGGTCAGACCCTCCTAGATGCTCTGGCTTATACCCCTTTGCTGGTAAAACCTAATAATCATGAGCTGGCTGATATTTTTGGGGTTGAGCTAGATGGGCTGGCCGATATCGAAAAGTATGCGCATAAACTCTTGGCAAAGGGAGCACAAAATGTCATTGTTTCAATGGCAGGGGACGGAGCCTTGCTGGTAAGTCCTGAGGCCAGTTACTTCGCTAAACCAATTAAAGGCGAAGTAAAAAACTCTGTTGGGGCCGGCGATTCAATGGTTGCTGGATTCACCGGAGAATATGTAAACACAGGCAATCTTCTTGAAGCTCTTAAGTGGGGAGTTGCCTGCGGAACAGCCACCACTTTTTCAGATGATTTGGCAAGCGCCGCATTTATTGAGGAAACTTATAAAAAAGTAGAGGTAGAAAAAATATGAAAATCCAAGACTTACTGAAAAAAGAAGTCATGATTCTTGATTTGCAGGCAGTTACTAAGGAGGCTGCTGTTGACGAAATGGTTACAAAGCTTGTAGATAAGGGCATTGTAACAGATTTTGCCACCTTTAAAGAAGGGATTATGAACCGTGAAGCACAAACATCAACCGGCCTGGGTGATGGGATTGCGATGCCACACAGCAAAAATGCAGCTGTTAAGGAAGCGACAGTTCTCTTTGCGAAATCACAGGCAGGCGTTGATTATGAAGCGCTTGACGGACAGCCTGTTGATCTTTTCTTTATGATTGCTGCTCCGGATGGAGCCAATGACACACATTTAGCAGCCTTGGCTGAGCTGTCAAAATACCTTTTAAAAGACGGTTTTGCAGACAAATTGCGCCAAGTTACAAGTCCTGAACAGGTTATCGCTGTTTTTGATGAAACAGAAGCAGAGGCTGGCAGCCAAGCGTCAGCGCCTGCTGCTGCATCAGTCTCTTCAGAAGACCAGCCTCTCATTGTTGCTGTGACAGCTTGTACGACAGGTATTGCGCATACCTATATGGCTGAAGAAGCCTTGATCAAACAAGGTCAGGAAATGGGGGTTCAAGTCCGCGTGGAAACGAACGGCGCCTCAGGGATTGGCAATAAACTGACAGATGATGAAATTAAACGTGCTAAAGGTGTTATTGTCGCTGCCGATAAAGCCGTTGAAATGTCACGTTTCAATGGAAAGCCTCTGATATCCCGTCCTGTTGCTGATGGGATTAAGAAGTCAGAAGAATTGATTAATCTTGTTCTTGACGGAAAGGCAGAAACCTATACCGCTTCTGAGACGGCTGCACCTGAAAGCAAGACAGAGAAAAACAGCCTTGGCGGTGCTTTCTATAAACACCTGATGAGCGGTGTTTCCCAGATGCTGCCGTTTGTAATCGGCGGCGGAATTATGATTGCCTTAGCCTTCCTTCTGGATAATCTGCTGGGTGTACCGCAGGACCAGCTGGGCAGTCTTGGTTCCTATAATGAAATCGCTGCTTTGTTTAAGAGTGTCGGGGATGTTGCTTTTAACTTTATGTTGCCGGTTCTTGCTGGTTACATTGCCTATTCAATTGCTGAGAAACCAGGGCTAGTTGCCGGTTTTGTTGCCGGAGCTATTGCTTCATCCGGTCTTGCTTGGGGCAAGGTCCCATTTGCAGCTGCTGTAAACGATGTTCCGGATGCTATCCCTTCTGGTTTTCTTGGAGCTCTTGTCGGCGGTTTCCTTGCCGGCGGTGTGATTCTGCTCCTCAAAAAGCTCCTTGCCGGCCTGCCTCGTTCGCTTGAAGGTATCAAGTCGATCTTGCTTTATCCGTTGCTGGGCGTATTTGTGACCGGATTTCTGATGCTGGCTGTCAATATCCCGATGGCCGCAATTAATACAGCTTTGAATAACTTCCTGGAAAGCCTTTCAGGTAGTTCAGCAGTACTGATGGGATTGGTTCTTGGCGGTATGATGGCTATTGATATGGGCGGTCCTTTCAACAAGGCGGCTTATGTCTTTGGTACAGGAACATTGGCTGCATCTATTGCAGACGGCGGTTCAGTTGTAATGGCTGCTGTAATGGCTGGAGGTATGGTGCCGCCATTGGCAATTTTTGTCGCTACACTTCTTTTCAAAAACAAATTTACGGAAGAAGAGCGGAATTCCGGTTTAACTAATATCATTATGGGACTGTCTTTCATCACAGAGGGGGCTATTCCATTTGCAGCGGCGGATCCGGGCCGTGCTATTCCAAGCTTTATG
The DNA here is from genome assembly GCF_003086355.1 of Streptococcus chenjunshii. Classification (NCBI taxonomy): domain Bacteria; kingdom Bacillati; phylum Bacillota; class Bacilli; order Lactobacillales; family Streptococcaceae; genus Streptococcus; species Streptococcus chenjunshii. Next base: position 1,453,063 of record NZ_CP031733.1, on the reverse strand, counting down.
GCCGGTTCAGCCTTAGCGGGCGCTCTTGTTGGATATGCAGGAATCAAGCTTATGGCTCCGCACGGCGGTATCTTTGTTATCGCTCTGACCTCCAATCCTCTCCTGTACATTCTCTTTGTATTGGTGGGAGCAGTGGTCTCAGGTATTCTCTTCGGCGCTCTCAGAAAAGCTCAATAATATTTGCGTTTCCAATGACTGTGATATCTAAGATGTTTCGCATTTTTGAGCAGCGATAAATTCGATGGCCAAAGTCAGGAGTTTTTGCTCCGGCTTTGGCTTTTTTACTTATGGCGGGTTTTCTTAGCATCAGTTTTCATGAAAAAACAGAAGGAGGAGAACTTTTATCCTCACCCTGAAATTTTAAAATTTTGGAAAATGACTAAAATATCATTAGGCCTTACGGGAGTACCTTATCCTAGTCCAAGCTTAGAGACGAGAAAGCAAGGGGGAACTTTGCAATCTGGGATTCTGTCTCTCTCCCTAACGCCTTGCAGAGGTACATCTGCGAAATCGAAAATTTCGAACTTACCGTCAGCCGTAGCCGTCTGAAGGTTGATTTAAAAACTAGTCTTTAATTTTGTCAGTGTTATGTGCGAGATGTAGTAACCTAGCGCCATTTTAGTTGCTTTTTCAAAGCTTTAACCGGTCTTTGTTTCTTGTTGGAATTGAACACGGCCTAAGTTCTTTGTAAAAAAGAGACGCAATTATAGAAAGCGCAAGCTGAGATACGAATGCGGCTGCTCTGTGAGCATAAAACTTCCTAGAAACTGAGGTTTCTTCGTCAGTTTTCCTATTTTTGCTGTGAGCTTTTCACAGCCTTTGTATCTTATGTTTTCGGCTGGTATTTTAAGAGACTTTTGTTATACTAATACATATTACAGGCAAAAGCGAGTATAGCATGAAAAAAATAAGATTAAAGAAAAAACAAAAAAATAACTTAACTATTTTACTTTTGCTTCTTTCTGTTTTGGCACTTATTTTTGCTGCTTATCAAGGGAAGGAAGAAGCAAAACAACCTGAGGAGACTTTTCTTCAGGATCAAACAACTCTTGATTTTATCAGGACTATCGGACCAACTGCTCAGGAAATTGCTGCAGCAAATGATCTCTATGCCTCAGTTATGATTGCTCAGGCTGTGTTGGAATCTGACAGCGGACAGTCTACACTCAGTCAGGCGCCTAATTTTAATTTTTTTGGGATAAAAGGTGACTATCTGGGGCAATCTGTCTCTATGCCTACTTTAGAAGATGACGGAAAAGGTAATATGTATCAGATTGATGCAGATTTCCGCTCTTACGGCAGTCAGAGAGAGTCTCTGCAGGATTATGCACAGCTTCTCCAAAAAGATATTTACAGAAATGTCAGAAGATCCTATGCGCACTCTTATCAGGAAGCTACTACAGCTTTAACCGGTACCTATGCTACCGATACGGCTTATGGAGAAAAATTGAATCACATTATTGAAGCTTATGGCCTGACTATTTATGATCGGTTTTGAGCAAGTAAGCCTTGACTTATAGTCTACTATAAGTAGTATAATAAAACTGTGTGGAAAACGGATGTACAAGCTAAAGTTCTGGCGGAAAAGACGAAATCTGTTGCGATGTAGGCGTACTGTTAAACAGCGCTAGTCATCTTGGCAGAGGTGCGCCAACGAAATCGAAGATTTCGGTCTTACCGTCAGCCGTAGCTGACTGAAGGCTTTGTCGTCTTGACTGCCGACCGCACCCTTCTAGTCATCTTGGCAGAGGTGCGCCAACGAAATCAAAGATTTCTGGCTTACCGTCTATTTTCTCTTTGCGTTTTTCACGTCCTTTGTATCTTGGTGGATTGAACACGGCCTAAAATCCTAGTGAAAAAGATGAAGTCTGTCGCGGTGTAGGCCACCGCTTGTCCTTCCCTATTTTCATACGGATTTCTTAACGGCCTTTGTATCTTGTTGAAGGTGAGTGTGCTGGTGGAGAAGACTTATACTATTACAGAAGTTAGTCAAAAATATAATATAAATGCTAATACGTTGCGCTATTATGAACGAATCGGGCTTCTGCCCCGAATTCCCAGACAAAGCAATGGCAATCGGTATTTTACGGAAGATTTGCTGAAATGGCTGGAGATGATTATCTGTCTGCGTCATTCTGATATTTCAATCGAGCGCCTGCTTGAATATGCTAATTTACTGCGGCAGGGCGAAGGGACCCTTGATGCACGGGAGACCTTGCTCCGGCAGCAACTGGAACTCCTGTATAAGAAAAAACAAAATTTACAGCGGTCAATTGACCGCTTAGAGCATAAAATTGCTCTTTATAAATCAGGAGAGATTGCTGAAGGGAATTCTTATTATGAAGAATACCGTATTTTTGCAGATCAGTCAGAAGGAGACTGAGACTAAGTGAGGGCAGCACAATGTTTTTTTATGATCTGACGATTGTCTTGACAGCTATGATGGCAGGTTTTATGCTTTCTTACTGTCTGACTATCGGCAGCTACTTTAATTATTTGTTAACAACCAAAAAAGATGATGGCTTTTCGGACTATTACAGCCCTTTCAGGCGAGAAAAGCATATTCCTAAGTGGTATGGAGCTTGTGTAGTTTGTCAATTTGCCACAGCTTTGCTCTCTTTATTGGTAAACTGGCAGTCAGGTCATTGGCCGGCAAGTCTAGGAGCAGTTTTACCGCTGATTCTGCTGCTTCTGGCTCACCGTTTAACGGGATTTGGAGAGAGCGAGGAGCTGATCAACAGCGGTAAAATTAATGATGTAAGGCGCCGTATTTACTTAAAGTGGAATCTGCCTTTACATTTTTCTTATTTTATTTTATATTTTGCGGCCAGTGTCTTTCTTATCTGGGCCAGATAATAGCAGAAGGAGTTTTTTAATAATGGAGAAGGTTGATGTTTTTGCTCATGTCCTCTTGCCTGAATTTTATCAGAGAATGCTCATGTTAGATCAGGATTTACCTAAGAAAATGCCTTTTATTCAAAACCCGCTTTTAGGTGATATAAATCTGCGCCGACAGCATAAAACGGCAGGTGTACGTCAGGTTATTTCTTATGTCAACATCAATCCGGAAGACTATGTGTCTGGAAAAACAGCTGCTCTTTTAACGAGAAAAGCGAATACAGAATTACTGCAGACGGTACAGGAAAATCCAGATTTGTTTGCTGGTGCTGTTGCTATGCTGGCGCTAAATAATATTGACGAGAGCCTGCAAATAATTGATGATTTTGTCATGGAACATGAGGAAATTTTAGGTGTTCAGCTTTTTACCAGACATTTAGGTCAGTCTGTTGCGGATCCTGCTTTTAAACCCATTTTTGCCAAATGCGCTCAGCTAGGACTTACAATTTGGCTGCACCCAGTTTTTGATGAGCGTAAGCCTGATAACAATATTGTATTTTCTTGGGAATACGAGCTGTCTCAAGCCATGATGCAAATTGTCCAAGCAGAGTATTTCCAAGAGTTTCCCAATCTAAAAATACTTGTCCATCATGCTGGGGCCATGATTCCTTATTTTGCTGGACGCATTGCGCATATTCTGCCTGCTCATCTGGCAGATGATTTTTCTAAATTTTATGTTGATACAGCCTTGTTGGGGAATACCAAGGCGTTAGAATTAGCCGCTGCTTATTTTGGAATCGGCCATGTTTTCTTTGGGACAGACGCTCCTCTTGGTATTCTGCCTGCTGGGGCTGGTAAGGAAATACTGGCAGCTATTGAGGAGATGGGGATTTCTCAGTCAGATAAAGAAGCGATTCTTTACCACAATTTTGCAGATAAACTATATAGAAAGTGAGAAAAACAAATATGGACAACCGTTTACAAAAAGCGCCTTTAATGAGAATTTTTAAGCTTAAAGTAGCATCGGATAAACTGACAGAGTTTTCAGAAATAGGTCAACATAATTTAACAACATCGATTGCAAAAGAGCCGGGGACTCTGGCTATGTACAGCACCTCCTCACCTGACGAGCCAAGTACTTTTTATATTGCTGAAATTTACGAAAATACTGAAGCTTATGAGAAACATGTTGCTTCTGAACATTTCCAGTCTTTCGCCAGCTTTGCTGCTGAGCATTTGACTGATCGTCTTGTTTATCAGCTGCACCCGCAGTGGCTGAAGGAAAAAGCAGAAGCCATATCTGCTCAAGGGAAGGACAGCTTAACAGTTAAATTAGCGGAGGTTGATGTTAAAACTGAGTCTAATCAGGCTTTTCGCGATATTGTTGTTAAAGAAATGGCAGCAGCAATGGAAAAGGAAACAGGTGTTTTAGCTATGTATGCAGCAACACTTGCTGACAATCCTGCTTCTTGGCGGTTTTTCGAAATTTATGCTGATAATGCAGCCTATGAAAAACACCGCCAAACTCAGCATTTTAAGACTTATATTGAACAGACTGCAGAGATGGTGCAAACCAAAAAATTATTAACGTTGACCGCAGATATACTGGTTAACCAAGGCGGCTTGTTTTTTGACCTATTTTTGTAGTGTTCTGATGCGGTGTGGAATATTTTAGTTCGGCATTTTCTGCTGACAGCTGTTCTCGTGAATGAAAGCAGGAGTAGCTGTTTCTTACTGCAAATTCCAGGTCATTGATATACCATGCCCTAAAATCCTAGTGAAAACGATGATGTCCGCTAAGATGTGAGAATACTGCTGGAGGCTGATTTAAAAATTCCCCCTTAATTTTGTCAGTGTTATGTGCAGTAGCCTAGTAGATTTTAGTAGCTTTTTCAAAGCTTTAAAATGTCTGCTAGGCCTTTGTGGGGGCGTTCGTTTAGGTCTGTGGTTCTGTTTCGTTCCCTAGCCGTCATGGCAGGGGTGCGTCTGCGAAATCGAAGATTTCTAGTTTACCCCCTATTTTCCTTTTGCGTTTTTAACGGCCTTTGTATCTTGATGGAATTGAACACGGCCTAAACGCTGCGAGAAAAAGATGGCCTGACTTAGAATCTGATGATTCGTCAGCCAGTCCCCTATTTTCTTTTTGCGTTTTTAACGGCCTTTGTATCTTGTGAGAGGAGAGATAATGTCGGTTGTTCAGCATAAAAAAGTAGAGTTGACAGAACTTTTTTATGATTTAGTTTATGTTTATGCCATCAGTCAGGTGACATCACTTATTCATCATGTTCATCATGGAATTGTGGAACCTTATGCCTTCTTTACTTTTTTTATCGGTTTAATTATTTTTATTAATTCATGGATGGTTCAGACTGTTTTTACCAATCGTTTCGGCAGCAATTCTCTGACCAATATTCTGTTTATGTTTGCTCAAATGATCTGCCTTTTAATTTCTTCAACAGCTGTTACAGAAGATTGGTCATCAGATTTCACTCTATTTATACTGCCGGTTGCCTTTATCTCTTTTATTTTGTTGTTACAGTATGTTGCTGAATATTTTAAAACAGATAATCAAGCTGATAAACAGTTCATTCGTCAGTTTTTCTATATTTTAGGCATTCGTTCTGCTGTTTTATTTTTAGCGGTATGGCTTCCGTATCAAATTGGTTTGCTGGTAGCAGCTGCCGGTATTATTTTTACTTGGCTTTTGCCTAGTATTTTAACCGCTCCTACTAAACGGATGATGCATGAAGGAGTGACTCCTTTAAGTTTTCCTCACCTGATTGAACGTCTGTCCCTTCTGGTGATTATTACTTTTGGAGAAATGCTTATTGGGATTGCTCCTTATTTTACAAGAGGACGGCTTTCTCTCGATTCTTTTTTGATTTTTCTGATTGTAACCAATCTTTTCATGATTTATATCGTAGAAATAGATCATTTGATTGATGTTAATACATCCGGTGTTTCAGGCAATGGGGCGATTTATTATCATTATCCTATTTTATTCGGTCTCAGTCTTGTAACAGTGTCACTTGGCTTTTTAGGCAATCAGGAGGCTGATAGCGGTTTTGCCCTGCTCATGCTCTATTTAGGGATTCTTTTACTTTTAGGAGCACTTTTTCTGCACGGTGCTTACAATAAAAAAACACACCGCTTCAATCGTTCTTTTTATCTGAGCAATTTTGGCTTGCTTGTCTGCGGTTTTGTTGTCAGTCTGTTTTTCCTTAATTCTGCCCATGTTTTGGTCATGATTGCTTTTTTGACAACAATGCTGATCATGATACTTTTTGTCCGTTTTAATTTAAAAAGGCTTAGCCCTGTTAATTAGGCTGCTATGCCTTTTTCTTATGGGCTGGTATAAGGATAAAGTATTTGACTTATAGTCAACTATAAGTGCTATACTGAAATTGTTAAATCGGAAAAGTGTGGGAATCTTATAGTCAAGGTCCTGTCTGACTTCCTGATTTACCGCCCGCCGTAGCCGTCTGAAGGCTTTGCTGTCTTCACAGCCGCCCGCACCCTTCTAGCCGTCCTGGCAGAGGTGCGTCTGCGAAATCGAAGATTTCGGACTTACCGTCAGCCGTAGCCATCTGAAGGCTTTGCCGTCTTGACAGCCGCCCGCACCCTTTCTAGTCGTCTTGGCAGAGGTGCGCAGACGAAATCAAAGATTTCGGGCTTACCGTCATTTCATAGGGATTTTTCATGGCTTTTATATCTTGTTGAATGAAACACGGCTAAGCTCTTTGCAAAAAAGAGGCACAATCGTAGGAAGCTTTAAGAGACGCTCGAGTGTGAGTGTTCTGTGAGTATAGAACTTCCCAGAAACTGAAGTTTCTTCGTTAGTTATCCTATTTTTGCTGTGAGCTTTTCGCGGCCTTTGTATCTTAATAAAAGGAGATGATCGTATGCAAACAACTGTCTTTCTATTCCATCCTCATCGCAGAGAGTCCAGAGTCAACCGGACTTTAGCGGAAACAGTAGAAAAAATTATTCCAGTACGTTATTTATATGATTTATATCCCGATGGAAAAATTGATGTTGCAGCAGAGCAGGCAGTATTAGAAAAAACAGATCGAATTGTTTTACAGTTTCCCATGTATTGGTATGGAGCTCCGTCTTTGGTTAAGGAATGGGAAAATCAAGTTTTACAGTACGGCTGGGCTTACGGAAGTTCCGGAAATGCCCTGCATGGTAAAGAGCTGGTTATTGCCATTACACCAGGCGCAACGCTGGCTGATTACAGCCACACGGGTTCAGCAAAATATACTGTTACAGAATTACTTCGTCCGTTTCAAGCAACAAGCCATTTGATCGGTACAATTTATAAGCGGCCCTTTTCTGTGGATGGCATGCAGTTATCAGATGAAGAGCTATCTCAGGCGGCTCAAGATTATGCAGCTTATCTTCTTGAGGACAATTTAATTACCTTAGGAGATTACGAATAGATGATCAGACTGATACTTGCTTATAAGACAGGTAGTCTCTGATTTTTGCTGTGAGCTTTTCGCGGCCTTTGTATCTTAATAAAAGGAGTTTGTATGTATTTGATTGATATTCAACTAAAAACGGATCGCATTCCGCCTGAACAGGCGGATGAGCTTTTGCAGGGACATCGTGCCTGGTTTAAGAAATATGCTGATGAGGGGAATTTCTTGGCAGTCGGTCCTTATACTGATCAGGATATGGCTGGACTTATTATCGCTCAGGCAGCTGATCGCGATAGTCTGAATGCTATTATCAGTCAGGATGTTTATGCGCCTGATAAAGCAGATTATAGCGTTCGTGAGTTTCAGGCTAATATTATTGCTGAGAATATAGCAGCATTCAAAGGAAAGTAAATAAAAGGAGAGGTTATAATGGCAACTGAACATAAAAAGGAAGCACAGATAGCTTTGGGAACTTGGTCGTGGGGTGTCGGCGGTTTTGCTGGCGGCAATGTCGTTTTTGGAAATGAATTAGATACTGAAGATTTAAAATCAGTTTTTGCTGAAGCTCTTTCGTCTGGACTCAATGTTTTTGATACGGCCTATGCATATGCAAATGGGGAATCGGAACGTATTTTAGGAGAATTGGCTGCGGATTATGATCGCAGTCAGCTTGTCATTTCTGATAAATTTACTCCAGGCATGCAGGATGATACGGCACCTGATCCAGTAGAAGCGATGCTGACTGGCAGTTTAAAGCGTCTGGGAACAGATTACATCGATATTTACTGGATTCATAATGCAGCTGATGTTGAACGCTGGACCCCTTATCTTGCAAATTTGGTGAAATCTGGCCGAGTTAGACGTATCGGTGTTTCTAACCATAGTTTGGAACAAGTTAAGCGTGTTCAGGAAATTTTAGCGCCGTCAGGTATCAAACTGGCAGCTGTACAAAACCATTTCAGTTTACTTTACCGCAACTCATTGACAGATGGTTTGCTTGATTATTGTAAAGAAAATGCGATTGATTTTTTTGCTTATATGGTTTTAGAGCAAGGTGCTTTATCAGGGAAATATGATGAAGATCATTTATTGCCGGCTGATTCTAACCGTGGAAAAACCTACAATCCGCTTTTTCCATCGCTTAAAGATCTGCTTGCTAAACTGCGGGCATTAGCAGATGATTATCAGGTCACCCCTGCTCAAATTGCTACTGCTTGGGCTATTGGCCGCGGTACTCGGCCGATTCTAGGTGTTACCAAAGTTGAACAGGTTCAGGATGCTCTCAAAGCCTCTGAACTGTCCTTAACCGCTGCAGAGCTTGATGCGTTAGAAGAACTAGCCGCAGCGTCAGGAGTAGATACTCGCGGAGGTTGGGAAGGAGAAGCGTAGTCATATAGCTGGCTGCAATAGTTAATAAGCCAAACTTTCGATTCAAAAAACCTTGACTTAAAGTATGCTTTAAGGTATAAAATATAGATAATAAAAATAAAAAGGAGTGTGTTGGCTACATGGTTTTAGAGAAGATTCAGTCTCCTGCAGACCTTAAAGGACTGTCTGCAGCAGAATTGCACCAACTAACCGACGAAGTGCGCAGTGTTTTGCTGACTAAGGTCAGTCAGCATGGCGGTCATAACGGTCCCAATTTGGGGGTTGTTGAAATGACAGTTGCTCTGCATTACGTTTTTAATTCACCGACTGACAAATTGATTTTTGATGTTTCGCATCAGTCTTATATCCATAAAATGCTGACAGGACGCCGTCAGGCCTTTACCGATTCCCAACATTATGATGATGTCTCAGGCTATACGAATCCTAAAGAAAGTGAACATGATTTATTCACTGTGGGGCATACTTCAACTTCCTTATCCTTGGCAAGCGGTGTTGCTAAAGCCAGAGATTTGAAGAAAGACAGCTATAATGTTGTAGCACTTATCGGTGATGGGTCGCTGTCGGGTGGTTTAGCCTATGAAGGACTCAATGCTATTGCGACTGCCAAGCGCAATACGATTGTGATTGTCAACGATAATGAACAATCAATTGCACCTAATCCCAAAGGAGGCATTTATACTGCCCTGCATTCCCTCCGCCAAAGTAAGGGAAAAACTCAGGATAATTTCTTTAAAGCGCTGGGGTATGATTATTATTATTTGGAGGAGGGCAATGATTTAGACAGCTTGATTGCACTTTTTCAAGAAGTTAAAGACAGTGATCATCCGGTTCTGCTCCATATCCATACGGTGAAAGGAAAAGGTTTTCGGCCTGCAGAAATCAATCGGGAAGCTTTTCATGCCGGCGGCCCCTTCAGTCTTGAAACAGGAGAGTACAGTTCTTCTGCAGGCAGCAGAGCAAGCTACAGCAGCATCACGACTGATTTTATAATGGATAAGATCAAGCAAGATCCTACCGTTGTAGCGCTCAATGCTGGTACGCCAATGTTGCTTTTTAATCCGGAACAGCGTCGAACAGTAGGAGAACAGTTCGTTGATGTAGGAATAGCTGAAGAACAGGCCGCGACAATGGCAACCGGTTTAGCCCAAAATGGCGCTAAACCAATTTGGGCGGTTTACTCAACCTTTCTTCAGCGGACTTATGATCAGCTGTCGCATGATATGGCACTGAACAATCAGGCAGGTACTGTTTTGGTGTACCTGGCTTCTGTTTACGGTATGAATGATGAAAGTCACTTAGGCTTTTTTGATATTCCATTTTTGGCACATATCCCTAATTTTGTTTATCTGGCACCAACGAATAAGGAAGAACATTTGGCCATGCTGGACTGGGCGATTGAGCAGACAGATCATCCTGTTGCTATCCGTGTTCCCGTTGGTCCTCTTAAAGAAAGCGGAGAGCCTGATACAACAGACTATTCCCATCTTAATAAAAATCAAGTCACTCAAAAAGGTTCACAGGTGGCTCTGTTTGGTCTGGGAAATTTCTACAGCTTAGCAGAAGAAATTGCAGAGAAGCTGGCTGCAGAGCATGGGATTGCTGCAACATTAGTTAACCCTAAATTCATTACCGGCCTTGATAAAGAGTTATTGGACTCATTAGAGACAGATCATAAACTTGTCGTTGCTTTGGAGGATGGGATTCTTGAGGGAGGCTACGGACAGATGATTGCCAGCTATCTTGGCAGCAAGAATCTTAAGGTACAGAATTATGGTATTGCTAAAGTTTATCATGATCGCTATGATACAGAGGAACTTTTAGCTGAAAACGGTCTGACAGCTGTCAATATCGTCCAACAGATTCTGACTGCCCTCAACATTTGACGAAACAAGGGAAGTAAAGATTTAAGTATTATGTAATAGCGGAAACCTTGATTTTTTGAAAAATCAAGGTTTTTCTATTTTTATTAGGATTTTAGATCAAGTTTAATTTAATAAGATGCTAAGGCCAGTCAAGGTGCAAGCAACACTTACACCCGTAAATCATTTGCACATCCATTCTATGATTATTACAGAGTCATATGTAAGTCAGTTTTCCATCCGGTATCTTGCTGCCTTAAGGTTGTGCTGCTTAGACATTTATATTTTTAAAAACAGACAAAAAGAAGACTGTGTTTTTACAAAAATACGATTGGAAAAGGTAATGTTCTTGAAGCGTTTACCGCAGTTAACAGCGAAAAATGCCTTTAATTAGAATTGTTTTTGTGCTATAATAAATATTATTGTCAATTTAGGAGAAAAGGATGAAAGTTGTACGTGAAAAGGAATTTGTCAATCAATATCATTACAATGCCCGCAATTTAGAATGGGAGAAAGATAATGGAACTCCTAAAACAGATTTTGAAGTTACTTTTCAACTGGTAAACAAGGATGAAAAGCAGAAGGAGACAGCTGTTGTGGCTGTTCTGCAGTTCATGGTTGTTCGTGACGATTTTGTCATCAATGGGGTCATTTCTCAAATGAATCATATTAAAAATCGAATTATCAATGAGCCAAGTGAATTTAGTCAGGCCGAGGTCGAAGGTTTGGCAGCTCCCCTGCTGGATATGGTTCAGCGTTTGACTTATGAAGTTACCGAAATTGCTCTTGATCAGCCGGGAGTTAATCTGGAGTTTAAAAACTAATGAAACTAGCAGTAATTACAGATTCAACAGCGGTTTTATCGCAGGAGCTGACAGGGCAGGAACATCTTTATGTTTTAAATATCCCAATTGCTATTGATGGGATCACCTATGTCGAAGGGCAAAATCTGACACTTTCTGAATTTTATGACAAGATGGCAGCTGCCAGCGAGCTGCCTAAAACCAGTCAGCCCAGTTTAGCAGAGTTAGATGAGCTGCTGAGCCAGCTGGCCAGTGAGGATTATACGCATGTCATCGGCCTTTTTTTGGCCGGCGGAATTTCCGGTTTCTGGCAGAATATTCAGTTTCTTGTTGAAGAGTATCCTAATTTAACCATTGCTTTTCCTGACAGTAAAATCACCTCCGGGCCGCTCGGCAGTATGGTAGAGAATATTTTTTATTGGCAGACTGCTGGGTTCACGTTTTCGCAAATTTTAGAAAAGCTGGATAGGCAGATTGAAGGAACAAGAGCCTTTATCATGGTGGATGATTTAAATCATCTGGTCAAAGGCGGACGTCTGTCCAATGGAACAGCTGTTCTTGGCACCTTATTAAATATCAAACCGATTCTTCATTTCGATGAGACCGGCACTATTGTTGTTTACGAGAAAGTCAGGACAGAAAAGAAAGCAATCAGGCGCTTGGTGGAATTGCTGCACGAACTGACAGAAGAAGGGCACTATGAAACGTTTATTATCCATGCTCAAGCGCAGGAAAAGGCAGACTATTTACAACAGATTTTGCTGGATTCCGGCTACAGTAAAAAGCTGAAAATCATTGCTTTTAATGGTGTCATTGCGACTCACTTGGGAAGAGGAGCAGTTGCCCTTGGGTTTACCCCGATTTTATAAGGAGTGTACTATGACAATTAATGTTATTATTGCAGGTTTTAAGGGCAGGATGGGTTCAACTGCAGTTGAGATGGTTAAACAGGACCAGGAGCTGCAAGTGGCTGCTTTGCTTGATCCTTTTGCAGAAGAAAAGGAAGCTGACGGCATTCCGGTGTTTACAAATAAGGAATCCATGCAGGGAATTTCAGCGGATGTATGGGTGGATTTTACGACGCCGCAGGTTGCCTATGAAAATACGCGTTTTGCCATTGAAAACGGCTTTGCTCCCGTGGTTGGGACAACTGGTTTTACGCAGGAGCAAATCACTGAACTGAGTGCTCTGTCTGCTGAGAAAAACATTGGCGGACTGATAGCTCCTAATTTTGCGATCGGTGCCATTTTACTGATGGAGTTTGCTGCCAAAGCATCTAAGTATTTTCCTGACCTTGAAATCATTGAGCTACATCATGATAAGAAAAAGGATGCTCCCAGCGGAACAGCAGTCAAAACTGCAGAGTTGATCAATCAGGTGCGTCAGCCTAAAAAACAAGGCGCAGCAGATGAAAGTGAAACGTTGGCAGGCGCCCGGGGAGCAGAGTTTGCCGGCTTTCGGATTCACAGTGTGCGGCTGCCGGGCTTAGTAGCTCACCAAGAGGTTATTTTTGGCGCAGCAGGTGAAGGACTGACTTTACGGCATGATTCATATGATCGAAGTTCCTTTATGAGCGGTGTTAATCTGGGAATCAAAGAAGTTGTAAAACGCAATCAGCTAGTTTATGGTTTGGAACACTTATTATGAGATTAAAAACTTTGCCTTCTGAATTTCAGAAGGCTTTACCAATCCTAAAAAAAATCAGAAAAGCCGGCTATCAGGCCTATTTTGTCGGCGGCAGTGTCCGCGATGCTTTACTGCACCGTCCGATTCATGATGTGGATATTGCTACTGATGCTTACCCGCAGGAAATTAAACAGATTTTCACCCGAACAGCCGATATCGGTATTGAACATGGGACAGTGCTGGTCTTGTATCAAGGGGGAGAGTATGAGATTACAACCTTTAGAACAGAAGATACGTATGTGGATTACAGGCGGCCGAGCAATGTCTCTTTTGTCCGATCCCTGTCAGAAGATCTGCGGCGCCGAGATTTTACAATAAATGCTTTGGCTTTAGATGAAGATGGACATGTTATTGATGAATTCACTGGTCTGTCGGACTTAAAACAGCAAATTTTAAGAGCAGTCGGGCAGCCAAACGAACGTTTTAAAGAAGATGCCCTGAGAATAATGCGAGGCTTCCGCTTTGCAGCCAGTTTTAATTTTCAAATTGAAAAGGCAACATTCGCTGCAATGGCGTCATGTGCTTCCCTTCTTGAGAAAATTTCTGTTGAACGGTCTTTTGTAGAATTTGATAAATTGCTTTTGGCTCCATACTGGAAACATGGACTCGAAGCGCTGATCGTTTCCGGTGCTTTTGCTTATTTACCTGGTTTAGAAAACAAAGAACCAGAGCTGTTTCGGTTAATTGAGGATTTACCTGATTCTTTTGTTTTTACGAGCAGTGAGCAGGCTTGGGCTTTTCTTTTATATGTGCTCAATCTTGCAGACAACCAGCATTTTTTGCGGCTCTGGAAGGTGTCTAATCATTTCCAAAAGACAGTACTTAACCTTTTAGCTGTTTATAGCCTGAGAGAGCAAAACCAGCTGGATGAAAAAATGGTTTACCAATACGGCAGAGAGCTGCTGTTGATAGTTGAAAACCTGCGGGAAGCACAGGGGCTGCCTGTAGCTTTTACTCAAATTGAAACACTCAATCAAAAACTCCCTATTCGCAGTAAAAAAGAAATGGCAGTTAACGGCGGAGTGCTGATTAAAGAGCTAGGGTTTAAGTCCGGACCGGATTTAGGAGCTGTTCTTGATGCTATTGAAACAGCCATTGTTACCGGTCAGCTAGAAAACAGCAAATCAGCAATCTTTGCTTATCTGCGCAGTTCACGGTCTGACAGTTCTTCTTGAGGGGCGTGGCAGGTCACTTTATTTAGTAATCTTAAAACAAGAACCGTTTTACTTTCTGCTGTTCTGCAGCCGTTTCAGTCTGAAATTGGAAATCAGTAGTGAAGAGGGGACTATATGCCTAGGATTTTGTCCCGCCTCGCACGGTTCTGTAGGCACTTAAAACTTTTAAATGCTGCTAGGCTGCTGCATCCTGCACAATACAAAAAGACTTAGAAGCTGAAGTTTTGCATTATTCTTTTAGTTGTTCTGGCAGAGGTGCGTCTGCGAATCGAAGATTTCGGACTTACCGTCAGCCGTAGCTGACTGAAGGCTTTGTCGTCTTGACAGCCGACCGCACCCTTCTAGTCATCTTGGCAGAGGTGCGTCTGCGAAATCGAAGATTTCGGACTTACCGTCAGCCGTAGCTGACTGAAAGCTTTGTCGTCTTGACAGCCGACCGCACCCTTCTAGTCATCTTGGCAGAGGTGCGTCTGCGAAATCGAAGATTTCGGACTTACCGTCATTTTCATACGTTTTTTTATAAGGCCTTTATATCTTGGTGGAATTGAACACGGCCTAAGAGCTGTGCAAAAAAAGAGACGCAATCGTAGGAAGCGCAAGCCGACGAGTGCGGCTGCTCTGTGAGTATAGCCTGTCTTAGAGCCTAGCGGCTCTTCGTCCAGTCTTCTATTTTTGCTTTGCTCTTTTAACGGCCTTTGTATCTTGGTGAGAGGGGGGAAAAATGAATGATTTTTTGGTGGAAAACCTGACGCAGTCAGTGGGGGACAAAACTGTTTTTGAAGGGATTTCTTTTATCATTCACGAACTGGACCGCATAGGGCTCATCGGTGTTAACGGAAGCGGAAAAACCACACTTTTAGATGTCTTATCAGGCAGCCATGGTTTTGCTGGTGACCGTGCACCTTTTTCTAAGAAAAATAACTATAAAATTGCTTATTTGACTCAGGAAGCTGAGTTTTCCGATGATAAGACAGTCCTAGAAACCGTTTTGTCTGCGGATTTACCGGAAATGGCTTTGATTCGTGAATATGAATTGCTTGTAGCCGATTATACAGCAGCTGATCAGTCCCGTCTTGACCGGATTATGTCAGAGATGGATGCCTTGTCCGCTTGGACGATTGAAAATGAAGTCAAGACAATCTTGTCTCGGTTGGGTATTCATAATCTTAAGCAAAAGACAGGAAGTCTTTCGGGTGGGATGCGGCGTCGGGTTCAGCTGGCACAGGTTCTTTTAGCTGATGCGGACTTGTATTTATTAGATGAGCCAACCAATCATTTGGATATTGAAACGATTGCCTGGTTGGCTGATTTTTTAAAAAGCCGAAAAAAAACTTTGCTGTTTATTACACATGATCGGTATTTCTTAGATAAACTGTCAACGCGTATTTTTGAATTAGATCAGGCAAAATTGACAGAATATCAGGGTAATTATCAGGACTATCTTCGTTTAAAAACTGCAGAAAATGAGCGTCAAGCAGCACAGTTACATAAACAAAAACAGCTCTACAAGCAAGAACTGAGCTGGATGCGCACTCAGCCCCAGGCCAGTGCCACAAAGCAAGAAGCTAGAATTAAACGCTTTAAAACTCTGGAAAAAGAACTGAAGAAAACGCAGTCACAAAATCAGCTTGAAATACAGTTTGAAAGTGCCCGAATAGGCAAAAAAGTACTCCAGTTTACAGATGTGTCTCTGACTTACGGAGGGAAAAGTCTGTTCAGTCATTTTAATTTGCTTGTTCAAAATAAAGACCGCATTGGTATTGTGGGGGCTAATGGTGTTGGTAAAACCAGTCTTCTTAATCTGATCAGCGGTGATTTGCAGGCAAGCCAAGGAGAAGTTGACATTGGCGAAACAGTCCGTGTTGGTTATTTTTCTCAGCAGATTAGAGGAATGGATGAAAATAAGCGGGTTATCACCTATCTGCAGGAAAAGGCCGAAACCGTCAGAACTGCCGATGGTCTCTTCAGCGTTGCTGAACTTTTGGAACAGTTTCTTTTTCCGCCAGCCAGCCACGGTAAGCTTATTGCTAAGCTGTCAGGCGGTGAGAAGAAGCGGCTCTACCTTTTACAAATTCTGCTTGAACAGCCTAATCTTTTGTTGCTTGATGAGCCGACTAATGACTTGGATATAGCGACTTTATCGGTATTAGAGCGCTTTCTGCAGTATTTTTCCGGTCCGGTTATTGTGGTTAGCCATGACCGCTATTTTTTGGATAAGGTAACCAATAAAATCCTCGCCTTTAAAAACGGAGAGATTCACCAGTTTTTTGGAAATTATAGTGATTATTTATCCGAAACCAAGGCAGAGAGAATAAAGGAAGCTACTCATTCGCAAGAGAAATCTCAGCTGCCTCCTGTGAAAGAAAAGCCAAAGAAAAAGCGCTTGTCTTATTTTGAGCAGTTGGAATGGGATACTATTGAAACTGATATCAGTCAGCTTGAAGCTGATATTGAAGAAATTACAGCTGCTATGCAGACTAACGCCAGTGATTATGAACAGCTGGCTGTATTGCAGACTCAGCTTGATGAAAAAAATGATGAGTTGCTGCAAAAATATGAGCGCTATGATTATCTCAGTGACAAGCAAGAATAAGCGTTTTACAGCGGAGTAGAAAATGATTCTTAGAGAAATCCAAAAAAAAGACAATCGGGCAGTTGCCCATTTAATAAGGCAGATCCTGACAGAGTTTTCCTTGGATAAAAAAGGGACAGCTTATTATGATCCCCAGTTAGATGATTTGACAGCTTACTACAACGAGTATGATAAGGCTGCTTATTTTGTTATAGAAGATGGCGGAGAGATTATTGCTTCCGGCGGCTTTGCTCCCATATCATCAGCTGTGGCTGAACTTCAGAAACTCTATGTTAAGAAGGAGTGCCGCGGAAGAGGTCTTTCAACTTTACTCATGGATAAAATTCTGAAAGAAGCCCAAAGTAAAGGCTATCAGCAGATCTATCTAGAGACAACCAGTCTCTTACCACAAGCTGTCAGTGTTTATAAAAAGTATGGCTTTAAACATTTGGATGCTCCTCTGGAAAATGAAAACGGACATTCAGCAATGGATATCTGGATGATAAAAACATTTAATATGGATTTAGAACTGTAGGCAAAGAGCTCCATTCGTACGAAAAGATAAGCGAATGACGACCGCAGCTTTTCATGGTCTTTGTATCTTAATGAACTGAACACGGCCTAAAATCCTATTGAAAAAGAGACGCAATCGTAGGAAGCGCAAGCTAACGTACGAGTGTGGCTGCTCTGTGAGTATGCCTGCCAGCGTGATGCAAGCATCACTTGTCAGACCCTAT
This sequence comes from Streptococcus chenjunshii, assembly GCF_003086355.1. Lineage (NCBI taxonomy): Bacteria > Bacillati > Bacillota > Bacilli > Lactobacillales > Streptococcaceae > Streptococcus > Streptococcus chenjunshii. The sequence goes on along the minus strand of NZ_CP031733.1, from coordinate 1,435,580 downwards.
TTTCATACGGATTTTTATACGGCCTTTGTATCTTATCATAGTGTGGAGAAAGGAAGAGATGAATTATATTTGGTCTTATTTGAAAAATTATCCTAAGTGGTTAATTGCGGATTTTTTTGGTGCCCTCTTATTTGTTGTGGTCAATCTGGGACTGCCGACAGCTTTGGCGCAGATGATTAATCAAGGAATTACTGCAGGCAATCGCTCTGCTATCTATTTTTGGGCCGGCGTCATGTTTGTCATTGTGGTTTTAGGTGTTGTCGGACGAATTACAATAGCTTATTCAGCAGGGCGGCTGACGACTACCATGATTCGCGATATGCGCAATGATATGTATGATAAGCTGCAGGAGTATTCTCACCATGAATATGAAAAAATCGGTGTCTCTTCTCTAGTTACCCGAATGACTAGTGATGCTTTTGTTTTGATGCAGTTTGCAGAGATGTCTCTCCGCATGGGACTGATGACACCTTTAATGATGATTTCAAGTGTTATTATGATTTTAGTAACCAGCCCTTCTTTAGCTTGGATTGTAGCAGTAGCGGTTCCCTTTTTGATTTGGGTTGTCATCTATGTTGCCTTTAAGACGCGGCCGCTCTCTGAAAGACAGCAAAAAACATTGGATAAGATCAACCAATACGTCAGAGAAAATTTGACTGGGCTTCGTGTTATTCGGGCCTTCGCGCGTGAAGATTTTCAGGAGCAACGTTTTGCTTCAAAAAACGAACAGTATGAAACCATTTCAAATCGGCTTTTCAAACTGACCGGTTTAACAGAGCCATTATTTGTACAGATAATTATTGCTATGATTGTTGTCATTGTTTGGTTTGCGCTTGCTCCGTTAGCTCAGGGAACTCTCAAAATCGGTGATTTAGTTGCTTTTATTGAATATAGTTTCCATGCTCTTTTTTCCTTTTTGATGTTTGCTAATCTTTTTACCATGTATCCGCGGATGGCTGTTTCCAGCAAAAGGATTCAGGAGGCGATGAATCTGCCTATCTCCATCGATCCGAATGAAGGAGGCGTTACTGAAACAGAGACCAAGGGCTATTTGGAATTTCATAATGTGACCTTTGCTTATCCTGGCGAAACAGAGAGTCCTGTACTTCATAATATCAATTTCAAAGCTAAACCTGGTGAAACTGTTGCATTTATCGGAAGCACAGGGTCAGGGAAGTCGTCTTTGGTTAATTTAATACCGCGTTTTTATGATGTTACCCTTGGTAAAATTTTAGTTGACGGGGTTGATGTCCGAGATTACAATTTGAAAGCTTTGCGGCAAAAAATCGGTTTTATTCCGCAAAGGGCGCTTTTATTTACCGGAACGATTGAAGAAAACCTGAAGTACGGTAAAGAAAGTGCAACACTGGAAGAATTGGATAATGCGGCCGATATAGCTCAGGCTAAAGAGTTTATCGAAAGCCGTGAAGAACGGTTTGCGACTCACCTGGCAGAGGCAGGGAGCAATCTGTCCGGCGGACAGAAACAGCGGTTGTCTATTGCAAGAGCCGTTGTCAAAGAGCCGGAAATATATATTTTTGATGACTCTTTTTCAGCCTTGGACTATAAGACAGATGCGCAGCTGCGTGCCCGTCTGAGAGATGTTACAGGACAGAGTACAGTCCTTATTGTGGCACAGCGTGTCGGAACAATTATGGATGCCGATCAAATTATCGTTCTTGATGAAGGGGAAATTGTCGGCCGCGGCACACACGAGGAACTGATGCAGAGCAATAAGATTTATCGGGAAATTGCCAGCTCGCAGCTCAATACAAGTATGTAAAAAGGGAGGACATTGTGCATAAAGAAAGTGTTTTTTTACGTCTGTGGACTTATTTAAAAAACTATAAAGGCTCACTTTTTCTTGCTGTTTTCTTAAAAGTTTTGAGCAGCATTATGAATGTTCTGGAGCCGGTCATTTTAGGCCTTATTATCACAGAACTGACAGCCAACCTTTTAGATATGGCTAAAGGGATCAGCGGTGCAGCAATCAATACCGGTTATATTTTTGGAATACTGGTCATTTACTTTATCCGCGGCCTTTTCTATGAAGTCGGAACGTATGGCTCCAATTATTTCATGACTAATGCGGTGCAGCGGTCTATCCGTGATTTGCGCCGTGACTTAAGCGAAAAAATTAACAAGATTCCGGTATCTTATTTTGACAAGCACCAATTCGGTGATATGCTGGGACGTTTTACCAGCGATGTGGAAGTGGTCTCCAATGCTCTGCAGCAGAGTTTTCTGCAGATCATCAACGCCTTCTTAACTATTATTTTAGTCATAGCTATGGTTTTGTACCTAAACTTTACCTTAGCACTAATCGTTATCGCCTGTGTGCCGCTAACTTATTTCAGTGCCCGTTTTATTTTGCAGAAATCGCAGCCTTATTTTAAAAAGCAAGCTGATGCACTGGGCGATATGAATGGTTTTGTACAGGAAAATTTAACTGGTTTCAATGTGATTAAGCTCTACGGCCGTGAAGAAGCTTCTGCTGAGGAATTTCGAGAAATTACCGAGAATCTTCGGGATGTTGGATTTAAGGCCAGCTTTATCTCAGGGATTATGATGCCTGTTTTGCATGCTATCTCGGATATGGCCTATTTGATTATTGCCTTCATCGGCGGTCTTCAAGTACTATCTGGAACGCTGACAATTGGAAATATGCAGGCTTTTGTTCAATACACTTGGCAAATCAGCCAGCCTATCCAGACAATTACACAGCTGGCAGGAGTACTTCAGAGCGCTAAATCATCGTTGGAGAGAATTTTTGAAGTTTTGGATGAGGATAACGAGGTTAACAAGGTAACAGAGACCCTTAGCCATGATCTGACTGGAAGAGTTAGTTTTCATAATGTTTCTTTTCAATATACTGCAGATAAACCTTTAATCCGCAACTTTAACTTGGATGTTCAGTCAGGTGAAATGGTAGCCATTGTCGGTCCGACCGGTGCAGGAAAGACGACACTGATTAATCTGCTAATGCGTTTTTATGATGTCAACGAAGGCGCAATCACAGTAGACGGACATGACATCCGTCATCTTTCCCGTCAGGACTATCGCAGACAGTTTGGTATGGTACTTCAGGATGCTTGGCTCTATGAGGCTTCGATTAAAGACAACCTTCGCTTTGGCCAGCTTCAGGCTACAGATGAGGAAATTGTCGCTGCAGCAAAAGCAGCCAATGTTGATCATTTTATCCGGACCTTGCCGGGCGGCTATAACATGGAGATGAATCAGGAATCAAACAATGTTTCCCTTGGGCAAAAACAGCTTTTGACAATTGCCCGTGCTCTCTTGGCCGATCCCAAAATTTTGATTTTAGATGAAGCAACTTCATCAGTAGATACACGTTTAGAATTACTGATTCAAAAAGCGATGAGTAAACTGATGGAAGGCCGTACCAGCTTTGTTATTGCCCACCGTCTTTCAACTATTCAGGAAGCGGATAAAATTCTGGTGCTTAAAGACGGCCAAATTGTTGAACAGGGCAACCATGAAAGTCTACTTGCTGCTCAAGGTTTTTACCATGAATTGTATATGAGCCAGTTTGCAAAAACTCAAGCATAAGACTGTTCAGTGAATTTTAATCAAAAGCAGCCTCTCTCAGAAAAAACTGAGGAGGCTGCTTTTGATGTTGTGTTATAATAGAGGCAGTAGGGGGAATACTATGACAATTGCTGCTTTGATATTTGAAAAACTGCTTGTTTTGTTTTTGCTTATGGGGGCAGGGCTTTTTTTAGCCTACCGGCGAATTTTTACTAAAGAAATCACTTTGGAGCTGTCAAAATTATTGACTAGGTTTGTTGCGCCCAGTCTTTTCATCTCATCTTTTATCAGTCAGGAATTTTCTTGGGAAAAGTTGATTTTGCTGCTTGCTGTTATCGCTTCCGCTTTTTTGCTTATCGTTATCCGAATTATTTTAATGCCCTTGTTTCTGCCTAAAAACAGGAACACCGATAAATACGCTATTCTTTTTGCCAATGTTGGTTTTATGGGAACCCCCCTCGCTTTAGCAGTTGGCGGAAAGGAAGCAGTTTTCTTTATTTCAGGTTTTGTTGTAGCTAATCAGATTATGCAGTGGACCTATGGTATTTATCTGATTTCACAGGATAAATCAGTTATTAATTTACGCGGTGTTTTTATTAATCCGGCTATGATAGCAACGGTCATCGGCATACTCCTTTTTCTTTTGCCATTTAAATTGCCGGTCGTTTTAACCGATGCTATTGATACGTTTGCTCAGCTGAATACCCCCCTGTCCACTTTAGTGCTGGGGTCCTATTTTTACAAAACTGCTTTTAAAGATATTTTTCTTTATCCAGCAGCGTATTACACAGCTTTTTTACGTCTGTTTATGACTTCCTTTATCAGTATTTTGATTATTTGGCTTTTGCCGTTCAGCCTGTCAGCCGTTAAACTCGCTTTGACAATAGCTGTTATTTCACCGGCGGCGATGAATACAGCTCTGCTCAGTCAGGTTTATGGTGGTGATTATGAATACGGCTCACGCTTGGTGCTTTTAACAACTGTCCTATCTCTTGTGTCCATCCCAATCATGGTAGCCGTCGCCAGTTTTTTATACCTTTAAACCTGATACCATAGAAAAAAGCCCTGGTTTTTTGAAAAACCAGGGTTTTCTAAGATGTGGAGGCTGGGACAAAAGTCCTGCCTCGTTTTACTTTTTAAGACCTCATCCAACTGTGCGGAGGTGGGGCAACAAAATCGAAATCATTTTATGACAATTTACCGATTTTTGCCCACTCTCTTTCTAAAAAATTATCGCATATTAATAAAAGTATAGATAGCCTGTATGCCGATTCCCATAAATAGAACGGCAATGAATCTGCCGATAAGCGCAGCTGTCAAAATAGGCTGACCCAGAAGGATAAGTCCCAGAATAATTGTGAGAGCTGCGGAAAACAACAAAGGGCTGCTGCCTAATGCTCCAGCTCTGCGCAGCTGAATTCCGGCAGCCAGACGAAAGATACCGCTTAAAAGAACCCAATAAGCTAAGATAGTGATAACTGCACCTGAAAGAGAGAAAGCAGAGCTGCTTAATAAAACGATTCCAAAAGCGATAGAAAGAATACTCTGCAGCAAATCCCAAAAGGACCTGGTGTCTCTGCCGCCAGAAAAGTAACGCATCAAATTTGTCACCCCGGATACAAAAACTATCAAGGCTAGAAACCAGCCCAGACTCGCTACTGTAATCAATGGATTGGCAAAAAGATAAAAACCTGTCAGTATTGCAAAAATCCCTGCGATTAGTGGAAACCATTTCATATATATAATAACTCCTTAAATAAGATATAAAGGCCGTGTTCAATTCCATTAAGACGGCAAAGCCTTCAGACGTCTATGGCTGATGGTAAGTCTGAAATCTTTGATTTTGCAGATGCCTTCTTGTCAGACCGTTTACGGCTGTCTAAGGTTGAAGCAAATATTAAGAGTGTCTCTCTTTTGCGCTTTAAGCTTAATAAATGAACATCATACTAATTGTATTATAGCTATATGAGCCATAAAAGTCAAAAAGTCTGTCTTTTTGCAGCCAGCAGGTGTTGGTTATAAATTGTTCTTTTTCTGAGAAATTCAGGCGAGAGAGTTATGTTATGTTTTATAACATGAAAAACACCTTTTTTCAAAAAAAGCAGAAAAAGACTTGACAAAAATATTCAGAAAATTTATACTATTTTACATAGTAAAAATTATTAATCTCAGATTTCGGAGGAAATGATATGACAAGAGGTAAAGAATATGTTGCAGGTGTTTTTGAAAAAGTGAAAGCGCAGAACAGCCATGAAGCAGAATTTTTACAGGCGGTAGAAGAAGTTTTTGATTCACTGGTGCCAGTTTTTGATAAATACCCCCAATATATTGAAGAAAATATTCTTGAGCGTTTAGTAGAGCCGGAACGCGTACTCTCTTTTCGAGTGCCTTGGGTAGATGACCAAGGACAGGTTCGGGTTAATCGCGGTTATCGCGTTCAATTTTCATCGGCGATTGGCCCTTATAAAGGTGGATTGCGTTTCCATCCATCTGTCAATCAGTCAATCATTAAGTTTCTTGGTTTTGAACAGATTTTTAAAAACTCACTGACTGGCCTTCCTATTGGCGGTGGGAAAGGAGGATCTAATTTCGATCCTAAAGGAAAATCAGATAATGAAGTTATGCGCTTTACACAAAGCTTTATGACTGAACTGCAGAAATACATCGGTCCTGATACGGATGTGCCTGCTGGTGATATTGGTGTTGGCGGACGTGAGATTGGTTATATGTTCGGGCAGTACAAACGTCTGAATGGCTACAAGAATGGTGTGCTTACAGGTAAAGGCTTGACTTACGGTGGTTCGCTTGCCCGTACAGAAGCTACTGGCTACGGAGCTGTTTATTTTGCTGAGCAAATGCTTAAAGCGCGCGGCGAAGGCTTTGCTGGGAAGACAGCTATTGTTTCAGGTTCAGGCAATGTTGCCATCTATGCGACAGAAAAACTGCATGCTCTGGGGGCAAAAGTTGTGGCTGTTTCAGACTCCTCAGGCTATGTGTATGATAAAGACGGTATTAATCTTGAAACTCTTAAGCAACTGAAAGAAGTTGAGCGTGCGCGTATTGTGAAATATACTGAACATCATCCGCATGCTGTCTTTACTCCTGCCGGAGGCGACTCTATCTGGACGATTAAGGCTGACTTAGTCTTCCCATGCGCAACTCAAAATGAGTTAAACGCGGCAGATGCTAAGGATTTAGTCGCAAATGGTGTTATTGCAGTAACAGAAGGTGCTAATATGCCATCGACTTTGGAAGCTATTGAAATTTTCCATGAAGCAGGTGTATCCTTTGGCCCAGCTAAAGCAGCCAATGCTGGCGGTGTGGCTGTCTCAGCATTGGAAATGGCGCAAAACAGCCAGAGAACTCCTTGGACTTTCGAAGAAGTTGACAGTAAACTTTATCAGATTATGAAAGATATTTATGCTAATTCAGCAGCAGCAGCCAAAGAATTTGGTGAAGAGGGCAACCTTGTCTTAGGTGCCAATATTGCAGGCTTTCTTAAAGTGGCAGAAGCGATGTCTGCTCAAGGTGTGGTCTAAGTTCTCTAAATTTCTTTTAAGCAGTCACCGCTTTTTCTTAACATATAGATTCAATGAGGCAGAGACAAAAGTCCTGCCTCATTTTGCTTTTTTAAAGATATGGTTTTGACGAAGTGGTTGATTGGAAATTCTTATCCCTTGTTGCGAAAGGAATAGCGATCTCCCTAATCAACTGTACGGAGGCAGGACGGTAAAATCGAAATCGTCATTTTATTCAATTTACCAATTTTTGTCCCGCTTTCATTCATTTTATGCGGCTTTAAGTTCGTTACACTCTGTAAGGCGCGTGACAAATAAACCACCCGTTTGACGGGTGCTTATGATTAAAAAGCATTATCCTTATAGAAAAAAACAGTGTTAGGTAGCAGAATTGAAAGTTTTTTTCTTGACAATTTTCGCCTTGAAAAATATAATAGTTCTCATGATAACTATATGTTGGAAGGGGTAAGATGGTTCAGGCAATATCTAATCTTAAACTGCTGGTAAATCAGATAGAACAGCTGGCTGATGATCTGGCTAAAAAAAACGGCATCGAACATTTAGCCGGTCCTCAAGGGCATGTTTTGCTCTATTTGGATAAGCATCAGAGTGATGAAATTTTTATCAAAGACATTGAACAGTTTTTAAAAATTTCTAAATCGGTCAGCAGCAATCTGATTAAACGAATGGAAAAAAACGGTTTTATCACAACGGCTCTGTCCCAGACTGATAAACGGCGGAAACGTATCGTATTAACAGATGCTGGGCGCCTCAAACTGCCGCTTTTACAGCAGTTTCATCAGGATATGCGGGAATACTTATTCAAGGATATCACTTGTGCTGATTTACAAATCCTCAAAAAAGTCAGCCAGCAGCTGCAAACCAATATCGATTCTTATAAATTAGAAGCAGCGCAAACTGAAGAACAGCTGCTCAAGCCTCAGGATGATAGAACAGCTGCAGGTGCCTGCGAGCGGGACAGTGCCCCTTTTTAAAATCACTGTTTGTACGGTTTACAAGCCGCAGTAGAACTAGTGTTACCCTCGGATGGACTTTTGAGCGGCCTTTGTATCTTGTGAATCGAACACGGCCTAAAATCCTAGTGAAAAAGATGGCTGTCATCGTGATGCAAGCATCTTGTTAAATGACCCTAGCCGTAGCTGACTGAAGGCTTTGCCGTCTTGACAGACGACCGCACCCTTCTAGTCATCTTGGCAGGGGTGCGTCTGCGAAATCACAGATTTCGGACTTACCGCCATTTTCCTACGGATTTTTATACGGCCTTTGTATCTTGTGAATTGAACACGGCCTAAACGCTGTGAGAAAAAGACCGCCCTCCCTTGAGTCTTTAGTGACTCAGCGGTTGGACGCCTATTTTCTCTTTGCGTTCTTAACGGCCTTTGTATCTTGTTTTATGGAGAATATAGGAGATGTTAAAAATTTTTAAGCGCTTGAATGCTAAGGAATGGGGGATGATCTTCCTTAGCACAGTATTCATTTGTCTGGCTGTTTGGATGGATTTAAAAACGCCGTCTTATATGTCGGAAATTACCACTTTGCTGCAGACTGAAGGAACGACTGCTGCTGATATCATGGGGCCAGGCTCCAAGATGCTTATCTTGTCGTTTTCCAGTTTTATGAGTGCAGTAGTTGTTGGCTTTTTGGCAGCACGGACAGCAGCCAGTTTCACTACCCGTTTGCGGGCTGACATTTTTAATCAGGTGATGGATTATTCGGATGCTGAAATTAAGAAATTTTCTATCCCCAGCCTGCTGACACGGACAACCAATGATTTAACTCAGCTGCAGATTCTTATCACAATGGGAATGCAGGTTGTAACCCGCGGTCCGATTATGGCTGTCTGGGCTTTGACGAAAATTTGGGGCAAAAGTTCAGAGTGGAGCTGGTCTGTCGGCGGAGCGGTGTTTATTGTGCTGATTTTACTGTCAGTTATGCTGTTTGTAGCTTTTCCGCGCATGAGTAAGATTCAGTCTCTAACTGATGCTTTAAACAGCACGACCAGAGAAATTCTTTCGGGAATCCGGGTGGTACGTGCCTATAATGCTGAAGACTATCAGGATGCAAAATTTACCAAAGAAAATGATAAATTGACCAAGCTCAATCTCTTTGTCCATCGGCTTATGGCACTTATGAATCCTGTGATGACACTGGTTTCAAGCGGTTTGACTTTGGCCATTTATTGGATTGGTGCACATTTAATTGATCGTATCAGCGTGTCGGCAGCCGATATGAGCCAGGCTGCGGCTGATGTTAAAGATCGTGTGGCTGTTTTCAGTGATATGGTGGTCTTTTCATCCTATGCTATGCAAGTTGTCATGGGCTTTATGATGATGGTGGCTATCTTCATTATTTTGCCGCGGGCACTTGTTTCTGCCGGCCGTATTAATGAAGTATTGGCACTGGATTCAACTGTTTCCTTTAAAGAAAAAGGAGATAAAACGGGCAATCAGACCGGCACCGTTGTCTTTAGAGATGTTTCTTTCCGCTATGCTGAAGATTCTGAGGCCGTCATCGAACATGTCAGTTTTAGGGCTGAATCAGGTCAGACGGTAGCTTTCATTGGCTCGACAGGATCTGGGAAATCAACTCTCGTTAACTTGCTCCCGCGTTTTTATGATGTGACAGAAGGCAGTATTTTAGTTGATGGTGTGGATATTCGTGATTACAGTCATGAGGATTTAAACAGTAAAATTGGTTATATCCCGCAAAAAGCAGTTCTTTTCAGCGGAACAATTCGTTCCAATATAGAATTTGGGGTAAGCAGTCAAACGCCGCTTGATGATGATAAGATTTGGGAGGCTTTGGACTTGGCGCAAGCCAAAGATTTTGTCGCTAATAAAGAGCAGGGACTGGATGCAGAAGTTGCTCAGGGGGGTACCAATTTTTCGGGCGGTCAAAAACAGCGATTGGCTATCGCCCGTGCTTTAGCGCGCAAACCAGAAATTTTGATTTTTGATGACTCTTTCTCAGCCTTAGATTATAAAACAGACCGTATTCTGCGTGAAAACCTAGCTAAGCAGACCGATCGGATGACTAAGCTGATCGTTGCTCAGCGTATTTCAACAATTATGGATGCTGATCAAATTTTGGTTTTAGATGAAGGCAAAGTGGTCGGTCAGGGAACCCACAAAGAACTGCTGGCTGATAATAAAGTCTATCAGGAAATTGCTTATTCACAACTATCTAAGGAGGAGTTAGAAAATGGGAAATAAAAGAAAAGTGTCTTTATTCAGCCAAATGGCTCCTTATATTAAAAGTTACCGCGCAGCTTTTTTGCTCGCTGTTGTGTTTACGGTTATTTCAAGCAGCATCACTGTTATTGGTCCTGATAAGCTAAAAGAGATTACAGATGCTATCACTGAAGGATTGGCCGGACAGCTTGATTTAGATAAAATTGGCAGGATTGCCATGACTTTGGCACTTATGTACGGAGCCGGTGCGGTTATTTCTTATACAGCCAGCTTTATTGTCACAACTATTATCCAAAAATTTTCACAAAAGATGCGCAATGCCATCGCTGATAAGATTAATGTCTTGCCTTTGCGGTATTTTGACAGCCACCCTCAGGGAGACACTCTTTCTCGTGTGACCAACGATGTCGACTTGATGACGCAGTCACTCAATCAAAGCTTAGTCTCGCTTGTAGCTGCTGTTGTACTCTTATTCGGTTCAATTTTTATGATGATAAGAACTAACGGTGTTCTGGCAGCAACCGCTATCGGTTCTGTTTTTATCGGCTTTATTCTTGTTATTTTTATTATGAGTAAAACACAGCCCTTCTTTACCCGGCAGCAGGATAATATGGCTAAGGTTAATGGCTATGTTGAAGAAATTTATACCGGCCACAATGTTGTGACAAGCTACAGTGCTGTTGATCAGACCAAAGAAACGTTTAATCAGCTTAATCAAAATTTATATACAAGTATGTGGAAGTCACAATTCTTTTCAGGAATTATGATGCCTATGATGCAGTTTATCGGAAATTTTGGCTATGTCATGGTTTGTATTGTCGGTGCTACTCTGGCTATCAATGGCGATATCACAATGGGGACAATTGTCGCCTTTATGACCTATGTCCGTATTTTCTCGCAGCCTTTATCACAGATTGCACAGGCAGTCACACAATTACAGTCAGCCCGTGCTGCAATGGGACGAGTTTTTGAATTTCTGGATGAAAAAGAAATGAGTGATGAAGGGGCTAAAGAAAGACAGCTTACAGCGGTTAAAGGTGATGTTGCCTTCAAGGATGTTTTCTTTGGCTATTCGAAGGACAAGGTGATTATTCATGATTTTTCCGCGGCTGCTCAGGCTGGACAGAAAATTGCTATTGTCGGCCCAACCGGTGCCGGTAAAACAACGATTGTCAATCTGCTGATGAAATTTTACGACATTGATCGCGGCAGTATTACTATTGACGGAATTGATATCAATCAGATGAAACGTGAAGAAGTTCATGATGCTTTTGCGATGGTCCTGCAGGATACTTGGCTTTTTGAAGGCACGGTTAAAGAGAATTTAATCTATAATCAGGAAAATATTACAGATGATCAAGTTGTTGCAGCTGCTAAATCTGTCGGTGTACACCATTTTATTATGACTCTGCCGCAAGGCTATGATACCATGCTCGATGATTCGGTCAGTCTGTCGGTAGGTCAGAAGCAGCTGATGACTATAGCCCGTGCACTACTGAAAGATGCTCCTCTTCTTATTCTGGACGAAGCGACCTCGTCAGTTGATACCAGAACGGAGGAACTGATTCAGCAAGCCATGGATAAACTGATGGAGGGACGGACATCATTCGTTATTGCTCACAGGCTGTCTACTATCCGTAATGCTGATCTGATATTAGTTATGAAGGACGGCAATATTATTGAACAAGGCAACCATGACCAGCTGATGTCAGCCGGCGGTTTCTATGCAGACCTCTATAACTCACAGTTCCAAGCTTCTTAATAATACAGCAAAGCACTTCAACTGTTAGGATAGAATCTAACGGTTGGAGTGTTTTTTAGTTTTTTTCGAAAGCAAAACTGCGGTTCCTTTTTTTGCTTAAATACTGTTATATCCTTATTAGTAAAAAAGCAAGAGCAATGCTGACTGGTATTTAGTTGCTGGAACTGTTTGCTAAGAAATTGTCATACATTTCTATATAATGCTAAACACCTGCTAATATTATTGTAATCTTTTGATGTCATGATAGATGAGAGTATGTCCAGAGATTTTTTAATTCTTTAAAGTAAAATAATTTGACTATTTGCAGCGGCTGGTTTATACTAAAAAAAGATAGAGAAAGTGAGGATAATGATGCCGGCTTATTCAAAAGCACAGCAGTATGCCCGTCTGCGTGATGAACAATTTTCGCTTTTTGAGGACTACGCCCGTAAACATGGAATGAATAGCAAAAGCCTGCTGGTTTTTATGTGGATTTACCATAATCAAGAGGGGCTGAGTCAGGAAAGGATAGCTAAAAAAACCTTTTCCAGTAAACAGGTTGTCCAGGCTATTGTCAAGAATTATGTCAAAAAAGGTTGGCTTTATCTGGAGCCCAGCAAGGTGGATAAACGCAAAAAATTAGTCAGGCTGACTGAAAAAGGACTGAGTAACACAGCACAGTTGCTGGACCCCTTGGAATATTATGAAGCTAAAGCGATGGAAAATCTGTCTGCTAAAGAGCAGGAGGAGCTGCTGAGAACAACGCAGGTTTTTTCACAGCACTTAAAGACTTTATTGGAGGCGCATCAGGTAATTAAAAATGATTAACGATATTCAAGATTATTTTGCTCAAAACAGCGGCACCTATTTTAACTATGTATGGGAACATTTAAGCTTAAGCTTATTCGCTTTATTGCTGGTCGTACTGATAGCCGTTCCTTTAGGGTATTTTGGCTACCGCAATGCTTTAATGAAACAGTTTGCGACTGCTTTGACACAGGGGCTGCGCGTCATTCCCAGTTTAGGAATCCTCTTTATTTTAATCCCTTTTATTGGGGTTGGGAGACTTCCGGCTGTCATTGCTTTGATTATTTTAGGCATTCCTCCGGTTTTGCTCAACACTATTGTCGGTTTTTCAGAAGTGCCTGATATTTTACGTGAGACAGGGACAGGGCTTGGAATGACAGACAGACAGCTTCTTAGAAAAGTCAGTTTTCCTTTGGCTCTTCCCTACATTTTAAATGGCATCAAGCTAGCCTTAGTTGAAATTATTGCCAGTGCGACTTTAGCGACTTATATCGGTGCCGGCGGACTGGGGACGCTTATTTTTACAGGTCTCGGCCTTTATCGCTTTGATTTGCTGATCATCGGCGGCGGATCGGTAGCTGTGCTGTCTTTTATCAGTATGCTTATTTTTGATTTATCCATTAGAGGAGTGGAACATTATGAAAAATAGAAAACTTATTTTAGGGATTTTATTGGCAGGCATTGTGCTTGCAGTCGGTATTTTCTTATTTACAGCAAACAGAAATCGCTCTGTTTCAGGAGAAAAGATTCGTGTCGGTTCAAAAGACTTTACAGAAAATCTGGTTGTTGCAGAGATTTATGCTCTTGCCTTGGAAGATGAAGGCTATGAAGTTGAACGAGTGGCTAATATTTCCAGCTCATTGATTCATGATTCCTTAGTCAATGATGAAATTGATTTATATCCAGAATATACTGGAACAGGCCTGCTTACAATTTTAGGCGAAGAGATGGAAACAGACCCGCAAAAGGTCTATGAGACAGTAAAAAAAGAGTATGCAGAACAATTTGAACTGACCTGGCTGGAGTATGCTCAGGCCAATGACAGTCAGGGTCTTGTTATTAGAACGGAGACAGCTAAGGAACTCGGTATTACAACGATTTCTGATCTGCAGAAGCATGCATCAGAATTGCGCTTTGCCTCTCAAGGAGAGTTTGATCAGCGCGATGACGGTATTCCGGGTCTTGAGAAGACTTACGGGACTTTTGATTGGAAGTCCTCAAATGTTTATGATAACAGTCTTAAATATTCCATCTTGGAAAATGATGAAGCAGATGTGACGCCGGCTTATACAACGGAAGGACAGCTGGTCAACACTGATGAATTTACGCTTTTAGAGGACGATAAACAATTCTGGCCGCCTTATAATCTGGCTCCGGTTGTGCGTGATAATATTCTTGAGGCAGACTCGGAGATTGAAGAGATTTTAAATAAGATATCGGCAACACTTGATACTGAAACAGTAACTGAGCTCAATGCTAAGGTTGATGTAGAAGGTCAGGAATACACAGATGTGGCAAAAGAATATTATGAGAGTCTGAAGTAAAAGGGGCAGTATGACAGAAAAAACAATTATTGAGTTTAAACAAGTCAGTAAAATTTATAATGGCAAGGCGGCAGTTGACTGTATTGATTTAGCTATCCAAGAAGGAGAGTTCATTACGATTCTGGGGACTTCCGGTTCTGGTAAAACAACAACGCTGAAAATGATTAACCGTCTGATTGAACCAAGCAGCGGCAAAATTTTCTTCAATGATAGAGAACTCTCTGCCTTGGATGCAGTCGCTCTGCGCCGGTCTATCGGTTATGTTGTGCAGCAAATAGGCTTGTTCCCGCATATGACAGTATTTGATAATATTGCAACCGTTCCTAAACTATTAGGATGGGATAAGGACAGAGTGGACCAAGCTGTGCGATCGCACTTGGACTTGGTCCAGCTGCCCTACAATGAATACGGTCAGCGCTACCCTAATGAACTGTCCGGCGGTCAGCAGCAGCGTGTCGGTGTAGCCAGAGCTTTGGCGGCCGATCCCAATCTGATGCTTTTTGACGAGCCGTTTGGCGCTATTGATGCGATTACTCGCAACGATTTACAGGATGAATTGCTGCGGATTTATAAAAAACTGGGGGATAAAACCTTTATTTTTATTACCCACGATATTTATGAGGCCTTTAAATTAGGGACACGTGTTGTTATTATGGATGAAGGGAAGATTTGCCAATTTGATCAGCCGGAGAAAATTATTCGGCAGCCTCAGACAGAATTTGTAGAAAAACTGATTGCAACTGCGAAGCAACAGGGAAGAATGTGGGAGGGAAATCATGATTGATTATTTTCAAACCTCTTCGGATATTTTAACATCAAGGCTGCTTGAACATATTGAAATAAGCGGATCATCCCTGTTTTTTGCCCTTCTTTTAGCGGTGTTTGTAACGGTTTTGCTGAGATTTTATCCCCAGTGGCGGCATTTTTCAGTTTATGCACTGTCACTCCTTTATGCTGTTCCCAGTTTCGCCTTATTTGCGCTGCTGATTCCTTGGACTGGTTTAGGGAGAACCACAGCCATCGTTGTTTTAGTACTCTATGCCCAGTATACCCTAGTAAGGACTTTCTTAGCAGGTTTGCTTTCAGTTGATGACAGTGTGATTGAAGCGGCTGTCGGCATGGGAATGACCGACTGGCAGATTTTATATCATATTCAGCTGCCTTTGGCCAAGGCCTCTATCTTTGCTGGAATTCGGCTGGCTGCTACATCAATTATCGCGATGACAACGATTGCTGCAACTATCAATGCCGGCGGTTTGGGAGCTGTCTTATTTGATGGTTTGCGCACCAGAAGTTTCCCCAAGTTGCTCTGGGGAATTCTCTTGACCGTAGCTTTAAGCTTATTGGTTAATCTTGTTTTATATCTGATAGAAGAACTTTTGCAAAATAATAAAGTCAGTCAGCCGGCTCCTCATTAGGCCGGCTGCTTTTAGTTTCTTTAAAGAATTTTTGCTATGATATAATATAATAGTTGAAAATCAATCGTAAAGGAACGCTTATGGAACCTTCAATATACGGCAAATACGAGGCTTATCTGCCGCTTATTTTAAAAGAATTCAGCCAGCAGCTTGAGGACAAAAATAAGGAGATAGAACAACAAACAGGCCACAAACTGTTTGAACATTTTACGGCTCGGGTCAAATCTCCGGCAAGTATGGAAGAAAAGTGTCTCCGAAAGCAGCTTCCTGCGACAGCAAAAGAGGCTTTAAAAACGATTCATGACAGCATTGGCCTGCGCTTTGTCTGCGGTTTTGTTGATGATATTTATAAGTTAGCAGCAATTATCCGCGATTTAAAGAGCTGTCAGATTATTACGGAAAAAGATTATATTCAGAATGCCAAGCCTAATGGCTACCGTTCTTATCACTTGATCGCTGAAGTAGAGACTCCTTATGAAGACTGTTTGGGCAATCAGCCTGGTGCTTATTTTATTGAAACTCAGATTCGAACGTTGGCAATGGATTCTTGGGCCAGCTTAGAGCATCAGATGAAATATAAGCGCCATATAAAAGATCCTGAACGCATTGTCAGAGAACTGAAACGCTGTGCTGACGAGCTGGCTTCCTGCGATTTAACCATGCAGACCATTCGTGACCTTATTCAGGAAAATCAGAATTAGCTGTTTTGGAAGCTTTCTGGAAAGATATATGGTAAGAACTGCTGTGCTGAATGTCAATGATCGGCAAGCAAAAACCGGATTTCTGCTCACTGTGTTTCTCATCTTTATGATTTAGACGGAGGGCATAGTATCATCAGCAGTGCTGTCCTAGAAAATATGGTAAATAGAAAGGCCTAATATGAAAATTTTAGTAGCAGAGGATGAGCCTCAGATTGCTCGTGTTTTAACAGCTGCTCTTGACCGTGAAGGATATACTGTTGACGCTGTTGCTGACGGACAAGAAGCTGTTGATCAAGCGGCAAAAAATGCCTATGATGTTATGGTATTAGATATTATGATGCCGGTAAAAACAGGTATTGAAGCCGTTAGAGAAATCAGACAGTCAGGCAATCGCGCTTATATTATTATGCTGACGGCTATGTCTGAAGTTGATGACCGAGTTAACGGACTGGATGCCGGAGCAGATGACTATCTGACCAAACCTTTTTCATTAAAAGAACTGCTGGCTCGTGTACGTTCATTAGGACGCAGGGTAGATACAGATTTGGGTGTTGTAAGCTTAGGCCATACGGCATTAAATGTAGAAGAGCATGAATTAAGCAGCAAAAATACAATTCGACTGGCTGGAAAAGAGACAAAAATGCTGGCCTTTTTTATGCTTAATGCAGGAAAGCGTCTTTCAACTCAGCAGCTATTCAGCCATGTTTGGGCTAAAGAGGAAGGCTCTGGTGCCGACAGCGGCTATGTCTATATTTATACTTCTTATCTTCGGCAGAAGCTGAAGTCTGTTGGATCCGATCTTACTATTATAGAACATCAGGATGGTTTTTTTGAATTAGTAGAAATGTAGGTGATTGAAGATGTTTCGCAAACTGCGCTTTCGCTTTATTGGGATCGCATCATTGGTTGTCTTATTTGTCATTTTTTCGATCGTGACCGTTCTTAATTCCGCCAGATATTTTCAGACAAAAAATCAAATAAATAAGGTGCTGCGGGTTTTATCTGATAATGACGGCTCTTTTCCTAATGTTTCGCAGACAGCGGAAAAGTTAGGTGAAGATGGAGTTTCCCTTGATACTATCTCCCAATACCGCTATTTTAGTGCTGTCATTAGTGATAATGACTTGCTTTCTATCAATACGGCTAATATATCTGATTTAAGTGATACACAAGTGGAGAATTATGCCGTTTCTATCAGTCAATCAGATGACAATCAAGGCGATTTTGAATACCAAGGGCATGTCTACTCGTACATGGTAACAAAACAGGAAAACAATCGTCACTTATTGGTTGTGCTCGATTCGACCAATCAGTTTAATGATAACAAGATGCTGATTCGGCTCTCTGTTTGGATGGGAACAGCCAGCTTTCTTTTCTTTGTTATTGTTATTACGGTATTTTCCGGAAGAGCTATCCGACCTTTTGTAGAAAATTATGAAAAACAGCGTCGTTTCATCACTAATGCCAGCCATGAATTAAAAACTCCCTTAGCTGTGATTGCAGCTAATAATGAGTTTGTCGAGCTGATGCATGGGAAATCTGAATGGACACAGAACACTGCTGAACAGATTCAGCGTTTAACCGGCTTGCTCAATGGCCTGATCAGTCAGGCCCGATTGGAAGAGCAAGGAGAAGTTGTCTTTACAGATGTGAATTTTTCTGCTGTAGCTGAGGCAGCTGCCAGTGATTTTAAGGGGTTAATCACGAAAGATGGTAAAAAGTTCACATTAGATATTCAGCCTGATATTATTGTTAAAGCCGAAGAGAAATCACTGTTTGAGTTGGTCACTCTTTTAGTAGACAATGCAAATAAATACTGCGATGAAGCTGGCACAGTTTCGGTCAAACTAAGGAAAGGCAACCGCTTAGCTAAGGGCCGCCTTGAAATATCTAATACATATGCTGATGGTAAAAATACAGACTATAGTAAATTTTTTGAACGCTTTTACCGTGAAGATGAATCTCATAATAATCAAAAATCTGGTTACGGCATCGGTTTGTCCATGGCGGAAAGCCTGGTAAAACTATTTCATGGCACTATCTCTGTCAGCTATAAGACGGACACCATCACTTTTACAGTAACTTTATAGGGCATGGGTTTAAGCGTGTGTGTTCAAAACCCGTCTGGGAAGAAATTATGTTGTTGAATTTCGCTAAAAAACGAGGCAAGGACAAAAAGTTCTGCCTCGTTTTACTTTTAAACATGTGAGTTTGGCGCAGTGGTTGATTGGAAGAACTTATCCTTTGCTGCGCAAGGGATAAGAACTTTCTACTCAACTGTGCGGAGGCGGGACAGAAAATCGAAATCATCTCTCATTTTTTATAGCAGCGAGATACAAAGGCCAACAAAGAGAGGCCCCTGCCTGATGGAACGATTAGGGAGCAGGACAGTGCCCAAGCGACAAAGTTTTCAGACATCCACGGGTGCTTAGTGTTTTAAGTCAGCCCTGTTTGTGAAACTGCATAGACCGTATTCGCTTTTTTTGTCAGGCCCAACAACAAGCTTTGTACTGTTTTATGTATTTCTCATTTTTTCTGACAGACTTTTTTTGATTTCATTGATAAAGGCTAAACTGATATCGGATATTTTTTTGTTTTTATTAACGATATAGCCTAATGTATGGCGGGGACTGTCTTTTAGAGGAATGAGAACAATCTGTTCTTTGATAAAACTGTTGACAATACCCAGTCCGGATGCATAAGCATCGGAGGCACAGAGCAGGTTCATAATAGTACCGCGGTCATTGCTGTAGATAATATTTTGTTTATGGTGAGCGGCAAGAGCGTCTTCATCAAAATTGAGACCCGTCTGATCTTGATGGAAACGGATTTGCGGGTAATCCTCCAGTTCTTCTTTGGAAATCACTGGGAGGTGGGCTAAGGGGTGGCCTTTCCGTAAAAAAATACGGGTTGGAAAGTCTCCCAAAGCTGTGAACTCTAAATTCTGGTGCAAAAAAGCGTGTTCCAGAATGTGTCTGTTGTCATCATCGAGAAAAATAAGGCCTAAATCAGCAGCGAAATCAGCCACATTCTCCAAGATTTTCTTGCTGCTGGTTTCAATAAGCTGAAATTCCTGATAGTTTGCTGCAAACTGCTGTGAAATATGGGCCAAAGGTAGAGAGAGAAAATCGTAGTGATGCGAAACGACAGTGAAGCTTTTTTTGTATTGACTGTGATAGCGATCTTCAAGTAAGTTTAGTTCCCCGATGATACGTTTGGCATATTTAAGAAAGTCATGCCCAGATTCAGTCAAACGTGCTCCTGTGTTTGAACGTATAAAGAGCTGAACGCCTAATTCATTTTCTAAATCTTTGATAGAACTGGAAAGATTGGGCTGGGATACAAAGAGTTCTTTGGCCGCCTGACTGAAAGAACCAGTTCTGGCGATAGCTTCAGCATAACGGCATTGCTGAAAGTTCATAACATTCCTCCTCTCTTGTTTCTCGTAAGGAAAAACTGTAAAGCCATTATAACAGAACGATAACCTAAAAATAAGTTTTTTTCTGATACAAAAAAACTATTAATCCATAAGTATTTTTTATAGACAGCTATAAAAAATAAAGATTATACAAGATAGCCGAAAAGGTGGTAAGATAGTGGCAAGTTTAACGGAAATGAGGAAGAAAGGTTATGACAAGCAAAAAAGAGTGGGTTTTAAAGGCTTTCAAAGGACAGCCGGTCGAACAGGTTCCGGTTGGTTTTTGGCACCATTTTACCAGCGAAACCGAGTGGACCGAAGGGTTAAACAACCCTGAAATTTATCAAAAAAATTTAGCTGGCCACCGTCAATTTTTAAAAGAAATTGAACCAGATTTTATTAAATTAATGAGCGATGGTTTTTTTCGCTATCCCAATGAAGCTCTTACAGCTGGGGTGACGGACTTTGAAAGGTTAAAAGAAATTGAGCCGCTCCCTGATGATCATCCTTGGTTCAGTCAGCAGATCCAACTGATTCAGGAAATCAAAGCGGGTTTTTCTGAAGATATTGTAGCACTCTATAATATTTTTGCTCCTGCTACATATCTTAAATGGAATCTTGCAGGTCAAGCGGTTCAGGGAGACAGTCTGCTGGCTGACTTCCTGAAAGAAGCGCCCGCTGTGCTGAAATATGTCCTTGAGATTATTGCTCAAGATTTAGCTAAATTAACAACAAAAGTTATTGAGGTCGCGCAAGCTGACGGTATTTACCTCAGTGTTCAAAATATCCAAGATCCAAGAGTCTCAGATACCGATTATCTGAATATTATAAAGCCCAGCGAGTATCGCGTTTTACAGGCAGCTAATCAGGCCGGAGGAATTAATATTTTACATATTTGCGGATATGAAGGGGCAGCTAACCATTTGAACCTTTATCAAGACTACCCAGCTCAAGTCTTTAACTGGGCTGTCGCTTCTGAACGTATCAGCCTATCAGAAGGCCGTCAGCTCTTTGGCGGTAAAACAGTGCTGGGAGGTTTTAACAATACAAAAGAGGGAGTGCTTTATACCGGTGATAAAGCAGCCGTTCAGGCTGCAGTAAGAGAACTTTTGAAACAAGCCGGCCGTCAAGCTACCATAATCGGCGCTGACTGCACTGTTCCAGCTGATATTGATCCAAAACGTATTTGGTGGGTTAAAGAAGCTGCAGGAGCAGCAAAATAAAAGGATACTGCGCTTCAGGTCTCACGGCCTTTGTATCTTAATGAACTGAACACGGCCTAAACGCTGCGGGAAAAAGATAGACTGTCTTAGAGCCTCGTCGGCTCGTCATCCAGCCTCCTATTTTCTCTTTGCGTTCTTGACGGCCTTTGTATCTTAATTTAGAGGAGATAGTTATGAATAAGAAGAGATGGTTTATTGTTGTTGGAGTAATAGCGGCGGTGCTGCTTGTGACCTTTATCGGTCGCCAATTAAGTGGGCAGGCAAATAAAAATCAAGGAAGCACTGATGATCTGATCACTCTTCAGGTTGCTCATACACAGAGTTACGCCCCTTATGACTTTGTTAACGATGAGGGCGAGAGCGATGGCTTTGAAGTTGCTGTACTCAAGGCTGTAGATGAAAAGCTGGATAAATACCAGTTTGAGTACACTCCGACCAGCGATGAAGATTTGCTGATTGGACTTGAATCCGGCAAATATGATATTGGAACTAAAGGAGCTTGGTATACCGCAGAACGTGCTGAAAAATTTATTATCCCTGAAGAACCTATTGGTGCCAGCGTCATTGGTTTTACTATCCGTAAGGAAGATGAAAACACAATTACTGATATTGATTCTTTTGCGAATTCTAAAGGGAAACTGGTTCCTATTTCTCCGCAGAATGCTCAATATAATGTGATTCAGGACTATAATAAAACGGCTAAAAACCCAATCGGCCTGACAGAAGCTGAAAGTTTTACGGTAGCTGACGCCTACGCTTGGGTTCTTGAGGGACGCTATGATGCTTATTTTGATATCAAACTTTCCTTTGAGGAAGCTGTAACTTCTGAAGACGGCGCCTATCACCAGTACGCTGACCGTCTGAGCTGGTTTGCATATAAGGGTATCGAAACTTATCCTTTGCTTCATAAAAACGAAAAAAATAAAGAATTTGCAGCAGCTTATGATAAGGCTGTAAAGGAGCTTCAAGACGATGGGACACTAAGCAAACTGTCGCAGAAGTATTTTGGCGAGGATGTTTTTTCTTATGTGACTGATTAGAAGGAGAAACCATGGTTTCCTATAATCCTATTTATGTTATAGATTTTCTTCCTCAAATAATAAGGGCCTTGCCTTTGACCTTATGGATTGTATTTTTAACGGTTGCAGGAGGCTGTTTATTGGGGCTTATTCTTACTTGGGCAGAGCTGTCGGGGGATAAAGGGTTTGCTGCCATAGCCAGAGGTTATATCTTCATTTTACGCTGTACCCCGCCTATTGTCCTGCTTTTTATGGTTTTCTACGGACTGCCAGAATTTTTGAATTGGTGGCTGGGCTTCAATGTCAATGGCTGGCCACGGGGAGTTTTTGTCGTTCTGGCTATGACGCTGTTGTTTGCGGCCAATATTTCTCAAGTGTTTAAATCGGCATATACAGGTATTCCCAAAGGTCAGTTGGAAGCGGGTCTGAGTATCGGTTTGACAGATTTCCAAGCTTTTAGGCGGATTGTACTGCCTCAGGCTTTTCGGCTGGCTTTGCCTAATATCACAACAGCTCTTTTGAATTTACTAAAGGATACCGCTCTTGCCTATACGATTGGCTTAGCTGATATAATGGGAACTGCAAATTTGCTTCTGGGCCGCAGTCTTGGCAATTACTCTTTAGAGATTTACACTGCTGCAGCTCTGATTTACTGGAGCTTAGCCCTTTTTCTATCGGGCGGCAGTCAGTTTTTGGAACACTATTTAGATACTGATAAAAGATAGGAGCAGGCTATGAATTTTAGTTATATTTATGAGACTTTTATAAAAGCCCTTGCCGGAGTTCCTGTTACTTTAGGAATTATGGCAGCGGCTCTTATCTTAAGTTTTTTGCCGGCTCTCTTTTTAGCTTTGGGACGTATTTATAAGTTAAAGGGTATTACGGCATTTTCTGTGGTTTACTTAGCATTTATTCGGGCCACGCCGCCTATACTATTGATTCTTTTCTTTTACAGCCTTTTTCCCAGTCTTTTAAATACGGTGCTGCGATCAGTTGGGATTAATATTTTTGAACTGAATCCGATTTACTATGCCTTTATTATCTTTAGTATTATGGCAACAGGTTCCCTGTCAGAAATTATACGCTCAAGTATTCTTGCTGTTGACAGAGGACAGCTGGAGGCGGCACAGGCTATTGGTTTGACAGACAGACAGGCTTATTTGAGGATTATTTTTCCTCAAGCTTTACCGCTTGCACTGCCTAATCTCAGCAATTTAGTGATCAATTTGGTTAAGGGAACCTCACTGGTTTTTGTCATGACGGTCAGAGATATCACAGCAATTGCCAGAGTAGAGGCAGCTTATGGCTATCAGTATTTTGAATCTTATTTTGTTATTTTTATTATCTATCTTATTATTTGCGGTTTGATTCAGTATCTTTTTCGTATATTTGAAAAACGGTTCCGTGCTGTTTAGGGAGGGATTGATGTTAGAAGTGAAAAAATTGTCCAAAACTTTTGGGCAGAAAAAAGTGCTTAGTGAAATCAGCTTAACGGTCGAACAAGGTGATGTCGTTGTTGTTCTCGGTCCCAGCGGTTCAGGAAAAACGACTTTTTTAAGATGTCTGAACCATTTAGAAAAGGCTGACAGCGGCCAGCTGAGTTTAGCCGGACAAGACTATAATTTAGCTAAATTAAGCCGCAAGGAAATTCTCAGTATTCGCAAGAAGACAGCTTTTGTTTTCCAGCATTACAATCTTTTCGCAAATAAAACAGCTCTGGAGAATGTTTTGGAAGGCTTAGTTATTGCCAGACAAATTCCTAAAAAAGAAGCGCTGAAGACTGCAGAAGAAGCTTTAGAAAAAGTGGGGCTGCTGGATTATAGAGATTACTACCCCAGCCAGCTTTCAGGCGGTCAGCAGCAGCGTATCGGTATTGCTCGGGCGATTGCTGTAAAACCGGAAGTGATTCTATTTGATGAGCCTACTTCGGCTCTTGATCCCGAATTGATTGGAGATGTTTTAGCTGTTATGAAACAGCTGGCCAGAGAAGGGATTACTATGATTGTCGTTACCCACGAGATGTCCTTTGCGCGTGATGTAGCTAATCACATCCTTTTTTTAGATGACGGCCGAATTGTTGAGGAGGGGCATCCTGATCAGTTCTTTCTCCATCCTAAAGAAGAGCGGACCAAGCAATTTTTGACGCGGATTATTCCCGATTTGAATAGCGACCCGGTTATTTGAAAAATCAATCAGCAGTGCTGAAAGACTCTTTTATTTTTCGAAATATCCGCTATTTATAGTTTACAATAAGCTGTGTATCAGCTTTTTATTTTAAGATTATATGTGATTAAAATTAAAAAACGAGTAAATATTCAGTAGATTAAACTATAAAGACTGATGCAGAAGAAAAAATAAAGGGAATTATAAAGGCTGTCAAATATGGGGTTCTGACCTGAAGACAGTCAATGTTATATTTTTCAGGATTTCCTTATTGCTAAATTTTTCCTATTAATGTAAAATTAAAAGGTATTTTACTAATCGTGATATTATGGGATTAGTCTAAGTAATTATCATAATAAATAGTGAGAGGAAAAAGATGAAGTTAAAGGGATCAAACAAAGTTAACGGTCAGACCAGACAGCGTTTTTCTATCCGGAAGACGCATTTTGGTGCAGCTAGTGTTCTTTTAGGGATGTTTTTGTTTTTAGCGAATCCTGCTGCAACAGCTCATGCAGATGATGTTCAGGATGCTATCCAGTCAGAAAGTGCGGTTGCTGCCTCTGACACAGTTTCCCCTGTTTCGGATACATCTGCAGATAGCAGCAGCGGTTTTTCTGACTTAGTTCAAGAAAGCGTTTTAACCAGCGGTCAAGAAAATTCTGCAACAACGGAAGAAGGGGCACCTCAGACATACAGCGAAATCGTTTCAGATGCAGCAGCTGCGGACAGCGACACAGCGGAGGAGCTTCCGGTAACTGAAAATGATGCGACAGTGCCTCTGAATGACAACAGCGATACACAGGAGAACTTAGACCCTTCAGCTGCTGACGGCAGTTCTGAAGTGCTGACTATTTCTGACTTATCGGCCTTTTCAGCTGCTGACTCCGCCATGCTGACTGCTAATTTTCAGCAAGCAGCGGCTGTAGCATCTGAATTTACGCCTGTCAACGGAATTTATGCGACCCGTTCCTCAGAAGTCGCGGCAGCTTATCAGGATTCTGCTGCTAAACTGAGAGATGTTCTCTTTTTCCCGGATTGGTCAGGTGCAACGAATTTGGATGCCAATGGCAATCTGCAGATTGGAACGGCTTTAACGGTTTCTCCTGCCCCGGGCTATGAGATTACTATCACGGTGACTAACCTGCAGCCTTTCAATTCAACTGAAGAATACTATAACCGCCTCATCGCTGCCGGGATTGATCCCGCTACGACCAATTACGATCCTAATGCTGTTAATAAAGCTTTTGTAAGCCCGACAAATAAAACAGAAATAGATGCTCCACTGACACCTGTTATTTACGGGAGGACTGACGGGACAACCAAATATCGTAACCTTTTGAACAATAGTGGTTATGATTTAGGGTCAACGGCTAAAACAAGTATCATATCAAGGCGTGCTAATGCCGGGGTCACTTTCAGTCTCAATGCTACTTTTAACGGTGAGACTGTCCCAGTTCAGGCTTTTATTACAGATGGTGAGTCTTTGGACCGGCCAGAAAACACCATTACCATGACCAATGGCGAAGTTTTTAAGCTGATTGATATCTCTTCTACCGGTATAAGTCTTCCCACCGGTAATACACCAAACCAGACAGTTGTCGCTCCAGATGTTTCAGAATCGGCAGATGATTATTTTGCTGAGAGAATCTTAAATACCATTTACCCGAGCGATCATGGCTACACTTACTCCGAGGCTCTTTATAATTCGAGTTCTAACGGTGGGCAGAACACACAAATTATTAGTAATATCAACACGGGTATTGTCAGATCGGACGGGGGGTTCAAACCCGATCCTAATAACCCTGGATATTATCTTTACGATACAGACCAATTTGAACCGCATGCAGTACCGATTTTATCAACTTACGGTGTCACTGAGCTGTCGCATTACTTTATTCTAAACGGTGAGCAGTCTTTCGTTTTAGGCTTTGTTGTTCCGATTGACTATGGTGATGCCAGTGCATCTTACGGTCTGGTAGGGCATCTTTTACAGGCTACAGCAGCTGATACAGATTTTAAATTAGGGGAAACTAAAGATTTGACCAATGCTGCCGGTCTGGCTTCGAGAACAGGCAATGGCTCCCCTTATTTGGGCTTGGTAGCAGGAGATCCGGATAACCAGACAGTATTTACAACATCTTGGACAGGTGATGATGGAGCAGCGACTTACTATGATACCAGCAGTTATGACGAAGGTGAAGCTCAGTTAACAAATGGCGGGACTTACGCCCAATATAAACGCGGATCCAACAGCTATTCGCTGAGCGTGTTGGCTAACCTTAACGGGGCAGATACAGCACATATTTCTGCCTGGGTAGATTTTAATAATAACGGTACTTTTGATGAGAATGAAAAGGTTAGTGCTGCTGTTATATCTACAGGCATGACAACTTTAACATTTGATGCGGATCCATCCTTGATTCCAGATAATCTCACCCAGTTAAATGTACGAGTGCGTATTGCCTCTACTGCCAGCGATGTTGCTAATCCAACAGGCTTGGCGCGTGATGGCGAAGTGGAAGATTTTCAAATTCCAATTATTGAACCGGATAATACACCAACAGCAACTGATGCTGCTTCAACAGATATTCAGGGGGCTGTACAAACAGGAACGCTCACTTTTGATACTGGTGACGAAGATATTGACTTTGTCAGCAAACAGCTGATTGATCCAACAACAGGCCAACCAACTGACAGCAATACAATCTTTGCAATGAAAGATGGTGTAGCAGTTGGGACCTATACTTTTAACCCAGAGACTGGAACAGTAGCATTTGTTCCTAATAAAGATTTTGTTGGCACACCGGATCCAGCACAGGTTCTTGCAAAAGATGTGAACGGTAAAACAGTTACGGCAGCTTACACGCCAACAGTCACACCGGTTACGCCAACCGGTGAGGATGTGACTTCAACCGGTCTGCAGGGGGCTACTCAAACGGGAACTCCTGTCTTCACAGCTGGCGACCCAAGTGTGCCGATAGATGACAGTGTGCCTGCTGCCTTTGAGGATGGGACAACAGAAAAAGTGGTTTCTGGTGTTGGAACTTACACCCTATCTCCAGATGGCACAGTGACCTTCGTACCGGAACCGAGCTTCGTAGGCGAAGCTCCAGCAGTGACGGTGGTGCGTCAGGATACCAACGGCACCCCAGCCAGTGCGATCTACACGCCAACAGTCACACCAGTTACGCCAACCGGTGAGGACGCCACTTCAACCGGTCTTCAGGGGGCCACTCAAACAGGAACTCCAGTCTTCACGGCCGGCGACCCAAGTGTGCCGATTACAGGTTATCAATTGGTGGATCCGACAACCGGTCAAGCCACAGTTGAGACGACTCTGCCAGCTATGAAGAACGGTTTTCAAGTGGGAACCTACACGCTTGATCCAAGCACCGGTGAAGTTACCTTTGTACCGAATCCGGACTTTGTTGGCACACCGGATCCGATAGTGGTAGAAGCAACAGACGCCAATGGTACCCCAGCTCGTGCCACTTATACCCCAACTGTCACGCCAGTAACACCGACAGGGGAAGATGTGACTTCAACCGGCCTGCAGGGTGCCACTCAAACGGGAACTCCAGTCTTCACGGCCGGCGACCCAAGTGTGCCGATAGATGACAGTGTGCCTGCCGTCTTTGAGGATGGGACAACAGAAAAAGTGGTTTCTGGTGTCGGCACCTATACCGTGTCTCCAGATGGCACAGTGACCTTCGTACCGGAACCGAGCTTCGTAGGCGAAGCTCCATCAGTGACGGTGGTGCGTCAAGATACTAACGGCACCCCAGCCAGTGCGACCTATACGCCGACCGTTACGCCGGTTACCCCAACAGGGGAAGACGTGACTTCAACCGGTCTGCAGGGGGCTACTCAAACGGGAACTCCTGTCTTCACAGCTGGCGACCTGAGTGTGCCGATAGATGACAGTGTGCCTGCTGCCTTTGAGGATGGGACAACAGAAAGAGTGGTTTCTGGCGTCGGCACCTATACTGTGTCTCCAGATGGCACAGTGACCTTCGTACCGGAACCGAGCTTCGTAGGCGAAGCCCCATCAGTGACGGTGGTGCGTCAGGATACCAACGGCACCCCAGCCAGTGCGACCTATACGCCGACTGTCACGCCAGTAACACCGACAGGAGAAGATGCCACTTCAACCGGTCTGCAGGGTGCCACTCAAACGGGAACTCCTGTCTTCACGGCCGGCGACCCAAGTGTGCCGATAGATGACAGTGTTCCCGCTACCTTTGAAGATGGGACAACAGAAAGAGTGGTTTCTGGCATCGGCACCTATACTGTGTCTCCAGATGGCACAGTGACCTTCGTACCGGAACCGAGCTTCGTAGGCGAAGCCCCAGCAGTGACGGTGGTGCGTCAGGATACCAACGGCACCCCAGCCAGTGCGACCTATACGCCGACCGTTACTCCAGTAACACCGACAGGGGAAGACGTGACTTCAACCGGTCTGCAGGGTGCTACTCAAACGGGAACTCCTGTCTTCACGGCCGGTGATCCAAGGGTGCCGATAGATGACAGTGTGCCTGCTGCCTTTGAGGATGGGACAATAGAAAAAGTGATTTCTGGTGTCGGCACCTATACCGTGTCTCCAGATGGCACAGTGACCTTCGTACCAGAACCGAGCTTCGTAGGCGAAGCCCCATCAGTGACGGTGGTGCGTCAGGATACCAACGGCACCCCAGCCAGTGCGATCTACACGCCAACAGTCACACCAGTTACGCCAACCGGTGAGGACGCCACTTCAACTGGTCTTCAGGGGGCCACTCAAACAGGAACTCCTGTCTTCACAGCTGGCGACCCAAGTGTGCCGATAGATGACAGTGTGCCTGCTGCCTTTGAGGATGGGACAACAGAAAAAGTGGTTTCTGGCGTCGGCACCTATACTGTGTCTCCAGATGGCACAGTGACCTTCGTACCGGAACCGAGCTTCGTAGGCGAAGCCCCAGCAGTGACGGTGGTGCGTCAGGATACCAACGGCACCCCAGCCAGTGCGACCTATACGCCGACCGTCACGCCAGTTACGCCAACCGGTGAGGACGCCACTTCAACCGGTCTTCAGGGGGCTACTCAAACAGGAACTCCCGTCTTCACAGCCGGTGATCCAAGTGTGCCGATTACAGGTTACCAGTTGGTGGATCCAGCAACCGGTCAAGCCACAGTCGAGACAACTCTGCCAGCTATGAAAGACGGTGTTCAAGTGGGAACCTACACGCTTGATCCAAGCACCGGTGAAGTTACCTTTGTGCCAAATCCGGACTTTGTTGGCACACCGGATCCGATAGTGGTAGAAGCAACAGATACCAACGGCACAACAGCAACGGCGACCTACATGCCGACCGTCACGCCAGTTACGCCAACCGGTGAGGATGTGACTTCAACCGGCCTGCAGGGGGCTACTCAAACTGGTACCCCAGTCTTCACAGCTGGCGACCCGAGTGTGCCGATAGATGACAGTGTTCCCGCTGCCTTTGAGGATGGGACAACAGAAAGAGTGGTTTCTGGCATCGGCACCTATACTGTGTCTCCAGATGGCACAGTGACCTTCGTACCGGAACCGAGCTTCGTAGGCGAAGCCCCAGCAGTGACGGTGGTGCGTCAGGATACCAACGGCACCCCAGCCAGTGCGACCTATACGCCGACCGTTACTCCAGTAACACCGACAGGGGAAGACGTGACTTCAACCGGTCTTCAGGGGGCTACTCAAACAGGAACTCCCGTCTTCACAGCCGGTGATCCAAGTGTGCCGATTACAGGTTACCAGTTGGTGGATCCAGCAACCGGTCAAGCCACAGTCGAGACAACTCTGCCAGCTATGAAAGCCGGTATTCAAGTGGGAACCTATACGCTTGATCCAAGCACCGGTGAAGTTACCTTTGCACCGAATCCGGACTTTGTTGGCACACCGGATCCGATAGTGGTAGAAGCAACAGACGCCAATGGTGTGACTGTTCGAGCAGTTTACAGCCCGACAGTGCTGCCGCTTATTACAGAAAGCGGAGTTGATACTCCGTCCGCTTCTCAGCGAGCAGATCAAGAACCAATGGCTCCAACTGTTATACCAGAAGATCCAAGCTACGGTATATCATCTCTTGCAGAAAATTCCGGTCAGCTTCCACAAACAGGAGAAGAAAGCAATTATACGGCTGTAGTAGGTCTTATCTTGCTATCGGTAGCTTCAGGTCTGCTAAAACCGCGCAAAAAGCGCTGAGGCTTGAAGCCAGTTTCTATTTGCTAAAAGAAAGCTCCTGTCAGCAGTGCTAACGGCTAAGCTTCATGGCTGTTACTGAATAAACACCCCGCACCTAGACTGTTGTATCAGCTTCTGGTGGGGGTGTTTTTGTTTTTACGATTATGGTAAGCGCAAGGTCTATTAATAACCAGCAATTTCTGCTGCAGGTTTTAAGAAAGCTGTAATTGTTGGACCGGCTTTGAAAGGCACTGTACAGCCCGTCTCTGTCTTAGTCATTATTTTTTGCAGACATTGCTACGGTAGGGTGCTTCAATAAAGTTCAGGTCGTTTTTTATTCTGTCTTGCCTTAACTTCTTTTTGCAGGTCGCTTTTTTTCTGATTTGGTGATAAAATAAAAAAGAAAAATATAATTAAAGAGATTAAAAATGACAAAAAAAATTGGCCTTGGCAGGGCTCACAGTAAAATCATTTTGATGGGAGAGCATGCAGTTGTATATGGTTATCCCGCTATTGCACTGCCGTTGAAAAATATTGAAGTAGAATGTCGCATCAAACCGGCCAAAAAAAAACTAACCTTTGATTTTTACGACCCCTTATCAACAGCAATCTATGCTGCACTTGAATATCTCGGTAAAGCAGGAGAAGCTGTAATTACGTACGATATCATTTCTCAGGTTCCGCAAAAACGTGGAATGGGTTCCTCAGCTGCTGTTTCTATTGCAGCTGTTCGGGCGGTTTTTGATTATTACGGCCGTCCTCTCGATAATGACAAATTAGAGATTTTAGTCAATCAAGCTGAAATTATTGCCCACAGCAATCCCAGCGGTCTGGATGCCAAAACGTGTTTGAGTGACAGAGCGATTAAATTTATCAGAAATATTGGTTTTACTGAACTGGAGTTGCAGTTAGATGCTTTTCTTGTTATTGCAGATACTGGTATTCATGGCCGTACCCGTGAAGCTGTAGCTAAGGTAGCACAGTTTGAAGAAGCTAATCTTCCTCATCTTGCACGCTTAAGTGAACTGACTGCAGCAGCTGAAAAACATATTTCAGCCAAAGATCTTAGGGCGTTAGGACAAGATATGACCGAGGCACATGATTGTTTAAAAAAAATTGCTGTTAGCATTGATTTAGCAGATTGCTTAGTTCAGGAAGCTCTAAAGGCTGGGGCTTTTGGCGCTAAACTAAGCGGCGGCGGCCTCGGCGGCTGTATTATCGCATTGACCGAAAACGCTGAACAAGCGCAGCAGATAAGCCAAAAACTGGAAGAAAAAGGAGCTCTTCACACGTGGATCGAAAAATTGTAAGTGTTAAGTCGTATGCTAACATTGCCCTTATTAAATATTGGGGAAAAGCGGATGCTGTCCATATGATACCGGCAACAAGCAGCATTTCTTTAACTTTAGAAAATATGTTTACAGAAACACAGCTTTCGTTTTTGCCTCAGACAGCTGTCCAGGATGAATTTTATATCAATGGAATTCAGCAGAATGCAAAAGAACAGGCGAAAATTTCTGCTGTGATTAATCAGTTTCGTAAGGATAAAAATCAGTTTGTTAAAGTTGAAACCAGCAATAATATGCCGACAGCTGCCGGTCTCTCTTCAAGCTCCAGCGGCTTATCAGCGCTTGTGAAAGCTTGTAATGATCTGTTTGAAACAGGATTAAGTCAGCAGGCGCTGGCTCAAAAAGCTAAGTTTGCGTCAGGCTCTTCAGCTCGTTCTTTTTTTGGACCAATTGCGGCATGGGATAAGGACAGTGGGGAGATTTACCGTGTTCAGACAGATTTGCGGCTGGCTATGATTATGCTGGTTTTAAATGCCTCTCCTAAGCCAATTTCCAGCAGAGAGGGGATGAGACTGACTGCTCAGACATCAACAAACTTTGCTCAATGGGTGGAGCAGTCTAAAAAAGATTATGCCGATATGCTCTTATATTTGAAAAACAATGATTTTGCCAAAGTAGGTGAATTGACAGAGCGTAATGCCCTTGCTATGCATGCTACGACCAAAGCTGCACAGCCTCCTTTTTCTTATCTGACGGCTGCTTCCTATCAGGCTATGGCTTTTGTTAAAGAGCTGCGGAAACAGGGAGAAAGCTGTTATTTTACCATGGATGCTGGTCCTAATGTCAAGGTACTGTGCCTGGAAAAAGACTTAGAGAGACTGGCTGAACGTTTTTCTGATAACTACCGTATTATTGTGTCACGAACAAAGGAGCTTTGATATGAAAAAAAAGCTGCAGGTTCAAACCGGCGGTAAGCTTTATTTAGCGGGTGAATACGCTGTTTTAACAGCAGGACAGTCTGCTATTATCAAAAATATCCCGATTTATATGACCGCAACTGTTGAGGCTGCGCCTGTCATTACAATCCAATCTGATATGTTTCATTATCAGGTAGGTATGAATCCAGATGGCAATTATACGTTAATTCAGCAGACCATTTCTAATTTTGCTGCATTTCTTCGCCAAAAGATAGAGAATTTAGCTGGCTTTACTCTTGAAATCAGCGGAAAAATGGAGCGCCAAGGTGTTAAATTTGGGATCGGTTCCAGCGGCAGTGTCATTATTTTAACAATAAAAGCTTTGTCGGCTTTTTATCAGCAACATTTAACAGCAGATACCGTCTTTAAACTGGCTGCTTATACCTTGCTTAAGAGCGGTGATAATGGTTCTATGGGAGATCTGGCCTGTATTGCTTACAATGAACTGATCTGTTTTACCGCCTTTGACCGGCAGCGAGTGAAAGCTTGGATCGATCAGGAACCGATTCAGACTGTTTTGGAAAAAGACTGGGGTTACACGATTGAGCCGCTTAAACCTGCTCTGAATTTTGATTTTTTAGTTGGCTGGACAAAAACAGCTGCGCTTTCAGGTGATATGATTCGTTTGGTTAAAGGGGAGATTAAGCAAGATTTTCTTTTACATACGCAAGAACAGGTTCAAAAATTAAAAAACGCCTTGCTTGAAGGAGAAAAAGAAACTGTTAAAGCTTCTCTTGCAAGAGTGAGCGATCTTTTGCAGGATCTGCATCCAGCAATTTACAGCAAACCGCTTTTGTTGCTGAAGCAGGCAGCAGAAGGGCTGGATGCGGTTGCGAAATCCTCAGGTTCAGGCGGAGGAGACTGCGGTTTTGCATTGTCCTTTGATTCAAAAACAACAGAAGATTTATGTAAACGCTGGCAGACCGCCGGCATTGAAGTATTAGTAATAGAACACTGCGAGGATAAATGACTAATCGAAAAGATGAACATATAAAATACGCCTTGAAGTATCAGGCATCTTACAACAGTTTTGATGACATGGAACTGATTCAGCATTCTTTGCCTGACTATGATTTAAAAGACATTGATCTGTCAACCCATTTTGCTGGCCATGATTTTGATTTTCCATTTTATATCAACGCTATGACTGGAGGCAGTGAAAAGGGACAGGCTGTTAATCATAAATTAGCCCAGTTAGCCCAAGCAACAGGTATCCTTATGGTAACAGGATCCTACAGCGCCGGTCTTAAAAATAAAAAAGATCGTTCCTATCCCAGTCTCAGAGAATTTCCGGACTTGCAGCTCGCCGCTAATATCGGTGCTGATAAGCCTTACCAAGCAGGCTTGCAAACAATTAGTGACTTACAGCCCCTTTTTTTGCAGCTTCATCTCAATTTGATGCAGGAGCTTCTAATGCCGGAAGGAGAGCGGTCCTTTCGTCTCTGGAAATCAAATTTGGCTGATTATGCTGCGAAATCGCCTGTTCCTATTGTTCTTAAAGAAGTAGGTTTTGGCATGGATGAACAAACAATTCGGATAGCTTATGATTTAGGAATTAGGACATTTGATATTTCCGGACGGGGCGGAACCAGCTTTGCCTACATTGAAAATCAGCGCAGCTCTAAGAACCGCTCATATCTGAACGATTGGGGGCAGACAACTGTCCAAACCCTTCTCAATGTCCAAAATCTGACAGATAAGGTTGAAATCCTTGCCTCAGGCGGTATCAGACATCCCTTAGATATGATTAAAGCTTTGGTTTTAGGGGCGAAAGCAGTAGGTCTGTCACGGGCTGTTTTAGAATTGATTACATCCCATCCGCTGCCTCAGGCCATCGATATCGTTAACAGTTGGAAAGACGATCTGCGTCTGATCATGTGTGCTCTGAACTGCCGAACAATTCCTGAGCTTCAGTCGGTCGATTATCTCCTGTCCGGCAGACTCTTAAACATCAGAAACAGAAAGGACTTGACAGGCAAATAATCTCATACATAAATGTCAAAACAGGCTTGGGACCAGTATTTGCAGCGGTCCTAAGCCTGTTTTACTATTTAATCTCAGAGCATAAAGTAGACAATTCCAATATATTGGAGGGCCGAAGCCAGCAGGATAAACAGATGCCAGATCATATGATCATAAGGCTTTTTTCTAGCGTAGAAGAAAGCGCCGACTGTATAGCACAATCCTCCTCCGAGCATTAATCCCCAAAATGTAAAATCAGTCTTGCTGATAATAACCGGAATGATAAAGACTACCAGCCATCCCATCAGCAGATAGAGAAAGAGACTGAACTTTTCATTGATTTTTTTAGCAAAGATTTTATACAAAATGCCAAAAATAGTTGTGCCCCATTGTAAAGAAATAATCAGATAGCCCAGCCAGCCTCCTACTAACGAAAGTGCAACAGGTGTGTAGCTGCCTGCGATGGCAATATAAATCATACTGTGATCAATAATACGTAAGACATATTTTTGTATGGAGGCATAGGCCATGGCGTGGTAGATTGTGGACGAAAGAAACATCAGAAAAAGGCTGATAACAAAGACAGACATGCCGACAGAAGCGGTTGCCCCATAATGCTGTGAACTGTAGACAGCTGTAAATGGCAGCAGAAAAAGTGCAATAACTGCTCCGACAGCATGAGTGACACTGTTGGCGACTTCCTCTCCAAAAGAAAGCTGTTTGCTCAGTTTACTGGTAAAACTAGGATTCATGACTCAATTCTCCTTGAAGTTCTAAGACAAGCTGATGTGTCTGCTGATAAAGTTTTAAGGTCTGACAGGCAGAAATGATTACAGCCGGAATATCATCAAGCTGTTCGTTGTTCATACAGGCTGCGAAATAATCATACATCACTTGCGATTGATCATTTTGTGTCAAAATTGCCAATGTCTGACTGATTTCCTGAATCGAAAAAACATTTTTCAGACTGGTGATGACAATGAGGCGAGCCAGCTGTCTGCGGCTGTATTTTTTCTTAACAGGTTTGTCGATATGGCCATGCTTAACGTAGTTATTAATCATCGAAGCGGTGAGGTCACGATCATGTATATCGTCAGTGCGGCGGCTAATCTGATTAACATAGAGAAGCACCTGATCCAAATATAAGTCCAGCTCTGGCAGCTCCGTCCATTTTGGGTAATTCTCAGCCATTAATTTCCGTCTCCTTATTATCTAGTATCAATAACTAGATTATATAATTATAGTGATTTTAAGTCAAGGAAAAAGATTAGCGAAAATCATTTTCAAATAAGATGTTCCCATAATAAAAACAAGTGACTTTTTTAGTCAGTCACTTGTTTTTATTAGCAGCTGATAGAAAGCTGTCTTTATTCGAGGGAAGAATCCTGTCCTTGCTGTTTACGCAGCATTCTTAAAATAGATTCAGCAGTCTCAAGGTTCATATGCCTGGCTTTTAGCAACTGGCTGACAACAGGAGCTGTTTCATCCTCACTTGCTCCAGCCGAAAGAGCCAAAGACTTAGCTTGAAGTTTCATATGGCCTGCCTGAATTCCGGTGCTGGTCAAGGCTTTTAGAGCAGCAAAATTTTGTGCCAAGCCAACCGCAGTAATGATACCGGCCAGCTCTTGAGCGGAAGGTTTTCCCAGTAAGTCATGAGCCAAGCGGACACTGGGATTAAGACCGATAGAACCGCCTTTTGTTGCAGTAGGCATTGGCAAGGTCAAGCTGCCTTTGAGACTGTTATTACCAGCATCATAGGTCCATGTTGAAAGCCCGCGGTACTGTCCGTCTTTGCAAGCATAGGTATGGCCGCCGGCCTCGATAGCCCGCCAATCGTTACCTGCAGCAAGAACAACAGCATCAATACCGTTGAAAATTCCCTTATTGTGAGTGCTGGCACGATAAACATCGATTTGTGCTAACTGGCTGGCCAAAGCAATTTTACGGGCAAATACTTGAGCCTGCTCCTTATTGCGGCTGAGAAAATGCAGTTTAACCTCACATTCAGCAGTGACCAGAGCTTGAGTAGCATAGTTAGAGAGCACGGCCATCAGAGTTTGACCGCCGGCAAGGTCTTCGATTGGAGCTGCCAGAGCCTCAGTCATTGTATTCATTATATTGGCACCCATGGCTTCTTTGGTATCTGCGATAAGATAGAGAATGAGAAAATCGTCTTTAATTTCAGCTGATAAGTCGCACGCACCACCGCCGCGTTTCACAATGGATGGGTAGGCTTGATTGGCCAAAGAGAGCAGACGTGATTTTTCAGCTAAAATGGCTTTTTTCGCTTTCTCCTTGTCAGGAACATCATAAAGCACTAACTGGCTGATCATTTGCCGATTGTGCACCTGTACTGTAAAACCGCCAGAACGTTTAATGATTTGAGCAGCAAAACTGGCTGCTGCAACAACCGAAGGTTCTTCAGTGACAAAAGGGACTTGATAAGTTTGTCCATTGATAAGAAAATCCGGAGCTAAACTAAAGGGGAGAGCCAATCTACTAAAGACATTTTCTGTGATTTGGTCGGCTCTGTCTAGAGAAAGCATTTCCTGAGTGTTCAAAGACTGCTGAGAGGCTTTGGAAAGCAGTTCATGTTTCTGCAGGTGAGCCGTTCGTTCTGCCGGAGTCTTTTTTGAAAAGCCAGACCAGCTTATGTTATTATTTTTCATTGACTGTTACCTTTTGATAAATACGCTGGTGCTCAAAGATTTCCCTCAAGGCAAAAATACCGGTTTTGTATTCTGCAAAAGAGGCACTGCCGTTTTCATCCAGGAGGGCATTTTCGAAAAATATCCGCTCATAATCCTCGACAGACAGCGGAATGCGCTGTCTTAGTTCCTGCATCCGGTCCTGCCCTTTGGACAGCTGCTGCTGGAATCCCTCGGCCAAGGTTCCGGTAAAAATTTCAGCCACAGCACCGCTGCCGTAACTAAACATGGCTATTTGATCCCCGCCCTGCAGCTTTGTACTGTTTTCAAGCAAGGACAACAACCCCAAAAAGAGAGAGCCTGTGTAAATATTACCGATTTGCTGGCTGTAGAGAATGGACTGCTCGAAATTATCTTTTAATTTTTCTTTAATGGCTTCCGGCAGGCTTTTATCCAAAATTTTATTAAACCCCTTAAGGGCTAGTTTTGGAAAAGGGATATGGAAACAAAAGGCGGCAAAGTCTGCTAAAGACTTGTTGAAACGTTTTTGATATTCATCCCAGCTTGTTTTGAGCATATCAAGATACTGTTTAGTCGAGTACATCCCATTGACAAAAGGGGTTGTTGAGTAGTTGGGACGCCAAAAGTCCATGATATCCCGGGTTAAAGCCAGCGATTGATCCTGTAAAACCAAAATTGCAGGATCTTTTGTCAGCAGCATGGCGATACTTCCCGCACCTTGAGTAGACTCTCCCGGCGTTCCAATACCGTACTTAGCAATATCTGATGCAATGACCAAAACTTTGCTGTCCGGATTCTTTCCGATATGAAGTTTGGCATAATCCAGCGCAGCTGTAGCACTGTAACAAGCTTCTTTCATTTCGATACTGCGGGCAAATGGCTGTATACCAAGCAAATGGTGAATATAGACTGCAGCGGCCTTGCTTTGGTCTACCCCTGACTCTGTAGCCACAATAATCATGTCAATATTTTCTTTATCATCTTGTGTCAGCATCTTCTCAGCAGCTGACGCGCCTAGGGTTATGATATCTTCGGTAATAGGTGCGATGCTTAGAGCCTGCAGGAGTAAGCCCTTGCTGAATTTTTCCGGTTCGGCGCCGCGGCTGTGTGCCAGATCATTCATATCTAACATATACTGTGCTGTAGCGAAACCTATTTTATCTATTCCGATTTTCATGTTTACTTAGTAAACCTTTCTAATCTTTTATCAGTGATTTAATGCCTAACCTTAATTTTACCATAAAGTAAAAAAATATCTTCACAAAAAAATCATTTCTTTCAAATCTCACAGCATGTCCGGACAGACTCAAACAAAAACAGCTGTCACTTAATTATTTTGCAATGTTTGAGAATAGAATGTGATTATCTAAGAAATCCATGAGACTTACAGTTCCGAGGTCCTATATAGAAAACAGATTTTTTTCTCGCTTTTTTCCTGCTTTTCCGATAAAATAATAACAGTTATTTCTCAGGAAGGGGTTATCGATGACGAAAGCAGATCTCATTTTCAAAGAAAATATTAGCAAAATTATGGAGGAAGGGGTCTTTAGCGAACAGGCCAGACCTAAATATAAAGACGGAACAACCGCTAACTCCAAATATATTACAGGCGCTTTTGCGGAATATGATCTGGCAAAGGGCGAGTTTCCTATTACAACTCTGCGGCCGATTGCTGTTAAATCAGCGATCAAAGAAATTTTTTGGATCTATCAAGATCAGTCAAACGAGCTTTCAGTGCTTAATGACAAATATGGAGTTACATATTGGAATGACTGGGAAGTTGGAAAAACAGGCAATATTGGGCAGCGTTACGGTGCCGTTGTCAAAAAACATCATATTATAGACAAGATTTTAAAACAGCTGGCAGACAATCCTTGGAATCGGCGGAATGTTATTTCACTCTGGGATTATGAAGCTTTTGAAGCCAGTGAGGGTCTCTATCCCTGCGCTTTTCAGACAATGTTTGATGTGCGCCGGGTAGACGGTGATATCTATTTGGATGCGACACTGACTCAGCGCTCTAATGATATGCTGGTAGCTCACCATATTAATGCTATGCAGTATGTGGCTTTACAAATGATGGTTGCAAAACACTTCGGCTGGAAGGTTGGTAAATTTTTCTATTTTATCAATAATCTTCATATCTATGACAACCAGTTTGAACAAGCGGAGGAATTGTTGCGGCGGACACCTGCAGCCTGTCAGCCGCGTCTTCTGTTAAATGTCCCTGACGGCACTGATTTTTTTGCGATTAAGCCAGATGATTTTGAACTGGTTGATTATAAACCTGTTAAACCGCAGTTAAAATTTGATTTAGCTATTTGAAAAATGCAGAGAATTTTTATCTCTGCATTTTTCAAAGAAATTTGTTAGAATGAAGTAAATATGAGGCTAAAAGGTAAGAAGGAAAAATGACAAAGCAAATCGTAGCTATCTGGGCAGAAGATGAGACCCATCTGATTGGAACTGACGGCCGGCTTCCTTGGCGGCTGCCCAAAGAGCTGCAGCATTTTAAACAAACAACGATGGGGCACGCTCTGTTAATGGGACGTGTGACTTTTGACGGGATGAACCGCCGGACCTTACCGGGGCGCGATACTTTAATTTTAACGCGAAATGCCGATATAAAAAATAAAGAGAATCTTCATGTTGTTCATAGTGTAGCGGAGGCTTTAGAATGGTTTGAAAGACAAAATAAGAGTTTGTTTATCGTTGGCGGTGCCAGTGTTTACAAGGCTTTTGCCGGTCACTATGATGCCCTGATAAAAACAACTGTTCATGGCAGATTTACAGGAGATACTTATTTTCCGGAGCTTGATTTATCTGACTTTTATCAGGTTTCCCAAACCTTTTATGAAAAAGACGATAACAATGCTTATGATTTTTCGGTTACAGTTTTAGAAAAATAGGAAGAAGGAGTTCCTTTTTACAAGATGCAAAGAAGTGTTTTTGGGGTATTTACTGCCTTTTTATGTGTGATTTGTGTTCTGTGCGCTCTGCCGGCTTTCAGGAAAAAACGGTACGGACTGGGTGTTTTGCTCTTGCTGAATGCATTTACTAATTTAGTTAATACTATTCATGCTTTTTACAATACCTTGTTCTAAAAACAGTAAAAAAAGAATAGTCTAGAAAGAGGAATCATGGCTGGAAATAGAAATAATGATGTGAAAGTTTACTGTTCATTCTGCGGAAAAAGCCAGGATGAGGTAAAGAAAATTATTGCTGGCAACAGCGTTTTTATCTGCAATGAATGTGTCGCTTTGTCGCAGGAAATTATCAGAGAAGAGCTGGCCGAGGAAGTTCTGGCTGATTTGTCAGAAGTTCCTAAGCCAAAAGAACTGCTTGCTATTTTAAATGAGTATGTCGTTGGGCAGGATCATGCTAAACGTGCTTTGGCCGTAGCTGTTTACAATCATTACAAGCGAGTTTCTTTTACGGAAAGTCAGGATGACGGAGATGTTGATTTGCAGAAATCTAACATTCTTATGATTGGTCCGACAGGATCGGGCAAGACTTTTTTAGCTCAAACCTTGGCTAAGAGCCTGAATGTTCCCTTTGCGATTGCAGATGCTACCTCACTGACAGAAGCAGGGTATGTGGGAGAAGATGTTGAAAACATACTCTTAAAGCTGATTCAGGCAGCAGATTTTAATATTGAACGTGCTGAACGCGGTATTATCTATGTCGATGAAATCGATAAGATTGCTAAAAAAGGGGAAAATGTCTCCATCACACGTGATGTGTCCGGAGAAGGTGTGCAGCAGGCTCTGCTGAAAATTATTGAAGGAACTGTAGCCAGTGTTCCGCCTCAGGGCGGCCGTAAGCATCCCAACCAGGAAATGATTCAGATTGACACTAAAAATATTCTTTTTATTGTCGGCGGAGCTTTTGACGGGATTGAAGATATTGTGAAGCAGCGCTTAGGAGAAAAGGTCATCGGTTTTGGGCAAAATAATAAACAGCTTTCTGATGGGATTTCCTATATGCAGGAAATTATTTCAGAAGATATTCAGAAATTCGGTTTGATTCCTGAGTTTATTGGCCGTCTTCCAGTCGTTGCCGCCTTAGAGGAACTGACTGCTGATGACTTGGTACGTATTCTGACAGAGCCGCGTAATGCCCTTGTAAAACAGTATCAAACCCTTATGTCTTATGACGGTGTGGAATTGGATTTTGATGAAGCGGCTCTCAAAGCTATTGCTAATAAGGCTATTGAACGTAAAACTGGGGCACGGGGTCTCCGTTCTATCATCGAAGAAACGATGCTGGATATTATGTTTGAAATCCCGAGTCAGGAAGAAGTCAGCAAAGTACGGATTACTAAAGAAGCCGTTGACGGTACTGACGGGCCGGTTTTAGAAACAGCTTAGGGAGACGGATTATGGCAGATTTCAGCTATTTAAATACGCACAGGGCAGAAATTCTGCTCAGTGCGGCCGGTAAGTCTCAATACCCGCAGGATGCTCTTCCGGAGATTGCGCTGGCAGGCCGTTCAAATGTTGGCAAATCCAGTTTTATTAACTGTCTTCTTGGCCGGAAAAATCTGGCTCGAACGTCGAGTAAACCCGGTAAAACGCAGCTCCTTAATTTTTATAACATCGATGATAAATGCCGTTTCGTTGATGTTCCGGGTTACGGTTATGCAAAAGTTTCCAAAAAGGAACGTGCCAGATGGGGCAGAATGATAGAAGAGTATCTGACCGAACGTGAGAATTTGCGGGCGGTTGTCAGCTTGATTGATTTTCGCCACGATCCGACCGCAGATGATGTACAAATGTATGAGTTTCTTAAATATTATGACATTCCTGTTATCTTAGTAGCGACAAAAGCAGATAAAGTGCCTCAGGGAAAGTGGAGTAAGCATGAGGCCGCTGTTAAGAAAAAGCTGGGTTTCGATCACACAGATGATTTTATTATTTTTTCCGCTGTCAAAGCTATAGGCCTTAATGAGGCTTGGGATATGATTTTAAAACATTTATAAATCAGCAGGAAATCAAGTCCTGAGAGCTGTGAAAAAAGAGCTGCAGCTTATAAGGAGCTACTGGCAGTTATTTTTCATCGCTTTTGTAACTTGCTAAAAGACACAGCTAGCGCATCAGACTTCAAAGTCTTTTGTAGGTTGCTGCTGGACTGGTAAATAGATGTTTGAGGTTAGGACACTGTCCTAGCCTTTTTAAGGATTTTTTCCATACCTCCGTTTTGACTGACTTATAGTTTTTACCTAAGTTACTGATAGGAAAAGACTATTTTTAAGTCCCTGCAGAATATGGTAAGATAAAAATATCAGACTATTGGAGGATTTATGGAAAATCATCATTTTAAAAATGAAGGAACATTTAAACGGGCTATGACTCGCCGTCATTTGCAGATGCTTTCGATCGGCGGTGTTATCGGGACAGGGCTATTTTTAAGTTCAGGATACACAATTGCTCAGTCAGGACCTTTGGGAGCAGTCTTTTCTTACTTATTTGGCGGCTTAGTCGTTTATTTGGTGATGTTCTCCTTGGGTGAGCTGGCTGTTGCCATG
Source organism: Streptococcus chenjunshii (assembly GCF_003086355.1). Taxonomy (NCBI): domain Bacteria; kingdom Bacillati; phylum Bacillota; class Bacilli; order Lactobacillales; family Streptococcaceae; genus Streptococcus; species Streptococcus chenjunshii. The sequence goes on along the minus strand of NZ_CP031733.1, from coordinate 1,392,644 downwards.
CCTGTTACCGGCTCTTTTCACACCTATGCTAGTCGCTTTATCAGTCCTGGGACAGGTTTTATAGTAGCCTGGTCCTATTGGCTCTGCTGGGTTGTTGCCCTCGCCTCACAGTTTTTGGGAGCCGCCATGCTTATGCAGCGCTGGTTTCCCGGCATTCCTGTCTGGATTTTCGCAGCGCTTTTTGCTGCTTTAATCTTCTTTCTCAATACCTTAAGTGTTAACTGGTTTGCTGAAACAGAGTATTATTTTTCCAGTATTAAAGTCTATGCCATTTTGGTTTTTATCATCTTAGGTTTAGCTGCTGTTTTGGGGTTGCTTCCTTTTGCTGGTACTGATCAGGCTCCCTTATTTTCGAATTTAACGGCTGATGGTTTTCTTCCCAAAGGCTGGATCGGTTTAGTTTCTGTAATGCTTGCCGTTAATTACGCTTTTTCAGGTGTTGAGATGATTGGAATAGCTGCGGGAGAAACGGATAATCCAGAAAAAGAAGTACCGGCTGCTATAAAATCTACTATTGCCCTTTTAGTCGTCTTTTTTGTCTTAACCATTTTTGTTTTAGCCTGTCTGCTTCCGATGAAAGAAGCTGGGGTTACAGAAGCGCCTTTTGTTTTAGTTTTAGATAAAATTGGTCTGCCCTTTGCTGCTGATATCATGAACTTTGTCATACTGACAGCTATTCTATCAGCCTCCAACTCAGGTCTTTATGCCTCGGGACGGATGCTTTGGTCACTGGCAAATGAAGGCATGCTTAGTCAAAAAGTAGTGAAAATCAACAAACAGGGTGTTCCGATGCGGGCTATGCTTTTATCTATGGTTGGGGTCATTTTTACGCTTTTTTCAAGCATCTATGCTGCTGATACTATCTTTTTGGCCCTTGTGTCTATTGCTGGTTTTGCTGTTGCTGTTGTTTGGCTGTCCATTCCTGTTGCTCAGATTAATTTTCGCAAAAAATGGCTGCAGGAACATACAGAGGCCGATTTGGCCTATAAAACACCTTTTAATCCTTGGCTTCCTTATTTGACAAGCGCCTTATTGCTGCTGTCTATTGTCGGAATCGCTTGGGATGTTTCACAGCGTGCAGGACTCTATTTTGGAATTCCTTTTATGGTTTTGGCTTATGCGTATCATTATTGGCGTTTTAAAAAATGGTGAAACCAAGATAGCCTGAGTTTGAGAAAAAGAGGTACCGTATAGGAAGGTTAGAGACTTACGAGTGTGGCTGCTCTGTGAGTAGAGCCCTTCCATGAGTCTTTAGTGACTCGGCGGCCAGGTTCCTATTTTTGCTGTGAGCTTTTAACGGCCTTTGTATCTTGGTGGAATTGAACGCGGCCTAAAATCCTAGTGAAAAAGATGAAGTCCGTCGCGATGTGGAGCATCGCTCGTCCTTCCCTATTTTCATACGGATTTTTAAACGGCCTTTGTATCTTGGTGAATTGAACACGGCCTAAGCTCTTTGCAAAAAAGACAACCCTTCCTTGAGTCTTTAGTGACTCGGCGGTCAGGTTCCTATTTTTGCTGTGAGCTTTTAACGGCCTTTGTATCTTGGTGGAATTGAACGCGGCCTAAAATCCTAGTGAAAAAGATGAAGTCCGTCGCGATGTGGAGCATCGCTCGTCCTTCCCTATTTTCATACGGATTTTTAAACGGCCTTTGTATCTTGGTGGAGGTTATCATGACATCGTTTAACTATTTGCTGGCTGCTAATGACTGTCTTATCTTGGATGGAGCCTTGGGAACAGAGCTTGAAAGGCGTGGTTTTGATGTGACTGGCAAACTTTGGTCTGCTAAATATCTGCTAGAAAAGCCAGAAGCTATTCAGAATCTTCATGAAATCTATTTAAGAACTGGTGCAGATATCATCACGACCGCAAGCTATCAGGCAACTCTTTATGGGCTTAAAGAGGCCGGACTCTCTGAAAGAGAAGCTTTAGAGATCATCAAATTGACGGTAACATTGGCCGAAAGTGCCAGAGATAAAGTTTGGAAGGGACTTTCAGATGAGGAAAAAGCCCAGCGTCCTTACCCGCTGATAAGCGGAGACGTCGGGCCCTATGCTGCGTATCTGGCTGATGGTTCTGAATATACCGGTGCTTACAATTTAAGCCAGGATGAATATAAAGCGTTTCACAGACCGCGAATTCAGGCTTTACTGGAGGCGGGATGTGACCTGCTGGGAATTGAAACCATCCCCAATGCTGATGAAGCTCGAGCTCTTCTCAATTTATTAGCAACTGAGTTTCCGGAAACTGAAGCCTATATCTCTTTTACAGCACAGGATGATGCCCATATTTCTGATGGGACAGCTATTGAAGAACTGGCTGAAATGTGCAATCAAAGTCCGCAAATTTTGGCTTTAGGGATTAACTGCAGTGCCCCGAAAGTCTTTGCTGGTTTGCTCGATCGTATCCGCTCGGTTACTGATAAGCCGCTTGTCACTTATCCTAATTCCGGCGAAGTCTATGATGGCAGTACGCAGACTTGGACGGCTTCTCCAGATAAGTCGCATACTCTGCTGGAGAATATTCTCAGCTGGCAGCAGAAGGGAGCGAAGATTGTCGGCGGCTGCTGCCGCACTAGCCCTGACGATATTGCTTACTTGGTTCAGGGTATCCGCCAGAAATGAAAAACATCAGTCTTCTGGAAGAATTAATCTGTCTCCGGCTAAAAAACTGTGCTCAAAGTTTTTCCGCCGGAGATATTTTTTGCCAAATTCATCAATCAAACCGTGAAATTCCTGAGCATCTTGGTAAGTAAATGGTTCAGGAAGGGCAGAGAGCAATTTTGCTAAGCTGTTATAATCTGACAGCCCCTGAATGCCGAGCTGTGCAAAAAGCGTTCTGGCATACTTGTCAGCAATGAACTGTGGTCTGTCAAAAATATAGGTGAGAAAAACATCAGCTGTCTCTGGCCCGACACCGTGCATTTTAAGAAGAATAGAGCGTAAATCCTCACCGTATTCTTTGGCAATTATCTGTGAATTTTGGTTATGATCGAGATACCATTGTGTAACTGTACGGATAGCTCTGCTTTTGTTTTTCATAAAACCTGCAGGCCGAATAAGCTTTTCTAATATCTCAGCGGGAAGTCCGCTGATTTTTTTAAAATCATAACCTGTGGCTTCCTTAATAAGCTGTGAAGCATGTTCAGCATTGCGTTCAGTAGTATTTTGAATAAGTATTGCTTCAATAATAATTTGCTGTTTGCTGTCAGCCGGCCACCAATGTGTGGGGCCCATGTTATTAAGCAATTTCTGATATAAACCGTGAAGTGTTAAATCCATGAAATGTCCTGCTTACTTATTTTATTACCGTTACCATATCACAATTTTCACCATTAATCAAAGGCTGAGAAAGCAGTTTGTCTCTTTGCAGCTGCCCGCAGCTTTCTAGTCATCTTGGCAGAGGTGCGTCTGCGAAATCAGAGATTTCGGACTTACCGTCATTTTCATACGGATTTTTATACGGCCTTTGTATATTGATGAACTGAACACGGCCTAAACGCTGTGAGAAAAAGACAGCCTTCCCTTGAGTCTTTAATGACTCTTCGGTCAGGCCCCTATTTTCTCTTTGCGTTCTTAACGGCCTTTGTATCTTGTTGTATTAAATAAATAGAGCTGAGACGGATTGTCCCAGCTTCTTTTTTATTGACAAGGTTTGTTGATGATTTAGACTTTCCTTTCAGAAATAATGATGTGTCTGTCTTTGCAGTCTGCTAACAGGTGCTTGCTGTCAAGATGGTCTAAATAGAAGTCGGTGATTCTGTCACGGATTTCCTGTTCAATAACCCTGCGAAGCGGACGGGCACCCATGGCTTCATCATAGCCCAGTTCGATGAGAAGAGTTTTAGCCTGTTCAGTAACTTCTAAGTCAATCCCTTTCTTAGCTATGGTCTGTTCCACCTCGCTGAGCATTAAATCAACGATTTCTTTTAAATCTTCCTTGCTTAGATGCGAAAATTCAATGACTCCGTTAAAGCGGTTTAAAAATTCAGGACGGAAGTAAAGGGCGATTCGATCCATAATGTCTTGCTTTTCTCTATCCGCTTCATCAGGAAGGGTGTGACCAAACCCAGCATTTGAAGTTGCAATAATCACCGTGTTTTTAAAATCAACGGTATTGCCTTGTCCGTCAGTCAGCCGGCCGTCATCCAGGACTTGCAGAAGCAGAGTGATAACCTGACTATCAGCTTTTTCGATTTCGTCAAGCAGAATGATAGCATAAGGATTGCGGCGGACACGTTCGGTAAGGGTATTGCTGTTATCATCATATCCAACATATCCGGCGGTAGTGCCAATCAGTTTAGAAACAGCTGTGCGGTCGGAGTATTCCGACATGTCTAGTCGAATAATAGCTTCTTTGGAACCAAACATGTCTAAAGCCAGCTGTTTAGCTAATTCAGTTTTCCCCACTCCAGTAGGGCCGACAAAGAGAAAACTGCCGATTGGACGGTTTCCTTCATCAAAGCCGGCACGATTGCGCCGAATCGCTCGAGCCACTGCAGCAACAGCCTCATTTTGTCCGATGACTTTGCCCTGCAGGCGTTCGCCCATTTCTTTCAGTCTTTCAATATCACTGGTCCCCATATTTGAGACAGGTATGCCTGTCAGTCTTTCGACTGATTGTGCAACATCGTTGATGGTGGCTGTGACTTTCTGTCCTTCGGTATGATTGTCAATTTGCTTTTGCAGGTCGTCAATACGTGTTTTAGCAGCGAGTGCAGCTTCATAATCTTCACGAGCTGCAGCTTCTTCCTGTTGATTTTTTTGCCGTTTAATCTCTGCTTCAAGTGTTTGGACATCCGTGACAGGATGCTGAGCAGCTAAATGAGCTGCTGTCATATCGATGAGGTCAATAGCCTTATCGGGCAGGCTGCGTTGCGGAATATACTGAATAGAGTAATCAATAGCGGCCTTAAGTACTTTATCGGGCAAAATGACATTGTGGTGCTGTTCATAAAGTGTACGAATTCCCATCAGAATATGAAAAGTATCTTGGGCAGAAGGTGCGTTGACCTTAACTTCATTAAAGCGGCGGGCAAGCGCAGCATTTTTCATGATTGTATTGCGGTATTCGTCCTGAGTCGTTGCCCCGATAACAGTTAAATCACCGCGTGACAAAGCTGGTTTCAAAATATCCGCCAGACCTTTTGACCCACTGTCTCCGCCAGTACTTCCAGCACCGAGGATTTGATGAATTTCATCAAAGAATAAAATGATGTTACCAGCGTCTTTAACTTCCTTAACTAAATTTTGGATATTTTCCTCAAAACTGCCGCGATACTGTGTACCTGCTTCTAAGCCTGAGATATCAATGGAAATAATTTCTTTGTTTTTGATAGCAGCAGGGACATCGCCGTTAACGATTGCCTGAGCTAATCCTTCTACAACAGCTGTTTTACCTACACCAGCATCGCCGACTAGAACAGGATTGTTCTTGGTTCGTCGGGAAAGGATTTCTGCAGTTTCCTGAATCTCTTTATTACGTCCGATGACCGGATCTAAGTGTGACTGACGCGCCTCTTCGGTCAGATTGGTTCCCAGCTTTGCCAGCATTCCGTCTTTTTTAGGCGCAGCCGCTGTTTCTTGTTTTTCCGGATTTCCCGGAAGCTTACCAGTTGACCTGTACTGTTCAAATTCTTCTGGGGTAATTTCCCGACCATTGATGAGATAGCGACGGTTTTCTGTATTGTAACCTCCCATGCGCCCCATCAGTTGGTTGAAGATATCGTCCATATTTCCAAAAGGATCGCGATTATAATAGTTTGCCATAATAGTTACCTCACTTTTTTATGCTTAAATAATATTATTATATGATTTTGAGTTTGAAGGCGATGATCTGTATGTACTTTTTAAAAGCTTTTAATATGCATGCTTACGGGATTTTATATCTCGTGTTTTCCTTAATCACCTTCTAATACTATAATACACCATTGGTCAAAAAAGGTCAATACAAAATAATACAAAAATATTGTTTTTTTAGAAAAAACATAAACAAAAAGGTAAATTCTAATATTATAACATGTTTATGCAAAGGAAGAAAAAATTCTTTAGTTTGAGCAGTTTAAAACTGTTGACAGATAGCAGATATTAAGCTATACTGGTAAAGGTTTTGAATAAAACTGACCTAAGACAGCAGGGGAGCAGTGCTCGTAATATTCCTGCCGAGGCACAAAACGTCATTAATAAATAACGTATTTGTACTTTCGTGTCTAGGTCTAGGTGCGATTTTTTGTACCTAGCCCAAAAATAAAAACGGAGGTAAAACGAATGAGTGAAGCTATTATTGCTAAAAAAGCTGAACAGGTTGAACTGGTTGCCGAAAAGATGAAAGCAGCAGCAAGTATCGTTGTTGTTGACTCACGCGGCCTTACAGTTGAACAAGATACAGTTTTGCGTCGTTCTCTGCGTGAAAGCGGCGTTGAATTCAGAGTGATAAAAAACTCTATCTTGAGCCGTGCAGCTGAAAAAGCAGGTCTTGACGATTTGAAAGATATTTTCGTTGGACCGTCTGCAGTAGCATTTTCGAACGAAGATGTTATTGCTCCGGCAAAAATCATCAATGATTTTGCTAAAGATGCTGAAGTCTTGGAAATTAAAGGCGGCACGATTGAAGGTGCTATTTCGACTAAAGAAGAAATTCAAGCACTTGCAAAACTGCCAAACCGCGAAGGCATGCTTTCTATGCTTCTTTCTGTACTGCAAGCACCAGTGCGCAATGTTGCTTATGCTGTTAAAGCAGTTGCAGAAAACAAAGAAGATGCAGCCTAACCCTATTTGCATTAACTGGCAGCTTTTGAGCTGCAAAAACGTTTAATTAAACTGATATTTGGAGGAATGAATAATGGCATTGAATATTGAAAACATTATTGCTGAAATTAAAGAAGCTTCAATTCTTGAGCTTAACGACCTTGTAAAGGCTATCGAAGAAGAATTTGGTGTAACTGCAGCGGCACCAGTTGCTGCAGCAGGTGCAGCAGGCGGAGCTGATGAAGCAGCAGCTAAAGACTCATTTGATGTTGAACTGACTGCTGCTGGCGACAAGAAAGTTGCTGTTATCAAAGTTGTTCGTGAAATTACTGGTGAAGGCCTTAAAGAAGCGAAAGGACTTGTTGACAACGCACCGTCTGTTCTTAAAGAAGGCGTTGCTGCAGCTGAAGCTGAAGAACTTAAAGCTAAGCTTGAAGAAGCAGGCGCTTCAGTTACTCTTAAATAAGAGAGTATCAAGTTTTTGAACGAATAATAAAAACCGCAGGCTGCAGGGTCTGCGGTTTTTTAGTAGAATCTCATAAATGTTTAGACATTTTTTCCAAAACTGTCCTGTACATTATAATTAAGGGGAAGTATACTATCTAGAGGAAGCGTGAGAAACTAATCCAGAAGTTTGAAAACAAGCTGATTAATAGTTTGTTCATCAATTTGGCTGTCTGGATGTTTGAGAAAGTAGGTGATGGCAGAAACCACTGCTGCTGATAGTACCTCTAACTGAAAATCTAAGAATTCTTTATTATCGTTTTTAAGCAGCAGCTGAAAATGCCTTTGGCAGGCTGATTTCCATTTCTCTATAAACATCAGATTAGGTTCTGACAGCACAAATGCTTGGAATACTTTTTCATGTTCTTTCACAAATGCCAGTGTAGACGCAACAAAGACAATGTCTTTTGATGATGTGATTTCTTTTTCAAAGGCCTTTTGATTTTTATCTACTAAAAGAGCTAAGATGTAATTCTCCAGTTCATCTTTTAAGTCATCAATTGTCTCATAATATATATAAAAAGTTGAGCGTGCTGCTGGTGCTTTATGACAAAGATGTGACACTCTGATTTTGTTTGGGCCAACTTTTATCCATAAATCGAGATAAGCTCGGTAAAGGCTCATCTGAGTATCGCTGGGAGTAAAATGCTGTAAAGAATGGCTGTTAAGGGTCATCATCATGCTTTCTATTTATAAAGGAGGTAAAATTGAAAACCGTTTTAATAACCGGCGCTTCCAGCGGCATCGGCAAAGCTCTTGCGGAACGTTTTGCTAAAGAAGGCGCTCACTTAATACTTGTCGCTAAAGATTCAACAAAATTGGAAGATACAGCTAATCAGTTAAAACAAGGTTACACATGTTCCATTATAACAATTGCTCAGGACTTGAGTCAAGCAGATGCCGCTCAGGCTATTTACAGTATTATTGACGAACAAGGCCTTATTCCGGATACAGTGATTAACAATGCTGGTTTTGGTGATCACAGTGATTTTATGAACTGTGATCTTGATAAACAAATTCGGATGATTGCTGTCAACAATGCAGCATTAGTTGCAATAAGCCGTCTTTTTTTACCTCTGCTGAAAAATCAAGGGCAAGATACATTTCTTATCAATATCTGTTCAACAGCGGCTTTTCAGCCGGGGCCTTATATGGCTGTTTACCATGCTACTAAATCTTTTGTTTTGTCATTCAGTTTAGCTCTGAGCGAGGAATTAAAGGATTCAAAGGTACAGGTAAAAGCTATTTGTCCGGGACCGACGAGGACAGGTTTTGAGGCCTATGCTGGACCCGGTTCGCAAAAACTTTTTGCGACTTTTAAAAATAGCAGTGCCGAACGGATTGCTGACTTTACTTATAGAGAATTAAAGAGGGATCGTGTAGTGGCTATTCCTGGCTTTCGCAACCGCTTTTTTGCCGTTTTAGCCAAAATTAGTCCTGCTTCTCTGACGACACGAGCAGTTGGGCGTATTATGAAATCACCGTATCAAAAAGGAGATAAACATGGAAACGATTAAATTACATATCTTGCATACAGGTACAGTCATTGTAGATGAAGCATTGCCATATCACAGAGATACAGACTCCCCAATAGCATGGACAGGTTTTTTGCGAGGAAAAAAACACCGTATGGAACTGCCTGTCTCGGTCTATCTTATTGAACATCCAAAAGGTTTAGTTTTAATTGACACTGGCTGGCATACAGACAATCGCCACCGTCAGCTGCGAAACTTATCTTTTCAATGGTTCGTAAATAAAGCTGTTTTACCGGAAGGGCAGACTGTTCATGAACAGCTTGCTAAACTGGGGTATTCGCCAAGCGACATTGACGCTGTAGTTCTCAGCCATTTACATTGCGATCATGCTGATGGCCTTAGATTGGTCAAAGAGGCTAAAAAAATTTTAGTCAGCGAGCCGGAATGGCAAACTGCTAAGAAAGACAGATTCAAATATCTGCATCATGAATGGAAAGGGGTTGATTTACAAACTTTTACGCTGACTAAAACCGGGAAAGGTCCCCAAGGAATGTCTTATGATCTTTTTGGAGACGGCAGTATTGAATTTATTTGGATTCCAGGGCATTCAGATGGTCTTTGTGCTACAACTATAAAGAATACACAGACAGGCCGCTATATTTTGCTAACCTCAGATGCAGGCTACTCTCCAAAAAATTGGGAAGAAAACCTGACACCAGGTGTAGTCAGTGATAGAGAAAAAGCCCGAGAAGCACTTGAGTGGGTCAGACAGACTGTACGGGACCCACTGTGTCAGGCTGCTTTTGCCAATCACGATCCTAATCTTGATGAACAAGTCATTGAAATCTAATTTGCTGTGTATCGTTTAAGAAAGACAGCGGTGACTAAAAATTGGGAAGATGGAAGCCGATCAAGAAGATTTTTAACGAACAATTAATTTAAGGTAAAGAAAGAGAGTGCTTCAAGCCATAAGCTTCCTTCACTCTTTAAGTTTTAAGTTCGGACAGCCATCCCCTTCGCGCAGTTGATTTGGAAGACTGCTGTGAGCAATTAAGGACTGTTTAAGAGGTATGTCTGATAATTAAAAATTAAGACACATTCAAATCAGAACTTCCAATCGCAAAATATATCCCGATAAAATAAAATGAGGCAGGATTTTTGTCCCCCGCCTCGTTTTGCTTTTTTTAACATATGAGTTCGGTGGCTGATTGGAAGTTCTCAGCCCTTGTTAAGGGATAGCGCTCTCCCTAATCAAACTGTATGGGAGGGTGGGATAACAAAATCGAAATCGTCATGTTATGACAATTTACCGATTTCTGTCCCCCTCTCTTCATTTCTTCTTCATTTTAGAGATTCAACGTACTTTTATCGTAAAGGTCTTTTAAAATATCAATAAAAACTTTGATACCTGGGGAGCGGTTATCTTGGTGGATACAAAGAACGAAATCGAAATGCTCAGGGCAGTCGAAAGGAATCCAGGCGAAAGCGCCGGTATGATCGTTAAGATAACCCGGAGACAGGCAGATAGCTTTGTCACTGGCTACCTGAATCAGGGTGAAGTCATGTGTCGGGCTGTTGTAGTAGCTAATCGGGACCTGAGATATCACACGCTGCTGTACCTGACGCAATGTTTTCGAAGATCCGCCATTTACCAAGAGTGTTCGATGAGCTAAATCCTCAGCAGTAGCCTGCTTTTTCTCAGCTAAAGGATCTTTGTTTTGGCAAAGCAGATAAATATGGCTGGTGTAGAGAGGATAGGCGGTGATACCAGTCAGCTTTTCAGCTTCATCTTTAGGCAGCAGAATCATATCTAATTCTTTCTGGATAAAAGCAGTAATGGAGTCATTCGGTGCCTGTATTTCAGGAACGATTTGGACAGTGGGCTGTTTTTCCTCGAATATTTTGATCGCTTGGGGGAGTAGGTAAAGAGCTGAACGGGAAGCAAAACCAATCTTAATAGAATTCTTGTACTTCTCGCCCATATTCTGAGCCTGCTCTATAGCTAACTGCCATTCAACAGAAATCCGCTGCAGGGATGTTATCAGCTGCTGACCGGCTGGTGTCAGCCGGATACTTTTCCCGATGCGTTCAAAAATGAAAAAACCAACCTCTTCTTCAATAATTTTTATCTGATAAGACAGGGAAGGCTGTGAAATAAATAAGTTTTCAGCAGCCCGACTTAAATTAAGTGTTTTAGCTGTCTCGATAAGATAGTTCATCTGTTTGGTATTCATGCCCGCTCCTTATAAAATAATTTTATAAATAATCAGAAATATGTATTGGACTATTTTATTATACGGCATTATAATAAAACTATCAAGTCAATAGATAGGAGAAAAAATGTCTGACCAAGAACTGTTAAAAAACCTTTACCGTCAAGTTAATCAGGCGATGGTTGAAAAAGATACGGCTGTTTTGAGAAAGCTCCTGCAGCCTGATACCGTTTTGGTCCATATGTCTGGCTATGCTCAGCCTGTCGCAGAGTGGCTGAGTCAGATTGAATCGGAAGAAATGGTCTACTATTCTTGGGAAGAGGAAGCTATCAAAGACTTGGTTATTGACAGCAATAAGGCAAGCTTAATAGGGCAGAGCCGTGTTAAAGCTAAAGTTTGGGGCAGCGGCCCTCATACTTGGCCTTTGCAGATTAAAATGTTTTTTAAAAAAGTTGGGGATGATTGGAAAATCACCAAACAAGTGGCTTCAACTTATTAAGGAAAAATGGAGGACATACAGATGACAATGACAGCAACAGAAGAACTAGCAGCACGAACAGAATTGAAATTATTGGTTGACCGCTATGCCAATGAATCAGACAAAGACAACCAGGATTATTATGTTAATATTTTCACCCCTGACTGTCATGTCCGTGTTTACTTTAATAATGAGGTTGGCATGGCATTTGATAATGTTCAGGATTTGATTGCAGCCTATAAAAATTTTGGTGCAGCCAAAGAAGCCTTACATATTAACGGACAGCAGGTCGTTGACTTCCAGGATGCAGAACATGCTACCGGGGTGTGCTATGGCTTGGCACATCTTATCACAGAAGAAGAAGGCGCTGATAAACTGACCACACACGGTATTCGTTACTATGATACCTATGTTAAACAAAACGGTAAATGGCTGATTGCTGAACGCGAGCAGTACTTTGTTTTTTCAAAAACTGAAAATGTCCAGTAAAAGCGGAGATATTGCTTTCAACCTGCAGCAGAGGCTGGGATCAAAAAAGGACCCAGTACACATTTTTCCTAACCCCGTTTTTGTAGCTTTAAGAGAAGGAGACGATATATGTCTAAAAATGTATTAATTATCGGTGCAACGGGCTCGCTTGGAAGAGCTTTGACACAAACACTGCTTGAGGAAACAGATGCGCACCTGACGCTGTTTTCACGTTCGGCAGACTGTCTATCTGCTGATGATTCACGGGTGAAAAAGATTTCAGCCAGTGTTTTCGACAGAGCTGAATTAAAAGAGGCAGTCACTGATCAGGATGTGATTTTTGCAGCTCTCTCCGGAGATCTGCCTGCAATGGCGCAGGCGATTATTGAGGCACTGGATAACAGTGCCAGTCAGCGCTTGGTCTTTATCAGTTCTTATGGTATTTATGGGGAATTGCCTGGACAAAACGGCCGAGTAGATCCCGTTCTTCGTTCTTACCGTCAGGCTGCTGATATTGTAGAGGCTTCCAATGTGAATTACACGATTCTTCGTCCAGGCTGGTTCGATAACAGCAATGATCTCAGCTATGAATTGTTTCCAAAAGGAGAAACCATATATGGCAATGCTATCTCACGTCGTGCAATTGCGCAGTGTGTGAAAACGATAGTTGAAGATCCAGCTTTACACAGCCGGGCTAACCTAGGAATCGTACGTTAAAAAGGAGTAAAAACGGAGGCAAAGAGGAGGAGCATTTAAATGGGAAAAGATGTTTTACTAGTAATGGGTGCCGGCCAAATTTCTATGGCGATTGCTCGCCGTATCGGCTATGGTAAAAAAATAATTGTTGGTGATAAGTCGGCTGAGAATGCTCAGTCAGTTGCTGCAATAATGACAGAAGCTGGATTTGATGTCGAAAAAGTTACGGTGGATTTATCTTCCCGTGAATCCATTCGGGCCTATATCGCCTATGCAGAGACATTTGGTCCAATCAAATATCTCATCAATGGTGCAGGGGTATCCCCTTCCCAAGCTTCAGTTGAAACCATTTTTAACGTTGATTTATATGGTACGGCTGTTCTGTTGGAGGAAGTGGGGCAAGTGATTGCTGAAGGCGGAGCTGGAGTCACGATTACCAGCCAGTCCGGTTTTCGCATGCCGGCTTTGACACAAGAGCAGGACCGCGCTTTAGCGATGACGGAGTCTGAAAAGTTATTAAGTCTGGACTTTTTGCAGCCGGACCACGTCAAAGACTCTCTCCATGCTTACCAGCTGGCTAAGCGGGCTAATGAAAAAAGGACAATGTATGAAGCTGTACGCTGGGGAGAACGCGGTGCCAGAATCAATGCGATTGCACCTGGTATTGTTGTCACTCCTTTGGCACTCGATGAATTCAATGGTGTTCGCGGAGATTTTTACAAAAATATGTTTGCTAAATCTCCAGCTGGACGGCCTGGCACAGCAGATGAAATTGCTGATGTGGCAGAACTTGTTATGAGTGAACGGGCACAGTTTATCACAGGTTCAACTTTCCTGGTCGATGGCGGAGCGACTGCCTCGTATTTTTACGGTCCTTTGCAGCCAGAGATAAAAGATTAGTCACGTCAGATGACAAGTGAGGATTGGGATGGATATTTTTCAAAGAATGCGTCAAGGAGAGTGGATTAACCGTCTGACGGATGAGGATTATCAAACAACAGCAGCAGAAGAAATGGCCAGAAGCCGAAAGCTCTGCTTTCAGCTCAATCAAACCCAGCCAGGTGATCCAAAAGCAGCACAGCTTCTGAACCAACTTTTTGAAGGAAGATTGCCGCAAAGTTCGGTTATTCTGACACCGCTGCAAATTGATCGTGCTAAAACTATGACGATTGGAAAAAATGTTTTTATTAATCACGGCCTGACTTGTATGAGTTCAGGAGGCATCACTATTGAAGACGGAGTAATGATCGGTCCGGAAGCCGCACTTATCACGGCAAATCATGATTTTAAGAATTTAGATATTTTGCAGTTTAAACCGATTCATATTAAAAAAGGTGCCTGGATTGGTGCTAGGAGTATCATCTTGCCAGGAATCACTGTAGGAGAAGGAGCTGTTGTCGCTTCCGGAGCTGTTGTTACCAGAGATGTTCCCGATAAAACAGTTGTAGGCGGCAGCCCTGCCAGAAAAATTAAAACGATCGACTAGAAAGAGGTGTTGTACATGTCAAATATTCTTATTCTGGGAGCAAACGGTCAAATTTCCCGTTTGGTTATTCAGCGTTTACTGACTGAAGATTCAGATCATCTTACCTTATTTTTGCGGCAGAGCTTCCGGCTTAAAAACCTGGCCGGCAGTGACAGGGTGACGATAGTAGAAGGCGATATCCGTCAGCTGCAGCAATTAAACCAAGCGATGAAAAATCAGGATATTGTTTTTTTATCAACTGTTGACCATGACAGTGATAATAGGATAACAAAAAACGTGATTGAAGCTATGCAAAAAAATGGCGTCAATCGTGTGATCGCTGCCAATGTGCTAGGAATATATAATGAGGTAGGAGGAGAGTTTGGCCGCTGGAATAAAACGACAATAGGCAAAGCGGGCTTAGACAGCGCACGTCGTGCAGACGATCTGCTTTTAAATTCCGGTTTAGGTTATACGACTTTGCGCTTGCCTTGGCTGAATGACAGAGCTGAGATTAAGTATGAAGTGACACACAAAACAGAACCTTATAAAGGTGTTTCTGGTTCTCGGCAGTCAATGGCTGATCTTGTTGTGCGCATAATTCAAAATCCCACTTACCTCTTAAACGACAGTGTCGGTATCGCCGATCCGGCAACAGAGGGCAGCAGCCGTCCGGTTTATTGACTGACAGTCGGCTAAAGCAGATAAAGAATTACAGCTGTCAGCATAAGCCGATGATAAGGCAGAAAGAGCTGTCAGAAAAAACAAGAAGGGAAGAATATATGGAGTATCTGAAATTCGGTCATACAGGCCTCGAGGTGTCACGTTTAGCACTTGGTTGTATGAGTTTTGGTGAGCCGGAACGTGGGCGTGAAACTTGGTCGATAGGTGAACAAGAGAGCAGTCTGGTTATTAAACATGCCTTAAAGCAGGGGATCAACTTTTTTGATACAGCTAATCTTTATTCGCAAGGATCCAGTGAAGAAATTTTGGGACGTGCTTTAAAGAAATATGCAAAACGTCACGACATTGTACTGGCCTCTAAGATCTATTTTCCCATGTTTACAGGTCCTAATGCTAAAGGGCTGTCGCGAAAAAGCATTTTCCGTGAAATCGATGCTAGTTTAAAACGGCTTCAGACGGATTATTTGGATTTATATATTATCCACCGCTGGGATTACGATACACCAATTGAAGAAACAATGGAAGCTCTGCATGATTTGGTAAAAGCAGGAAAGGTGCGTTACATCGGCGCCTCATCAATGCATGCCTGGCAGTTTCAAAAGGCACAGTTTACAGCTGAAAAAAACGGCTGGACAAAATTCGTATCCATGCAGAATCTCTATAACTTGCTTTACCGTGAAGAAGAGCGTGAGATGATTGGTTTGCTGCAAGATCAAAAGGTAGCGATGACTCCATGGAGCCCCTTGGCATCTGGGCGGCTGACTCGGGACCCTGACACAGTCGGCAGACGGGGTCTGCAGGGCCAAGATGATCCTGATTATGTACAGGAGGCAGATCGGAAGATCATTTTACGTGTCGGGGAGCTGGCGGAAAAGTATCAGGTTACACGCTCGCAAATCGCAACCGCCTGGGTACTGAGCAAGTCCTTTGTAACAGCTCCAATCATCGGTGCATCTAAAACAAAGTATATTGATGATGCTGTCGCAGCACTTGATATTCATTTAACTACTGATGATATTGTCTATCTTGAAGAACCTTATCTGACACGGCCGATTAAATATTTCAGATAAAGGTTTGCCAATATTTGAAGGAAGTAAACGTAAACAGTAACAAGAAAGCAGGTACAGTATGACAAAACGGCAATTGGGACAGAATCTGACAGTTTCGTCTATCGGTTTAGGGATTATGGGAATGGACCACGCTTATGGTGCTCCCAAAGATCGGCAGGATATGACACGATTGATTCATCAGGCCTTTGATTTAGGATGCTATTTTTTTGATACGGCTCCTGTTTACGGCGAAGCCAATGAAATCTTGCTTGGTCAGGCAATTAAAGGGCATCCGGAAGCGGTTGTGGCTACAAAATTTGGCATTACCGCTATGACAGCAGGTGGTGGTGTCATTAAACAAGAGTTCGACAGTAAACCAGAATCAATCAAAGAGCAAGTCGAAAATTCTTTACGGCGTTTGGGGATAGAATGCATCGATTTGTATTATCAGCACCGTATTGACCCTGATGTAGAGCCTGAAGATGTTGCAGACACCATGGCACAGCTGATTAAAGAGGGAAAAATTAAACACTGGGGGACATCAAATGCTCCAATTGACTACGTCAGAAGAGCTCATGCAGTAACACCGCTGACAGCTATAGAAAATCAATATTCAATGGTTTACAGGAGACCGGAGAGGGAGATGTTCTCTGTATGCGAGGAACTTGGCATTGGTTTTGTCGCCTACAGCCCATTAGGAAACGGTTTTTTGTCCGGTAAATATAATGCGCAGACACAATTTGAGGATGGTGATTTCCGGCAGACTATGGGGCGCTTTAAGGCAGAAGTGATGGAAAAAACCAGATTCTGTTAGACTTTTTAAAAGAATTTGCCGGCCAAAAACATATTACACCGGCTCAGCTTGTTCTGGCTTGGGAATTAGCGCAGAAAGATTATCTTGTCCCTATTCCGGGGACGACTAAAGAAGAGCGTCTTAAAGAAAATTTAGCAGCTATGCAGATCAAACTCACCGATACAGAGGTCGCCGAAATTAATCAGGCTTTAAATCATTTTGATGTTGATGAACGACATTTCTAGTAAACTAATTTAAAGAGAGCAGAAGAAATCGATAACTTCGAATAAGCTTGATTTTCATTCACGCCTGGATTATTCAGAATTCTAAAAACTGGTTTGTCAGCGACTGAGACCTCATTCTGCCACTCCCTGTTCTTTCAATTGATCTGTCAGTATAAGAACCCATGGATGAGGCTGGGAAAAGAGTCCTGCCTCATAAACATATGGGTTTGGCGCAGTGGTTGACTGGAAGTTCTTATCCCTTATCGCGCAGGGGACAGCAATCTCCCTAGAGACCACTAAAAAAGTCTGCGGAAAAACAAGCCGATAAAAAACGAACGTTTTATACTAGTCAAACGGGACTAAGTTTATGTCGTTCGTTTTTTAATTTGTTTTTATTGATTTTTAATCAGTTTGATTGTTGATATTTTCATTGAGATGACTTTTTCAACGGCCTTACCCTTTCTATCAACTGTGCAGAGGCGGGAGAACAAAATCGAAATCGTCATGTTATGACCATTTACTGATTTTTGTCCCACTCTCTGTTTTTTTATTGGGCCTTAATGGCTGAAAAATCAAATTTAAGAATACGGTCGACGAGAACAATGTCCCAATTATCACGGTATGCAGAAGCAGAAGATTCAAATAGGGCATAGAGGTTGCTGCCGTCAGCCCAGGTCTGCTCAAGGTAAGGAGGAGTAGCAACCTTTAGCAGCACATTCCCTTCTGTTAAATGACTGAGGTTGGCCAATCCTAGATTTTGATAAATAAGCAAGTGAGAATCAGATTTGCCATAAGACTGGGAGAAAATAATTTTATCCTCATAAAAAGTGATTCCCTGTACTTTTTTAGGAATAGAGATTGTTTTAGCAGCAAGACTGCCTTCATAACTATCTAAATCAGTTTCAAGAGGCAGACCGTCCTTATCTAAATCGTAGTAGCTGAGGTGCCCCTCTTTTTGTTTGTCAAAGTAGCCGACAAAAAGTTTATTTTGGTAAAGGGTCATAAAAGAGGAGCGTTTAACACCGGCCAAGTCAAATTTATACTCATAGGCGAGTGTCTTCTTACTCTTATCAAAATCATAATTTTCAATATCTGTTAAAGGCAGTGAGGCAACTGCTGAATTGGTCCAGTTTTTTTCAATACTGGTAACCCATAAGCGCTGATGATTGGCATCGTAAGCCAAACCGCCAACATGATCCGTTCCTTCAAGGACAACTGTCTTGATAAAGCTGCGGTTATTTTTGTTGATAATCCAAAGAACAGAGTGAAAGGCTTTACTCTTGCTGTAAGCGGAAATGATAAGGTAATCTTTAGTCACTGTTAGACCTTGCGGAGTCATATCGGTGGCGTAGCCGATTTTCCCCTTTTGTTTGCCTGAAGCATGTATATTTTTAGCTCTAATAAGACCGGGAATAGCATAGCTGCGTGGTTTTTTAGGGCTAAGGTATGGGGTTAGTTCAGGATAATGAGTATCAAATTCTGCTAAAAATGACTCGGCATTTTGGATGGCTGAATCCACATTAGTTCCGTTCTTGATTTTTAATTCCTGAAGTTCCATGACATAATAATTTTGAAAAAGATAGTAGCTGCCTGCAGCTAAAATTAAAATGATGATTACTGAAACTGTAAGTTTTTTTCTCATAACTAATTTGTCTGTCTCCTCACGGTCATTTATACAGTATCAAACCTGCTAAACATTGTGTAGTCCTTTGATTGTTAATATCATAATTGCTATTGTTTTGAGAACAGTGAAACAGTTTCTCTGATTTCGGCTGTCTGCGAATAAAAAATCTGCTGCCTTTTATCTGCCTTTGTGGTGACGGCGCATTTCATTAAGAAAATTCTGCCGGGCGTCGGGGTGAGGAATATTGTTTTGTTCACGTGCTTTTCTTCTGGCCCTCATAGTGATCCGTCCCATACAATAGCTCAAGGCAACCAGTAGAGCTCCGATTAAAGGCAGCTGCGCTCGGAAATAAATCATGAGACCGCAGCAAACAATAAGTAACATAAGCCACTGCAGCACAGTCTCTGCTTTTAGTTTATACAGGGCTTTGTTATAATAATTTGTCAGTCCGATTCCCAAATAATAGAGAATGATGGCTGTCAGGAAAAAGATAAACCCATGATTCTGCTGATGAGGATCGGCCAAAAATTCCATGCCGATTGTAAAAAAGTTAACAGCTATAACGATGATGATATGAGCATACAGCAAGAGACTTCCTGAAGCTTTTTGGTGCCGTTCAATATTTAAAAAAGTCTGCGACATATAAAACATAAAGGACAGTGACAGTCCCAAAAAGAAGAACGGACCTGTGAATGGTGCTTCCATCATCGGGTAATGGTTGATAATAGCAATGACTGCTTCACCGAAAGTTAAGATAGTCAGCAGTTGGGAACGTTCAAGCAGGTGAGGGAAATTGGTGCGCTGCTTCCCGTTTTGAGGCTGATTAAGGAGAGGAAGTATAATAGGGATAAAATAGACAATTGACATCGTAAAAGAATTAGCCGGTAAAAGCTGAAAAACAAAGGGAAGGACACTGATTGCGTAAATGAGATTATTCGTAATGCTTCTTGTAATTTCCTTATCAAAACCAAGCAGTCTTCCTTTAAGACCGTACTGTAAAGCGATGACGATATAAATGCCAAAAAGTAAAGCATTAAAGACACTTACCTGATTGGCTGTAATGGTCTCAACATTAAAATCAAAATATAAAGAGAGGTTGCCGATGAAATACATAAGCGGAATAATCGTAAAAATATCAATTCTTCTGGCATCTCCATATTGGTTGAAGAAGTAGACCTCATTTATCCAAATGCTTAATAAAATAATATTAGTAAAAACAAAACTAACCATTGAAGCCACAGTCAGCTGCTCAACATGATAAAGATTACTGTTTAACTGGCCGATTGCAGTAACAAAGGCCAAATCAAAAAACAGTTCATAATTCGAAACACGCTTCGCTTTAACAGATGACATCACTCAACATCCTCCAATAAGATACAAAGGCCGTGAAGAACGCAAAGAGAAAATAGGAGACCGACCGCTGAGTCACTAAAGACTCTAGGGAGGGCTGTCTTTTTCTCACAGCGTTTAGGCCGTGTTCAGTTCATAAGATACAAAGGCCGTGAAGAACGCAAAGAGAAAATAGGAGACCGACCGCTGAGTCACTAAAGACTCTAGGGAGGGCTGTCTTTTTCTCACAGCGTTTAGGCCGTGTTCAATTCCCAAGATACAAAGGCCGTTAAAAAATCCGTATGAAAAGACGGTAAGCCAGAAATCTATGATTTCGTCGGCGCACCTCTGCCAGGATGACTAGAAGGGTGCGGTCGGCTGCAAAGACGACAAAGCCTTCAGACATCTACGGCTGGCAGTAAGTCAGAGAGCAGGATAGGCCCTTAACCCAAACCATATGCTGCCATTTTCTTCAAATTCCAGATTCGGCCGAGTTGGCTGAATAACATTCAGTTTATGACAAAATCCATTTGATGTAAGGTATTATACAGCAGTTTTAACAAGATTTCAATTTTTAGATAAGAGGAAAATGCTCTATGCAGCCAGTCAATTTTTGCAATTTTTCGCAAATAGCAGTATAGTTAGGTTGAGTCTGAGACTGAGACTGAGACAAAATCCCAGGCTGCAAGGTCACCCCCTCTGTGATTTTTTGAGTCGGGCTGTTGTCATATGATCCTCTCACCTCTGTACAGTCGGCTAGGAGGAGCGGCTGTGACTTGCGGGATGGTTAAACAGTTCAGTGGACTGTTTAAGGTGGGTATCTGGAATTAAGACCTGTCTAGATAAAGACTTCCACCCCCAAAATTTGCTCCCGTAAAAGGTGCGAAACTGGGACAGTTTTGTTCCAGATTCAGGCTGAAGCGCTGAAAATGCGGTTGTTTTATTATTAGCTGAAAGGAGAGATTTAGCGATGTCGAGAACAATTATTCTCTATTTTTCAAACACCAATCATACTAAAAAAGTTGCCGAAGAAATGGCTGCTACACTTGGGGCAGACCTTTTCCGGATTTTACCTGAGATACCTTACAGTGCCGCAGATCTTGATTGGAATAATCCAAGCAGCCGGGCTAATCAGGAGCAAAATGACCCGCAGATCCGGCCGGCTTATCAAGGTTCGTTGCCGGATATCGATTCTTATGATACCATCATTATTGGCCATCCGATTTGGTGGGGGACACCACCTCAGCTGATTTTATCTGTACTTGAAGATTTACCTCTGACGGGGAAAACGGTGCTCCCCTTTGCAACTTCCGGAGGTTCCGGCTACAATCAGTCGCAAATGGTTATGAGTGAACTGGCTGGTTCATCTGTCAAAAACGGCCGTGTTCTTTCTAGCCCGGCCACAGTCAAATCTTGGCTGCAGTCTAATGCTTTGCTGTAAAAAATAAAAATGTGTCATTCAGGCGAGTGGCACATTTTTTTGACTAGGATTTTAGGTCGTGTTCAGTTCCATTAAGCCGAAACAGTTCAATTTTGTATTGTGCTAAGAAGATTTTCCGGGGTAGTTGTCGGGAGAATACGGATACGGTCAAGTGAAAGCAAGCCATCACCGATCGAAGCTAAGCCTTCATTGGTTGTGATTCCCAGTTTGTAAGATTTTTTAGCTGTATCGAGCGTAGTCTGATTATATTTCCCTGAAGGATAGGCTATAGCGATTGTATCCTGAGAGAGCGTCTGATCTAAATATGTTTTGGCTTCAGCCAGTTCATAGGCTTGTTTTTCTGGGCTGCTGGCAGCAAGGTTGGGATGACTGACCGTGTGGGACTGAAAAGACATACCGTTTTCTTTCATTTCCAGCATCTGATCTAATGTCAGATTGGCAGGAGATGCTTTGGCAACATAGTCGGTAATGATATTATTGGTTGCTTTAGCCTGATATTTTTTTAAAATAGGGTAAGCAACCGTATAAAAATCTGCATTGCCATCATCAAAGGTCAGCCAAACAATTTTGGCGTTATTATTGGGCAGGCTGTTTTCTGTCAGTGCTTTATAGGCTTCTTCAGGACTTAAAAAATAATACCCTTCTTCAGCCAGACGTTTGATATGCTCTTCAAAAACGCTTGGATCAACAATCAGATTAGCGCTGGCTGCCTCAGAGGGGTCCATAACATGAACAGCATGATACATCAGGATAGGGACAGAAATTTCTGTTTCCTGAGGAATCCAGCTGATATCTGAACTTTTTTCAGGGGCAGCCTGTTTTTTAGACTCTGCTTCATTTTTTGACTGTCTGTGACTGGACTTTTTGTCTTGGTTATTCGTCATATTGCTGGACTGACTTGATTTAAAAGTCAGCAGAAGCATCCCCAAAGCGAGGCTGCAAAGACAAATCAGTATAATATTGAAAATAGTCCAAAGTTTCTTTTTTTGCGGCGGCTGTTTTCCCATTATCGGCTCCTTAAAACATTGTTTATACTATTGTATCATGTAAAAAAGACAGTCAGTGATTTTTCAGCAAAAAAACAGGTAAAAAACAGGTGTGCTAAAAAACCGGATTTCTGCTGTAAATTATCTGGCAAATTTGCTATAATAGACAAAAACATTTGTTTTAGCAGAAATAATGATGAAACATGATGTTTAAAATGAAGAAATAAAGGAGTTGCAAATGGCTGTTAAGATTGGTCTGCTTGGTTTTGGCACGGTTGCCAGCGGTATCCCTTTTTTATTGAAAGAAAATGAGGAAAAGATTGTTGCAGCAGCGAGAGATGATATTGAGATTGCTAAGGTTTTGGTTAAAGATGACGAAGAAAAAGACCGCTTGATAGCTGCTGGAAATGACTATCACTTTGTAACAGATGTTACTGAGATTACAGAAGATCCGACTATTGCAATAGTCGTTGAACTGATGGGGCGCATTGAGCCAGCAAAAACCTTTATTACGGCAGCGCTTCAGTCAGGTAAGCATGTGGTAACAGCAAATAAGGATCTTTTGGCGGTGCACGGCAGTGAATTGCGGGCTATTGCTGAGGAACATGGAGCAGCACTTTATTATGAAGCGGCTGTTGCCGGCGGTATTCCTATATTGCGGACTCTGGCAAACTCTCTGACTTCAGACAAAGTCACTCGCATTCTCGGTGTTCTCAACGGGACTTCTAATTTTATGATGACCCAAATGGTGGAAGCTGGCTGGACTTATGAAGCAGCCTTAGCGAAAGCTCAGGAATTGGGTTATGCAGAGAGTGATCCGACCAATGATGTCGAAGGCATTGATGCCGCCTATAAAGCAGTTATTCTCAGTCAGTTTGGGTTTGGTATGACGATTGATTTTGATCAGGTGCTGCATCAGGGGATTTCAACAATTACCCCAGATGATGTTGCAGTTGCCCAAGAGTTAGGCTATGTGATTAAACTGGTCGGCGATGTCCAAGAAACGCCTTCAGGGATTGCGGCTGAGGTTTCTCCGACTTTCTTGCCAAAAGCTCATCCGCTAGCCAGTGTCAATGGCGTAATGAATGCCGTCTTTGTTGAATCTATCGGAATCGGGGAGTCTATGTACTATGGACCGGGTGCAGGACAAAAACCGACAGCGACTTCTGTTGTTGCTGATATTATCAGGATTGCCCGCCGCCTTCATGATGGGAATGTTGGCAAATCCTTTAATGAATTTGTCCGTGAAACAAAAACTGCCCATCCTTCTGATGTGAAATCACCTTATTACTTTGCCATTAATACACCGGATAAGAGGGGACAGCTGCTTCGTCTGGCGCAGATTTTTAACTCAGAGGCTATCTCTTTTGGCCAAGTGCTGCAGCAACGGGCCAATGGGGATACAGCGCGTGTAGTCATCATTACCCACTCGCTGAGTAAAACGCAGCTGGCCAATGTAACTGAAAAACTTGGAGAAGTGACAGACTTTGAAGTGCTGAATATCTTCAAGGTGTTGGGAGAATAAAATGAAAATTACTGTACCAGCCACCAGTGCTAATTTGGGTCCGGGGTTTGATTCTGTTGGTATCGCTCTTTCAAAGTATTTGTCGATTGACGTTTTAGGAGAAGCTCCTGCTTGGGAAGTTATCCATGATTTAGGGGCATCTGTTCCAGCTGATGAAAGCAATCTGCTGGTTAAGGCAGCTCTGAAAGTTAAAAGTGACCTGCCGCCGCAGCGTTTAAAGATGCATTCTGATATCCCTTTAGCCCGAGGTTTGGGATCATCAAGTTCAGCAATTGTTGCTGGTATTGAGCTGGCAAATCAGTTAGCCGGGCTGCATCTGACTGCTGATGAGAAACTTGAGATAGCCACCGCAATTGAGGGCCACCCTGATAATGTAGCTCCGGCTATTTTTGGCAATCTTGTTATTTCCAGCTGTTTTGATCAGGCAGTCAGCAGTATTGCTGCGGATTTTCCAGAGAACTGTTCGTTTATCGCTTTCATTCCTGATTATGAATTAAAAACCAGCGACAGCCGTCATGTTCTTCCTCAGGAAATGTCTTATAAGGAAGCTGTTACGGCAAGTTCTGTTGCCAACCTTGCACTTGCCGGTCTTTTGACTGGCGACTTGGTCAAAGCAGGGAAGGCCATTGAGTCTGATCTATTTCATGAGCGCTTTCGCCAGCCTCTGGTCAAAGAATTTGAAGCTATTAAACATTTAGGCCAGACAGAGGGTGCTTATGCTACCTATTTGTCAGGTGCGGGGCCTACAGTCATGCTGCTAATTCCTAAAGAAAAAGAGGCTGCTTTGTACTCTGGATTACAGTCTTTGGGATTTGCCGGCGAGATTTCTGTTTTACAGGTTGACAGACAAGGCGTTTTGGCCGAAAAGGACTAGCTCTTTTCCTGTTTGGAAATGAACAGAGTATGGTATAAGTCTGCAATACAGGATAAATATAATCAAATCATATAAAAAATTGGGAACCTGTGATTCTCAGTTTTTTTCTTTATCTATTTTTATGCTATACTGTAATTTGAAAAAAATAAAAGGTTGGGAATAATGCAGTATATCGAGGCTTTAAATTGGGTACAGTCTAAGCTGAAATTTGGAATTAAGCCAGGCTTAGAGCGGATGGCTTGGATTTTGAACGAACTGGGCAATCCTCAAAATAAGTTAGCAGCAGTGCATGTCGTTGGGACTAATGGGAAAGGATCTACTGTCAGTTATCTGCAGCATATTTTTAGTTTGTCCGGCTATGAGGTGGGAACTTTTACCTCCCCCTATATTATTGATTTTCGTGAACGCATCAGTCTGAATGGACAGATGATAGCGAAAGAAGACTTTGTGAATCTGGTTGAAAATGTTAAACCGATTGTTGAACGCCTGCCTTTGGAGACCGATTTGGAGGCTGCCACAGAATTTGAAGTGATTACAGTGCTAATGTTTGAATATTTTGGACATGTGCATCCTGTTGATATTGCTTTTATTGAAGCGGGGCTTGGCGGACTGTATGACTCTACTAATGTCTTTAAACCTTTAGCGGTAATATGTCCATCGATTGGGTTGGATCATCAGTCCATTCTAGGCGCTACTTATAAAGCAATTGCGGAACAGAAAGTTGGTGTGTTAAAACCAGATGTTCCCTTAATTTTTGCTGCCGACCGTGCTGATGTTCAAGCGGTTTTTTATCATAAAGCCGGATTGACAAACAGTCCGGTCTATCAGGCCGGTAAGGATTTTCAAAGCGTGTGGCATGGTGATTCTTTTACTTATTGCGGTCTTTCTGTAGAGCTTGACAATCTTTATTTGGGGCTTCCGGGCCGTCATCAGGCGGTTAATGCCAGCCTTGCTGTCACCGCTGCTTTGCTGCTGCAAAAGCGCTATCCTCAAGTAAGCTTAGAATTGATTAGAAAAGCGCTGGCACAGACAAAATGGCCTGGACGTACAGAGTTTATTTTGCCCAATGTCTTGCTTGATGGAGCGCATAATAGGGAGAGTATTACTGTTTTAAGAGATTTTGTCACATCATTTTCGAATCAAAATATTCACATTTTGTTTGCGGCTGTCAGTGATAAACCCGTTGAAGCTATGTTGGAGCTGCTTGAGACGTTAGGTACAGTGCAGGTCACTCAATTTTATTATCCTAAAGCCTTGAGTTTAGAGGATTACCCTGATAAGTATGAGCGGGTTACAGACTGGCAGCTGTGGATGCAGAAGATTAAAAGGCAAAGTAAAGAAGATTTTTACCTTATTACAGGTTCCCTTTATTTTATTTCTCAAGTACGGCAGTACCTTTTGTCAACTAAAGCTATTTAAGCTATAATAGTATGTAACCCTTAAATTAAAATGGTCTGATTTGCTGACACAGCGTCTTTTTTGCGGAAAAGGCTGTTTGGCTGTTTTCACCGTCAAGCTGTCAGCATTATTTTAGGGTTTTATCAATAAATGTAAACGAGAGAGAAATATGTTTAACCAAAAAAAAGCGGAAGAGGCTGTTTATCAGCTATTGTTGGCCTTAGGTGAAGATCCTGAACGTGAAGGGCTGGTTGAAACACCGAAACGTGTTGCTAAAATGTATCAGGAAATGTTTGCCGGTCTGAATGAAGAACCTAAAGAGCAATTTACAGCCTTTTTTACTGAAGCTCATGAGGAAATCGTTTTGGTCAAGGATATTCCTTTCTATTCTATGTGCGAACACCATCTTATTCCTTTTTATGGGAGCGCTCATGTAGCTTATCTGCCCAGTCAGGGGCGGATAACCGGTTTAAGTAAACTGGCACGGGCAGTAGAAGTTGCCAGCAAACGTCCGCAGCTTCAGGAACGTTTGACAGAACAAGTTGCTTCTGCACTTGATGAGGCTTTAAACCCTCAGGGAGTTCTGGTTATGGTTGAGGCTGAGCATCTGTGTATGAGTATGCGCGGTATTAAAAAACCAGGCAGTAAGACAGTGACTTTAGCAGCAAAAGGTATTTTTGAAAAGGAGTTCCAAAAACGGCAGGAAGCCCTTTCTTTGATGCGGCAGTAATATAACCGCAGCCGAAGCTGAAATTATTCGGTTCGGGAGCGTGCAGCGCTCGGTTTAATCATCATTAAGTTAGTATTTGAATACTTTTTAGATTGTAGCAACCTTTTTTATATCAAAGAGGTTGGCAGCCCAGCTGCTGCTTGGGTTGTTTTTTAAAGAGAAACTGTATCTTGTTGGAATTGAACACGCCCTAAACGCTGCGGGAAAAAGATAAAACTTCCTAGAAACTAAAGTTTCTTCGTCAGTTTCCTATTTTCCCATTGCATTTTTAACGGGCTTTGTATCTTGTTGGAATTGAACACGCCCTAAAATCCTAGTGAAAAAGATGGCTGTCATCGTGATGCTTAGGCATCACTTGCCATTCCCTATTTTCATACGGATTTTTAACGGACTTTGTATCTTGATGAAAGGGTTAGGATGAAAATCGGTTGTCATAAAATTGCAGGTGAAGCCTGTATTATGGGTGTTTTAAATGTTACGCCCGATTCTTTTTCTGATGGAGGAGATTATTTAGATATTCCTGCAGCACTTGAGCAGGTGCAGAAAATGCTGGATGCAGGTGCTGCAGTTATTGATATCGGCGGTGAATCGACAAGGCCGGGAGCTGATTTTGTGACAGCAGCAGAAGAGATGAGCCGGGTTTTGCCAATTATCAGGGCTGTCAAGGAAAATTTTGACTGTCTTGTCAGCATTGACAGCTACAAAAGCGAGACAGCCCGAGCTGCTCTGGAAGCCGGTGCCGATATTTTGAACGATGTCTGGGCCGGTCTTTATGACAGCCAGATGCTGCCTTTGGCTGCTCAGAATAATGTTCCTATCATTCTAATGCATAATCAGGAAAAAGAAAGTTACGATAATATCATACAAGATGTTTGCCGTTTTCTGGCTGATCGGGCACAGGCTGCTTTAGCGGCCGGAGTCCTCAGGGAAAATATCTGGCTTGACCCCGGTTTTGGCTTTGCCAAAAATGCTGAACAGAACCTTGAACTGTTGAGAGGTTTGGATCAAGTTTGTCAGCTTGGTTATCCGGTACTTTTTGGGGTTTCCCGCAAGCGGCTGGTTGATCATCTTTTAGGCGGTCATACACAGCCTTTTGAACGGGATGCAGCAACAGCTGGTCTTTCAGC
The DNA here is from genome assembly GCF_003086355.1 of Streptococcus chenjunshii. Lineage (NCBI taxonomy): Bacteria > Bacillati > Bacillota > Bacilli > Lactobacillales > Streptococcaceae > Streptococcus > Streptococcus chenjunshii. The sequence continues at coordinate 1,364,816 of NZ_CP031733.1, read as the reverse complement.
CTGGGCCATACAAAAAGGCTGCCGCATGGTGCGAGTCCACAATGTAGAGGCTAATCGCGATATCGTTACGGCCATCAGCCGTTTGTCTTTTGGGATTCACAATAGAGAAAGCTGAGCTGGACTGTTGTACTGTTACTGCCCGCTTGGTGAGCGATTTTTGTCTTAGAACGGTCTCAACCATTATTGCTGTTTTAAACTGTAACATCTTGGGCGGCAGGTTGCTGCAGTTTCCCTAAATTATTTGGTTTTTAAAAAAAGGATTATGGATAAAATATATTTACAGGGCTGCCGTTTTTACGGCTATCATGGAGCTTTTGCCGAAGAACAAAAGTTAGGGCAGATTTTTGTCGTTGACTGTACGCTGTCTCTTGATTTGGGAAGAGCGTCTCAAACAGACCGATTGGAAGATACGGTACATTACGGTATGGTTTTTGACTGCATTAAAAAACATGTGGAAGAGGAAAAATACCGTCTTCTTGAGAAGCTTGGCGGGGTTATTATTGCTGATATTTTACAGCAGTTTGCAGCAGTACAGGCTGTAAAACTCACCATTAATAAGGAAAATCCTCCCATCAACGGTCATTATACTGCTGTAGGGATTGAGTTGGAACGGAGCCGGCCATGACTGTTGTTTATTTAAGCTTAGGCAGCAATGTGGGCGAACGAAAAGCTTATCTTAATCAGGCGGTGTCGTTGCTCAACTCTCTGCAGGGTACACGGATCACTAAGTGTTCATCGCTGTACGAAACCGCACCTTGGGGAAAAATAGATCAAGCCGACTTTCTCAATCTGTGCTGTGAACTTGAAACAGCATTAAGTCCTCAGAATTTGTTGCTTTCCTGCCAAAAAATTGAAAGGGATTTAGGACGTGTGAGGCATGAACACTGGGGGCCGCGGACAATCGATATCGACATACTGCTTTACGGTCGTTCTGTCATCACCGAAGATAATCTTCAGGTGCCTCATCCTTTTATGACAGAAAGAGCTTTTGTGCTGCTGCCTTTAGAGGAGATCGCCCCCCATCTGACTGTAAATGGCGCAGAACTCCGGACTTATATAACAGCTTTGGATTCGACAGCTGTTAAAAAAATAGATGCGGATTGACAGCAAAATCTGCTTACTCTGTCTGCCTGCGGTGCTGTATACATTTTTGGATCAGCTTGCCCTTCTGCAAAATCTTTTCCATAAAATGGATATAGGAACAGCCTTGAATCAGTGAAAAAACGTTTAAAAAACACTGTGACTTGTTTTAGCCTATATTCAAATACGACGTTTTCTGCTATAATGATAATCGCGGTGATTTACCGATTTAACTTAATAGTAATAAAGCACAGAATTGAGAAAAATGTTTGATTTTTTAGATAATGAATTAAAGGGTATAGATATCCGTGTTAAGGAGCCCTTGAAAAAGTATACTTACACAAAAGTTGGCGGACCGGCTGATTTTCTGGCCTTTCCGCGCAACCGCTATGAATTGTCCCGTGTCGTTAAATTTGCTAACCGGCAGGGAATCGACTGGATGGTTTTAGGCAATGCCAGTAACATTATTGTCCGTGATGGCGGTATTCGCGGTTTCGTCATCATGTTTGACAAGTTAAATACTACAACAGTTGACGGATATATCATTGAAGCTGAAGCTGGAGCCAACCTTATTGAAACGACACGTGTCGCAAAATTTCACAGTTTGACAGGTTTTGAATTCGCCTGCGGAATTCCAGGAAGTGTGGGCGGCGCTGTTTTTATGAATGCTGGTGCTTACGGCGGTGAGATTGCCCACATTCTTCTGTCGGCCCAAATTTTGACTAAATCAGGAGATGTTCGGACAATTGAAAACCGAGATATGCGTTTTGGCTATCGGCGCTCGGCTGTTCAGGCCAGTGGTGAGGTGGTTATTTCTGCCAAATTTGCCTTAAAACCGGGAGATTATACACTGATCAGCCAAGAGATGGCTCGTCTGACACATCTGCGTGAGCTAAAACAGCCTTTGGAGCATCCATCCTGTGGTTCAGTGTTTAAACGGCCGCTAGGCTATTTTGCCGGCCAGCTGATCGGTGAAGCCGGTCTTAAAGGCCACCGGATCGGCGGTGTCGAGGTGAGCCGCAAGCATGCTGGTTTTATGGTTAATGTTGCTGACGGCACGGCTCAGGATTACGAAGACTTAATTGCTGATGTCATTGAAAAAGTAGAAGCGCATTCAGGTGTACGCTTGGAGCCGGAAGTTAGAATTATTGGCGAGAAAAAAGAATAAATGAGATTTATCGGAGGATGTATGAGCTTTGACTGAACCAATCATTGCCTTTAGAAATGTCTCAAAGGTATTTGAAGACAGCGGCACAGTTGTCCTGAAAAATATCAATCTTGAGTTAGAAAAAGGGAAATTTTATACGCTGCTCGGAGCCTCAGGAAGCGGGAAGTCGACTATCCTCAATATTATTGCAGGTTTAGTCGATGTGACTGGCGGGGATGTCTTTTTGGACGGTCGGCGAATCAACGATGTGCCGGTGCATAAACGCGATGTGCATACGGTTTTTCAAAATTATGCCCTTTTTCCGCATATGACTGTTTTTGAAAATATTGCTTTTCCTTTGAAATTAAGGAAGGTGGAGAAAAATGAAATGGTCCAGCGTGTTCATGAAGTGCTTAAACTGGTGCGTTTGGAAGGGCTGGAAAAACGCCGGATTCAAAAACTTTCAGGCGGTCAGCGCCAGCGGGTAGCTATTGCCAGAGCTATTATCAACCGTCCTAAGGTTGTTCTTTTAGATGAACCGCTGTCGGCCTTAGATTTAAAACTGCGGACAGAGATGCAGTATGAACTGCGGGAACTCCAGCAGAGGCTGGGTATTACGTTTGTTTTTGTGACCCATGATCAGGAAGAGGCCCTTGCCATGAGTGACTGGATTTTTGTCATGAATGAAGGGGAAGTAGTCCAGTCCGGCACGCCTGTCGATATTTACGATGAACCGATTAATCATTTTGTGGCCACCTTTATCGGTGAATCCAATATTTTACCCGGAACCATGATTGCCGATTATTTAGTTGAATTTAACGGGAAACGTTTTGAAGCAGTTGATGGGGGAATGCGGCCGCAGGAAGCGGTTGAAGTGGTAATCCGCCCGGAAGATTTGCAAATTACTCTGCCAGAAGCCGGTAAGCTGCAGGTCAGGGTCGACACTCAGCTTTTTCGCGGCGTTCATTATGAAATCATAGCTTATGATGAATTGGGAAACGAATGGCTTATTCATTCGACACGCAAGGCTATTGAAGGAGAAGTCATCGGATTAGATTTTCGTCCGGAAGATATCCATATCATGCGGCTTAATGAAAGCAGGGACGAATTCGAAGCGCGGATTGAAGAATATGTTGATATGGAAGAGCACGAAGAGGGTCTGCTTAATGCTATTGCGAAAGGAGAAAAATGAAAACAAGGCTCAATCTTTTTTCTTTGCCCTATTTTTTATGGCTTTTTCTTTTTGTGTTAGCACCGCTGGTTTTACTTATTTATCAATCGTTTTTCAATTTGCAGGGGCAATTCACTCTGGACAACTACAGGGCTTTTTTTGGCTCCTGGACTTACCTCAAGATGAGTCTGAATTCTGTGTTCTATGCAGCGATAATTACTTTGGCCGCCTTGATTGTTTCATACCCTACGGCTTTAATTCTAAGGAAGCTTAAGTATAAGCAGCTCTGGCTGATGCTGATTGTTCTGCCAACTTGGATTAATTTGCTGCTTAAGGCTTATGCTTTTATGGGGCTTTTTGGCCAGCGCGGTGCCGTCAATGATTTTCTGACTTTTGTTGGCATTGGTCCGAAACAGCTTCTTTTTACTGATTTTTCTTTTCTCTTTGTAGCAGCCTATATTGAAATTCCTTTTATGATCTTACCGATTTTTAATGCTTTAGACGGTATTGACCAGGATTTGCTTAATGCCAGCCGGGATTTAGGAGCAGATGAACTGCAGACCTTTCGCAAAGTTGTCCTTCCGCTTTCTCTAAATGGTGTAAGAAGCGGTGTACAGTCTGTTTTTATTCCTAGCTTAAGTCTTTTTATGCTGACCAGGCTGATTGGCGGAAACCGTGTCATTACGCTTGGAACCGCTATTGAGCAGCATTTTTTAACGACGCAAAACTGGGGTATGGGCTCAACTATCGGCTTAGTTTTAATTCTGGCAATGGCTGCTGTGATGTGGCTGACGAGCGATCATGGCTCAAAGACTTAACCAAAGGCCTGTCAGTATGATGCAAGTGTCGATTTTCAGACATTACCTTTGTTATCTTGGTGTAACTGAATACGGCCTAAGAGCTGTGCAAAAAAGATATGGCTAAGCTTAGAATTGATTCCAAGTTAGCTAGCCGTAGATGACTGAAGGCTTTGCAGTCTTTACAGCCTGCCGCACCCTTCTAGTCATCCTGGCAGAGGTGCGTCTGCGAAATCAGAGATTTCGGACTTACCGTCATTTTTGCTTTGCTCTTTTCACGGGCTTTGTATCTTGGTGAATTGAACACGCCCTAAAATCCTAGTGAAAAAGATGGCTGTCATCGTGATGCCTTGGCATCACTTGCCATCCCCTATTTTCATACGGATTTTTTCACGGGCTTTGTATCTTGATGAATTGAACACGCCCTAAAATCCTAGTGAAAAAGATGGCGTTTACCGCGATCGGTGTAGGAATAGTACAGAGCACCCCTAACCGTAGCCGTCTGAAAGCTTTGTCGTCTTCACAGCCGACCGCAGCTTTCTAGTCGTCTTGGCAGAGGCGCGTCAACGAAATCAAAGATTTCGGACTTGCCGTCATTTTCATACGGATTTTTTAACGGGCTTTGTATCTTGGTGAAATTGAACACGGCCTAAACGCTGTGAGAAAAAGAGACGCAATCGTTGGATGCGTCAGCGACTTACGAGTGTGGCTGCTCTGTGAGTACAGCCTTTCCTTGAGTCTTTTGTGACTCGGCAGTCAGGCTCCTATTTTCTCTTTGCGTTCTTAACGGCCTTTGTATCTTGATGAAATTGAACACGCCCTAAAATCCTAGTGAAAAAGATGGTGTTTACCGCGATCGGTGTAGGAATAGTACAGAGCACCCCTAACCGTAGCCGTCTGAAAGCTTTGTCGTCTTCACAGCCGACCGCAGCTTTCTAGTCGTCTTGGCAGAGGCGCGTCAACGAAATCAAAGATTTCGGACTTGCCGTCATTTTCATACGGATTTTTTAACGGGCTTTGTATCTTGGTGGAGTAGTGGATGAAAAAAGTAGCAGCGGTTTATTTAGGTTTTGTTTTTCTCCTTCTTTATTTACCGATTTTTTATTTGATTTTCTATTCTTTTAATCAAGCAGGCCATATGAATGGGTTTACTGCTTTTAGTTTGGAACATTATCAGACTTTGCTGGCGGATCAGCGTTTACTTCTGATTTTGCTGCAGACCTTCTTTTTAGCTTTTTTGAGCGCTCTTCTGGCTACGGTGATAGGGACCTTTGGAGCTGTTTTTATTTGGGGGAGGCGTCAGCGTCATGAGAATACTCTTTTGTCTTTTAACAACGTTCTCTTAGTCGCTCCCGATGTCATGATAGGGGCCGCTTTTCTGCTTCTCTTTACCCGTATCGGCTTCCCTTTAGGGCTGTTTTCGGTCTTGTTCAGCCATATTGCCTTTTCGATTCCCATTGTTGTGCTGATGGTTCTGCCCCGTTTAAAGGCGATGGATATCGACATGATCCGCGCAGCCTATGATTTGGGAGCCAGTTCTGTACAGATGTTGAGAGAGGTTATGCTGCCTTATTTAACACCGAGTATTATCGCAGCCTACTTTATGGCCTTCACTTATTCTTTAGATGATTTTGCTGTGACTTTTTTTGTCACCGGAAACAGTTTTTCAACTCTGTCTGTTGAAATTTATTCACGGGCTCGGCAGGGGATTGCTCTAGAGATTAATGCTCTCTCATCAGTAGTTTTTTTGTTCAGCATTCTTTTAGTTATCGGTTATTACTATATCTCTAAAGAAAGAGCAGGTGACACTGATGCGTAAGCTCTATTCTTTCCTCCTTGGAATCTGTATCATTATCGGTGTGCTCTGGTCTCTTGCTGCCTTCCTGCAAAAACAGTCAGGTCCTGCTGCAGATAAGCTGGTTATCTACAATTGGGGGGACTATATTGATCCGGATTTGCTGACTGAATTTACAGAGGAAACAGGGATAAAGGTGCAGTATGAAACCTTTGATTCAAATGAAGCCATGTACACTAAAATAAAACAAGGCGGAACAACTTACGATCTTGCAGTCCCCAGCGATTATATCATTGATAAGATGGTAGCAGAAAAACTCCTGATCAAATTGGACAAAACAAAGATTGATGGGCTGGAGAATATTGCCCCGGAATTTTTAGAAAAGCGTTTTGATCCCAATAATGACTACTCAATTCCTTATTTTTGGGGCACTGTAGGCATCGTTTACAATAAAAAACTTTTACAAAAGGCTCCGCAGCACTGGGAGGATCTTTGGCGCCCGGAATATAGAAATGAGATTATGCTGGTAGACGGTGCACGGGAAGTTTTAGGCTTCAGCTTAAACAGCTTGGGTTACAGTTTGAATTCTAAGAATAGAGCTGAACTGCAGGAAGCAGAGAGACATCTGCAGGATTTGGTGCCCAATATTAAGGCAATTGTCGGTGATGAAATGAAGTCTTATATGATTCAGGAAGACGGCGCTGTCGGCGTTACTTTTTCAGGGGAAGCCAGTGAAATGCTGGCAGCCAACGACAATTTAGTCTATTTTGTCCCAAGCGAAGGCTCTAATCTATGGTTTGATAATCTGGTTATTCCTAGGACAGCAAAACACCTTGATGAAGCCTATGCTTTTATCAATTTTATGCTGGAACCGGAAAATGCGGCCCAAAATGCCCAATATATCGGTTATTCAACTCCCAACATAGCTGCCAAGGAGCTTTTGCCTGATGCAGTCAAAGGCAACCCAGCTTTTTATCCCGATAAAGCAGCTCTTGCCAATCTCGAAGTTTATGATAACCTCGGTTCTGACTGGCTGGGCATCTATAATGACCTTTATCTGCAAGTCAAAATGTACCGCAAGTAGGTGAGTTTTTTCCATTAAGGCGGTATTCAGAAAAATGGTTTCGCAGTTCGGCAGGCTTTAGTTTGGCTGTTTCAAAAATCGAATGCAGTCTTGAAAAAAGAGGGGAGATTTGCTATGATACGGGTAATAAGCTCAAGAAAAAGTGGCGGGGTCAGGAATGAAAATTGAAAAAGTTTATAATAATAATGTTGTCCAAGCCAGAAGCAGCAGCGGCAGAGAAATGATTGTCATGGGCAGGGGACTCGGTTTCCAAAAGAAAACGGGTGAAACAGTAGATTCTTCCCTAATTGAAAAAAAGTTTATCTTAGAAGATAATCAGCAGGCAGATGAGCTGTCCCGTGTCTACCTTGATTTAAGTCCGGAAGAAACGGAGAGTGTTTTAGCGATTATTGAACATGGTCAGGAAATTTTGGGGACGGCTTTTGACACCTCATTATATATTGCTTTGGCTGATCATCTGCACTATACGCTTCAGCGTCTGTCACAAAATTTATCAATTCCCAATCCTCTCTCTTGGGAAATCCGTAAATTTTTTCCTAAAGAATTTCAGGTGGGACAAGATGCTTTGAATATCATTGCCCAAAAACTGCAGGTAGATGTTCCGGAAACTGAGGTATCGGCTATCGCCCTGCATTTTATCAATGCGCAAAAAGATTCCAGCCTTTTAGCAAAGGGTCAGGAGATTACCAAACTGGTGACTAATATTTTAGAAATCGTCCGCCTGCACTATGGAGAGGTAGCTGATGAAGACGCTGTCAGCTATAACCGCTTTGTCACCCATGTCCAGTATTTTGCTCAAAGAGTCATAAACGGTCTGGTTCAGGGACAAAATGATGCCTTTCTTTTTCAGCAGGTCAGGCAAAATTACCCTAAAGCCTTTTTCTGTTCTGAAAAAATCAAAAACTATGTTGAAAAACGTTATGATTTCCCTATGAGCCGCGATGAACAGGTTTATCTGACAATCCATCTGCAAAGACTGGACACCGTTAAGTAATCCTTTTTTTAAGAAAATATAGAAAAAAATTAAAAAAGCGCTTGCAAAAAGAAAAAAATCTGCTATGATAGATACATAAGGATTGTTACTGGTGAGCAGGCAAAACCTAAATAAATGCATAAACTGACGCCAAAGGCAGAAGCATGTCTTTTGTTTTTTGGGATGGTTTGGTGTTTATTTAGGTTTTTCTTTTGCTCTGACAGCTTAATCTATCCAAATAAAAATGAGGAGGCCATAGAATGGCAAAAGACTATACTGAATTAGCTCAAGATATTGTCGCCCATGTCGGCGGAAAAGATAATATCGCTAAGCTAGTTCACTGCGTGACCCGTCTGCGCTTTACCCTAAAAGACGAAAGCAAGGCAGATGATGATTATCTCAAACAGCGTGACGGTATTGTGACTGTGGTAAAAGCAGGAGGACAGTATCAGGTGGTTATCGGCAACCATGTGCCGGATGTCTATGCGGCAGTGACTGAGGTTGCTGGGATTACTGGCGGCGGCGGTATTGATGTTGATGAAGGGGATGTGCCTCAAGGCAATCTCTTTGACCGTTTTATCGCCTTAGTTTCCGGCCTCTTTCAGCCGATGCTGGGAGCTTTATCAGCAGCCGGTATGATTAAAGGTTTAGTTGCTGTTATGGCTGCTGTGGGTGTTCCTGAAACCGATGGTGCTTATGTTGTTCTCAATGCGGCCGGCGATGGCTTCTTCCAATTCTTACCGCTGATTTTGGCACTGACAGCAGCTAAGCGTTTTAAAATGGAACAGTTCACGGCACTGGCCATTGGCTTTGCCTTGGTTTATCCTAATATTGCGCTCAGTTTTGCTGGTGAAACACCGCTTTATACTTTGTTTAAAGGCACTTTTATTGAATCACCGGTTTATGCGACTTTCTTTGGTCTTCCGATTATTTTTCCAGCTTCGAGCTATCTGCAGACCGTACTGCCGATCATTGTCGCAATTTGGATCGGTTCAAAAATCGAAGGGGTCTTTAAGAAGATTATTCCTGATGTAGTTAAAGTCTTCGTTGTTCCTTTCTTCACGATTTTAATCACGGTTCCCCTTTCTTTCTTGATTATCGGCCCGGTTATGAGCTGGGCATCCGATCTGGTCGGTGTCATCTTTACAGGGATCTATGGCTTTAGTCCTATTATCTACGGTTTGGTTCTCGGAGCTATGTGGCAGGTCTTGGTTATGTTTGGGCTGCACTGGGGCTTGGTTCCGCTTGCTATTTTGGAACTGCAAAAGGGTCCTGGGGTTATCTTAGTTGCGACAGTTGCTATCTGCTTCGCCCAAGCCGGATCTCTCCTCAACATCATGTTTCGGACAAAAGAAGATAAGGTTAAGCAACTGTCAGTTCCAGCCTTCATTTCTGCTCTTTTTGGCGTCACTGAGCCGGCTATTTACGGTATTACCCTGCCAATGCGCCTGCCTTTCGTTATGACCTGTGTGTCCGGTGCGATTACCGGTGCTTATCTGGCCTTATTCGATGTTCATATGCAGGTTATGGGCGGTCTGGGACTGTTTGCAATCCCATCTTTCATCGAACCAGGCAATTCCATGACTTTGATTCATTTCTTAATCGCTATTGTTGCTAACTTTGCTCTCGGCTTTATTTTGACTCAATTCGTTAAGATTCCTTATCTATACGGCGGTCCTGCGGGGCAGGAAAATTCTGCTGGCAGCAGTGAGCCAGCACAAGAAGCAGCTCCTCTTAAAGAGATTAAGCAGGAAATTGTTTCCAGTCCTCTGACAGGGCAAGTTGTTCCTTTAGCTAATGTTCCTGACGAAGTATTTGCTTCTGGAGCTATGGGGAAAGGGATTGCAGTTGAGCCAACTATCGGTGAAGTTTTGGCGCCGGTTAAAGCAGAAATCACATTGGTTTTCCCGAGCAATCATGCTGTCGGTATGCGGACTGAAAACGGTGCTGAGCTCCTGATTCATGTTGGTATGGACACTGTTTCTCTTGATGGCAAAGGGTTCCAGGCATTTGTTGCAGTTGGTGATCAGGTTGAAGCCGGTCAGAAACTGCTGTCATTTGACATCGATGCTATTAAGGCAGCAGGCCTTCCGGTAACAGCACCTGTTATTGTAACCAATACCGATGCTTTTACTGATATTCTAACGACACAAGAAACAAACGTTGTAGCTGGTGACTACCTGCTCACAGCAGTAAAATAACTCTGAAAATCACTTGATCGTTCGGTCAAGTGATTTTTTTAACTGCAGACATAAAGGCTGCAGGAAAGATCCAGCGGGTATTCTGTTATTTTTGATACATGTTTTAATAATTGTTATACAAAAATAGGGGAAAATGATATTATCCAACGGAATATCGGTAAGCGTTTGCAAAAAAAGTTTTTTAAAGCTATGATAAGTTTAAGCAGAAGATGAGAATAATGTACACTAGAAGCAGCTGCTGGCTGTTTTCAGCAACTGAACGAAACGGTAGAAGGACAAATTTGGCACAAACTAAGTGCAGAATTTGGATTTGATAAACCATTAATTGTTTTAATGAAGCGGAGAAAGGAGGCAATGTTAAAAATATAAAAGTAAACGTTTCAAGAGGCCGTTAAAGAGGAGGCGGGCAGTCAGTCCCCCTAAAAAGGTGCTTTCAAGTCAAGGTGTCCAGTAGGGAAATCTAGAGGACTGAGAACCTGTCTTAAGAGCTGGAGGCTGAACTCATATCCACTAGCTGAGTTTACTCCCACTCCCGTGAGGTCCGATAGGCATTTTAAAGCTTTGAAAAGCGGTTAAAATGTCACTGGGCTACTGCGTTATGATGAACAAGGTAAAAGCAATTCGAAAGTTAAAGCTGTTACGCACTCTTCTAGCCTTCCTGGCAGAGGTGCGCAGACGAAATCGGAGATTTCTGGCTTACCGCCTTTTCATACGGATTTTTAAACGGCCTTTGTATCTTTAATTAGGAGGAGGATGAAATGAAAAGATTGTCAGTTATAGCTGCTTTAAGTTTACTTTTTTTAAGTATTGGCTTAATAGGCAGCCGTGTGTCGGCCAAGGATTTGGCTGTGGATGTTGCTAAGGTTAATATCGGGGTTAAGGGATATGAGTTTGGACCTGCTGTTCCAAAAATTATTGTTGAGCTGGATAATGAGGTCAGCTCGGTTGCTAAAGATGATCTGAAAGTCACAACTGCTGGCGTTGATAGAAAGATTAAGAATGTTTATTTATCAAATAAAAACGGCAAAAAAATTAAAAACGGCAACAGTAAATATGTGACTATTGAGATGCCGGTTAGTTTTGATACGGAAAACAATGCTGGGGAAGCCTCCCCATTTACTTATAATCTGGATATTTTCCAAAATCAATGGTCAAGTGAGTATAAGGTAACAATCAAAGGTCTGCAGGTTTCGGCAGATGACCAGACGGCCACTCTCAGTACAGAAACGGATGCGATTAACAACCGTATCGCTCAAGAGGCTGCTGTTTTTAAAAACCGCGGAACGTTCAGCGGTACTTACACAAATCCGATGACAGATGAAGAGGAAGAGCTGACTTTAAATTATGCAGCCTATGAACCGAAAGATCTGTCCCAAGGCAAGAAGAATCCTTTGATTATCTGGCTTCATGGTCAGGGCGAAGGCGGAGAAGATCCGGATATTGCACTTTTAGGGAACGAAGTGGTTGCTCTGGCCAGAGAAGATATCCAAAACCATTTTACTGCTGGCAAACAAACAGGTGCCTATGTTTTGGTCGTTCAGGCACCGACATACTGGATGGATGAAGGTGATGGCACCAATGGTGCAGGTGCAGGTGTTTCCCGCTATACAGAAATACTGATGGACACCATCAAGGATTATGTCGCTCAGAATACTGATGTCGATACAGACCGTATTTATTTGTCCGGCTGCTCCAATGGCGGCTATATGACACTCAACCTTGCCATTCATAATCCAGATTATTTTGCTGCGCTGGCACCTTTAGCAACTGCCTACTCTTACTATGATTACGAACGTGAGGCAGATGGCAGCTATACAAGAGTTCCAAGTGAAGAAAGTCTTTCAGGTACGGCAATGGTGCCTACTGAAAATGTTTATTTTGATGATGAAAAGGCGGCAGCCTTGAAGGATATTCCAATCTGGTTTGTCCATTCGGCCAATGATACCATTGTTGATCCTGAAGCCTTTTCGCTGCCAATTTACAAGACCTTGCTTGACAGCGGTGCTGATAATAAATGGTTTTCTTACTATAAGACGGTGGAAGGCTCTGATATGAAAGATACAGAATATGCCGGCCACTGGTCATGGGTTTACTTCTTTAACGATCAGGTAACCGGCGTTCAGGATGCCAAAGCTGTTAAAAAGGCAGATGATCTGTCCGGCTTTAAAGCCAACAATAAAAGCAATGGAGGCTCTGCGACAGTAGAAGTTGATGGGAAAGATTATGACAATATCTTTGATTGGTTGAATGCCCAAAGCAAATAAACATTTTAGGAGACGGTATGAAAAGAATTTACGTTGCCCTGCTGACTTTGATATTGGGGATTTCTCTGGTTGCCTGCATCAGTACCGATAATAAAGAATCAAGTGCAGCTTTTAATCAGTCTCTGACGCAGACCATTGCTGCTGGCAAAGTCAGAGGGGTCAGAGATAAAGAAAACAAGGCTCTGCAGTGGCTGGGTATCCCCTATGCTCAGGCTCCTAGCGGCCAGCTGCGCTGGAAAGAACCGCGAAAGGCAGAAAGCTGGGAAGGGATCTTTGCAGCTGATAACTACGGTGATACAGCCATACAATTATCTGACGATCAAGTTGTCGGTTCAGAAGATGCACTGAATCTGGATGTTGTCCGCCCTGACACCAAGGAGGGCGATCTGCCCGTTATGGTCTATATCCATGGGGGGAACAACCAAACAGGCAGTTCACAGGAAATTAAGGGCAACTCTTTTGTCAATGACTTGAATGCGGTCTATGTCTCGGTCAATTACCGGCTGGGAGCGCTGGGGTTCAATCCCCTGGCAGCCTTAAAAAACGGCAGTGACAAAGAGAATTCAGGTAATTACAGTCTTTTGGATATTGCTGCAGCTTTGGACTGGGTAGAGGAGAATATCGCTGCTTTTGGCGGCGATAAGAATAATATTACCTTAGTCGGTTTTTCAGCCGGAGGCCGCGATGTGATGGCCAGTTTGATATCTCCCGTATTTGCTGGAAAATACCATAAGGCTATTTCTTTTAGCGGCGGAATGACACTGGCTGATGAAAAAGAAAGCCAGGAGACCTTTGCTGAAGCTTTAGCTCCTCTGGTTGTTGAAGATCAGGTGAAGGAAAGTGACGAAGAAGCTAAAAACTGGCTGCTGACTGCTGACAGTGAGGTGACAGATTATCTTTACGGTTTGTCTGCTGATCGGCTGGCTGGTCTTATGGGTAATGCCGCGATTCGTATGAGCGTTTTCCCGCATCTTTATAAAGATGGAACGGTACTTCCAGAAGAGGGTTTTGAGACAGCTGATATCAATGATGTTCCTTTGCTGCTAATAACAGGAACGAACGAGTTTTCTCTTTTTGCTGCTTATGATGAGCGCTTTGCTGCTGATTTCAGCAGTCAGTCGCTTTTCACAGATAAGCAAAAAGCAGCTGAATTTAATTATGTTAAAACTTATGGCGGCCAGCTTTACCGCTTATCAAATACACTGGAGAGTGCCCGTATACTGGGCGGAAAATATGATTCCCCCATTTTTATCGGAGAGATTTCATATGGGGATGATAAGGCTGTAACTCCTGATTTAGCGGAGACTTTCGGTGCTTTTCACGGAATTTTCGAACCGCTTTTGCAGGAACCTTCTAACTACACTGCAATGATTGGGCAAAGCTTTGAAGAAAAAGGGGCTCAAGCTCTGTCTGCAGATTTTAAAGCCTATCTTAAAAATTTTCTGCACTCTGACAGTCCGAACGGCGACGATTTAACAAAATGGCCGCAGTGGAGCCAGAAAAACGAAGCAGTCTTGTCTCTGACAGCAAATAAAAAAACAGCGCTGATTGAGGCAGCGACTGATACAGAAGAGGCGCAGACAATTCTGGATAAAATGGCTAAAGACAGCACACTTTCCGATGAGGTCAAGGAAGAGCTTAATACGACAGTTCTTAACGGCCGCTGGTTCAGCAGCCTGCTTGATGAGCGCTCAGCTAGCAATAACGAGTGAATAACGATAACGAGGCAGGACTTTTGTCCCCTGCCTCGTTTTACTTTTTTAAACCGATGAATTTGGCGCAGCGGAAGTTCCCATCCCTTGCGGCACAACAGATAGTAGTTTCTCTAAGCAACTGTGCGGAGGAGGGACAACAAAATCGAAAGCATCATGTTATGACAATTTACCGATTGTTGTCCCACTCTCTTTTTGCTGGTTTCTAGCTGATCTGATTGGCGTCAGACGGCCTCTGGATTTACTGAATTGTTTGCGGTATTGGCTGGGGGTGACATGAAAATAATTTTTAAACTGGCGGTTGAAGTTGGAAAGATTGTTAAAACCTACGCTGCTGGCAATCTCTAAAATAGGATCCGCAGAATTCAGCAGCAGATCGCTGGCTTTATTAAGGCGGACCTGAATCACAAATTCTGTGCAGGAAGTACCTGTCTGCTGTTTAAAAACAGTCATAAAATGTGTCTTGCTGTAACCCATAAAATCAGCTAAATAGCTGATGGACAGGTTGTGCTGATAATTATGATTGATAAAATCGATCAGTTCACGCATCCGTTCATTTTTACGATAAGTATCATCGGTATTTTTTCTCAGGACATAGCGGTGATAATAGAGCAGGTAAATCAGTTCGTTGAGCTTTGCTTTCAAAAGAATTTCAAAATGCCGTCCTTCGTTGCGGGAAAGTTCAAAAATCTGAAAGACAGCATCTTTGATTTCCTCATAACCAGTCATATCGGGCTGAATTCTGGGAACAAATTTGAAGCTGCTGGTCTGCAGCGGCTGCAAATAGCGCAGGCTGACCTGATCAACTGTGGCATTACCGATCATATCCAAATGGAACTGAAAGGTATCTGTATGATGTGTCCTATCTGCGATTGGGTGAATGGAGTGCATACCGTTGGGTCTGATGAAGATAATATCACCAGGCTGGCTGTTGAAAAAATCATAATCGATATGATATCTGGCCGACCCCTCATACACATAATTAATTTCGATTTCTGGATGCCAATGGAAAAGAACATCAGGCCGGCCGTTCTCAACATAGGTATCAAAAAAATGATAGGGAAGCAAATGCCGCCGGTCTTCTTTTTTTTGTTTAAAAGTATCATTTTTAGCGCTCATTTCAGTTTGTCCTTTCTATCTGGCATATAATAGTATTATTATAACAAAAAAAGTTAGAATCCGTCGTCAATTATCATAGTATTAGAACAGAATTTTATTAAAGCACAATACTCCGATTTTGATGATTGCTATCCTTTTTTAGAGAAATATCGTAGAATAGTATTATTTTCTAAAATAATAATGTAAGCATTTTCTTTCAAAAATCTCTATACTGATTTTATAAAATAAATAAGAGGTAGTTTAAATGACAAAAACGGTCTTTCCTGAAAACTTTCTCTGGGGCGGCGCAACTGCCGCCAACCAGTTCGAAGGTGCTTACAACGTTGATGGCAAGGGGCTGTCTGTCCAGGACGTCACACCGCAGGGCGGGATGCCTGCAAAGATTGGTGATTTGGATCCGCTCATTACAGACGAACCGACACCTGATAATTTAAAACTTGAAGGTATTGATTTTTATCACCGCTATAAAGAAGATATTGCTCTCTTTGCTGAAATGGGCTTTAAGGTTTTTCGTCTGTCCATTGCCTGGAGCCGAATTTTTCCTAATGGAGATGAAAAAGAACCCAATGAAGCAGGACTGGAATTCTATGATAAGGTCTTTGATGAGCTGGCCAAATATAATATTGAGCCGCTTGTGACTCTCTCGCACTATGAAACGCCGCTCCACCTCGCCCGTCAGTATAATGGCTGGGCCAGCCGGGAATTGATTAGTTTTTATGAGCGTTATGTCCGGACGGTCTTTAACCGCTATAAGAATAAAGTGAAATACTGGCTGACTTTCAACGAAATCAACTCTGTGCTTCATGGGCCTTTTATGTCGGGAGGTATTGCAACTCCTTTTGCTGAGCTTTCCAAACAAGATTTGTATCAGGCTGTCCATCATGAATTGGTGGCCTCTGCTTTAGCGACCAAGGTCGGCCATGAAATCAATCCCGACTTTAAAATTGGCTGCATGGTTTTAGCTATGCCTGCCTATGGTTATACTGCAAATCCTTTGGATCAGCTGGCAGCGCGTGAATTTGAAAATCAAAATTATCTTTTCTCCGATATTCATGTACGCGGCAAATACCCTAACTACATCCAACGCTATTTTGCAGAAAATGATATTTCCATTGAATTTGCTCCGGAGGATGAAGCTATTCTTAAAAATACTGTCGACTTCATCTCTTTCTCTTACTATATGAGCGTTGCTCAGGCGCATAATCCCGAGGATTATGAAATCGGCCAAGGCAATATTATGGGCGGTATAAAAAATCCTTATCTGGAATCTTCCGAGTGGGGCTGGCAGATTGATCCTGTCGGACTGCGTTTGGTTCTTAATGATTTCTACGATCGCTATCAGCTGCCGCTCTTTATCGTTGAAAACGGTCTAGGTGCAAAAGATGTTTTAGTTGACGGACCGGATGGACCGACAGTCGAAGATGATTATCGGATCGATTACCTGAAAAAACATCTGCAGCAGGTCGGTGAGGCTTTGACAGACGGTGTAGAACTGTGGGGCTATACGACTTGGGGACCGATTGATTTGGTTTCGGCTTCGACGGCCCAGCTCAGCAAACGCTACGGTTTTATCTATGTTGACCGCAATGATGACGGCAGTGGAAGTTTAGCGCGCTATAAGAAAAAATCTTTTGACTGGTACAAGGAAGTTATCGCCACCAACGGTGAATCTTTATATCAATAATCTCGTTCATAACTCTGCAGAAACCATGTAATCTCCTTAATTTCTGCAGAGTTTTTTTACAGTTAAAAACTGTTTTCGTTTAAGCCTAAAATCTTTTAGTCGTAATATAATGCTTGTCAAAAGCATTTCTGCCAGTTATAATAAATAAGGAGAATTTGTTTAAAAGGCTAAAAGCTTTGATTTTGATTTACTATCAGCCGTAGCCGCCTGAAGGCTTTGTCGCCTTGACAGCCCATAGACAGATCTAAAGGACGATTTAAAAACTAGCCTTTAATTTTGTCAGTGTTATGTACGAGACGCAGTAGCCTAGCGTCATTTTAGTCGCTTTTTCAAAGCTTTAAAATGTCTGTTAGGCTTTGCGGGGGCGAGACATCGAACGTTATGGTCTGGGGTTCTGTCTCGCTCCCTAGCCGTCCTGGCAGAGGCGCGTCTGCAAATCACAGATTTCGGATTTACCGCCTTTTCATATGGATTTTTTAACGGGCTTTGTATCTTGGTGTAAGGAGAGGTAATGAAAAAAATTAGTTATGGTGTGTTAGCGTTGTTTGTATTGCTGGGGTTAACGGCATGTATTCCTATCCCTAATCCAAAAGCAGGCAAGACTGGTTCCTCTGAGCGGCATTCCAAAGTAACTACGGTGACAGAAACAACTACGGAAACTACTACATCAGAGGCTGCTGTAACGACTGATAAGTACAAATATACTCAAGAGTCAGACGGCATTCAGCAGGAGATACTAGTCAGTTTAACATATAAAGGAACAGAGTATCAAAGCTTTAAGATAGATATGACCCACACCTTCTCCGAAGAACAGCAGGCTCAAATGCGTGCCTTAGATCCTGCGACCGTTCAGGAAGTTTTAGGGGAGTATTTAAACGAAGAACCCGGAATGTCAGATTTAACGGGCATCGAAGGTGTCTCTCTCACAAGTTCTCTTACAGAAGATTATAAATGGCTCGTGAGCATTACTATTGATGCGAAAAAAACCGATTTTGAACGTCTGGCTCAGGTTGAAGGCTTTGCACTGGATTTCACGGAGGTTAAAAATATGTCCCCTAAATTATTTGGTCTGAGTCTGAGAATCTATGGCTTTGAGGAAGTTAAAGAATAAATGCTGTGAAACCTGAAGCGGAGTTTTCATTTCTCGCCGGTCTGTGCAGTGTAGGTTTTTAGGTCCATATTTTTTATGGGGCAGAACGCGGACTAGGCTTTCTGTCTCTTATCATTAAAGGGATAAACAATAGCGAGGGAACTCAGTGCAAGTTAATGCTGATAAGTGATACTTCCGCATTCTATCTGAGAAATCTCTGGCTTTTTGTGTTATAATAATTCAAAAAAACTGAACACGGCCTAAAATCCTAGTGAAAAAGATGGCTGTCTTCGTGATGCTTAGGCATCACTTGCCATCCCCTATTTTCATACGGATTTTTTAACGGGCTTTGTATCTTGTTTAAAAGAGGAGGATTGGAAATGAAAGTATTTGTTGTAGGCGCAAATGGACGGGTCGCAGAGTCTCTGTTAAAAGAATTAATCAAGAAAGGCCATCAGGTTTTTGCTGGTGCTCGTTCTCCGGAAAAGGTTATCCAGGACGATCGGATTCAGACTGTTTCCTTCGATTTGCATGCTGAACTTGCAGAGTTGAGCGCTAAATTAAGCGGGATGGATGCCGTTTATTTTGCGGCCGGTTCCAGAGGAAAGGACTTACTGCAGACGGATGCTTTTGGAGCTGTCAAAGTTATGCAGGCGGCAGAGAAAGCTGGGATTAAGCGCTTTATCATGCTGAGTTCTATTTTATCGACAGAACCTGAAAAATGGCAGGCTGCCGGTATTGATAGGCTGAAAAATTACATTATTGCCAAGTTTTTTGCAGATGAATGGTTGATTCATAACACTGAGCTTGATTATACAATCCTGCAGCCTGGTAATCTGGTTGAAGCTGAGAGCGGCAGCGGTTTAGTTGATTTTACAGTAGAAGCAATGGGACAAAACAGCATTCCGAATGTTGCAGAGGTATTAGCCGAAGTACTGGATAAACCTAATACCTTTAAAAAGGTTATCCCTATGGCAGACGGACAAACACCGATTGCACAGGCTGTAGAACAGCTTTAACTGCAATGAGCGGCAGAAAGGAAAGAGATAATGGATGACTTAAAGAAAGTTTTGCTGGCTGGCATTGGCTTAACGTCAATGACTTTGGAAAAAGCAGACAGCTTTGTTAAAGAATTAGTGGCTAAAGGGCGTTTGACAGTTGAAGAAGGCAAAGAACTGCAGAGCGAGCTGAAACGCAAAGGACAGGCGGAAGCAAAAGAAGTCCTCGCAAAATTTGATCAGCAAAAGCAGCAGGTTCAGTATGCAAACAAAGAGGATGTTGCACGCCTTGAAGAAAAGCTGGATGCTTTGCTGAAACGGTTCGAAAAAGAAGAAGAATAGGGCCTTAAGCCTTTGTATCTTGGTGGAATTGAACACGGCCTAAGAGCTGTGCAAAAAAGATATGGCTAAGCTTAGAATTGATTCCAAGTTAGCTAGCCGTAGATGACTGAAGGCTTTGCAGTCTTTACAGCCTGCCGCCCCCTTCTAGTCATCCTGGCAGAGGTGCGCAGACGAAATCGAAGATTTCTGGCTTACCATCATTTTTGCTTTGCTCTTTTAACGGCCTTTGTATCTTGTTTGAACTGAACACGGCCTAAAATCCTAATGAAAAAGATGCCTGCCAGCGTGATGCAAGCATCACTTGTCAGTCCCTATTTTCATACGGATTTTTTCACGGCCTTTGTATCTTGTTTGAATTGAACATGCCCTAAACGCTGTGAGAAAAAGACAGCCTTCCCTTGAGTCTTTAGTCACTCGGCGGTCAGGCTCCTATTTTCTCTTTGCGTTCTTAACGGGCTTTGTATCTTGTGAAGGGATGAGGATGGCGAATAATCGTTTGCGGGAGATTGTCAGGGTTTTTTCTGCTGTTGGCCTGACAGGATTGAAAGAAAGGCGGAAAGGGCTTGATGAACAGACTGTGCCGCAAAAATTACGGGCAGCTTTTGAAGAGTTAGGTCCGAGTTTTGTTAAAATCGGGCAAATTTTATCGACTCGCAGCGATTTACTGCCTGAACCTTATATCAAAGAGCTCAGCAAGCTGCAGGATTCCGTTTTGCCGCTGCCTGCAGGGCAGGCACTACAGGCGATTGAAGCGGAACTGGGTCAGCCTGTCGGCCGCGTTTTTCGCACAGTTTCTGAGGAACCGCTGGCCAGTGCCTCAGTTGCGCAGACTCACCGAGCGGTCTTTCTGTCAGGCCAGGAAGTTGTTATTAAAATTCAGCGTCCGCATTTAACAGAAATTATCAGTGAAGATATTGCGATTCTTCTGCGTCTTTCTAAAAAAATGCCCAAACGTTTCCTTCCTTCAGTTGATTTAAGAGAGGTTTTGCTGCAGTTGAAGGAAAGTTTGGCGGCTGAAATTGATTTTCGGCAAGAAGCACAGGCCATGCTGGATTTTGCTGAAAAAAATCAGTCGGTTAACTGTCTGGCAGTCCCACAGGTTTTCACGGATTTTACTACTCGGCATATGATTGTTGAGGAATATATTCCGGGGATTCCAATTAATCATTACGAGGCGCTCCTTAAAGAAGGTTATGATCTGGAAGATATCGGCAGGAAACTGATGCTGAGTTTTATTAAGCAGGTTTTTAAAGACGGTTACTTTCACGGCGATCCGCATCCTGGCAATCTTCTTATCCATAATAATAAAATTTATTTTATTGACTTTGGTATTATGGGCCAGCTTCAGGATGATATGCGGGCTTCTCTTAATGATGTGCTCTACAGTTTTACGACACAAGATGTTGATGGCATGGCCAAGGCGATTTTAACGGTGACAGAGGCAGACAGCAGTTTGATTGATAAAGTTGGTTTTTCTCAAGATATCGAACAGATGCTGACCAAATATGCAAACTTAGACTTGGGCAATTTATTCATCGCTGATTTGTTAACCGACTTGCTGAGTGTTTCTCAGCGTAATCATCTTAAAGCGCCGCCGCAGATTACGGTCTTAGGGAAAGCTGTTCTTCAGATTGAAGGGATTTTTCGGGAGCTGGCTCCTGATGTCAATTTGATGACACTGGCCAAACATTATTTTATTGAGAATATGGGACAGGATATGCTGACACAGGTCCTCAATCGGGAGAGCCTGCTAATCGAACTGTTTTACCTTTTGAAAAACGGCAAAAATATTCCCCGAAAAGTCAATGAACTCTCCGAAAAGCTTCTCAGCGGCCGCCTGCTTATCAATTATGATATTCATGACTACAGCAAGCGGATGCGAAGCCTGCAGAGGCTTGCTGACCGCTTTGTTTTGACTTTTATCTTTATGGCTCTGCTTTTAGCTGCCAGCATCCTATCGTTTAATCCCCCGTTTCTATTGCTGGCGAAAGTGCTTTTTCTTCTGGCGGGCTTGGTACTTGTCAGCCTACTCTTTTTGATTATAAGCAGCCGGAAATTTTGATAAGATAATGATGAGATTGCTGTTTTAAAGGCTTTTTGCAATCTGCAGCAGGTGACTTATAGATATGTATGAGAGAGAATGATAGGTTCTCTCTTTTGTTATATTTAAAGCATAAACGCTGCTGTTCGAAAGTTTTTTAAGTAACAAAAGCTTGGCGTTCAATGTCTTTGCAGAACGTGTCAGTATTTTCATATTTAATAGTTAGGAATAGCAGTTTTAGAGCATTCATAAAGTCTAATACTTTATATTTGCACAATATCTCGAAACCGTTTTGAAAGCAGAACTGATAACTCATCCTGTTATCCGTTATTAATTCAAAAATCTGCATGCTCGTTTTCCTTGAAAATAAAAAAAGCAAAGGTTAGGAAAGTTTCGCCAAGTCTCTTTGAATATCAACTGCAGAAATGGCGATGTGAAGCACTTTAGCGCTAGCTGCGTTAGTAAGTTTTCCCATGTGCAGCTGCGTATTTTCCAAGAGACTGCCAGGTGCAAATCAGTACTTCGCTTGAATGGTCTCCCGGTATTGTTAAATGCCGCAGCCTTATTACTGGGTAAAGCTTGGAAGTGATGATGATCTGAAGCAGAGCTGCTGAACTTTCAGTCTGTTGGGCAGTTGTTGTGTCAATAATTACCTTACAAATGATAAAACTGTCACAAAAATTGTGCCAAAATTTGAGTGTCAAATTGTGTTGACTTGTCTTATAATGGAGATAAGAAAGAAGGAGGAACTTTGACATGGAAAACAAAAGTTCATTAAAAGTCAGAGTGCAAAAACTAGGTACAGCTCTTTCTAATATGGTTATGCCTAATATTGGAGCTTTTATCGCCTGGGGAATTTTAACCACTCTGTTTATTGATACCGGCTGGCTGCCGAATCCGACCCTCAATGTGATGGTCAGTCCAATTTTGACTTATTTACTGCCTGTCTTAATCGGCTATACTGGCGGTTATAACGTTTACGGCCAGCGCGGTGCTGTGGTCGGAGCGATTGCGACTTTCGGAGCAGTAGCAGGATCAGATGTGCCTATGTTCATTGGGGCAATGATTATGGGACCGTTGGGAGCATGGTGTATTAAGAAATTTGACCAGGTCTTTCAGGATAAAGTAAAAGCCGGGTTTGAGATGCTGGTTAACAATTTTTCTGCTGGTATTATCGGTTTTATTCTCATTATTCTGGCTTTCTTGGCAGTCGGTCCGGTTGTCTCCCACCTGACAAATGCTATCGGTGTCGGTGTGCAGGCGATTGTTGAAGCAAGACTGCTGCCGCTTGCCAATATTTTGATTGAACCCGCTAAGATTCTTTTCCTTAATAACGCACTTAATCATGGTATTTTTACGCCGCTTGGAGCTGAGCAGGTAGCCGCAGCAGGCAAGTCTATTCTCTTCCTGCTCGAAACAAACCCTGGACCCGGCCTTGGTGTTCTGCTTGCCTTTGCTATTTTTGGTAAGGGCTCTGCTAAATCTTCTTCTTGGGGAGCGATGGTTATCCACTTCTTGGGTGGTATCCATGAAATTTATTTCCCATATGTCATGATGAAACCTTTGCTTTTCTTGGCTGTTATTGCAGGCGGTGTGTCCGGCACCTTTACTTTCCAGCTTTTGGGAGCAGGTCTTTCAGGCGCAGCTTCACCTGGTTCAATTATTGCCATTTTAGCGATGACTCCTCGCGGAGGTTACCTGCCTGTTCTTGCTGGTGTACTGGTTGCTACAGCTGTTTCTTTCTTTGTAGCTGCTCCAATCCTCAAAGCAGATAATTCTGAAGAAGATTCTCTGGCTGAAGCTCAAGCTGCTACGCAGGCTGCTAAGGCTGAGTCAAAAGGACAAGGCTCAGCAGCTCCTCTGTCCGCAGAAGAGATTTCAACAGATTCGGTTAAGCAAATTATTTTTGCTTGTGATGCCGGTATGGGAAGTTCAGCAATGGGGGCTTCTATCCTTCGTGATAAAGTGAAAAAAGCTGGTCTTGATTTACCGGTTTCTAATAAAGCTATCTCCAATTTGACTGATACGCCTAATACTTTAATTGTCACTCAAGAGGAATTGGCAGACCGGGCTGCTCAGAAAACTCCGAGTGCGGTCCATGTTGCTGTCGATAATTTCCTGGCGACTCCAAAATATGACGACATTGTTTCTATGCTTACCGGAACAGCTTCTCAATCAGCAGATGCTCAGCCGGATTCGGCTGCTGGCAATTCTGATGATGCTGAGATTGATTTGAACTACATTGATGAAGTGGTCTTTGCCTACGGGCGGTCAAGAGGTTCAGCGACTATGGGGCAGACAACACTGGAAGCTATCTTCAAAAATAATGGTATTGCTGTTCCTGTGTCTAAAGCTGCCAATAGCGATTTAGGGAAATTTAATGCTAAAAATATCCTGTTGGTGACGACTATTGATAATCAGGCACAAGTTCAGCAGGAAGCGCCTAAAGCTCAGATTTTGGTAGTTGACAGTTTGGTGACAACACCTGAATATGATAAAATGGTCGCCCGCATGCATAAATAAGGACAAAAGTATATAATAAATATATGCTATTAACGAAACGTGAAGAACAAGTGCTGAAAGCTTTCCAGGATTTTGGAAAGCTTTCAATCAATAATATTTCAGATATTCTAAAAGTTTCTAAGCGAACGGTTTATCGGACTCTGGCTGATTTGACAGAAAGCCTCAATCAGTTTAATATCAGTATCATTAAAGAAGGAAACCAATATGTATTGACCGGTGAATTAGAGCGTTTAGGAGAATTCACAAGCCAGACTGTTTTTTCACGAAATGAACGGCTGAATTTGATCGCCTTTAGATTGCTGACAGCACAGGCTGAAGTCACCAATGATGACCTTCAGTCAGATTTTGCGGTGAGCAATGTGACCATCATTCAGGATATTGCTGATATCGAAAAGCGCTTGTCGGATTTTGATTTACAGCTGATACGCAAAGGGGGCTACTCCATCAGCCCAGAAAGTTCTGAACTGCGACGGGTTTTAGCTGTGCTGATGACCAATAATATTTCTGTTTCGGACTTTTGGCAGCATGATTACGGTTCTTTTAAAGCTGTCAGCAGCTCTTATTTGGAAAATGCAACCCTTGTCTTTCAGTCGCATCAGTCAGATTTACCTGAAATCGATGCAAAGATGAGTCAGTTCTTTATTGTGTTGCTGGCTTTGACAGGGTATGGGACGGTTCCTGATTCCCCTTCGCCGCTGGTCAGTAAGACTGCTCTTGATTTTGCTAAGTCAGTTTATGCTGATTTGTCGGAAAAAAACGGTCTTTTTTACCCCATACAGGAAATTCTTTATTATGCCGCTGTCTTAGATGAATTAGTTATTAAAAGACAGGAAACACCGCTGTTTAACGAAAATTTTGACAGTGAATTTTTCTATAATGTTTCAAATCTTATTGATAAGGTCGCTTTATATACTAAAATTAATTTCGCTAAGGATCAGACCTTATTTAAATTTTTGTTTAACCATATCCGTTTAAGTTTAGCCATACCGATAATCTTTGAAGATTCAGCGAATATCACGCTCAGGCATTCTGCGCTCAATCACAGTGAGTATCTGCATCGTGTGGTGACACTGTTAGTCAAGGAAATTTTCCCTGTCTATTTGCAAAGTGAAACAGAGTATGAGTTAATCACCTTGCATTTCGCCTCCAGTCTAAGAAGAAGCCCCGATATTTATCCGATTGCGATTTTACTGTTAAGTGATGAACGGCCTTTAGCTTGTGAGCTTCTCATTACCCGTCTCAAAACACTGGCTCCTTTTGTAGGGACAGTCAAAGTAAAGCCTGCGGCTGATTTTACAGCTCTGGATAGGGAAAGATATGACAGTATTTTGTCCACTCAGCTGACCTCTGCAGAGGATGTCAAACTAGTCTCTATTTATCCTGACGGGAAAGAACTCCTGCAGCTTCAGGAATATTTACAGGAAATCCAAGCGAACCGTGATGTCAAAATCCGTCAGGAAGTTCAATTTGAGCCTTCCTATGATTTACAGAATTACCTGCTGGCCAGTCAGACCTTGCTGTCTGAGTTTTCCTACAGGCAGATAGAGAATAATCCTGAATTTGCAGAAACAGTCAGAATGGTCGTTGAAAAAATCGATTATGTGACTGATCAGAACTATTTGGCTGATAAACTGATAGAGCGTTTTACAATCAGCCCATTGGCCATTCCTGAGACACATCTGGCCTTGCTGCATACCTATTCCAGTAAAGTAGAGCGGTCGTGCTTTAAAGTTTTTGAACTCAAACGGCCTGTTACCGCTCTTTCCATGAATCATCAGGAAGAAGAAATTTCCCGTTTTTTGGTCATGCTGACCCGTCTGGATGAAACAAAAGAAGTGCGTGATTTAATGACCGCTATCAGCCAGTCGATTATCGAAAATCACCTCTATACTGAAATTTATAAGACCGGCAACAAAGATATTATTTACCAGCTGCTCAATCAGATTTTTACTGAAAAAATAAAGAAATTGGAGAATTAAAATGGAATTTCAAAAAAGTTTAATCAAACTCGATCAGGATTTTGCAGACAAGGAAGAAGCGATTCGCTATTGCGGCCAGCTGCTTTTTAAAGAAGGTTATGTGGAAGAAGACTATATTGATGCTATGGTAGAGCGTGATAATGATTTATCGGTTTATATGGGCAACTTTATTGCTATTCCGCACGGAACTGATGCTGCCAAGGAAAAGGTCTTAAAATCAGGAATTACGGTTGTTCAAGTTCCTGATGGTGTTAATTTTGGCGATACTAGCAACCCACAAATAGCAACAGTTTTATTCGGTATTGCCGGTATCGGGGATGAGCACCTGCAGATGATTCAGAAAATCTCTATCTTTTGTGCAGATGTTGATAATGTTGTTAAACTGGCAGATGCTCAAACAGAAGAAGAAATCATCCGTCTTTTAGAAAATGTAGAATAGAAGGAGGAGCATACCTATGAACAAAGCAGTGCACTTTGGTGCCGGGAATATTGGCCGCGGTTTTATTGGAGAAATTTTAGCGGAAAACCATTTTGCCATTGATTTTGTCGATGTCAATGACACCATTATAGCCGCGCTTCAAGAGAGAAAATCATATGATATTGAAATCGCTGAAGAAGGACAGCGCCATATTACAATTAACAATGTCAATGGGATTAACAACGGGAAAAATCCCCGAGCGGTAATTGAGGCCATCAGAACGGCAGATCTTATCACTACAGCTATCGGTCCCAATATCCTGCCCCTTATTGCTGAATTGATTGCGGACGGTATTGAGGCACGCCGTGCTGATAATAATAAACAAGCTATTGATGTCTTGGCCTGCGAAAATATGATTGGCGGTTCGCAGTTTTTATACGAAGAGGTGAAAAAATATCTGTCACAGGAAGCCTTAGACTACGCAGAACAATATGTCGGTTTTCCTAATGCCGCGGTTGACCGCATTGTTCCAGCTCAGTCGCATGCAGATCCCCTTTTTGTAGTCGTTGAACCCTTTAATGAATGGGTGGTTGAAACCAGCCGTATGAAAAATCCTGATCTTAAATTAAAGGGAGTGCATTACGAAGAGGATTTAGAACCTTTTATTGAACGCAAATTGTTTTCTGTCAATTCCGGCCATGCCACCTCAGCTTATACAGGAGCTTTTTACGGAGCTAAAACGATTCTTGAAGCTCTGCAAAATACAAAGGTTAAGGCAAATGTTGAGGCCGTATTGGCAGAAATCCGCAGCCTTCTGATCGACAAGTGGGGATTTTCCGAGGAAGCTTTGACTGACTATCATAAAGTGATTCTGTCCCGCTTTGAAAATCCATTTATTGTTGACGATGTGACTCGGGTAGCTCGGACTCCGATTCGTAAACTAGGCTTCGATGAACGTTTTATCCGTCCTATTCGTGAACTAAAAGAGCGAAATCTGTCTTATGCTAATCTGCTGCAAACGGTCAGCTATGTCTTTAAATACACTGACCCTGACGATGAGCAAAGCAGACAGCTTCAGGAGAGTCTGGCTCAAAAACCAGTTGAAGAAGTTGTCGCTGAGGTAACCGGACTTAAGGATCAGGATTTAATCACAGAAATTGTGAACAGCATTGAAAAAATTGCCTAGTTTTGTTGAGATAAGGGCCTAGAGCCTCATGTACAATTGCTAAGTTTCCTGTACCATATTTAGGCTGTTGCCTATGACTTAGTTTTTACAGCACAGGACAAAATAAAATGAAAATCCATTTAGACCGGAACTTGTGTCCCGGTCTTTTTATCAAGATACAAAGACCGTTAAAAAATCCGTATGAAAGGTGGTAAGCCAGAAATCTCCGATTTCGTCTGCGCACCCCTGTCAGGACGACTAGAAGGGTGCAGTCGGCTGTCAAGACGGCAAAGCCTTCAGACGTCTACGGCTGGCGGTAAGCCAGAAATCTTCGATTTCGTCTGCGCACCCCTGTCAGGACGAGACAGAACACCAGACCGTAACGTTCGGCATCTCGCCCCCGCAAAGCCTGGTGGTCTTTTAGTCGTTTTTAAGCTTTAAAACACCTATGAACCAAAGAATCTTTGCCTTTATTATTAGGGGTAATAAATAATTTGAGAACTATCTCCAAAATCTTCTGAAAATTTGGTATAATAATTAGGTGATTATACTAGCAGGAGAAAGTATGCCTTATTTATTAGAAATCTTACCCAATTTATTAAGCGGTGCTTTAATTACTTTACAGGTATTTATTACCGTTTTAGTTCTGTCAATTCCCATTGGAGCTGTATTGGCTTTTTTAATGCAGCTGCCTTTTAAACCTTTAAAATGGCTGCTGAGTTTATATGTTTGGATTATGCGCGGCACCCCTTTGCTTTTGCAGCTCATTTTTTTCTACTATGTTTTACCGAGTGTAGGAGTTGTAATTGATCGCATGCCGGCTGCTATCTTGGCCTTTACACTAAATTATGCGGCCTATTTTGCTGAAATTTTTCGCGGCGGTATTGCTGCTATTCCGCGCGGCCAGTATGAGGCAGCTAAAGTGCTGAAGTTTTCGCAGCTTCAAACGATTCGTTATATTATTCTGCCTCAAGTGATTAAAATTGTTTTGCCTAGTGTTTTTAATGAAATTATAAATCTGGTTAAGGATTCCTCGCTGGTTTATGTGCTTGGAGTTGGCGATTTGCTTCTGGCCAGCAAGACAGCTGCAAACCGGGATGCCTCTTTGGTTCCGATGTTTATCGCCGGTGCTATCTACCTTATTCTGATCGGTATAGTGACTATTATCTCGCGTCATGTTGAGAAAAAATACAGTTATTACAAATAAGGAGACTATATGTTAGAATTAAGAGATATTTCAAAGCAGTTTGGTCAGAAAAAGGTTTTTGATCATTTTAATCTGCTTGTCGAAGAAGGGAAGATTTTATCTTTGGTCGGCCCGTCTGGCGGTGGGAAAACCACACTATTGCGGATGCTGGCGGGTCTTGAAAAAATAGATTCCGGCGAGATTATTTACAATGGCGAAAATGTAGCTATCGATCATTTAGAAAATCTCAATCTGCTTGGCTTTGTTTTTCAGGATTTTCAGCTCTTCCCGCATTTGAGCGTTTTGGATAATTTGATTTTGTCTCCTTTAAAAACGATGAATATTACAAGAGAAAAAGCCAGCCAGAAAGCCAAAGAGCTTCTGGATAAACTGGGGCTGAGCGATCAGATATCCGCTTACCCGTACGCGCTGTCGGGCGGTCAGAAACAGCGTGTGGCGCTTGCCAGAGCTATGATGATTGATCCTCAGATTATCGGTTATGATGAGCCGACCAGCGCTTTGGATCCGGAACTGCGCCAGGAGGTTGAGAAACTTATCTTACAGAACCGCCGGTTAGGGATTACACAGATTGTGGTCACGCATGATTTGCCCTTCGCTGAAAATATTTCAGATGCTATTGTCAAAATTAATCCAAAATAAAAAAGAAAGTGACGGATCAACGTTTATGAACTTAAAACGATTCTTAACAGCTGTCTTTTGTTTGCTCATACCCGCAGTTTTAGTCGCTTGCAGCAGCAAGAGCAACACGTCCTCCTCAGCCGATCAGTGGGAGAATTACCAAGAAGAAGGAGAAATTACCATTGGCTTTGATAAAACATTTGTGCCGATGGGATATGAAGATACAGACGGGTCCTATGTCGGCTTTGATGTTGATTTGGCAGAAGCCGTTTTTGAAAAGTACGGAATCGCAGTCAACTGGCAGCCGATTAACTGGGATATGAAAGAAACGGAATTAAACAATGGAAACATTGATTTAATCTGGAATGGCTACTCGGCGACAGATGAGCGCAGGGAAAAAGTCCGCTTTACTGATCCTTATATGGAAAACGAGCAGGTTCTTGTCACCAAAAAATCATCTGATATCGCAAAATTTTCTGATATGAAGGACAAGGTTCTGGGAGCACAGGCGGGTTCATCGGGCTATCAGGCATTTACAGATCATCCTGAAGTGCTTAAAGATTTTGTTAAAAACGGAGATGCGAACCAGTACGAAACGTTTACTCAGGCCTTTATTGATTTGGAAAGCGACCGTATCGATGGTTTGCTGATTGACCGTGTCTATGCTAACTACTATTTGCAGCAGGAGGGAGAACTGGATAGTTATCACATTATTTCCGGTGATTATGCCAGTGAGAATTTTGCAGTCGGTGCTCGCAAGGCCGATAAAACATTGGTGAAAAAGATTAATGCTGCCTTTGCTGAACTTTATGAAGAAGGACGCTTTCAAGAAATTTCAGAGACTTGGTTTGGTGAAGACGTTGCTGCAAAAGAAATCAAAGACTGACACTGCTGTACAGCCTGATTGGGATGGCTTTGCAGGCAGTCCAAGCTATCAAAAAAGCACCGCTTTTGTTTAAAACGGTGCTTTTAATCTTTTATGAGTCTGTATTTTTTAGGATAAACCTTAGGGGTAACTTGATGGAAAATAAGAAACCATTGTTCATTGCGGCGCCAAATACTGGTATGAAACTGTCCGTCAGTTTCGTATGTAACCAATTTTGTTTTCTGGCTGACTGATTGCAGGCTGAAATGTTGGAAATGGCTGCTGAAATAAGTATTTTGGTTCATAAATTCCCGTTTTGCGATGCGTTTTCCATTTTGATCAATCATCTGAAATTCTTCAGCAATAAACTCCTCATAGTCTGGAATTCTGGCTAGGATTACTTTTTCATTTTTGTAAAGCTTTTTAAAAACATTATCTGCTATTTCATCTTCTGGCAGCGGAGCGGGTTCAACGTGGATATCAATATCATAAATAGCGTATTTTTGGCTGAGCAGTTTTTCGACTTGCTCTGTAATAGCATGGCTTTCGTAAACAGAAAGATCAGGATTCATCTCCAATACAATATCCAAATAAATATTGCTGCCGTAGGTGCGCCCCCGCTGGGATTTAACTGCAGCGATTTTAGGAATTTGTAAAATCGCTTTTTCATATTCTTTTAACTGCTTTTCATCAAAACCATCAGATAAACTAAAAGCACTTTCCATGAAAATATCATAAGCTGTCTTTAGGATAAAAAAAGCAATAATGACTGCGGCGATTCGGTCAATGATAATCAAATTTAAGGAAGCAGCGATAATCGCAACAGCCGTCCCTAAAGAAGTCAGGGCATCGGAAAGATTGTCCTTAGAGGCGGCGACTAGGGCGCTGGATCTGATTTTTCGTGACAGCTTCTTGTTATAAAGATGCACACCGTACATAATACAGGCTGAAATCACCCCCACCAGCGCTCCCAGCGGGTCGATTTTAACTTGAGTATCTCTGAATATTTTTTCAACGGTCTGGAGCAAAACACGAAAGCCGACAGCAAACATAATGAAAGCTGTGATAAGGCTTGCAAGGTCTTCAATCTTCCAATGCCCGAATCTATGGTCAGCATCAGCTGGCTGGCTGGCTAAGTATAAGCCGATAAGCAGAACGAGGTTGCCCAAAATATCCGAAAGATTGTTAAAACCATCAGCAACCAAGGCGCTGGAATTCAGCATATAGCCTGCAAGGAGCTTAAAGGCAGTAAGCAGCAGGTAGACCACAATGCTGATAATCGGACCGCGCATAGCTAATTTTAAATTTTTACCAGGTTCAGTCATAAAAACTCCTTGAATAATAGTGCCTTCATTGTATCATAATTGTAAGAAAAAATAAGCTGCAAAGAATGAAGACAAAGCAATACGCATGAGAGAGAAAAGGCAGCTCTGTCTGATGTGCAAGCGAACCGTCCCGGCTGGCATTTTGCAGCGGTTCTTTTTACCTATGTGCTTTTGACAGACCTCGTCTCTTTGACAAAAATAGAAGCCTGATCAGCGATGCTGTTAAGCACCCAATCAGGCTCTCTTTTTGTCTTTATTCTGATTTATTAAAGTAGCGGTAGGTTTCACTGATAATAATCGGCGAGAGTGCCAGAAGGGCAACTAAGTTTGGCAGGGCCATCAGTCCGTTAACAATATCGGCAAGAGTCCAGATTAAGTCCAGTTTAAGAAAACCGCCCAAAGCAACCATAGCGATAAAAATCACTCGGTAAACCAAGAGGTATTTTGTACCAAACAAGAATTCAAAGCAGCGTTCTCCATAATAACTCCAGCCTAAAATAGTAGTAAAAGCAAAGAGAACCAGACAAAAGGTCAGCGCCACAGCGCCGGAAGATCCAAAGAGTGACGAAAAAGTAGCCTGGGTAAGCGGAGCCCCTTCCAGTCCCTGAACTGTCCATTTGCCGGTCACAATAATAGCCAGTCCGGTAAGAGTACAGATAATAAGTGTATCAATGAATGTTCCTGTCATTGAAATCAATCCCTGTTCGACTGGTTCTTCTGTTTTAGCCGCCGCAGCTGCAATAGGAGCAGAGCCGAGTCCGGATTCGTTTGAGAAAACACCGCGCGCCACCCCTATCTGAATGGCCTCTTTAACAACGGCACCTGTAAAACCGCCGACAGCTGCCGTTCCTGTGAATGCTCCCTTTAAAATCAAAACAAAAGAAGGAAGAATCTGATTAGCGTTCATGGCTATGACTGCACAGACAGCCAGTATGTAAATACCAGCCATAAAAGGAACCACTTTCTCAGCCACCTTCGAAATAGATTGTATGCCGCCAAAAATCACAACCGCCACAAGAACAGCGATAAAAATACTAGCTATCTGCGGGGAGAAAGAAAAAGTATTTTCAAGTGATGATGTGATTGAATTGACCTGAGAAAAAGTTCCCATTCCAAGCCAGGCAACTAAAACACCGGCCAGAGCAAAAAAGACCGCTAAGGGTTTCCATTTTCGGCCCATACCGTTGATGATATAGTGCATCGGTCCTCCGGCAATTTCCCCATTAGCATCCTTAGTCCGGTACTTAATGGCAAGCAGGCCTTCGGCGTACTTGGTAGCCATGCCAAAAAAAGCTGCTATCCACATCCAAAACAGAGCACCGGGTCCGCCGGACTTGATAGCGGTAGCCACACCGACGATATTGCCAGTCCCAACAGTTGCCGCCAAAGCTGTTGCCAGAGCTGCAAAACTGGAGATATCACCTTCCCCTTGATCTTCAGCGAAAATCAGTGCAAAAGCCTTTGGAAGCCTAAAAATTTGAAGCAGGCCAAGCCTAATAGTGAGATAAATACCCGTTCCGACTAAAAGTACGAGCAGGGGTGCCCCCCACACGATATCGTCGACGGTCTTGAAAAATTCTAACATGAAAGAGTCTCCTTATGAATATTGACCCTTCAAAAAGAAAAAGAAGCTGTCTGCAAACAACTTCTGTGAGTTATGAATAAGATAAAAATAGTTTAAATCTTACTTTACCTTTTTCTGTCCTTTTGCCTGAGAGATTGAGCTGATCAGCCTTGCCCCTTCGGCGCCTAAAAAGGTCTCTCCAGAAGTCCGTCAGTTTAACAGTCCCGTCATATCACATGACACCTGAGAGTATAATTCCTTCGGTGAAAGATACGGCATCTTTTCTCTCCTGAAAAACGTCAATCGGTTTAAAAGTTTAACAGCCTTATAGTATAATAAAACGTTTATCATGTCAAGATGAATTTCAAGGTTTACAGGTCATCAAAACTTCGGCCAAACTGCCGACTGTAAGAAAGAGCGATTGAAAGAGCGATTTTTTATACAGCGGTAAAACATAAAACGTAGCAGAAACCTGACAGATGACATCTGACTTGTTAGAATAAATATATCACAATGTGAAAAAAGGCCAAAAAGCTGTGGGAGTGCACAGGCAGCCCGAACTTGAAAATTGGAGAGTGAGGGCACCTATCATTTGAGGTTCTGTCACAAGATTTAGCCAGCCGTAGACGTCTGAAGGCTTTACCGTCTTAACAGCCCATAGACAGACCTAAAGGACGATTTAAAAACTAATCCTTAATTTTGTCAGTCTTATATACAAGGCGCAGTAGCCTAGTGTCATTTTAGTCGCTTTTTCAAAGCTTTAAAATGTCTGCTAGGCTTTGCGGGGGCGAGACATCGAACGTTATGATCTGGGGTTCTGTCTCGCTCCCTAGTCGCTCTGACAGGGGTGCGCAGACGAAATCGAAGATTTCTGGCTTACCGCCTTTTTATACGGATTTTTTGACGGTCTTTGTATCTTGGTGGAACTGAACGCAGCCTAAAATCCTAGTGAAAAAGATGAAGTCCAGCGCGATGCAGGACATCGCTTGTCCTTCCCTATTTTCCTACGGATTTTTAAACGGCCTTTGTATCTTGGTGGAGGAATTGGTGTATGAAGACATACGATTTGTTAGTTATTGGGTTTGGGAAAGCAGGCAAGACTTTGGCTGCGAAAATGAGCAGTTTGGGCAAAAAAGTTGCTCTTGTTGAGAAAGACAGAGAAATGTACGGCGGGACCTGCATTAATGTTGCCTGTATTCCAACCAAAACTTTAATTCAGGCAGCTGAAAAAAATTTAAGTTTTTCTCAGGCGATGCATTTAAAAGATACTGTAACAGCTCGTTTGCGTCAAAAAAATGAGCAGACTTTGACCGGTTCGGGAGTCGATCTCTATCATGCTGCTGCCCGTTTTGTGTCTGATAAAGTTGTCGAAATCGCTGCCGGGACAGAAAAGGAACGATTAACAGCTGAATCAATTGTTATCAATACCGGATCCGTCACTAATGTGTTGCCTATACCAGGATTGCTGGACAGCCGTTATGTCTATGACAGTACCGGCATCCAATTCTTGTCTGAACAGCCTAAACGATTGGGCATCATTGGCGGCGGCAATATTGGTTTGGAATTCGCGAGTCTTTATGCTAAGCTCGGCAGCCAAGTGACTGTTTTCGAATATTCACCGCAGCTTCTCAGCCGTTTTGATAAAGAAGTGGCGGACTTGGCACAGACTTATCTTGAAGAAGACGGTGTGCATTTTGTGCTGTCAGCAACGGTAGAAAGTGTTGCTAATAAAGGGCAGGGGGTGACTGTGACCGCAGCTTCAAAAGATTATGCATTTGATGCCCTTCTTTATGCTACCGGACGGAAACCAGCTGTTGCGGAGCTCGGTTTGGAAAATACAGGTATCAAGCTGACTGACCGCGGAGCTGTTCAGGTTGATGAATTTTGTGAGACAACAGTCAAAGATGTGTATGCTGTTGGCGATGTTAATGGCGGACTGCAGTTTACCTATACCTCTTTAGATGATTTCAGAGTAGTATTTGGGAAATTGACAGGCAGCAGCAGCTACAATCTTAAAGAGCGCCGCAATGTCCCGTCCAGTATTTTTATCCAGCCGCCTTTGTCACAGGTTGGGCTGACTGAAAAGGAGGCACAGGCTGCTCATGTGACTTATAAGAGCCAAAAACTGCCTGTGGCCAGTATGCCGAGAGGACATGTGAACAATGATTTACGCGGACTTTATAAAGTCTTAATCGACCCGGAAAGCAAGGAAATATTGGGGGCAACTTTGTTTGGAGCTGCCTCTCAGGAAAATATCAATCTGATCAAAATGGCGATGGATAATAACATTCCTTATACCTATATCAAAAATCAGATTTTCACCCATCCCAGTATGGCGGAAAATTTGAACGATCTTTTTAATTTTTAAAAAGATCCGTGCTTCTGCTTTCTGAACAGAAAACCGAAAAAGAGCTTACAGATGCTCTTTTTCTTTTTTATCTAAAAATGGTACAATAATAGAGCAAATTTGACAAGACAGAGAAAGGAAAGAAAAAGAGGGGACAAAAGGCAGTCCGTTTTGTCCAGTCCGGCTGACTGCTGCATATGTCCCCGCTTTGGTAATTATTTATGAATCCTTTATTAGCTAAGATGAACGACCGGCAGAAAGAAGCGGTTGAAACGACTGAAGGGCCGCTTCTGATTATGGCTGGCGCAGGTTCCGGCAAGACACGCGTACTGACCCATCGTATCGCGTACCTGATAGATGAGAAATTTGTTAATCCCTGGAATATTCTGGCTATCACTTTTACCAATAAAGCCGCTCGAGAAATGCGGGAACGGGCGATGGCGCTCAACTCGGCAACTCAAGACACATTAATTGCTACGTTTCACTCAATGTGTGTGCGCATTTTACGGCGTGAAGCAGACAGGATTGGTTATAACCGCAATTTTACCATTGTTGATCCGGGAGAACAGCGCACACTGATGAAGCGGATTTTAAAAAATTTAAATCTTGATTCTAAAAAATGGAATGAGCGGACTATTTTAGCCACCATATCCAACGCAAAAAACGAACTTCTGGATGAAAAGGCTTATGAAAATCAGGCAGGCGATCTTTACAGCCAAGTAGCTGCTAAATGCTATAAAGCCTATCAAGCCGAGCTGCGCCAAAGCGAAGCAATGGATTTTGATGATTTAATTATGCTGACTTTGCGGCTTTTTAAGGAACATTCCGATGTTTTAGCATACTATCAGCAGCGCTATCAATACATTCATGTCGATGAATATCAGGATACTAATCATGCTCAGTATCAGCTGGTTAAACTTTTAGCCAGTCGTTTTCATAATATTTGTGTAGTCGGAGATGCCGACCAGTCTATTTACGGCTGGCGCGGTGCCGATATGCAAAATATCCTCGATTTTGAAAAGGACTATCCTGAAGCTAAAGTGGTTCTTTTGGAAGAAAATTACCGTTCAACCCAAACAATTTTGCAGGCAGCAAATGATGTCATCCAAAATAACCGTCACAGACGCCCTAAAAATCTTTGGACTCAAAACCCGAAAGGGGACCAGATTATCTATTATCAAGCTGATGATGAACGGGATGAGGCTGTTTTTGTCGCCTCCTCCATCGCTCAGATTGTTCGTGAAGACGGGAAAAATTTTAAAGACTTTACGGTGCTTTACCGGACCAATGCCCAGTCGCGGACTATTGAAGAAGCTCTGCTTAAATCCAATATTCCTTACACTATGGTTGGCGGTACGAAATTCTACAGCCGCAAGGAAATTCGTGATATCATTGCTTACCTCAATGTCATCGCTAATACCGCTGATAATATCAGTTATGAGCGGATTATCAACGAGCCGAAGCGCGGTATTGGCCCGGGGACTTTGGAGAAAATCCGCCTTTTTGCATCAGGGCAACATTTAAGCCTGTTGGATGCCAGTGCCGAGATTATGCTTTCTAATCATGTCAAAGGCAAGCCAGCACAGGCCGTGAAAACTTTAGCCGATTTACTCTTAGATTTGCAGCAGCAGCTTGATAAGCTGACTTTAACAGCACTGACAGAAACGATTCTCGATAAAACAGGCTATCTGGAAACCCTTCAAATGCAAAATACCCTTGAAAGTCAGGCCCGTATTGAAAATATCGAAGAATTTCTGACTGTCACCAAGGAATTTGATGCGAATCAGGAGGAAGGAACAGATACTGAATCCGGCCGTGACAGACTCAGCCGTTTTCTGAATGATTTGGCACTAGTTGCTGACAGTGATGAGGCTGAGAATGACACAGCCGAAGTAACCTTAATGACTTTGCATGCAGCCAAAGGCCTAGAGTTTCCGATTGTTTTTCTTATCGGAATGGAAGAAGGGGTTTTCCCTTTGGCACGTGCAGCACAGGAACAAGACGAACTGGAAGAGGAACGGCGCTTGGCCTATGTGGGGATTACTCGGGCAGAGGAGAAGTTGTTTCTGACTAATGCTGCTGTTCGGACACTTTTTGGCAAAACTGGCTATAACCCACCTAGTCGTTTTTTGCGGGAAATATCTGCTGATCTGTTAGATTATCAGGGATCAGCTCGTCCGACTGACAGTGCTTTTGCGGTTACTTACAGCAATCGGAGAGAAGAAGAACCAGCCAGAAAGTTCGGTCAGGGCATGAGTTTGCAGCAGGCACTGCAGTTTCGAAAGGCTCAGGCTCAGCCTCACACGAGCAGACCGCTGTCAGTTTCTGCTGGAACCGAGGCTTCAACAAATATTGACTGGAAAGTCGGCGACAGCCTGCAGCATAAAAAATGGGGAGAAGGCACTGTCCTTGAAGTTACAGGAAGCGGCCAAGGGCAGGAGTTAAAGGTGAACTTCCCGGAACTCGGTCTAAAAAAACTCTTAGCCAGTGTTGCCCCTATTCAAAGAAAATAACAGTCGCTGTCGGCTCTTAAAGCGAGAATGCTTTCAGATGTCTGCAGCAAACCGGAGAGCGGGGCAGAACTTTAAGCCATAAGGTTCATTGTCCTGCTCTTATTTTTGTATATTATAGTTTTAGACTATAACCCACTCTTTTTGATAAATATTAGGCAAAGACGGTAAAATAGGGTAAAATAAAGGGGCATTTGGATCATTTATAAGATTTATAAGAAGGAGTACTTGAATGACAAGAGAATTTGGTTTTGAAACTCTGCAACTGCATGCTGGTCAAACAGTTGATCCGGTGACTAAATCCCGGGCTGTCCCGATTTACCAAACAACCTCTTATGTTTTTGACAGTGCTCAGGAAGCAGAGGATATCTTTGCCCTGCGCCAGCCTGCCAATATCTATACTCGGATTACAAATCCTACCACAGCGGTTTTTGAAGAAAGGATGGCCGCATTAGAGGGCGGTGTCGGTGCTCTGGCGACTGCTTCAGGGATGGCGGCGATCACTTATACCGCACTGGCATTGGCTCATGCCGGCGACCACATTGTATCGGCAACAACCGTTTACGGCGGGACCTTCAATCTGCTGAAAGAGACGCTGCCGCGTTATGGTATTACAACGAGTTTTGTCGATGTCTCAGATTTTAAGGCTATAGACGCTGCTGTCCAAGACAATACTAAATTTATCCTTGCAGAAACCTTAGGCAATCCATTGGGAAATGTTGCTGATTTGGAAAAATTGGCAGAGATAGCGCATGCGCATAATATTCCTCTGGTTATTGACAATACGTTTGCGACACCTTATTTGATAAATATCTTTTCTTATGGAGCTGATATTTCTGTTCATTCAGCCACTAAGTTTATCGGAGGGCACGGCACTTCCATTGGCGGAGTCATAGTAGATTCGGGAAAATTCGATTGGGAAGCATCGGGAAAGTTCCCGCAGTTTGTCGATCCTGATCCTTCTTACCATGATATTAGCTATACCCGTGATATTGGCAAGGCGGCTTTCGTTACGGCAGTCCGGACACAGCTCTTAAGGGATACCGGAGCCTGCCTGTCGCCTTTTAATGCTTTTTTGCTGACACAGGGTCTTGAGACCTTATCTTTGCGTGTAGAGAGGCATATTGAAAATGCTAAAAAATTAGCGGACTACCTTGCAGCACACCCTAAAGTAACTAAGGTTAATTATGCCGGCCTGCCATCAAGCTCCTACTATGATTTAGCGCAAAAGTACTTACCTAAAGGGGCCGGATCTATTTTTACCTTTAATGTTGCAGGTGGAGCAGAAGCAGCCCGAAAAGTGATCGACAGTTTAGAAATTTTTTCAGACTTGGCTAATGTAGCCGATGCCAAATCTTTAGTTGTTCATCCAGCAACGACGACACACGGTCAAATGACTGAAGAAGATCAGCGGGCCTGCGGTATTGAACCGGAGCAAATCCGTCTTTCTGTTGGTTTAGAAAATGCTGATGACCTTATTGAAGACCTCCGCTTAGCTTTAGAAAAGATTTAAAGATAGGGCGGCTCTTTGATAAGACAATTCTTTTAAGAATAAAGGAGAAGGCAGTATGACAACCTTACAAGAAGCTCTTGCAGCGTTCAAAGCGGCAAAAGTAGTGGATTTGACTCACCAAATTGACGAGAACAGTCCCCATTTTCCTCCCTTGCCAGCTCTTTCCAAAAAGGACATTTTTACTCTGGAAGATGGGTTTTATGTGCAGCAGTTTTCTGTTGTCGGACAGTACGGGACACATATTGATGCTCCGATTCATTTTGTAGAGGGAGGAAAGTTGCTGGAGCAAATTCCTCTAGAAGATCTTCTTTTGCCTCTGTATGTTATCGATAAATCCGCCGAAGTAGCACTTAACCCTAACTATGAGTTAAGCAGGCAGGATGTGCTTGATTTTGAAGCAGAGCACGGTAAAATCGCTGAGGGAAGTTTTGTCGCTTTCCGCAGTGACTGGTCAAAACGCTGGCCATCACAGAAACTGATGACTAATCTTGACGGTAAGGGAGCCCAGCAGTCTCCGGGATGGTCGCGTGAGGCAATTGATTTTTTGATTCATGAACGTCATATCAAAGCATTAGGACATGAGACGCTTGATACGGACAGCGGCAAAGCCGCTGCAGAGGCCGGCGGTGTTTTGCGGCAGGAATATCATTTATTGGAGGAAGGTATTTTTCAGCTGGAAGTATTAGCCCATCTTGATCAAGTGCCGGCAACAGGCAGTATTATTTCGATTGCCTATCCTCACTGGAAAGAAGCGACCGGTTCACCTGTCCGTGCTCTGGCTTATGTTCCAGACTCCGGTCAAAAATAAGCTGTATTTTTGGATGAATTGCTATATGAAATTTGTATTTGATTTAGATGGTACTCTGTGTTTTGACCGTATGACTATTGCTCCAGAAATCAAGAGTATTTTAAAAAAGCACAGGACTTTGGACATGAAGTGACCTTTGCTTCGGCGCGTGCTTACCGCGACTGTATTGCTTTACTGACAGGAGAGTTAGCTTACAAGC
Source organism: Streptococcus chenjunshii (assembly GCF_003086355.1). Taxonomy (NCBI): domain Bacteria; kingdom Bacillati; phylum Bacillota; class Bacilli; order Lactobacillales; family Streptococcaceae; genus Streptococcus; species Streptococcus chenjunshii. The sequence goes on along the minus strand of NZ_CP031733.1, from coordinate 1,324,277 downwards.
GTGTGGTCGGCCTTAATGGCGGTCTTGTTTATGACAATGGACAGTTAATCTTTAAGCAGCATTTAACTCGACAGGCCTATCAGAGTGCTCTGACTTGGTGTCATTATTACCGTCTGCCTTATTTTGTAGATGATGACTTTGATTATGTCTATTTTAAAGGGGAGAAAATGCCTTTTATTAGCAGCGTTGATCCCTTGCATTTGGCTAACCGTCTGGAAATAGATCAGCTGAAAATTCCTATTAAGATGGTTATTTACCTAGGGGACCATGAAGAATTAGCTCAACCCCTCTGCCGGGAGTTGGAGGCTCTGAAACAGATTGATGTTGACTATCATGATCACGAAAAATGTCTCTACCTCAATCCCTATGCTACCAACAAAGCGACGACGGTTATGAGACATGTTGGTTCAGATTTCATTGCTTTTGGCAATGATAAAAATGATATTGCTTTATTTAAGGATTCGCTTTACAGCGTTCAAGTCGGAAATTTTCCTTCCCTTAAACGATATGCTGATGAGCAAGTAACAGCAGACAGCGCCTCTGTCTGCCGGCGTATTTCAAAGCTGTTTGAGCTTTATCAGGACAGTAAAGAGCATCAATAATCTGCACTGCAGAATGGTCTCTTGTTTAAGTTCTGTGAAACTAGTCTTTGGACTGACTGGTTTTAAGAGGATTTTTGTTGGATTTCATTGATAAAAATGTTTCAGCGCCGCACCTCTCTAGCCGCCTTGGGCAGAGGTGCGTCAACGAAATCACAGATTTCGGACTTACCGTCATTTTTGCGTTGCTCTTTTAACGGCCTTTGTATCTTGAGGAAAGGAGTGGTTATGGACGAACATCATCACCGCTATCATTTTCGCGGTCAGTCCAGCAGCAGGATATTTATCGCTTTTTTAGCGAATTTTTTCTTTGCTGTTATTGAAATGATTTTTGGCAGAATTTTTAATTCCAGCGCAATTTTAGCTGATGCAGTTCACGATTTTGGCGATGCGATGGCAATTGGCACCTCTTATTATTTTGAACGGCTGTCCAAACGCAGAAGCGATTATAAATACACATTGGGATATTTGCGCTTCAGCCTTCTGGGGGCCCTAATGACGGCTGTTATTTTGATTTTAGGTTCTGTTTTTGTACTTATAGAAAACGTCCAAAAGGTTTTTAATCCTGAACCTGTCAATTATCGAGGAATGTTTATCCTTGGGATTATTGCTATCATTGTGAATGTTATCGCTAGTCGTGTATTAAACAGTGAGGCTTCTGAGCATGAGTCAGTTTTGAGCCTGCATTTTTTGGAAGATATCTTAGGCTGGCTTGCCGTTATTGTCGTTTCTGTTATCTTACGCTTTACGGACTGGTATTTTCTTGATCCTCTGCTGTCTATTATGATTGCTGTTTTTATTTTAAGTCAGGCTTTGCCAAAATTTATCAGAAATATCTCGGTCTTTTTGGAACGTTCTCCGGCAAATTTCGATATTAGACAAATTGAAAATGAGATTCTCAGTATAGATTCTGTGATGGCTATCAACCAGCTGAATGTCTGGTCCTTAGACGGTCGACGAAATATTGCTATGGTGCATTTGCTGGTTGCAGCAGACGGCAATGAGCAGCTGATTAAAGATCAAGTTCATCACATTTTTCATGCTTACAATATCGTTGAATCCGCTGTTGAGTGTGACCATTCTACTTTCCAGCATCTGCATCACAGTTCTTTTAAAAGAGATAAAATTTAGCAAGTACATGTCTGTTCTGAGTCTTTTCTTAATAATAAAGGACTGGCAGCTAAAACGGTAAACAGACAGATTGTATTTTTCCTTATTTAGTATTATAATACTAAATAAGGAAAGGAGAGCTTATGCAGGAAGTTCTTGAAACATACAGAAAAAAAGCAATCAGCAAAATCAGTTTGAAAGAAGCAGCAGAATGTTTTAAAGGCAAAGCTGTTTCAGCTTCTGAAAGTGACGGCAATATCGCTGTTATTAATCTGCGTGATATAGAAGAAACCGGTCTTAACTATTCTGCTTTAAAGGCGCTTACGGCTGATCCGCAGTCTCTTTCCCGCTATTTACTAAAAGATGGTGATGTGCTGGTAGCTACTAAAGGAACGCTTAAGAAAACAGCTGTTTTTGCTGAACAAAAGCGCCCCGTTATTGCAACTGCTAATATTACGGTTCTCCGCCCTAAAGCTGATGTTTTAGGACTCTATATTAAACTGTTTTTAGACTCGGCGATCGGTCAGGCCCTGCTGGATGAAGCTGATACTGGTAAACAGGTTATCAATATCAGCCGTGAAAAGCTTCTTGGTATTGAAATACCTCATATTCCTTTAGTTAAACAGCTCTACCTAATCCGACGTTACGAACAGGGGCTGCAAGCCTACAAACGCAAAATATCCCGAGCTGCACAGGAATGGCAGTATCTGCGAACTAACCTTGAAAAAAATTTATTTTAAAAATAGAATCTTATGAATCATCTGGAAAGAACTTTGAAAATTGTTTTAGCGGCTGTATTTGCGATTGTATTAGCTGAAAAATTTGGTCTGCACTATGCCTCCTCAGCAGGGATTATTGCTATATTAAGTGTTTTGGAAACACGAAAATCGACCTTGAAAATGGCTTTTCAGCGTTTGCAGTCGGTTCTTCTGGCTTTTCTACTGGCTGTCTGCTCCTACAGCTGTTTAGGTTTTAATCTTTGGGCCCTGTCAGTCTATCTTCTTTTTTATGTTTTTTTAGCTTATCGATTGCATCTTGAAGCCGGTATTGCTCCCAGCACGGTCTTAGTCATGCATTTGCTGGCAGAAAAAAGCCTTGCCCCGGAACTGATAGCTGAAGAATTCACCCTTTTCACCATCGGAGCAGGTTTAGCTCTGCTTTTTAATCTCTATATGCCATCTAAAAATAAGGAGATTCAGGCCTTTCATCAGCAGGTAGAAGTGCAGATGAAAGCTATTCTTTACCGTTTTGAAACTTTTTTGCTGACAGGCAGCGGGGAAAACAAAGCGGAATTGATTAATCAGCTGGATGAGACTTTAGAGCAGGCTCTGCGTCTGGTTTATTTGGAGCGTCATAACCAGCTTTTCCAGCAGACCAATTATCAGGTTCACTATTTTGAAATGCGGCAGCAGCAAAACAAGCTGCTGAGACAGATGGCGGCTAATATCAGCCGCTGTCATTTAGCAGGCAGGGAAAGCAGTCTGCTGGCCCATCTTTTTCATGAAACGGCTCATCAGTTAAGCGAAAAAAATTCTGGCGTCGTTCTCATTGAGGATATAGAACAGATGCTGACGCTTTTTCGCCAGACTGATCTTCCGAAAACCCGTCAGGAGTTTGAAAGAAGAGCTGTACTTTTTCAGCTTTTGCAGGATTTGGAGCGCTTTATCCAAATCAAGGTTGATTTCTATCAAGAAATAGCTTAAACTAACAAATAAATAGGTGAAAGTGAATACAATGCTTAACTTGACTAAAAAAGACTTGAAAGTATCCATTTTACACGCTTTATTTTATTTTTTATGTGTTGGATTAGGGACTGCGGTCAGCATTTTGCTGTTTCACAGTCCCAATATGTTCTATGCGCCGGCTATGACAGCCTTGCTGGCGGGCTGGGTGTACTTTCATTTGCTTGAGAAAGTTCCAAAATTTGGATCGGTTACTCTGATCGGCCTTTTTATTTCACTCTTCTTTCTCTTGTCTCGGCACTATATTTTGGCCGTATTCCCTAATGCTCTCTTCGCTCTTTTGGCAGACCTGCTTGCCTGGTCGAAACAGTATCAGTCTCCGCGTTTAAATAAGCTGTCTTATCTTGTCTTTTCTCTGGGCAATACAGCACCTTTGCTGGCTATGTGGCTATCTAGGCAGGGATATATCGATTATCTTTTAAATAAGGGAAAAGATATGGCCTATGTAAACCGTGTCATGTTAGATTTTACTGCCGGCAATGCTGCCAGTCTTTTCGGCAGTGTCATCATTGCCGCCTTATTGGGCGGTTTAATTGGCAATACCCTTTTACGGCATTTTAAAAAATAACATCTGCCTTTTACTCGTATGAGTGCATTATAAGGCATGCGGGAGCAGAAAAGTCATGGAAATAACAATTCAAAGAGATGGTTTAAGTTTATTCGGTCTGCTTGAGGGGACTGATAAGGTGGAAAATGAAGAGATTGCTGTTTTAATGCATGGTTTTAAGGGAGATTTAGGCTACCGCAAGGGTGCCTTATTAGATGATCTTGTCCAAACTTTAAACGCAGCCGGTTTAGCGACCCTTCGTTTTGATTTTAGCGGCTGCGGCAACAGTGGCGGCCGATTTCAGGATATGACGGTTTTAAGTGAGATTCTAGATGGTCTGAAAATAATAGAGTATGCCCGCTACACGGTAAAGGCAAAGCGAATTTACCTAATTGGCCATTCACAAGGCGGAGTCGTCGCCAGCATGCTGGCAGGATATTTTCCAGATATCATTGCTAAACTGATTTTAATGGCACCAGCGGCAACGCTAAAAGATGATGCCATTAAGGGGGAGTGCCAAGGCGTGGTTTACGACCCTGCCCATATCCCCGATTATATTCTAATAGACGGTTTTAAGGTCGGCGGAGATTATTTCAGAACAGCCCAGACGTTGCCGATTTATGAAGTGGCAGCTCAGTACTCAGGCCCTGTACTTCTGATACATGGTGCTTTGGATAAAGTTGTTGCCCCAGTTGCATCAGAGCGATACAAGGCTGTTTATGAAAACAGTTCCTACCATTTGCTCGAAGGTGCAGGTCACAATTTATCGGGACAGACGGGCCAGCGGCAGACAGTCAGGGATTTAGCCTGCAGCTTTTTGAAAAATATGATATAAAATTCAGCCCAGCCCCTCTCACTTTACCGCCAAAAAAAGACTCAGGAAAGAAGCAGAACAGCAAAATAACAATTTGCCGGCTAAAAGCGAGGAGACATAAAATACTGAAAAAAGCAGAATAAATGACTGCGGAGAACATCTGGGGCGCGAACTGTTCCTGACTGCTATAGCTGATAAATAGTGAAATAAGAGGTCATTTCTATGAATAATACAATAGATTTAAGGAAGCCTGTTGCGGAGACCATTCAGGAGCATCCGGAGGTCAAGGATATATTGATTGATTTAGGTTTTAAACCGCTGGCCAATCCGCTGATGCTTAAAACTTTAGGGAAGGCAACAAGCCTTAAAAACGGTTCTAAACTGACAAAAATCCCTTTGGATCAGATTAAAAAAACTCTGGAATTTAATGGCTATGATGTAATAGGAGAAGACTAATGGCTGCTGAACGTATTGAGATCTTAAAAGATATTCTGCTGGATCTGCATCACGGTGCCAGCCCGGATTCGGTTCAGGAACGCTTCAATCAGCATTTCTCAGGCGTTTCCGCTCTGGAAATTTCTCTGATGGAGCATGAGCTCATGTCTTCTGATACTGGAATTACTTTTGAAGATGTCATGAGCCTCTGCAATGTTCATGCCAATCTTTTTAAAGGGGCGATTGCTGGTGTAGAGATGCCCGACAGTGAGCGGGAAGGCCATCCAGTCAAAGTTTTTAAAGATGAAAATTTAGCGCTGCGGGCTGCCTTGCTGCGTATTCGGCGCATCATAGCGAATTACACAAAACCTGAAAACAGAAATTATCAGGCGGACTTGATTAAGGGGCTCAAACGCCAGTTTCAGCTCTTAGGGCAGTTTGAAAATCATTATACGCGCAAAGAAAAAGTCTTTTTCCCGATTATGGAATCTTACGGCCACGATGCACCGCCTAAGGTGATGTGGGGAGTTGATGATGAGATTCGGGAGCTTTTTGACTCTGCACAAACACTTGCCTTGCAGCTCCCTCAGGCTAATATAGCTGAAGTATCAGAAAAATTTGAAGTTTTTGCCAAAGAGTTTGAAGAGATGATTTTTAAAGAAGAATCCATCCTTTTAATGATTCTTTTGGAGATTTTTACGCAGGATGACTGGCTGGCGGTTGCTGAAGAAAGTGATGTTTATGGCTATGCTGTCATCAAGCCGGCTGAGAAATGGGAGCCGGACAGGAGCTCTTTTTCTGCTGAACAGTCTGAAGCTGATTCAGACAGTCGTTCAGAACTAACGGCAGAAAAGCCGCAGATTATTGAAACACCTGCAGGACAGTTTACGATCACCTTTACACCAAAAGAAGAAAAGACAGCAGCGGATCGGACAGTACCGCAGCCTTTCGGGAATGGGTATCTGTCGGTTGAACAAGCCGATCTCTTGCTTAACCATCTTCCTTTTGAGATTACTTTTGTCAACAAAGATGATATTTTTCAATATTACAATAACAGTGTGCCAGCTGAAGAGATGATTTTTAAGCGCACACCAAGTCAAATCGGACGTAATGTTGAGCTGTGCCACCCGCCGAAAGTTTTAGATAAAGTAAAGAAAATCTTTGAACTGCTGAGAAGCGGCCAGCGTGATAAAGTCGAAATGTGGTTCAAATCAGAGCGCTTGAACAAGTTTGTCTATGTTACCTATGCTGCTGTACGAGATGACAATGGAGATTTCCAAGGGGTGCTCGAATATGTTCAAAACATTCAGCCTTTCTTTGACCTTGACGGTGATTATAAGAGGGATCTCTAAAAAAGCATCGCTTTGAAAAAGTGAGACAAACAGGCATGATTTTCCAGCAATTGTGCTTGTTTGTCTCCTTTTCTTTTTATTGGAAAGGACAGTTAAAATTCGGCGTTAAAAGACAGTAAAGCTATCTGTCTTTTTTGATGATAAAAACTTTTTTAAAAAGACCTCAGTCCTCCAAAAACCGCTTCAATGCTATAAACCGAAAGGTCTAGAGCGAAACGAAAACGCAAACTAATGTAACCGAATTAAAAGAAGTCTGTCAAAATAAAATCTGACAGAGCGTGTTAGAATGTTGTTTGTTTGAAAAACGTTTTTCTAACAAAGTTTGGAGGTCCATTATGGAAAAAAAAGTACATTATAAAATGCATAAAGTCAAAAAGCAATGGGTGTTCATTGCTGTAACTGCTGTGCTTCCTTTTGCTCTAGGGGCAGGCAGTTTAACGGTTAAGGCGGACGAAGAAGGGACAGCAACTGAGATCGCTGTTTCAGATGAGGGGCAGAGCCAAGAGCAGGCTACCCTTTCCTCAGCGGATGAAGAGGCAGTAGCAGAAATCCCTCTTTCCGGCAGTGAAAATGCCGAACAGGTTACTGACCAGAATCAGTCTCAGGAACGCCTTGATTCAGCAAACAATACTGAAGCAGCAGCAGAACCGGCTGCTGAGGCAGTTCCTCAGCAAGTCCAAACGGTTCAGGCTGTAGCAAGTGATCCGGCCGCTGAAACGGACAGTTCTGACATAGATCCGGCTAATATCCAGACGATTGACGGAAAGCAATATTATATTCAGGAAGATGGTACAGCTAAGAAAAATTTTGCGCTCAACCTTAATGGCAGCATTCTCTATTTTGATGCTGAAACAGGAGCGTTAGCAGAGTCTTCTGCCTACTGGTTTCAAGAAGGACTGTCGGATTTAATTAATGCTTTTAATGAAAACAACAAAGTTTATAATGAAAGTGCTGACAGTATTGAGACGATCAATGATTATATCACTGCTGATTCATGGTATCGGCCACAGTATATTCTCCAAAATGGCGAGTCTTGGGTGGCATCAACTGAAAGCGACTACCGTCCGCTCTTGATGACTTGGTGGCCAAGTAAAGATATTCAAGTGGCTTATTTAAATTATATGAATACACAAGGCTTGGGAACAGGTGTCTCTTATACAAATGAAACGGATCAGGCCAGTCTGACAGCAGCTGCTCAGGAAGTTCAAAAAAATATCGAAGTTAGAATTGCTGCTCAGCAGTCCGCTGACTGGCTGCGTTCTATTATGAATGCCTTTGTCATTGAACAGGATATTTGGAATAAAAACACTGAGTCCGATACGTCTGAAGGCGATAAAGATCACTTACAGGGCGGCGCCCTGCTGTACAGCAACAGCGACTTGACAGCCTATGCTAATTCTGATTATCGTCTTCTTAACCGGACACCGACCAGCCAGACAGGGGTCCCTAAATATTTTGAAGATGATGATGATCCTACAGGAGGTTATGAATTCCTTTTAGCCAATGATATTGACAACTCAAATCCTGTCGTTCAGGCAGAACAGCTGAACTGGCTGCATTATTTGATGAATTACGGTTCCATTGTCGCTAATGATCCGGAAGCGAACTTCGATGGTGTGCGGATTGATGCTGTCGATAATGTCAACGCGGATCTTTTGCAGATTGCTTCTGATTACTTTAAGGCCTACTATAATGTAGATGCCAGTGAAGCCAACGCTATCAACCATCTCTCCATTTTGGAAGCTTGGAATGATAATGATCCCCAGTACAATCTTGATACTGGCGGCGCTCAGCTTCCGATTGATAATTATTTGCGCAATGCTCTTTTATACGCTCTCGCTCGGCCAATTACAGATGCCGAAAGCGGCGAGCAGGTTCGCAGCGGTTTAGAACCGACCATCACAACAATTTTGAATGACCGTTCGGCAGAAGGCAAATATACTGAACGTATGGCTAATTATGTCTTTATACGGGCTCATGATAGTGAAGTTCAAACCGTTATCGGCAAAATCATTAATGATTATATTAATCCTAATACAGACGGTTTAACAGGAATCGGGATGGACGAGTTGAAACAGGCTTTCGAAATTTACAATGCCGATATGAACTCAGCCGATAAGAAATATACGCAGACCAATATTCCGGCTTCCTACTCCCTGATGCTGACCAATAAAGATACGATTACCCGTGTTTATTATGGGGATATGTATACTGATAACGGTCAGTACATGGCTACTAAATCCCCTTACTATGATGCCCTTGAGACGCTGATGAAGGCTCGGATTAAATATGTGGCTGGCGGCCAAGACATGGCGATCACTTATGTTGAAGGACAAGACAGAGAAAATTGGGCTTGGGATTATAATGGTGTTTTGACATCGGTCCGCTACGGTACCGGAGCGGAGGAAGCGACAGATTTGGGAACCGAAGAAACAAGGACACAGGGCATTGCGGTCATAATCAGCAATAATCCTTACTTACAGCTCGGCAGTCAGGATACTGTCCGCGTCAATATGGGGGCGGCGCATGCCAACCAGGCTTACCGTCCTTTACTGCTGACTACAGAAGGCGGCTTGGCTCATTATTTAGAAGACAGTGATGTTCCGTCAAACTTAGTTCGGTATACAGATGAGAACGGTTATTTGACTTTTGATGCTAATGATATTGCCGGCTACAGCCAAGTTCAGGTATCTGGTTATTTAGCCGTTTGGGTGCCGGTAGGAGCAGCCGAAAATCAAGATGTCCGTGTAGCTGCCAGCGATCAAGCGACTGCGAACGGTCAGGTTTACCAGACTTCGGCAGCCTTGGATTCGCAGCTGATTTATGAAGGTTTCTCCAATTTTCAAGATTTTGTCACCTCCGATGCAGAATACACCAATAAATTAATTGCTGAAAATGCTGACTTGTTTAAATCTTGGGGAGTAACTTCTTTTGAATTAGCTCCGCAATATGTGTCATCTGAGGATGGTTCTTTCTTAGACTCTATTATTTTAAATGGCTATGCCTTTGAGGACCGTTACGATCTTGCCATGAGCAAGAACAATAAATACGGTTCTCAAGAAGATCTGATTAATGCTATTAAAGCGCTCCACAGAGAAGGTATTCAGGTGATTGCTGACTGGGTGCCGGATCAGATTTATAATCTTCCGGGACAGGAGGTTGTCACGGCAACACGTGTCAATAATTTCGGAACCTATCGCACAGATTCGGTCATCAAAGAACGGCTGTATGTCGTTAACAGCAAAACTAACGGTGATGATTATCAAGCGCAGTATGGCGGTGCTTTCTTGGATGAACTGGCTGCTGCATATCCGGAAATCTTTGAACGGGTTCAAATTTCTAATGGTCAGCGGATAGATCCATCAGTCAAAATCACAGAGTGGAAGGCTGAATACTTCAATGGAACCAATATTCTTGGACGAGGAGCTTACTATGTGCTTCAGGATGTCGCCAGCAACCAGTACTTTACTTTGAATGAAAATGGAGTCTTTCTTCCAAAAGTACTGACAGGTGAAGAAGGGGTAACTGGTTTTTACCATGACGGTACAGGCATGATTTACTATTCCACAAGCGGCTATCAAGCCAAGAATGCCTTTATCAATGAAAATGGCTATTATTACTATTTTGATGAAAATGGCTATATGGCTACCGGCAAACAGATAATTGACAATAAGCAGTATTACTTCCTGCCAAATGGTGTCCAGTTACGTGACGCTATCTATGAAGACAGTAACGGGAACCAGTATTATTACGGTCCTTTGGGCGATATGTACACCAATAATTACTATGCCTTTGGCAGTCAGTGGCGTTACTTTGATGCTGACGGTGTGATGGCACGGGGCTTAGTTACTGTCAATGGCGTTACCCAATATTTTGATGAAAACGGCTATCAGATCAAAGGAGAACTGGTGACGGATTCTGACGGGAATATACGCTATTTTGATGCGAATTCAGGAGCGATGGCCGTCAACACCTTCATCAAACGAGGCGCTAATAATTGGTATTATTTCAACGCGCAGGGACGGGCCGTTAAAGGTGCGCAGACTATAGCCGGACAGCGGCTTTACTTCGATGAAAACGGTGTTCAGGTAAAAGGCCGGCTGGTGAGTGATAACAGCGGACGTCTTTCTTATTACCATCCTGACTCTGGCGAGCTGACAGTCAGCCGTTTTGCGACAACTGGCAACAATGTCTGGTATTATTTTGACAGCAATGGCTATGCCGTTACTGGCTCACAGGTTATTAACGGACAAAATCTTTTCTTCAATGCTGACGGCAGACAGGTTAAAGGCAATTTTGCTCAAGATGAAGCCGGCAATAATTATTACTATGATGCTAATTCGGGTGAACGGGTAAATGCTAAGTTTGCGACAACCGGCAATAATGTTTGGTACTATTTAGACGAAAACGGCTATGCTGTTACTGGTCCGCAAGTGATTAATGGACAGATTCTCTATTTTAATACTGATGGCAGTCAAGTTAAAGGAAATCTGGTAACTGATGCTAACGGAAACAAATATTATTATGATGCTGATTCAGGTGATATGGCTGTCAATACCTTTGTTTTTGCAGATGGCAGCTGGTATTATTTCGGCTCAGCGGGGACTGCTCTTACCGGTTCACAGCTTATTAACGGCCAACGGCTTTACTTTAATGCAGACGGCAGTCAGGTCAAAGGCGATATCGTCAGACTGGCTTCCGGCAGAGTGGCATACTATGATGCTGATTCAGGTGAACAGGTACGCAATCGCTGGGTTACGCTGCCAAATGGCGATGTTATCTACCTTGGCAGCAACGGCGAAGGTGTTTACTACAATCCTTAAGTTTAAAAATCCAATTGATAATGAGGCTGGGACCAAAGTCCCTGCCTCATTTTACTTTTTAAACAGATGAGTTTGGCGCAGCGGAAGTTCTCATCCCTTGCTGAACAAGGGACATTGACCTTCCAGATCAACTGTGCGGAGGCGGGACGGCAAAATCGAAAGCGCCATGTTGCGACAATATCCCAATCTTTATCTCACTTTCTTTTCAATGGATTAGACATAGGCAAAAAGTGAAAAATAAGCTATAATGTAAATTATGATTACTGGTATTATTAATTTAAAAAAAGAAGCAGGAATGACTTCTCATGATGCTGTTTTAAGGCTTCGACAAATTTTACAGGAAAAAAAGATAGGCCACGGCGGGACGCTTGACCCGGATGTGGTTGGCGTTCTGCCGATTGCTGTCGGTAAAGCAACTCGTGTTATTGAATACATGACAGACGGCGGAAAAATTTATCAGGGACAAATAACCCTTGGTTTTTCAACAACTACAGAGGATGCTGGCGGAGAGGTAGTAGCCAGAACCCCCGTATCCTCGGATCTGACTGAGGAAGCTGTCGATCAGGCTATGCGGTCCTTCCTAGGCAGCATTATGCAAAGGCCGCCGATGTACTCGGCTGTCAAAGTTAAGGGGCGTAAACTTTACGACTATGCCCGCAGAGGAGAAGAGGTTGAGCGTCCTCTTCGTCAGGTTGCTGTTTATGATTTTATCCGCACCAGCCCTCTGCATTTTGCAGATAACTGCTGCTCGTTTCACTTTAAATTAAGCTGCAGCAAGGGGACTTATGTACGGACTTTAGCCGTTGATTTAGGGGAAAAATTAGGCTATGCCAGCCACATGTCTTTTCTTGAGCGGACCGCCTCTGCTGGATTAAAGCTGCAGGATGCCTTTACATTGTCAGAAATTCAGGCATATGCGGAAAAGAAAGACTATTCTTTTCTGCTGCCGCTGGAATATGGTGTGCTGGATTTACCCTCTGCTGACTTAAGTCAGAAAGAAACTGCCGAAATTGCTTACGGACGTAAGATTCGTTTGGAAAGAGAAGAAGAGCTTTTAGCGGGATTTTACGGAGGAAAGCTCGCTGCTGTTTTAACGGCATATGGCAACGGACTTTATAAACCGCATAAGGTTTTTATTTGATTAGAATGGAAAGATAATGGAAATCCGAGAGATTAAAGATTATACAGAGATTAAGGAAGAACAGGATACAATTCTGGTTTTGGGCTATTTTGACGGTCTGCATTTAGGACATAAGGCCTTGTTTGAGAAAGCGAGAGAGCTTGCGGTGCGAGATAAACTTAAAGTGGTCGTCCTAACTTTTAACGAATCACCGCGTTTGGCTTTTGTCCGTTTTCAGCCTGAGCTGTTACTCCACTTGACCTCCCCTCAAAAACGCCATGAAAAATTTGCTCAATACGGAGTAGATAAGCTTTATTTACTGAATTTCACAACCCGTTTTTCACAGCTGTCAGCAGCGGAATTTATCCAGAACTATATTGAAGCTCTGCGTGCTAAGACAGTTGTTATCGGTTTTGATTATAAATTCGGGCATGACCGTGCCGGCGGCGACTATTTGGAACAGTATTTTAAGGGCCGAGTTGTCACAGTCCCTGAAGTGCAAAAACATCAAAAGAAGATCAGCTCTACGCAAATTAGGCAGTTACTGAACACTGGCGATGTCGCACAGGCCAATGACTTATTGGGCTATGAGTTCTCAACTCGGGGACTGGTTGTTCATGGCGATGCTCGGGGCCGAACAATTGGCTTCCCGACAGCTAACCTGGCTCCGCTTGACCGTACTTTTTTGCCAGCTGACGGCGTCTATGTTTCTGATGTGCTTATCAACGGCAGTGCTTACCGTTCCATGACCAGTATCGGAAAAAATATAACATTTGGCGGGACAGAACTGCGTTTAGAAGTCCATATCTTTGATTTTGAAGAGGATATTTACGGCGAGTCGCTTGAAATTATTTGGCTGGAAAAGATTCGTGATATGATTAAGTTTGAGAGCATTGATGCGTTGGTGGCTCAATTGCATTCTGATAAGGAAAGGGCACTGAATTGGAAAAAGGATAGCCAAGAAGGATAAAATCTTGTATAATATTTAGTAAGTAATAGTTAAGGGGCAAAGAATGGTTACCTTATTTTTATCACCAAGCTGCACAAGCTGCCGTAAGGCGCGAACCTGGCTGACGAAGCACGAAGTTGCATTTGAAGAGCATAATATTATCACGAGCCCGCTCAGCCGGGAGGAGCTGCTGAGAATTTTATCTTTTACTGAAAATGGAACAGAAGATATTATTTCCAGACGGTCAAAAGTTTTTCAGAAACTGGATATCGATGTAGATGAGCTGTCAATCTCTGCTTTAATTCAGCTAATTGCAGAAAATCCGAGTCTTTTGCGCCGTCCGATTATAATGGATAAGAAACGGATGCAGATTGGTTTTAATGAAGATGAAATTCGTGCCTTTTTATCGCGTGATTACCGCAAACAAGAGCTGCGGCAGGCGACTATAAGAGCTGAAATTGAGGGAGAAGATGAGTAAGAATTACAGCTATCCGCTCGATACAAGCTGGAGCACTGAAGAAATAGTATCAGTGCTTTATTTTTTGAATCAAGTTGAAAAAGCTTATGAAAGCAAAGTTTCTGTTACGGCCTTGCTGGAGAGCTATGCTGATTTTAAAAAAATCGTCAAAAGCAAGGGCCAGGAAAAAAGGATAGACCGTGCCTTTGAACGCAGCAGCGGTTATTCTGCTTACCGTGCTGTTAAAGCGGCTAAAGAAAAGGAAAAAGGATTTATTTCTCTTGGAAACTAAATTTACATTTGCAAAAACACTTATACGGGAAGCTGGGAGCTTTATCCGGTCAGAAATGACAGAAAATCTAAAGATTGAAGAAAAAACACGGTTTGATGATCTGGTGACCAATCTGGATAAAAATGCGCAGGAATTGCTAATAGCCAAAATAAAAACAGCTTATCCAGAAGACAATGTGATGGCAGAGGAGAATGGCGTCCGGCATCCGATTACAGATGGGCATGTCTGGATTTTGGATCCGATTGACGGAACGGTTAATTTTATTGTTCAGAGAGAGAACTTTGCTGTTATGATCGCCTATTATGAAGACGGTGTTGGGCGTTTTGGGCTTATTTACGATGTCATGAATGACGTTCTCTATGCCGGAGGCGGCCGTTTTGATGTCTATGCGAATGATAAAAAACTCTTTTCTTATAGGGATAAACCTTTCAACCGCTGCCTAATCGGTGCTAATTCCAGTATGTATGCTGAAAATATACACGGGATTCGTGACTTATCCAGACAGACATTGGGGGTCCGTGTTTACGGCGGTGCCGGAATCAGCATGTCGCATGTTATGTCCGGCCGATTGCTGGCTTACTTTTCTTATATTCAGCCTTGGGATTATGCAGCAGCCTTTATCATGGGCGAAAAACTCGGTTATCGGTTGCTGACCCTTGACGGTCAAAAACCTGATTTTAAAAGCAGACAAATGGTGATGTTTGTCCCCGAGCAAAAACTGAAAGCTATCCAGCAGTTTATAAAATAATTGTAAAAAAAGAAAAAGATTGTGTATGAAGATACTACCAGACGCATTTATTCAAAAATACCAAGAGCTATTAGGCCAAGAAGCAGCAGCTTTTTTTGCCAGCTTAAAAGAAGAGCCTGTCCCCGCTTTTCGAACCAACCCTCTTAAAAAGAGCCAGCAGTCTTTTTCCTGTACTATCCCCAATACTGACTGGGGACACTATGGAAAAATTTCCGGAAAATCTGCTGAACATGTAACAGGCTTGGTTTATTCGCAAGAACCTGCTGCCCAGATGGTGGGGCAGGCAGCAGCTCCGAAAAAAGGCATGAGAGTTCTTGATTTGGCCGCAGCGCCCGGGGGCAAGTCGACACATATCCTTTCATATTTAGATAACACGGGAATCCTTGTCAGCAATGAGATTTCTTCTAAACGCTGCAAAAGTCTTGTTGAAAACATTGAACGTTTTGGGGCTCAAAATGTTGTTGTGACTAATGAATCAGCACAAAATTTAGCTAAAACCTTCAGGCATTATTTTGACCTTATTGTTTTTGATGCCCCCTGTTCCGGTGAAGGTATGTTTCGGAAGGAACCTGAAGCTGTTCGCAATTGGCAGGACTCTCTGCCGGCTAAGTGTGCAGATTTGCAGAAGCAGATTCTACGAGAGGCAATTCCTATGCTCGCTTATGGAGGGCAGCTTGTTTACTCAACCTGCACCTGGTCTCCGGAAGAAAACGAGGAAGTGGTCAGCTGGCTGCTGCAGGAGTATGATTATCTGGATATTGTTGAGCTCCCTAAATTGAATGGCATGACCGAAGGAATTGGCCTGCCTGAGGCAGCTCGTATGTATCCGCATCGTTTTAAAGGCGAGGGTCAGTTCATCGCTAAAATAAAAGATAACAGAGACGAAAAAGCAGTTTCATTGCCCCGCGGAAAATCTAACTTGACCAGAGAAGAAGCCCAGCTTTGGCAGGAGTTTGCGGCTAAACATCTAAAGCGTCCTTTAAAGGGGCTTTTACAGACTTTTGGAGCTAATCTCTATCTTCTTCCTGACGGTCTTCCTGATTTGTCCGGTTTGAAAATTGCTCGCAACGGTCTGCATCTGGGAACATTTAAGAAAAAGCGCTTCGAACCGTCTTTTGCCTTGGGATTAGCTCTCCCTAAGCATGACATAGAACAGTCTATAGAAATTGATATAGAACAGTTTAAGCGCTATGTCTCGGGAGATATTATTTTTTTAACAGATACGTACCCTAACGGATGGTACCAGCTTTGTGTCAAAGGGAATGGTCTTGGTTTTGCAAAGGTTGTCGGGCATACCATCAAAAATTATTTCCCCAAGGGGCTCCGTTTTTATGCTTAACTGTTATTGAATACAATTTCATTTTAAGCTGGGCAGCTCTTTGCAAAGGCCTATCAGTTATGTTAATATTTGAATATGAAGAGACAGTCTTCATAAAATGATTTTTTGATAATGAATAGGAAATGACCAATGAAATTAAAAAAGAATCAGAAAATAAGCTTATTAGTGTTAGCAGGAGTGGGTTTATTTATCCTCTCAGCCTGCGCCAGCTGGATTGATCGCGGGCAGTCGATAACGAGTGTTGGTTCAACAGCTTTGCAGCCCTTAGTCGAAGCTGCTTCAGATGAGTTTTCCCATCTCAATATCGGCAAAACCGTCAATGTTCAAGGCGGAGGTTCGGGCACAGGCTTATCTCAGGTCCAATCCGGAGCAGTGCAAATTGGCAACAGTGATGTTTTTGCTGAAGAAAAAGACGGTATTGATGCCAGTAAGCTGACGGATCATCAGGTGGGAGTTGCCGGTTTAGCGGTAATTGTTAACAAAGAAGTCGATGTTTCAGACTTAACAACAGAGCAGCTCCGCAAAATTTTTACCGGTGAATATAAAAATTGGAAACAGGTTGGCGGGAAAGACTTGGAAATTTCAGTCATTAACCGGGCGGCCAGTTCAGGCTCACGCTCAACTTTTGACAGTGTGATCATGGACGGAGAATCGGCTCTGCAAAGTCAGGAACAGGATTCAAACGGGATGGTGAAAAGCATCATCTCCCAGACCCCCGGTGCGATTTCTTACCTGGCCTTTGCTTATGTGGATGATTCTGTTAAAAGCATGAAATTAAATGGTTTTGCGGCAACAGTTGAAAATGTTGCTACCAATGATTGGCCGCTTTGGTCTTACGAACATATGTATACCAAAGGCGAGCCGACCGGTCTGACTAAAGAGTTTTTAGATTATATGATGTCAGATGAGGTCCAAGACGGCATCGTTGTCAGTATGGGCTACATTTCCATGAATGACATGAAGGTTGTTAAAAGTGCTGATGGTACAGTAAGTCCTAAGTGATCTGCTGAAGCCTTTTTAACTGGTAAAAGATGTCTAATCTTAATATAAGGAGTAGCTATGCAAAATCAAGAACTTGCTAAAAAATTAGTGTCATCTTCTAAAAATTCCCGCTTAGAAAAGTTTGGAAAAACGATTACCTTTCTTTGTTTAATATTAATCGTCTTTATTGTCGCTATGATTTTAATTTTTGTGGCGCAAAAAGGTCTGTCAACCTTTTTTGTTGATAAAATCAATCCTCTTAAATTTCTTTTCGGAACTCAGTGGCAGCCTAATATTAAAGATGCTGCAGGCAAACCGTTATTGGGGGCCCTTCCTATGATTTTGGGTTCTTTCATCGTAACGATATTATCGGCCTTGATTGCTACGCCTTTTGCCATCGGCGCTGCTGTTTTTATGACAGAGATTTCGCCTAAGTACGGTGCTAAAATTTTACAGCCTACCGTCGAATTGCTGGTAGGCATCCCTTCTGTTGTTTATGGTTTTATCGGTCTGCAGATTATCGTTCCTTTTGTCCGGTCGATTTTTGGCGGGACAGGCTTTGGAATATTGTCAGGCGTTTTTGTCCTTTTCGTAATGATTTTACCTACTGTTACCTTTATGACTGTCGATAGTCTAAAAGCCGTCCCAAGACATTATAAGGAAGCCAGTCTTGCTATGGGAGCAACGCGCTGGCAGACTATTTGG
The DNA here is from genome assembly GCF_003086355.1 of Streptococcus chenjunshii. NCBI lineage: Bacteria > Bacillati > Bacillota > Bacilli > Lactobacillales > Streptococcaceae > Streptococcus > Streptococcus chenjunshii. The sequence goes on along the minus strand of NZ_CP031733.1, from coordinate 1,306,264 downwards.
CGGGTTATTTTAAATGCGGCCAAACCTGGTATTTTTACCGCTGTTGTTTTTGGAATGGCCCGCGCTTTCGGTGAAGCTTTGGCTATTCAAATGGTTGTCGGAAATTCTGCTGTTATGCCGACTTCTTTAACCACGCCGGCAGCAACTCTGACTTCAGTTTTAACCATGGGGATCGGCAACACTGTCATGGGAACTGTTGAAAATAATGTTCTTTGGTCTCTTGCTCTGGTATTACTGCTGATGAGTCTGGCGTTTAATACACTGATCAAAATGATTACAAGGGAAGGTAAGAAAAACTATGCACGCTAAAAAAATAGATAAATTAGCCACAGGACTGCTTTACACAATCGCAGGCATTATCGTAGCTATTCTCACTTCTCTTTTGCTTTATATCCTTGTCAGAGGTCTGCCCAATGTTAACTGGCAGTTTCTGACAGGACGTTCTTCTTCGTACGAAGCAGGCGGCGGTATTGGCATTCAGCTCTATAACTCTTTCTTCCTTTTAGTTGTAACCTTGATTATTTCGGTGCCTTTATCGATGGGAGCAGGAATTTATTTAGCTGAATATGCCAAAAAAGGTCCGATAACCAATTTTATCAGAACCTGTATTGAAATTTTATCTTCACTGCCGTCAGTTGTTGTTGGACTTTTTGGCTACCTGATTTTTGTTGTTCAGTTCGGTTACGGTTTTTCTATCATTTCTGGTGCCCTTGCCTTAACTGTTTTTAATCTTCCGATGATGACACGCAATGTTGAAGACAGTCTGCGCACAGTCCATCACACTCAGCGGGAGGCTGGCTTAGCTTTGGGAATCTCACGCTGGGAAACTGTTCTTCATGTAGTCGTTCCTGAGGCACTTCCTGGAATTGTCACAGGTATTGTTCTGGCTTCAGGGCGGATTTTCGGCGAGGCAGCAGCTTTGATATATACAGCAGGACAGTCTGCGCCGGCATTGGATTGGTCTAATTGGAATCCGCTTAGTGTGACCAGCCCGATTTCTATTTTCCGTCAGTCGGAGACTTTGGCTGTTCATATTTGGAAAGTTAACAGTGAGGGGACGATCCCCGATGCCACACAGGTTTCGGAGGGAAGTGCAGCCGTTTTATTGGTCTTTATATTGCTCTTCAACCTGTCTGCACGCTTCATCGGTAAGAAACTTCACGAAAAATTAACATCCGCGGCCTAATTCATCATAGTAATTAACTTATAGAATTCCCCCAATAATAGCCTTTGTATCTTGGTGGAACTGAACACGGCCTAAAATCTTAGTGAAAAAAGGTATGATCCAGTGCTGACTTAAACATCAGCCTGCCGCAGACGTCCGAAGACTTTGCCGTCTTAAAGCAGACTGCGCCCTTCTAGTCGTCCTGACAGAGGTGCGTCATCGAAATTGAAGATTTCGGACTTACCGTCATTTTCATACGGATTTTTTAACGGCCTTTGTATCTTGGTAAAGGAGAAAGCAGTGGCTGAATATAATTGGAATGAAAAGCATATCATTACTTTTCCTCAGGATAAAATTGCTTTGGAAACAAAAGATCTGCATGTTTATTATGGCAGCAATGAGTCGATTAAAGGTATAGACATGCAGTTTGAAAAAAATAAAATTACGGCATTAATCGGCCCTTCGGGTTCAGGAAAATCGACCTATCTGCGCAGTCTGAACCGCATGAATGATACCATTGATATTGCCCGTGTTACAGGTCAGGTCCTTTATGAAGGGATTGATGTTAACCGGCCGGAAATCAATGTTTATGAAATGCGCAAGCATATCGGTATGGTGTTTCAAAGACCAAATCCTTTTGCTAAATCTGTTTATAAAAACATCACATTTGCTCATGAACGTGCTGGTATCAGAGACAAAAACATTTTGGACGAAATCGTTGAGACTTCCTTAAAACAGGCTGCTCTTTGGGACCAGGTCAAAGATGACCTGCACAAATCAGCTCTAATGCTTTCAGGCGGGCAGCAGCAGCGGCTTTGCATTGCCCGTGCTATTTCTGTAAAACCTGATATTCTTCTTATGGATGAACCGGCCTCTGCTCTTGATCCTATTGCAACCATGCAGCTGGAAGAAACGATGTTTGAATTGAGAAAAGACTACACCATTATCATTGTGACGCATAATATGCAGCAGGCTGCCCGAGCTAGTGACTATACGGCTTTCTTTTACCTGGGTGACTTGATTGAATATGATAAGACCAATGATGTCTTTCAAAATGCGAAATTGCGTTCTACCAGCGATTATGTTTCCGGACACTTTGGTTAGAAAGGTAAGAAATGACAGAACCTATTTTAAAAATCAGCGATTTGTCTGTTTACTATAATGAGAAGAAGGCTTTAAAAAATGTTTCACTGGATTTTTATCCTAATGAAATTACTGCTCTTATCGGTCCTTCTGGCTCAGGGAAATCTACCCTTTTACGAGCTATTAACCGGATGAGTGATCTCAATCCTGAGGTCACCTTAACAGGCTCAATTGAGTACAATGGTCATAATATTTACAGTCCGCGGACAGATACTGTTGAATTGCGCAAAGAAATCGGGATGGTTTTTCAGCAGCCTAATCCATTTCCGATGACAATTTATGAAAATGTTGTCTATGGTTTGCGTTTAAAAGGCGTTAAAGATAAGCAAGTCCTCGATGAGGCCGTTGAAAGTTCTCTTCGGGGAGCTTCGATATGGGAAGAAGTTAAAGACAGGCTGCATGATTCAGCATTGGGACTTTCAGGCGGACAGCAGCAGCGGGTTTGCATTGCTAGGGTTTTAGCCACCAGCGCTAAGGTTATTCTTTTAGATGAACCGACATCAGCTCTGGATCCGATTTCTGCTGGGAAAATTGAGGATACCCTTTACGGACTGCAGGATAAATATACGATGATTGTTGTTACACGTTCCATGCAGCAGGCTTCACGCATTTCTAAACGCACAGGTTTTTTCCTTGCAGGCGATTTAGTTGAATACGGTTATACGAAAGAAATGTTCCTGAATCCGCAAAAAAAAGAAACAGAAGACTATATTACTGGAAAATTTGGATAGGAGAAGTTAATGTTAAGAACAAAGTTTGATGAAGAATTAGAAAAACTGCACAATCAGTTTTATTCAATGGGGATAGAAGTTGCCGGACAGATTAACAAAACAGTCCGAGCTTTTGTCAGTCACGATCGCGAACTGGCAAAAGAAGTGATCGAAGAAGATGAAGTTATTAATGAACTTGAAACGAAACTGGAAAGAAAATCTCTGGAAATGATTGCTTTGCAGCAGCCGGTTTCTCATGATTTACGGACGGTTATTACTGTGCTGAAAGCTTCGAGCGATATTGAACGCATGGGGGACCACGCTTCCTCTATTGCCAAAGCGACTATTCGGATGAAGGGTGAAGAGAGAATTACGGTTGTTGAAGAAAAAATCAGTGAAATGGGCAAGGCAGTGAAACACATGGTGGAAGATGCGCTGAATGCTTATATTCAGGGAGATGATAAAAAGGCCTATGAAATTGCCGCTTCCGATGAAATCATTGATAACCATTTTATTGATATTCAGAATTTAGCTGTTGAGGAAATCCGCAAGTTTCCTGATGCCGTTTTTGCCGGTAAAGAATATTTTCAGGTGTTGATGTACTTAGAACGTATTGGTGATTATGCCCGCAATATCTGCGAATGGATTGTTTATCTCAAAACTGGTAAAATTGTTGAATTATGATAAAATGAAACAAGAATTTAAATTTAGAAATAGGATAGATTTATGGAAACTGTAGAACACTTTGTTGAAAAGTTCATACCTGAAAATTATAATATTTTCCTAGACATCAACCGCAAAGAGAAACGCTTCTCAGGAAATGTTGCTATCAGCGGAGAAGCATTAGACAATACCATTTCCTTTCATCAAAAAAATCTGACTATTACAGCTATTCTTCTGGATAACGCTCCCTTAGTATTCGAAACGGATCCTGATCATGAAGCGGTTCATGTTCAGCTGCCTGAAACCGGGAGCATGACCCTTGTTCTCGAGTTTTCAGGACAAATTACAGATAATATGACCGGCATGTACCCCTCTTATTATACGGTCGATGGGGTTCAAAAAGAGGTTATTTCTACTCAATTCGAAAGTCATTTTGCACGTGAAGTCTTTCCAAGTATCGACGAGCCTGAAGCGAAAGCAACCTTTAATCTGAGTCTTAAGTTTGATCAGGAGGAAGAAGAAATAGTGCTGGCAAATATGCCGGAAATCAATGTCGATTTGCGGCAGGAAACCGGCTTATGGACCTTTGAAACGACACCGCGGATGTCTCCTTACTTGTTGGCTTTCGCTCTCGGTGATCTGCAAAAATTGAGCGCTAAGACACAGAAAGGAACAGAAGTAGGGATTTTCGCTACCAAAGCGCACTCCGCTCAGTCTCTGGAATTTGCTCTCGATATTGCAGTTCGTGTTATTGATTTTTATGAGGATTATTATGGCATCCCTTATCCTCTGCCGCAGTCTAACCATCTTGCTTTGCCTGATTTTTCAGCAGGCGCTATGGAAAACTGGGGCTTGGTAACTTACCGTGAAGTTTACCTGCTGGTCGATGAAAATTCAACGGTCAAAAGCCGGCAGAATGTTGCTTTAGTTATTGCGCATGAATTGGCTCACCAGTGGTTTGGCAATCTTGTCACAATGAAATGGTGGGATGATCTGTGGCTCAATGAAAGTTTCGCCAATATGATGGAGTATGTGGCAATAGATGCTATTGAACCTGACTGGAATATTTTTGAAGATTTTCAGACAACCGGTGTTCCGCTTGCTTTAAAACGAGATGCAACTGATGGTGTACAGTCTGTTCATGTTGACGTTAACCACCCAGATGAAATTAACACGCTTTTTGACCCTGCAATTGTTTATGCTAAAGGAAGCCGTTTGATGCATATGCTCAGGCGCTGGCTGGGAGATGAGAAATTTGCTGCTGGCTTAAATAGTTACTTTGATAAGCATCAGTATGGCAATACAGTCGGCCGTGACCTTTGGGAAGCATTGGCAGGGGCAGCAGACCGAGATGTTGCTGCTTTCATGGACGCCTGGCTGGAGCAGCCCGGCTACCCTTTGCTTACCGCTGAGGTAGCCAATGACCGTCTGATTCTCACCCAAAAGCAGTTTTTTGTTGGTGACCACCAAGACAAGGGACGTATTTGGCCTATTCCGCTCAATAGTAATTGGCAAGGTCTGCCCGATACCTTAGCTGAAGAAAAGGTTGAAATTCCTAACTTTAAAGCACTGGCTGCACAAAACGAGGGTGCTTTGCGCTTCAATACGGGGAATACAGCACATTATCTGACTAATTATAAAGGCGATTTACTTACCGATCTTTTGGATAACTGGACTGATTTAGAAACGATTGCTAAGTCACAGCTTATTCAGGAAAGGCGTCTCTTAGCAGAAAGCGGTGAGATAACTTATGCTGAGCTCATCCCGCTCTTAAGCCGATTGACTGATGAAACATCTTATCTTGTCACATCAGCAATTAATCAGGTACTGACAGGAATGGAGCGTTTTATCGATGAAGGCAGTCAGGCAGAGGATGATTTTAAGGCTTTGGTTGAAAAAATTTCCTGGCAAAATTATGCTCGTTTAGGTTTTGAACCAAAAGAAACCGATACTGATCAAGATGAATTAGTGCGTCAAATCACTATCACTCAGATTCTTCTGGCTGATAATCCAGATGCTGTCGCTAAAGCAAAGGAAATATTTACCGCTTATAAAGATAAACTTGAGATGATTCCAGCATCAATTCGCTTGTCCGTCTTGACTAATCAGGTGAAGACGGCCGAGACACCTGAGTTGATTGAATCTTACTTGGCAGCTTACAAGCAGACCAATGATGGTAATTTCCGCCATCAACTAGCAGTGGCTTTAGCAAATACAAAATCACAGGCTACTGTGCAGAGGATTTTATCTGAATTGAAAAATAAAGACCTCGTGAAGCCCCAAGATTTGGCTATGAGTTGGTATTATCCATTTTTGACCAAAGAATTTACGCAAGAAGCATTTTGGACCTGGGCCAGAGAAAACTGGAACTGGATTAAGGATGCTCTTGGCGGAGATATGAGTTTTGACAAGTTCGTGATCTATCCGGCAAACGTGTTTAAAACACCGGAACGTTTAGAAGAGTATCGTATTTTCTTTGAACCGCAGTTGAGCGATCTAGCTATCAGCAGAAATATTGCAATGGGCATCAAAGAAATTTCTGCACGGGTTGCCTTAATTGAAAAAGAAAAAGCTGCTGTTGAACAAGCTATTCATGCAGTACGCTGATGTAGCTCTACCTGAAAGCCAGCTAAATCTCTGATTTACGATACAGGAATTTTAAGCGGTCTTTGTAGCTTGTTAATAGGCTGGTCTCTTGTTTGTTAATTAGCAAGCAGGAGGCCGGCCTGTTTTTTTGATGAATTGAACACGCCCTAAAAGCTCGGAAAAAAGATGTCCCTCCCTCGTGTTTTGCGACACATCGGTTGGGCCCCTATTTTTCAGTCGCTTTCTTAACGGCCTTTGTATCTTGTTGGAATTGAACACGGCCTTTGTATCTTGTTGTTTTAGGAAAGCTTAAGCTTAAATTATTAAAATATTAATAAATAGTTTTGGTTAATACGCTTAAAAAATCAAAAGGAGGTGTCCCTGACTCAACCAGTTTAATAAGGATTGCCTAAAAACAGGAAACTGCTCTGTGTTGGGACAGCTGATTTTTGATTTTTAGTGAATATATAAAAAGTGTTTTGGGTATTGAAACTTGAGATAAAAAAGTTTTAATCAATATGGACTAAAAGACTTTTAAGGTGTTATAATAAGTGAACAGAAGGAGTATTTGAAAGAATGATTAAGATATTGCTTGTGGAAGATGATTTGAGCTTGTCTAACTCGGTTTTTGACTTTCTGGATGATTTTGCGGATGTGATGCAGGTTTTCGATGGAGAAGAAGGTCTTTATGAGGCTGAGAGTGGTGTTTATGATCTTATTTTGCTGGATTTGATGCTGCCGGAAAAAAATGGTTTCCAAGTGTTAAAAGAACTGAGGGATAAGGGAATCACAACTCCAGTTCTTATTATGACCGCTAAAGAAGGCCTTGATGATAAGGGGCATGGATTTGAACTTGGAGCCGATGACTATCTGACAAAACCTTTTTATCTTGAGGAACTAAAAATGCGAATTCAAGCACTTTTAAAACGTTCGGGAAAGTTTAATGAAAAGATTCTTTCTTACGGAGAACTTTCAGTGGATACATCGACAAATACGACTCTTGTTCAGGGACAGGAAGTAGAGCTGCTTGGTAAAGAGTTTGATTTGCTGGTTTATTTTCTGCAAAATAAGAATGTTATCCTGCCTAAATCACAGATTTTCGATCGCATCTGGGGATTTGACAGCGATACAACCATTTCAGTTGTAGAAGTGTATGTTTCAAAAATTCGGAAAAAGTTAAAGGGAACACGTTTTGCTGATCATTTGCAGACACTGCGCAGTGTGGGGTATATTCTGAAAAATGCTGAGTAAATTAAAAAAGAAGGCGGAATCAGGGGATTTCACTTTCTTTATTCATTTTTTTTCTGTTTTCACCGGTATTTTTCTTGTGATGACAGTTATTATTTTACAAGTCATGCGGGTGGGAGTCTACTCTTCTGTAGACAGCAATCTGCAGGGGGCAGTAGCTAATGCAGAAGCTTATGTCTCTATGACTATGTCACGCACTCTTTTAGATGAACTGGAAGATGCCTTTGCAGGGGATTCGTCTTCGGGAGGTGGCAGCGATGAGAGCGATTTTAAGCTGAAGCCGGGAACGGAAGTGGCTGCAAATACAAGCTATATTGTTTATAACAGTAAGGGGATCATTTTAAATAATGTCAATACTTTTTCAGGACTGCAGTCTTTAAAACTCGACAGCAGTAAGCTGGGGCAGGTAAAAGAAGTAGCCATTGAAAACTACTCCGGACATGCTGAAAAGTACCACACCATTACAGTTGCAGTATCCAGCGAGGATTATCCTGAGGTTGCTTATATCACAATAGCCATTAATACAACCCAGTTAGGCGATGCCAATTCGCGCTATATCAAAATCATTGTCGTTGTTATGGTAATTTTTTGGATTATCTCAGTTTTAGCCAGTGTATATTTGGCCAAATGGAGCCGCAAACCTATTTTAGAAAACTATGAAAAACAAAAAACGTTTGTTGAAAACGCCAGCCATGAATTACGCACGCCGCTTGCTGTCTTACAGAACCGCTTAGAGACCTTGTTTAGAAAACCTGAATCAACAATTCTTGAGAACAGCGAAAACATTGCTTCAAGCCTCGATGAAGTACGAAATATGCGGATTTTGACAACTAATCTCCTGAATTTAGCCCGCAGAGATGATGGGCTGACGCCTGAAATAAAGGAGCTATCACCTGAATTTTTTGATGATCTTTTTGACAGTTACAGTTTGATTGCTGAAGAAAACCATAAAGTGTTTACTGGGATTAATAAAGTCACCAGAACAGTTAAAACAGATGAAACTCTTTTAAAACAGCTCCTTACCATCTTGTTTGATAATGCTGTTAAATATACAGGACAGGATGGCAAAATTATTTTGACCATAAGACAAAGTCCAGACCGTCACCTACTGATTCAGATTGCTGACAATGGTCTGGGAATCAGTGATGAGGATAAAAAGAAGATCTTTGACCGCTTTTACCGTGTCGATAAAGCCAGAACAAGGCAGAGCGGCGGCTTTGGTCTAGGCTTGTCTCTGGCCAAACAAATTGTGGATTCTCTGAAAGGCACTATCACAGTTAAAGACAATCCTCCGCAAGGGACCATCTTTGAAGTGAAACTATAATGATTATTTTTGAGTAAATACAAAGTAGGCAGCAACTCATTGTGATGGTTGTGAGGAATCGACCGTCTTTTCTCTAACAGTGAAAAAGAAAAAGACAAGCGCTTTGTTAGGCGTTTGTCTTTTTTGACGCATTTATTATTAATTAGCTAGTTTACGGGCAAGGCGTGCTTTGTCACGGCTTGCTTTATTTTTATGAATCAAGCCTTTTGACTTTGCCTTATCGATACTTGAAGAAGCAGCACGATAAAGCTCTTCAGTCGGATTAGCCTCAAACGCTTTGATAGCTGTACGCATAGCTGATTTTTGAGCTGTGTTTCTCTTATTTTGCTTCACATTAAGCTCGGCACGTTTGATAGCTGATTTGATGTTTGCCAATAGTTTCACCTCCAAATTAATCTAACTACACTATTATATAGAATTTCCTCGCATTTGGCAAGCTTTAATATTTTAAAACTTATCTGTGCACAGCAAAATGACAGTAACTCTGTCTCCTAAAATTATCCTTTATTTCTTGAGGTAAATTTCATCGATCATGTGGTCTGCCGCCTTATGCAAAATGAGTTCAGCGCGGTTGCGGGTCGGCTCGATATACTTTTCTAAGTTAACCAGATTGACTGTCTGCCAAATATTCTGGGCAAACTGCATAGCTTTTTCATGCGGCATAAGGGTGAAGCGGTGATAATAATTACCAGCATCATTTTTTGCCAGCTCCAGAAGACTAGCAAACCGTTCCAAATACCATTTTTCAATATTATGATTTTCGGCGTCAATATAAATGGAGAAGTCAAAATAGTCACTCATATAAAGCCGGTTGTTCTGCTGGTTCTGGAAAACATTAATTCCTTCAAGGATAAGAAAATCCGGACTTTGAATAACTTGTTTTTCATTTGGTACAATATCATAAATTTCATGGGAATAGACTGGAATTTGAGCTTCTGCCTTATTTTTGACTGTATCAAGAAAATTTAGCAGCAATTCCATGTCATAGGATTCTGGAAAACCTTTGCGGTCCAAAAGATTGCGCTCAGTCAGCCTGGCGTTAGGATAAAGAAAGCCATCGGTCGTTACCATTTCAACTTTGCTTGTCCTGAAAGTTCTGGAAAGGAGGAGCTGAAGCAGGCGGCTGGTTGTCGATTTTCCGACAGCAACAGAACCGGATATGCCTATAATAAAGGGCTTGCTGCTGACATCCTTTTTTAAAAAAATACTTTTGGAAAAGGAAAGATTTTCCTGTGCTCTCTTGTAAATTTGAATGAGACTGATTAAAGGCAGATAAACATCTATGACATCTTGGATACTGATATGGTCATTTAGACTTTTTATGGATTCTAGTTCTGCTTCTGTAAGCAGAGGTTTGGTTTTTTGATGCAGTTCCTGCCAGGATTGGCGGGAAATTTTTTCAAAATTAATAAATTCCCTAGTCATAATTGGCTCCTCATCTCTTTATAAGCCTTATTATAGCATTTTTAATTACTAATTGAAAACAGTTTCAAAGTATGCTAAAATAGGGAAGGATTACAAAAAAGGTAAGAGTACAGATGTATTATGCGGAAAAACCGACCAGTGCTCATGATATCCATGAGTTAAAAGTCAATTTACTGGGAGAAGACTTCTATTTTCTAACTGATGCCGGGGTGTTTTCTAAAAGGATGATTGATTATGGCAGTCAAGTGCTTCTAAATACCTTGGATCTGGAAGCTGGAAAAACACTTTTGGACATTGGCTGCGGCTACGGCCCCTTGGGGCTTGCCTTAGCAAAAGTTCAAGGGGTGAGAGCTACATTGGTTGATATCAATCTCCGCGCTCTTGCCTTAGCGCAGCAAAATGCTGATAAAAATGGCATCGATGCACATATTTTTCAGTCTGACCTATATGAAAAGATAGATTCATCTTTTGATTATATTATCAGCAATCCACCCATTCGAGCCGGAAAGAAGATTGTGCACTCAATTATTGAAGAAGGCAAGGAGCATTTAAACAGCAGCGGCCTTTTGACTATAGTGATTCAGAAAAAGCAGGGCGCCCCTAGTGCCAAAGTTAAAATGCAGGATGTTTTTGGCAACTGTGAGGTTTTAAAAAGAGATAAGGGCTACTATATTTTGCAGAGCGAGAAGATATGAGGGCAGTTGATTTAATTCAAAAAAAACGCGACAATCAGGTCTTAACAAGGCAGGAAATTGAATGGCTTATTTCCTCTTATGCAGCAGGAACCGTTCCTGATTATCAAATGTCTGCTTTTGCTATGGCTGTCTACTTCAGAGGGATGGACATGCAGGAAATCCGCGATTTGACCTTAGCTATGGTTGAAACAGGAGAGAGCATTGATTTGTCAGCAATCCCTGGGATTAAAGTAGATAAACATTCAACAGGCGGGGTCGGCGATAAGGTGACGCTTATCTTAGCCCCGCTGGTAGCCAGTTTTGGTGTACCTGTTGCTAAGATGAGCGGTCGCGGTTTGGGACATACGGGCGGTACCTTAGATAAACTGGAGGCAGTGAAAGGTTACCAAGTTGAACGTCCGCAAAAAGCGTTTATCAAACAGGTTCAAGAAATTGGTTTAGCTGTTATCGGCCAGTCTGAACGTCTCGTTAAGGCTGATAAGCTCTTGTACGCTTTGCGTGATGTGACTGCTACAGTTGATACGATTCCCCTCATCGCCAGCTCTGTTATGAGCAAAAAAATTGCGGCAGGAGCCGACAGTATTCTCCTCGATGTCACGGTTGGAAACGGTGCTTTCATGAAAACGGTCGCCGATGCAGAAAAATTGGCTGAGACGATGGTAACACTTGGAAAAGAAGTTGGCCGAAAAACAGTAGCTGTTGTTACAGATATGAGTCAGCCCTTAGGTCAGGCTGTTGGCAATCGTCTGGAAGTTCTGGAGGCGCTGCAGATCATGCAAGGTCAAGGTCGTGAGGATATCAGTCATTTTATTTGTGATTTAGCAAAGATAATGCTTAAGCTGGCGGGAGTTGAAGAATCTCTTGCTGTTATTCATCAGCATCTTGTCGGCGGCCGGGCTTTGAGGAAATTTGAAGAAATGATTGCAGCTCAGGGCGGTGATCTTAAGGACCTTTACCGGCCTGCAGACGCTAGATTTGTTACGGAGATTTTGGCAGAAGAATCGGGCTATATTGCAGAACTGCCAGCTTTGGAATTTGGGCTGTTTGCTATGAAACTAGGAGCAGGCCGAGCTGTTAAATCTGACTGTTTGGATTATGAAACCGGTCTGGTTTTTGAGAAAAAAGTAGGTGATGCTGTAAGAAAAGGAGAACGGGTGGCCTGCATTTATTCTCAAGAAGAGTTAGGGGAAAAAGAGCTTACAGAATTTCAAAAAAATGTTAAAATAATGAGAGAACGGCTGGTTCCCAAGGAAATTATTAAAATTATTTCTTAGAGAGGGCTATGATGAAACTCAATAAATATATCGATCATACGTTGTTAAAGGCAGAAAGCACTCAGGTGCAGATAGAACAGCTCCTTGATGAAGCTAAGCAGCATCATTTTGCCAGTGTTTGTGTTAATCCAACTTGGGTTGGCTTGGCTGCCGAAAGGCAGAAAGCTTCTGATGTTAAGGTTTGTACTGTTGTTGGCTTCCCGCTCGGGGCTAACACTTCAGCTGTTAAAGCTTTTGAAGCAAAAGAGGCAGTGGCAGCAGGTGCTGATGAAATTGACATGGTAATGAACATCGGTCTTTTAAAATCAGGCTGTTTTCAGGCGGTCGAAGAGGATATTGCAGCAGTTGTTGCCGCTAGCGGCGGGAAATTGGTAAAAGTCATCATCGAAACCTGCCTGCTCACTGAAGAAGAGAAAGTGAAAGCCTGTCAGCTCGCGGTGGCAGCAGGTGCTGATTTTGTAAAAACATCCACCGGTTTTTCAACTGGCGGAGCAACAGTAGCAGATGTTGCTTTGATGAGACAGACTGTCGGTGATAAAGCAGGTGTTAAAGCAGCAGGCGGAGCACGGTCTTACACAGATGCTCAAGCTTTCATTGAGGCAGGTGCTACGCGGATTGGAACCTCTTCAGGAGTCGCTATTCTGAAAGGAGAAAAAGTTGATGGCGGATACTGATTCCTTGGTGGCTCAGGCAATAGAAGCCAGTAAAAAAGCCTATGTTCCTTATTCGCATTTTCCTGTTGGTGCTGCGGTGAAAACAAAAGACGGCCGGATATTTACCGGCTGCAATATCGAAAATACAAGTTTCGGCTTAACTATCTGCGGTGAAAGAACTGCTATTTTTAAGGCTGTTTCTGCCGGCTGTACTGAATTGGCAGAAATTGCTGTTTACGGACAGACGAAAAAACCTGTTTCACCTTGCGGTGCTTGCCGCCAGGTAATGGCAGAATTTTTTGCGCCGTCTTCAAAGGTTACTTTAATTGCTGAAGATGGTCTGACGGTCGCGATGACGGTCGAGGATTTACTTCCTTATTCTTTTACAGATTTAACATAATCTGTTTTAACTTTCTCTGCTAGACTTTTGGGTCTAGCAATCATATGAGCACACAGTTGCTTAAAAGTTTTTAGGAGGGTTCATTTCTATGAACAAAAAAATTGTTGGACTTGGTTTGCTGGCGGTTGCTTCTTTAACACTTGCTGCATGTCAGCGCAGCTCATCCGGTGCATCATCTGATAGCGATACTAAGGTAGCTATCGTTACTGATACCGGCGGTGTAGATGATAAATCATTCAATCAGTCAGCCTGGGAAGGACTCCAAGAATGGGGCAAGGAGAACAAACTGGAAAAAGATAAGGCTTATACTTATTTCCAGTCTGACAGCGAAGCTGACTATGCAACGAATCTGGACTCTGCAGTTTCAAATGGCTACAATCTTATTTTTGGTATCGGCTATAAACTGCACTCCGCTGTTGAGAAAGCTGCACAGGAAAATGAAGATGTCAATTATGTTATCATTGATGATACCATCACAGATCAAGATAATGTGACCAGTGTGCTTTTTGCAGACAATGAGGGAGCCTATTTGGCCGGTATTGCGGCTGCTATGCAGTCTAAAACAGGCAAGGTTGGTTTTATAGGCGGAATTGAATCGGATACTATCACCCGTTTTGAGACTGGCTTCAAAGAAGGTGTTGCTTCAGTTGATGATTCTATCGAAGTTCAGGTTAAGTATGTTGGTTCTTACTCAGATTCTGCTAATGCCAAAACAATTGCTGCTACCATGTATACAAACGGTGCTGATGTTATCTATCATGCAGCTGGCGGTGCTGGTACAGGCGTTTTCTCGGAAGCAAAAGAAATCAATGAAAAACTGCCTGCTGACAGCGAAGAAAAAGTTTGGGTTATCGGGGTTGACCGCGATCAGAGCAACGAAGGGAACTATACTTCTTCCGATAATCAAAAGTCTAACTTTATTTTGACATCAACAATTAAAGAAGTTGGTACAGTCGTTAAAAACATCTCAAATGCTCAGCTTGATGGTGATAAATTTGAGGGCGGCAAGATTACAACCTACGGACTTTCAGACGGCGGTGTAGATATTGTCACAGATAACCTTTCAGATGAAATCAAATCAGCTGTTGAAGAAGCCAAGCAGCAAATTATTGACGGAAAAATTACTGTTGCCGATGGTGTTGATAACTAATTTAAGTTATCTTTGAGAAAGCGACCCTGAAGCGGTCGCTTTTTTCAGGGCTGAATTCCTTCAGCAGCCACAGCGGTTTAAGCTATAAAAATAGGAAAAGGGGAGTATACATGGCAAATGAAAATGTCATTGAAATGCGGAATATCACTAAACAGTTTGGAGATTTCCTGGCAAATGACCATGTTAACTTGGAAGTCAGACACGGTGAAATTCATGCCCTTCTTGGTGAAAACGGTGCGGGGAAATCAACGCTAATGAATATGCTGGCTGGCTTGTTAGAGCCGACAATGGGTGACATTCTTGTAAACGGCCAGCCCGCTCAATTGGATTCACCTGCAAAAGCCAATAAAATGGGGATCGGCATGGTTCACCAGCATTTTATGCTGGTGGAGGCCTTTACAGTTGCAGAAAATATTATCTTGGGTAATGAAATGACCAAGAGAGCAGGTGTGCTTGATTTAAAAAACGCGGCAAAAGAGATACAGGCATTGTCTGAGCGATATGGCTTAGCTGTTGATCCCTACGCAAAAGTGGCGGATATCACAGTAGGAGCCCAGCAGCGTGTTGAAATCCTTAAAACTCTTTATCGCGGCGCCGATATTCTGATTTTTGATGAACCGACAGCTGTCCTGACACCTGCTGAAATCACTGAGCTGCTAGAGATTATGCGCAATTTGGTTAAAGAAGGAAAGTCGATTATTCTGATTACCCATAAGCTTGAGGAAATTCGGGCGGTGGCTGACCGAGTAACAGTAATCCGCCGCGGAAAATCTATTGCGACAGTACCGATTGCGGGAACTACAAGCAAAGAGTTAGCTGAAATGATGGTCGGCAGAGAAGTATCCTTCAAAACAGAGAAACAAGTTGCCCGACCTCAGGAAACAGTTTTAGAGATCGAAGGTTTATTTGTAGATGAAAATCGTGGCATTCCAGCAGTCAAAGGGCTGTCTCTTGCTGTTCGAGCAGGCGAAATTGTCGGCATTGCAGGAATTGACGGCAACGGCCAAAGTGAGCTGATCCAAGCTGTTGCCGGTCTGCGCAAAGTTAAATCCGGCTCCATTAAAATCAAGGGGACTGAAATAACTCACTTGACGCCGCGGAAAATCACAGAAATGCAGGTTGGCCATATTCCTGAGGACCGGCACCGAGATGGTATGGTTCTGGAAATGACTTTAGCTGAAAACATGGCCCTTCAGACTTATTACAAAGAACCTCTCAGTAAGCATGGGGTGTTAGATTATAATAATATCAACCAACATACCCAGCAGCTGATGGCTGAATTTGATGTTCGGGCAGCCAGTGAAACAGTTGCTGCCGGATCACTGTCTGGCGGCAATCAGCAAAAAGCTGTCATCGCACGTGAAATCGACCGCAACCCGGATTTGCTGCTCGTCAGCCAGCCAACACGAGGTTTGGATGTAGGCGCTATAGAATATATTCGCAAACGTCTGGTTGCTGAGCGTGACAAGGGAAAAGCAGTGCTTGTTGTCAGCTTTGAATTGGATGAAATTTTAGATATTTCAGATCGAATTGCTGTTATTCATGATGGAGTTATTCAGGGAATATTAGATCCTGCAAAAACTGATAAACAAGAGCTTGGTATCTTAATGGCTGGTGGAAAGTTAGACAAGGAGGCAGTTAATGTCTAAGAATATGCAAAATTGGGCAGTTCCTCTGCTTGCAGTTCTTTTAGGAATGTTGCTGGGAGCTGTTATTATGGTTATCTTTGGCTATAATCCTATTTGGGGCTATAATGACCTTCTCTATACTGCCTTTGGTTCTCTCAAAAATTGGGGAGAGATTTTCCGGGCGATGGGGCCTTTGATTTTAATTGCTCTGGGCTTTTCGGTTTCTTCAAAAGCAGGTTTCTTCAATGTCGGTCTGCCAGGACAGGCTCTAATCGGCTGGGTTATGGCTGTTTGGTTCGCTCTTTCTTTTCCCGACTTACCTAAAGTTATTTCGGTGATCTGCACAGTTTCAATCGGTCTTATAGCCGGCGGCCTTGCTGGTGCTGTTCCAGGCATTTTGCGTGCTTACTTAGGAACAAGTGAAGTGATTGTGACTATCATGATGAACTATATCATCCTATACTCAACCGATGCTTTAGTCCGCAACGGTATTTCTGACACGGTCATGCGTACATCTGATGCCAGCAACAAAGTATCAGCCAGTGCTTCTTACCAAACGCAGTGGCTGTCTGAACTAACAAACCATTCGCGTATGAATATCGGTATTTTCTTTGCCCTTATTGCAGTGGTACTTGTTTGGTTTATGATGAAAAAAACAACAATGGGATATGAAATTACAGCGGTCGGCTTGAATTCCCACGCAGCTGAATATGCAGGCATGTCTTCTAAGCGTGTCATAGTCACTTCTATGATCATTTCAGGAGCGCTTGCCGGATTAGGCGGAACTGTGGAAGGCTTGGGAACATTTGAAAATGTTTATGTACAAAGCAGTTCTTTAAGTATCGGCTGGGACGGCATGGCTGTAGCCCTGCTGGCAGCTAACAATGCGCTGGGAATTCCCTTTGCAGCTTTCCTCTACGGTGTTCTTGCTATCGGCAAAACGGGTATGTTAGGAATTCCTTCGGAAATTATTGATGTTGTTTCTGCTTTAATTATTTTCTTTGTTGGAGCTAATTACATGATTCGCCGCTGCCTGCAGCCGCGTAGCAAAAAAGTCATTCCAGCAGCAGAAGGAGGCAAATAAGATGAATCTTGTTACTGTTTTAACCTTATTAGTGTCCTCAATGCTAATCTATGCGGCACCGTTGATTTTCACAAGTATCGGCGGAACTTTTTCTGAACGTTCCGGTACTGTAAACGTTGGTCTCGAAGGTATCATGGTTATAGGAGCTTTTTCAGGGGTTGTCTTTAACCTGCATTTTGCTGATATGTTTGGCAGAGCGATGCCGTGGATTGCAGCACTTGCTGCTGGTCTTATAGGTTTGCTTTATTCTCTTATCCATGCTGTAGCAACTGTCAATTTCAGGGCTGATCATGTTGTTTCCGGGACTGTCCTAAACCTTATCGCCCCTTCTCTGGCAGTATTCCTTTGCCGGGTAATGTATGATGGCAAAGGGCAGACAGATACCATTTCAAAATCATTTGGTCGTTTTTCCTTCCCGATTTTGAAGGACATTCCTGTCATAGGCCGAATTTTCTTTAACAACACCTCGCTGGCGGGTTATGTAGCTATTTTAGTCGCCTTTATTTCCTGGTTCATCATTTTTAAAACCCGTTTTGGCCTTCGTCTCCGTTCTGTCGGAGAACATCCGCAGGCTGCAGATACATTGGGAATCAATGTCTATTTACTGCGGTATGCCGGCATCATGATTTCAGGTTTTTTTGGGGGCATTGGCGGTGCCATATATGCGCAGTCCATCTCTAACAATTTCTCTATCACCACAATTGCCGGCCCTGGTTTTATTGCTTTAGCAGCCATGATCTTTGGCCGCTGGAATCCAATTGGAGCCATGCTGTCAAGCCTCTTTTTCGGCTTATCACAGTCATTGGCTATTGTGGGCAGTTCGATCCCTTTTCTGTCCTCGATTCCATCAGTTTATCTGCAAATAGCGCCTTATGTGTTAACTATCGTTGTTCTGGCCGCTTTCTTTGGTCAGGCAGTAGCACCAAAAGCTGATGGTGTTAATTACATTAAGTCAAAATAAAGCAGCCAGCTGCTGAATCACTCTACTAAACCAAAAAGAGAGCGGGATAAAAATCGGTCAATTGTTATAAAATGACGATTTTGTCGTCCCACCTCCGCATAAGTTGATTAGGAAGTTCTTATCTCTTGCGCAACAAAAGTAAAACAAGGCAGGGACTGCTCTGCACCCCGGAAGTTAGACACAAAATCTAGCGATTGGGACGCAGAGCAGTCCCTGCCCCTTTTTATACAGCATCCAATTTCTTAATTAAAGAAAGATAGGGCAGCTGAACAAAAAACGGTGGCTCCTTGCCTTTCGCGTTTTTTCACACAAAGGGCTGTTTTTTCTGTATGAGCATATTATTTGAAAGCGTTTTAGTGGTATGCTATAGTTATAAAGAAGGGAAACCTGAAATATTTTTTTGAAAAGAGGATGCTTGAATGAGTAAAATTGTTGTTGTGGGAACAAACCATGCTGGGACAATGGCTATTAAGACCATGCTGAACAATTACGGAGATAAAAATGAGGTCGTCACTTTCGATCAAAATTCAAACATTTCTTTCTTAGGCTGCGGTATGGCGCTCTGGATTGGCGAACAGATTGACGGTCCGGAAGGACTCTTTTATTCTGATAAAGAGCAGTTAGAAGCTATGGGAGCCAAGGTTTACATGAATTCCCCTGTTCTCAAAATTGATTACGATAAAAAAGAAGTTAAGGCTCTGGTCGATGGCAAAGAACACATCGAATCTTATGATAAATTAATTTTAGCAACCGGTTCTCAGCCAATCATTCCTCCGGTTAAAGGAGTAGAGCTTCAGGAGGGGTCCCGCGAGTTTAAAGCAACTTTAGAAAATCTGCAATTTGTCAAATTATATCAAAACGCAGAAGAAGTGATTGAAAAATTGCATAATCCTGATATTAGACGTGTTGCTGTTGTTGGAGCAGGCTATATCGGTGTAGAACTTGCAGAAGCGTTTCAGCGCAAGGGAAAAGAGGTTGTCCTTGTTGATATAGCTGACACCTGCATGGGCGGTTACTATGACCGTGAATTTACTGACTTAATGAGCCGTAATCTGGAAGAAAACGGCATTCAGCTTGCTTTTGGTCAGGCCGTTCAAGCTGTTGAAGGCCAAGGAAAAGTCGAACGTCTGGTGACAGATAAAGAAACATTTGATGTTGATATGGTGCTTATGGCTGTTGGTTTTCGGCCTAACACGGCTCTTGGAGATGGCAGATTAGAAACTTTCCGCAATGGAGCCTGGGTTGTTAATAAGAAACAGGAAACCAGCATGAAAGATGTTTATGCAATTGGTGACTGTGCAACGGTTTATGATAACGCACGTGATGACAACAATTACATTGCTTTAGCCTCTAATGCTGTACGGACAGGTATTGTGGCAGCTCATAATGCCTGCGGATATGACGTTGAAAGTGCTGGCGTTCAAGGGTCAAACGGTATTTCTATCTTTGGACTCAACATGGTTTCAACCGGTTTGACGCTGGAAAAGGCTAAGCAGGCAGGATTTGATGCAGTAGAAACCAGCTATAAAGATTTGCAGAAACCTGGTTTTATTAAGCATAATAACTATGAGGTAACCATCAAGATTGTTTATGATAAAAACAGCCGCCTTATTTTAGGCTGTCAGATGGTTTCGAGAGAAGATATCTCAATGGGTATCCATATGTTCTCTTTAGCTATTCAGGAGAAAGTAACCATTGATAAACTGGCTTTGCTGGACCTTTTCTTCCTGCCTCACTTTAACCAGCCATATAACTACATCACAATGGCAGCTCTTGCAGCTGGGAATTTAGCTCAGTAGCCGGAAAAAACTATTTAAAGCAGCTTTGTTAATAAATAAAACGCCAGCTTCCTAGATGAAAAGAAAAGTCTCTCCTAACATTATGATAAAATGCCGGGAGAGACTTTTTTCTATTTTTCTAACAAACAAAAGAGGGAAGGCATTCCCTCTTTTTACTGATGGATTAATTTTTAGCAGCTGCAGCAAATTCTTCATTAGAAAATGCTTCGTCGATAATTTCTTTGAGCTGTTTAGCAGAAGCCTGCATTTTTTGCAATTCAGCATCATTCAAAGGGATGTTTACCGGACGAACAATACCGTGTGCTCCGACAATCGCCGGCTGACCGATAAAGACATCTTCGACCCCTTCATACTGTCCGTTTTGGAAGACAGAGAGCGGCAGTACGGCATTTTCATCATCAAGAATCGCTTTTGTAATACGGGCAAGAGCGACGGCGATACCATAGAAAGTAGCCCCTTTCTTGTTAATGATAGAATAAGCGGCATCGCGGACTGAAATAAAGAGATCCACAAGACCTTGTTCATCGACATCACGATTATCCTGCAACCATTGTTCTAATTTTACCCCAGCGACATTGGCATGCGACCAGACAGCAAATTCTGAATCTCCATGTTCTCCCATGATATAAGCATGGACTGAACGGGCATCAATTCCAATCTTAGCAGCCAGTGCCTGACGGAAACGGGCAGTATCAAGCGAAGTCCCTGAACCAATAACCCGTTCTTTAGGAAAACCTGAAAATTTCCAAGTTGAATAGGTCAAAATATCAACTGGGTTTGCTGCAACAAGGAAAATACCGTTGAAGCCAGATTCAACAACCTGAGTAACGATTGATTTATTGATGGCCAAATTTTTACCGACAAGATCCAAGCGTGTTTCGCCTGGTTTTTGGGGAGCACCAGCGGTGATAACAACAACATCAGCGTCAGCACAGTCTGAATACTGAGCTGCATAGATTTTTTTAGGTGAAGTGAAGGCAAGCGCATGACTGAGATCGAGCGCATCACCGACAGCCTTTTCGTGAAGCTGCGGAATTTCAATAATACCGAGTTCTTGTGCAATACCTTGATTAACCAGTGCGAAAGCATAAGATGAACCTACAGCGCCATCACCGACAAGGATAACTTTTTTGTGTTGTTTAGTTGCAGTCATTTCTAAACATCTCCTTAATTTTTTTAGGACTTTTGCCTATACACTTATATTCTAACATGTTAAGACTATTATGTCACGGCCTAAATCTTGAAAATCATGAAAGCGGCTGATGTGTATAGTGATTTAGAAGGAGAATTTATGAATATGAAAATAGCCTTTTCAGTATTTCATCAGTCTGTCCAGCCGTCTGAAAATGGGCTTAACAGAGCAGATTGACGGAATCCGGCAGCGTTTTTTTGCTTGGTATCTCTATCGTATCATTTTAAGGAATGAACTTAGTCTAAGAACTGTCCAGATTTACGCAAATTATGGTATAATAGAATAGAGTTTTATACTAGAAAAGGGGCATTTATCAATGCAGGATAAAAATTTAGTCGATGTTAATCTGACAAGTGAAATGAAAACAAGTTTCATTGATTATGCGATGAGTGTTATTGTTGCTCGTGCGCTTCCAGATGTCAGAGATGGTTTAAAACCAGTACATCGCCGCATTCTATATGGTATGAACGAGCTTGGTGTAACACCTGACAAACCCCATAAAAAATCAGCCCGTATTACAGGGGATGTCATGGGTAAATACCACCCGCATGGAGACTCATCCATTTATGAAGCTATGGTGCGGATGGCTCAGTGGTGGTCCTATCGGCATATGCTGGTAGACGGCCATGGAAACTTTGGCTCTATGGACGGAGACGGGGCTGCTGCTCAGCGTTATACTGAAGCGCGAATGAGCAAAATTGCTTTGGAAATGCTTCGTGACATTAATAAAAATACGGTTGATTTCCAAGATAACTATGATGGCAGCGAAAGGGAACCGCTGGCCTTACCTGCCCGCTTTCCAAATCTTCTGGTAAATGGCGCAACTGGGATTGCCGTAGGTATGGCAACCAATATTCCGCCGCATAATCTCGGTGAAGCCATCGATGCAGTTAAATTAGTAATGGATAAACCAGAAGCAACGACACGTGAATTGATGGAAGTCATTCCGGGTCCGGATTTTCCAACCGGAGCTCTGGTTATGGGAAAGTCTGGAATTCATAAGGCTTATGATACAGGCAAGGGATCTATTGTGCTTCGCTCCCGAACAGAAATTGAAACAAGCAAAAGCGGCCGTGAACGGATTGTTGTCACCGAATTTCCTTACGGCGTTAATAAGACAAAAGTCCATGAGCATATCGTCCGTTTGGCTCAGGAAAAGCGAGTGGAAGGTATTACAGCAGTGCGCGATGAATCGAGCCGTGAAGGGGTTCGTTTTATCATAGAAGTCCGCCGCGATGCTTCGGCCAATGTTATCTTGAATAATCTTTTTAAGCTGACCAGCCTGCAGACTAACTTCAGTTTTAATATGCTGGCTATTGAAAACGGCGTTCCTAAAATTCTTTCTTTGCGGCAGATTATTGATAACTATATCGCCCACCAGAAAGAAGTTATTGTCCGCCGGACGGAATTCGATAAAGAAAAGGCAGAAAGCAGAGCTCATATTTTAGAGGGGCTGCTTGTCGCCCTTGATCATTTGGATGAAGTGATCAGGATTATCCGTAACAGCGAGACCGACTTGATTGCACAGGCAGAGCTGATGAGCCGGTTTAAATTGTCCGAACGTCAAAGTCAGGCGATCCTTGATATGCGTCTGCGCCGACTGACCGGTTTAGAACGGGATAAGATTCAGTCTGAGTATGATGAGTTATTAGCGCTGATTGCTGATTTAGCAGATATTCTGGCGAAACCGGAGCGTGTGATTGCCATTATCAAAGAAGAACTTGATGATATCAAACGTAAGTATGCTGATGAACGGCGAACAGAACTGATGGTTGGAGAAGTCCTGTCGCTTGAAGATGAAGACCTGATTGAAGAAGAGGATGTGCTGATTACTCTCTCTAACAAAGGTTACATTAAGCGTTTGGCTCAGGGCGAATTTAGAGCACAAAAACGCGGTGGCCGCGGTGTGCAGGGGACAGGTGTCAATGAAGATGATTTTGTCTCTGAACTTGTTTCAACAAGTACGCATGATACATTACTCTTCTTTACCAACTTCGGCCGTGTTTACCGTCTGAAGGCCTATGAGGTTCCGGAATACGGAAGAACAGCTAAAGGGCTGCCGATTGTCAATCTTTTGAAACTGGATGAGAATGAAACGATTCAAACGATTATCAACGCCCGACATGAGGAAGTTCAAGGCAAGTATTTCTTCTTTACAACAAGACAGGGAGTTGTCAAACGGACCAGTGTTTCGGAATTCAGCCATATTCGGCAGAATGGGCTCAAAGCCCTCAAATTAAGAGAACAGGATGAGTTAATCAATGTTATTCTGACTGAAGGACAGGATGATATCATTATCGGAACCCGAACAGGCTACTCTGTCCGTTTCAACGAAAGTGCTGTCCGTATCATGGGGCGTTCTGCCAGCGGTGTACGCGGTGTTAATTTGCGCAGCGGTGATAAAGTTGTAGGTGCTTCTCGTATAACTGATGAACAAGAAGTACTCATCGTCACTGAAAAAGGCTACGGCAAACGGACAGCTGCCGGCGAATACCCAACTAAAGGCCGCGGCGGTAAGGGTATTAAAACGGCTAATATTACCGATAAGAATGGTCCTCTTGCCAGACTGGCAACCGTCAGCGGCAATGAAGATCTGATGCTCATCACTGATACAGGTGTGCTTATTCGGACAAATGTTGCCAACATTTCGCAGACTGGCCGGGCGACTTTGGGTGTTAAAGTGATGAAGCTTGCTAAAGAGGCTAAAATTGTTACCTTCGCTCTGGTTGAGCCTGAGGCGAACGAGACAGAAGACTGATAAGATAATTGAGGAAAAATGAAAAAAAGATCGACACGCAACACTAAGAGGGGAAAGCTAAAAAATTTCCTGCGCTGGTTTATTTTTAGCCTTTTGCTTATTATTGGTTTGGCTTTAATTTTTAACAAGTCAATTCGCAATACGCTGATTGCTTGGAATTCAAATAAATACCAGGTGACTAATGTTTCCAGAAAGACCCTTCAGGAAAATGCGAAGAAAAAGGCTAGTTATGATTTTGAAGCAGTAGAGTCTATCAGTACAGAGGCGATACTGGAAGCGCAGATAGCAGCTCAAAAACTACCGGTTATCGGAGGCATAGCTATTCCTGAGGTCGGTATTAATTTACCTATTTTTAAGGGCTTAGGCAACACCGAACTGATGTATGGTGCTGGAACGATGAAAGAGGATCAGCTGATGGGCGGTGAAAACAACTATGCTCTGGCCAGCCATCATGTCTTTGGTATAAATGGTTCATCGCAAATGCTTTTTTCGCCTTTGACAAAAGCGAAAGATGGAATGAAAATTTATTTAACCGATAAGGAGATGATCTATACCTACATCATCGATCGGGTTGAATCAGTCAGCCCCGATCATATCGAAGTTCTCAATGACAGTCCCGGAACCAGCGAAGTGACCTTGGTAACCTGTACGGATGCAGAAGCTACCAATCGGATTATTGTTCATGGAACGCTAGAAACATCTGTTTCCTTTAAGCAAGCTTCCGCTGAAATAAAACAAGCTTTTAATACTTCTTACAACCAAATATCGCTTTAAAAAACCGATACAGCCTAATCCTAAGATCTTACTGAAAATGGGTGTAGGACTTTAGGGACAGACTGGAAGTGTTAGCTTGAAGCTGTTAGTATCTGAAAGATGTATAACTTGTGTTAAAGGAAGAGAAGCAGAACAAGTCAAACGAAGTTAACGTTTTTGTCTGCTTCTTTTTTTATAACTGATAAAACAAAATAAATGGAGAAGCGCTATGAAACTTGATTCTATCCACCATATTGCTTTAATCGTTTCTGATTATGATAAATCTCGTGAATTCTATGTTGACAAACTGGGTTTTTCCATTATAAGAGAAAATCACCGGCCGGAGCGGCATGACTACAAATTAGATTTAAAGTGCGGTGATATTGAACTGGAAATTTTTGGCAACAAATTAACTGATCCTGCTTATTCAGCACCGCCAGCCCGCATCGGTCTGCCGGATTGGCCGCGTGAGGCATGCGGTCTGCGCCATCTTGCCTTCTATGCTGAAAACGTAGAAGAAGTTAAAGCTGAGTTAGAAAATCTGGGGATTTTTGTTGAACCTATTCGTTATGATGATTATACCGGCAAAAAGATGACTTTCTTTTTTGACCCAGATGGTCTGCCTTTGGAACTGCATGAATAAAACAGGGCTGGCCAATGTTTTTAAAAGCCAGAAACGGCTGAAAGTGGTATAATAAAGTCTCATTATCCAGTAAATTAAGAAAGGACAATTATGCGTATTAAAAAAATTTTTTTAAGCTTAGGTCTTGCTTTTTTGCTTTGCCTTACAGCTGCGAAAGTACAAGCGGCTGATTCCGATATTCAGAAGGTGATTGATGAAACCTATGTCCAGCCGGACTATGTTCTCGGTTATTCTTTGTCCAGTGATCAGCGTGACCAAACCCTTGCTCTGCTCGGATATGACAGTGCGACAGATACTGAGGTGAAGACACTGACAACGTCTGCCTATGCTAAGATTATGAATGTTGCTGACGATTCAAGTCTTCAGTTGTATTCATCGGTAAAAATCCAAAAATTAGGTTCATCAGAAACCCTGTCTGTCCGTATCGTAACCCCAGAAAACATAACCAAAGTCACGGAGGATATGTACCGCAACGCAGCGGTTACCTTGGGAATTGAACATGCTGAAATTACTGTTGCTGCCCCTATCGCTGTAACAGGTGAGAGTGCCTTGGCAGGAATCTATTACTCTCTCGAAGAAAACGGTGCTGACGTATCTGATGAGAGCAAGGAGCTGGCTCAGGAGGAGC
Organism: Streptococcus chenjunshii; assembly: GCF_003086355.1. NCBI lineage: Bacteria > Bacillati > Bacillota > Bacilli > Lactobacillales > Streptococcaceae > Streptococcus > Streptococcus chenjunshii. The sequence continues at coordinate 1,280,382 of NZ_CP031733.1, read as the reverse complement.
TGAACGCTCTTTCTGATATCAATGCAGAGAATGAGGGTAAAGACGGCTACGATGCTGATAAACTAAATGTAGCCCTTGCGGATATCAAGACTGCTGTTGCTGACAGCGGATCTGATTTGACCAAAGATGATGTCAGGAAGATTGTGGAAGATACGCTTGACAATTACGGCTTGACCTCATCTATGACGAATGAACAGATTACTCTGATTGTCAATTTCGCTTTTAATTTATCCAATGCTAAAATTATCAACAACAGCAGTTTTAAAGCAGCCTTGAACTCACTTAAAGACAGTATTGTTAATAATGCGGGTTCAACTTTTGACAATATCAACCTCAATTTTGATGCCAGCAGTGCCATTGAATCAGGCAAAGGCTTCTTTGCTAATATTTGGCAGCAAATCGTCAATTTCTTCCAGCAGTTTATAGGGTAACCCCCAAAAATTAGAAACAGCCATAAAATAACCGCTCCCCTTAAAGCAAACAGTGAAAAAATTTCACCAGAGCAATAAGGGGAGTTTTGATATGAGGAAAACGATTAGTTTAACATCGTCAAAATTAGGAGAAGGCGCAGTATACCATTTAAATTAAAAATACGGAAGCTTATTTTTCTTATCATACCGGTTATTATTATTTTCGCTATGATAAAATCACAGATTGATTCGCATAGGTCAAAAGATGGAACTTATTATCTGGTGGATGAAGACCTATCCACTATGACAGCTTCATTAGATAAAACCCCTTGGATAATAATAGATGGAAACCAGCTCATTATAAATGAAGATGGGATGGAAAACAGTTATGTTTATGATGCAGATAAGAAAGTGTTCGAAAAAAATAGCCAGACTTATTTTTGCTTATTTAGCGAAGATACACTTACGATTGGAACAGGTGATAATGATTCAGCAGGGTTGACAACGTATGTCAGTCCCAAAAGCAGCATGTATTCAGGTTATGAAGATGGGACAGTAAAGATTTCTAAATGACCGTATCTATTATTTATCAAGTATTTCAATACTATCAAAAAAGTGTGTTAGAGATTCGAATACCAGAATAAAAAATAGTTTTAGCATGTTGACAAAGTGCTTTGAAAAGCTTAAAATAAAGACTATGTTTCAGAATAATCTGAAAATTTACGTTTTTCAGATTAGACGAAACATTTTGAAAACAGCCCTGCTTAATCCCTAGGTACTTTGCAGGTGGTCTTGTTTTCATTTCAATGTTTTTATTTAAGGCATTTGGGCTAAAATCCTGATAAGGGAGGCTGGGTTCCTTCGGTTTATTCGGATTTTCAGCGCTATTTTAATATAAGGAGTTTTTTATGACTGAGCACACTGAAGAACATTCAACCTGGAAAAGCAAGTTTCGTGCTGTGGGACCGGGAATTTTGCTGGCCTCTGCGGCTGTCGGCGGTTCACATATTGTATCTTCGACGCAGGCTGGTGCCATTTACGGCTGGCAGCTTGCGATTATTATCCTTTTGATTAATTTGTTTAAATATCCTTTTTTCCGTTTCGGCAGTCAATATACCCTGCAGAATAATAAAAGTCTAATTGAAGGCTATAATGAAAAAGGAAAAGTTTACCTTTGGGTTTTCTTTATCATGAATATTTTCTCTGCTCTGGTTAACACAGCAGCAGTAGGTATTTTAGCAGCCGCTATCCTCTTTAATATTTTTCCTGATGGCTTTGGTCTCTCTATCGGACAGCTGACAACTATCATCATTGTTATTATTTGGGCTATGCTCTTAATCGGCGGTTATCGATTCCTTGATAGCCTTGCTAAATGGGTAATGACAGCCTTGACCATCGCAACAGTAATTGCTGTTGTTATTGCACTGTTTAACCATCGTGAATATGCACCGGGGTTTGTAGCACCGTCCCCTTGGCAAATGGCTGCTTTGCCCTTCATCGTATCTCTGATGGGCTGGATGCCGGCACCGATTGAAATTTCAGCTATTAATTCAATGTGGTCTGCCGAAAAACGCAAGACGGTAAAAATATCGTATCTTGACGGTATTTTTGACTTTAATGTCGGCTACATCGGAACAGCTGTTCTTGCTTTTATTTTCTTAGCACTAGGAGCACTTATCCAATTTGGATCAGGAGAAGAAGTACAAAGCGCCAGTGCCGAATATATTGCGCAGTTTGTCAATATGTATGCCGCTGTTCTGGGCGACTGGTCACGTTTTTTGATTACTTTCATTGCTTTTCTTTGCATTTTTGGTACGGTCATTACAGTTATTGATGGCTATTCGCGTGCTAATAATGAATCGCTCCGGCTGCTGCTGAATCAAAAAGAAGCTTCACAAAAGGCACTTTATGTTTGGATGACCTTAACTGCAATTATTGGTATTATTATTGTTTATTTATTCGCCGGCAATGTTGCAACCATGCTCCGCTTTGCTATGATCGCTTCTTTCTTAACCACACCGATCTTTGCTTATCTCAATTACTCATTGGTCAATAATAAAGAGCACGAGATTAAGGGCTGGCTTAAGGTTTTGTCCATCGCCGGTTTGATTTATCTCTTTGGCTTTGCCCTTTTCTTCCTTTATGCTATTGCAACGGGCAGGGTTTAGATAAAAAATGAAAGCGGGACAAAAATCGGGAATTGTCACAACATGATGATTTCGATTTTGCCGCCCGCCTCCGCACAGCTGATTAGGGAGGCCGCTATCTCTGCACAACATGGGATAAAAACGTTCAATCAGCCACTGCATCAAACCCGGTTGTTTAAAAAATAAAATGAGGCTGAGATCGCCTCATTTTTTTGTATTGATTATTCCCACTCGACAGTTGCCGGTGGCTTGCTGGTGATGTCATAAACGACACGATTGACATGATTAACTTCATTGACAATACGGACTGATATTTTTTGCAGAACTTCCCACGGCAGTTTGGCGAAGTCAGCAGTCATACCGTCAACAGATGTAATCGCTCGAATAGCGATAGTGTAATCATAGGTGCGGCTGTCTCCCATAACACCAACAGACTGAACGCCGGTATTCACTGTAAAATACTGCCAGACATCACGTTCCAAGCCTGCAGCAGCAATTTCTTCACGCAGGATGGCATCTGACTCGCGGACAGTTTCTAATTTTACAGCGGTAACTTCCCCAATGATTCGAATAGCTAAACCCGGTCCTGGGAAAGGCTGGCGCCAAACAATTTCATCAGGCATTCCGAGAGCAGTGCCAAGAGCACGGACCTCGTCTTTGAAAAGCGTATTGAGGGGTTCAATTAAGTCAAACTGCATATCTTCGGGCAGCCCACCAACATTGTGGTGTGATTTTATGGTCTGAGCGGTGTCTGTACCTGATTCGATAACATCAGTATAGAGCGTCCCTTGTGCCAGAAAACGTACATCTTTCAGCTTACTGGCTTCATCATCAAAAACATAAACGAATTCATTACCGATAATTTTGCGCTTTTGTTCAGGATCAGAAATGCCAGTTAAAAGATTTAGAAAGCGTTCAGCAGCATCTGCCCGAATAATATTGAGGCCGAATTTGCCGCCAAGCATATTCATAACCCGATCGCCTTCATTTTTGCGCAGCAGACCATGATCGACGAAGATGCAGGTCAGCTGATCACCGATCGCTTTTTGCAGGAGCACTCCAACGACTGATGAATCAACACCGCCGGAAAGCCCCAGCAAAACTTTTTGGCTGCCGACCTGTTCACGAATGCGGCTGATTTCCATGTCGATAAAATTTGCCATGGACCAGTCTGCCTTTGCCTGACAAATCTTAAGGGCGAAATTCTTTAAAATATCATTGCCGTATTCAGAATGCCGGACCTCAGGGTGAAACTGGATGCCATAGATATGTTTATCTGTATTTTCGATAGCAGCATAAGGGCAGTCGTTCGATTCACCGATTAAGTCAAATCCCGGCGGAAGCTCTGTAACAGCATCGCCGTGGCTCATAAGAACAGTCTGTTCCTGAGGTGTATCAGCGAACAGCTGCGATTCTTTTCTTACATGCAGTCTTGACTGTCCGTATTCTCTGCTGCCTGTCAAGCCCGCAGGGACAACTTTTCCTCCGAGCTGTTCAGTCAAAAGCTGCATACCATAGCAGATGCCCAGAATAGGGATTCCCAGTTCAAAAATAGCAGTATCAATACCAAAAGCATCATCAGCATAAACAGAGTTCGGCCCTCCGGAAAGAATAATTCCAATTGGATTAAGCGCTTTTACTTCATCGGCTGTGATCTTGTGGCTTTTTAGCTCAGAAAAAACGCCTAATTCACGAACTCGCCGGGCGATAAGCTGATTATACTGGCTGCCGTAGTCAAGCACAATAATTTTTTCAATATCATTGAGTACACTCGAATTATCAGTCATTGTTTTCCTTTCTTTTTCACATCAGTCTGAGACTGGCAGTATCCACTTTATTGTAGCATAAAATGCTTTGTTTGGCATTAAGGCTTTCGGACTTTTTGCTTTCAAACAGTCAGATAAACAGAAATTTTTAGTTTTTTTGGGCAAATCTTTTTGGCAAACAGCAGGCAAGTATGATAAAATAAAATACTGTAGTATTAAATATTGGGGTGAGTATGGACAGAAGACAGCGGAAAAAGAAGGGTCTGTTTCGAAAGCGTGAGTTAATTTCATTGGGGATTCTTTTGATATCAGTTTTAACTTTATTTGCAGTAACAGGAAGCTTCTCTGTGCTTTATGTGATGTTTTTCAAGGAAAGAAATCAGTCTGTTTTTCAGCAGGGGCAGGAAATCCAGATTTCTTCAACTGCTGACAAAACAAGCAAAGGCCAAGATTTAGCGCATTATCATAACTGGGTAGGGAATATCAAAAAAATTCATTCAAAAGAGGATGATGAAAAAAATGTTACTTATACCTATCAAGTGACTTTCAAGGATGGTTCCAATCTGGAAGGGGTCAGTGAAGAGAGTCTGGTGGAAGTCGCAGATCCTAATTATGACAAGGGGGATCTTGTTCAGATTGCTAATGAAGCTGGGAGTGATTTGGATGGTGAAAATCTAGCAGCCTATAAGGGGCAGGCAGCAACAATCAATAATGTCGCCCCCAATTATTCAAACGAAGAAGGCGGCTACAAATACGATGTTACTCTGGACAGCGGAGAAACATTAAGCAATGTTCCTGAATCGGCTCTAGGTGATGTGTATTGGGTGCCTCTGGATTCTGCTAATACAGCCGCAGAGAATAATGAAATACTGCGGGAGGCCTTTGCTTATGCGGCTGAAACTCCGGGAACAGTTCTCAGCTTACCGAGCGGAGAATTCTTAATCGGCAGCGACACCCCTCAGCAAGATTACATCACTCTGTCTTCCGATACCGTCCTTAGGGGGAGCAATACTCGCCTAAAAGTGCAGGGGACAGCTTATTGGTTCGGCTTTGCGACTGGAACAGGGGCTGCTGACGGTGTTAGAAATTTTACTATGTCCGGAATTGAGTTTAGAGCTGATAATCTTGAAACTGGTGCTCATTTCATGATTATGGCAGATCACGGTGATAATTGGAATATAAATAACAATACCTTTACCATGGTCCACAAAAAAAGCAGTCATATCTTCGATTTAGGCGGTCTACAGAATTCCGTTTTTGACAGCAACCGCTTTATTGGCTATGCTCCGGAACTGACTTCGGTAACTGGTATTCCTAGTGAAGCAGATGCGCACGATTATTATGCGGAGGCTATTCAGTTCGATGCTGCAGATAATAAAGGGACTTGGGATGGTGGTCTAATTCAAAATCTCGACCCTAACTACAGCAGCTTTAACCAAATCAAACATCTTTGCGACAACATTACCGTTACTAATAATTCTTTTCTTCCTTATACAGATGAGACGGGCAATCTTGTAGCCTACGGAGCGACAATCGGCCAGCACTCGTCTGATACCGGTCTGATTGTCGTAGCTTACAATACGTTCACTTCCAGTATTGTTAATCGCTATAAAGAAAGCCAGACTGATAGGAATTTCAACCCTATTCATTTTTCAGACAATTCAAATGAAGCTGTTTCCAACAATGTTATTAATTAAAGACCGAAGAAACATCTCTTCGGCCTTCTTTTTTATAAGATATACAAAGCATGTTTGCGCATGGCTTTTAATGCATAGTGTTTCTCGAAAAATCCGTTAAGCACCTTTGGAAGATGTCTTAAAGAAAATATGATAGAATGAAATATAAAGTATTCTCAAGAGAGGTTAATTAATGATTCCGGCTTATATCAAGATTCATGATACCATAAAAAAAGATATTGATGATGGTGTTTGGAAAATTGGGGAGCGTCTGCCCAGCGAAAGAGACTTGGCAGATGATTTTCAAGTCAGCAGGATGACGCTGCGTCAAGCAATAACCCTGCTTGTTGACGAGGGGCTTTTGGAGCGCCGAATCGGCAGCGGAACCTATATTGCCAGCCACCGTGTTCAGGAAAAAATGCGCGGGACGACCAGTTTTACTGAAATTGTCCGTTCACAAGGGAAAACCCCATCGAGTCGACTGATTTCATATCAAAAACAATTGGCTACAGAAACGGAAATTCAGCAGCTTCAGCTGAACCCCTCTGACTTTGTTATCCGCATGGAACGTGTTCGATTTGCAGATAAAGTTCCCTTGGTTTTCGAAGTAGCGGCTATTCCGGAAAAATTAATACGCCACTTTGAACGTACAGCCATAACGGAACATTTTTTCCAGACTTTGCAGAACTATGGCTATGAAATCGGGAAAAGTCAGCAAACCATCTATGCCAAAAACGCCAGTGAACGTGTGGCCAATTACCTTGGTATTGTAAAAGGACACGCTATTTTAGCTTTAACTCAGGTCTCTTATTTTACTGACGGAACACCATTTGAATTTGTGCGCAGTGAATATGTTGGCGACAGGTTTGAATTCTACTTAGAGAATAATTAATGCAGCCACAGAAAGTCCATAAAAAGAGGGACCTGTTTTTCCCAGTCAGCTTCGCGGTGCTGACCGCCCTCTTGACAATAAAGATACGCCGCAGCCTGTCTGTCTGAAAAATAAGCAGCAACCTGTTTGTTAGCTTTAGCTGTTGAAGTTTGCCATATATCGTCGGCATCTTTAGGACTTTCTTCAGTACCCCAGGAGAGAAAGATACGCGTATTGCTATCAATAGCAGAGCGAGCTAAATCATCTGTGATCTGAGGCAGGCAAAGCTGGATAGCTGATGAGACGCAGGCTGCTTTAGAAAAGATATGGTTATAGGCGCCTGCAGCATACAGAGCCATTAAGCCTCCCATAGAAGATCCAGCAATACCTGTTGCTTCGCGAAAAGGATAAGTCGTATAAGTGGTATCGATGAAGGGTTTAACTTTCTGCACAAGCCATTCCATCGTTTGCTGCCCAATCCCTGTAAAATGACCGAAATAAGGAGATGTGACATCATAAGGACAATATTCCGATAAACGTTCATTGCCTTCGTGACCGCATTCCAGGCCGACAATAATCATCGGTTTGCTAAAAGACTGCATAAATTCGGAAAGCCCCCAAGATTTCCCGTAGGTAGCAGCCTGATCAAAGAAAAGATTCTGCCCATCAAAAAAATACATCACTGGATAAGGCTGATTATTTTCATAATAATCATCTGGCAGATAGATATGGAGCCGGCGTTTTTTGCCAACTTCCGCAAAAAGTAAATCATGGTTATGAATCATAAGCAAACCTTTCTAATCTGTATTTTGCTCTATATCTCTATTATATCGTATCGGAAAGGAAAAGTCTTTTTGACAATTGGAACAGCTTCGGAAGAATTTTTCAGTCTGGTTTGCCGCGCCCCTTCCAATTGTATTGACAGGGGATCCTGCCTGCGAAATCACAGATTTCGGACTTACTGCCATTTTCCGTTTGCGTTTTAAGGGGCTTTTATCTTAAAGGAAATATGGAAATTAGCTGTTAAAATAGGCTGTTTTTTGGTATAATATGGCTTATGGAAATTGAAAAAACGAACCGTATGAATGCTCTTTTTGAATTTTATGCGGCTTTGCTGACTGATAAACAGATGAATTATATTGAGCTCTATTATGCTGACGATTACAGTTTAGCTGAAATAGCAGAAGAGTTTGCGGTCAGCCGTCAGGCTGTTTATGATAATATTAAACGCACAGAAAAAATTTTAGAAGATTATGAGATGAAGCTGCATATGTATTCCGACTATATTGTCCGCGATGAAATTTTTACTGAAATAAAAGAGAAGTATCCTGATGATGCATTTCTGCAAGAAAAAATTGACATCCTGTCAAGTATCGACAATTAGAAATCGTAAGCAGTCTAGCAGCAAAAGATTGCTCACAGAAAAACATAAAGAATCGCTTTTAAGTTAAGGAGATAAGAAGATTATGGCTTTTGAAAGTTTAACGGAACGCCTGCAGAATGTTTTTAAAAATATCCGTGGAAAGAAAAAATTATCAGAAAAAGAAGTACAGGAAGTTACCAAGGAAATTCGTCTGGCCTTGCTTGAAGCTGACGTCGCCCTTCCTGTGGTCAAAACATTCATCAAACGTGTCCGCCAGCGTGCTGTAGGACATGAAATTATTGACACGCTTGATCCGACACAACAAATCGTTAAAATTGTCAATGAAGAATTAACGGAAATACTTGGCTCTGAAACTGCGGCAATCCAAAAAGCCCCTAAAATTCCAACGGTCATCATGATGGCCGGGCTTCAAGGAGCTGGTAAAACAACTTTCGCCGGGAAATTAGCCAACAAACTTGTCAAAGAAGAAAGTGCCCGCCCTTTGCTGATTGCGGCAGATATTTACCGTCCGGCAGCTATTGACCAGCTGAAAACAATCGGTGCTCAAATCAATGTTCCTGTTTTTGATATGGGAACTGAGCATTCTGCAGTAGAGATTGTGGCTCAGGGGTTAACTCAGGCCAAAGAGAATCATAACGACTATGTTTTGATTGATACAGCCGGCCGCCTGCAAATCGATGAAAAGCTTATGGAAGAGCTTCGTGATGTTAAAGCCTTGGCTAAGCCTGACGAAATTCTGCTTGTTGTTGATAGTATGATTGGGCAGGAAGCGGCGAATGTTGCTGATGAGTTTAATAAACAGTTAGATATCACTGGTGTTATTCTCACTAAAATTGACGGCGATACACGCGGCGGTGCAGCTCTCTCTGTCCGTGAAATCACTGGTCAGCCGATTAAATTTACCGGAACTGGTGAGAAAATCACTGATATTGAGACTTTCCATCCCGACCGTATGGCCAGCCGCATTTTAGGAATGGGAGACCTCCTCACTCTTATTGAAAAAGCCAGTCAAGAATATGATGAGCAAAAATCGCTGGAATTAGCTGAGAAAATGCGGGAGAATACCTTTGATTTCAACGATTTTATTGACCAGCTGGATCAGGTTCAGAATATGGGACCGATGGAGGATCTGCTCAAAATGCTGCCCGGTGTAGCCAGCAATCCTGCTTTAGCTAATTTTAAAGTTGATGAGCAGCAGATTGCCAGAAAGCGAGCGATTGTGTCCTCAATGACCCCGCAAGAGCGGGAAAACCCAGATCTTTTAAACCCGAGCCGCCGCCGTCGGATTGCAGCAGGATCTGGCAACAGTTTTGTAGAGGTCAATAAGTTTATTAAAGACTTTAATCAGGCTAAACAAATGATGCAGGGTGTCATGTCCGGCGATATGAATAAGATGATGAAAGACATGGGACTGAATCCTAATAATATGCCAAAGCAAACAAATGGTATGGATATGTCAGCACTCGAAGGAATGATGGGGCAAGGCGGTTCCGCTGGGGTGCCTGATTTATCAGCATTAGACGGAGGTAATATGGACCTTAGCCAAATGATGGGCGGCGGCCTTAAAGGCAAGGTCGGATCCTTTGCTATGAAACAGGCCATGAAGCGGCAGGCTAATAAAATCAGAAAAGCTAAGAAAAAACGCAAGAAGTAATAACATTCGTTTATTTAGACCAGACCGCCTGCATAAATGAAACGATAGTCAGATATAAATAGAAGTGAGCAGCTCTGAATGAATTCATACCCGTCTACTGTGGCATTAAAATTAAAAAAGATCCTATTTGCCGCCAAAGAAATTTACCGTACAGTTAAAGAACGTTTTATCACCCTGCCAGACCGCTGGCGAGTCGTTATAATATCTTTTTTAATAGCCTTGCTTTATATTGGGCCCATCATTCTTGGAAGCAGCGGCGGGCTATATGGTGATGATTTGCACTTCCATATTGACAGAGTCCGCGGTCTGGCGAATATCTGGCAGAGTCCTGTAAACTTTCAGTCTTTTTATAAGGTTGGGCTGGGGATCAATTTCTTTTACCCTTATTTGACTTATTATCCTTATTATTTACTGTATGCCGTTTTCCGTGATTTTTACACTTCCTGGATAATTTATTTGTATTTTTTAACCAGTCTGACTTATCTAATTGCTTATTTTTCATCTTTTAAGATTCTGGCTTCGCGCCAAACGGCCCATCTGTTTGCCTTGTTTTATACTTTTGCAGCATACCGCTTAGGTAACTTTCTTATACGGTTTGCTGCAGGAGAACTTGTGGCAATTACCTTTCTGCCGCTTGTTTTTTGCGGACTTTACTTAATTCTTAGAGGCAGCTGCAAAAGATGGTATTATTTATCTTTTGGTCTGACTTTGATTATTTATAGCCATATTTTATCCTTTGTACTAACTGCTGTTTTAGTCGCTTTCATTTACCTGACAGCTATTTGGTTTACCGATAAGCGGTTAACCAGAAGCATATATCTAGGGCTGGCAGGACTGGCCGCTCTGGCTATGGGGAGTTTTCAGTTTTTTCCAATGCTTGAACAGCTGAGTTACCAGCATTTGAACGTTCCCGGCAAACTTTTTGAACATTTTGATGTGAAGCCGCTAAAAGAGATTATTTCCTTTGCTCTTTCCAACAACCTTTATCAGCATACCTTTGGGTTAGCTGTCTTATTAAGTTTGTTTTTGCTTCTCGTTTTTGTCAAAAAATTCCAACGAGAGGATTACTATATACTGACTCTTACCCTTGCTTTAATTATTCTGGAAACGCCCTTAGGCAATTCTTTTCCTGTTTTAGGGGAGACCATTCAGTTTATGTGGCGGCTCAATGCTTATATCACATTACTCGCTCTGTTTTTAATCACAAAGTTTCTGGGACAAAGCCACTTTAAAAATCATCGTGCTTATCTTATTTTGCTGATATTTTTGATGTTTATTCACAATAATGCCTGTTACAAAACTTTTGACGGAGCTAATCGTTATCCCGCAAATCCTGTTGGGGAACTTTCCAGCCGTAATAACTTGAAGAAATTAACTAATTCGGTCATGATGATGGATTATGCTAATCATTCTGAAAACAGGGAAAGAGAAATTTACGATATGGACAGCAAGGTTCATCATCGCGTTTTTATCAGTGGTTCTGCTGAGCAGCTGGAAAGCAAGGCGAAATTTACAAATACTTACAGTTATTTCACTATAGATAATCCAGCAGCAGAAACTCAAAATGTTGATTTACCCCTTTTCCATTATAAAGGGCAGGTGATTTCACTTGATGGTAAAACCATCCCAGTATCTCTAAATCCAATCAGCGGTTCAGCCATGATTCAGCTTCCGCCAGGGATGCATGAAATCACAGCGACTTATCAGTACACTCCACTGGCAAAAACGGCTTTTCTTTCGTCACTTTTATCCTTAGCGGCGACCTTACTTTATGTCGTTTATGTTAATAGCAGAATTACATTTACACTCACTGGCTGGAAGAAGCAGCGGTCGTTTATCCGCAGTATGAGGAAAAGATCATTTCAAAAATGTCTGTTTAGATAGACATTTTTCTTTTTGTCTGTTATAATGGACAAAAAGGAGAGAACTATGATTTATATAGCGATTATAGGTGACTTGATTAATTCCAAAAAACTGGAAAGAAGAAGCCAAGTTCAAGAGCAATTGCTGTCTCTGATGGAGGAGGTTAACCAAAAATATAAAACCATTGTCGCTTCACCCTTTACAGTAACAACTGGTGATGAATTTCAAGCTTTACTAATACCTAATAATAATATTTTTCACTTAATTGATGAGATAGCCATCGCTTTACATCCTATTGAAGTTCGCTTCGGGATAGGGGTGGGTAAAATGTCGACAGCCATCAATCAAGTGCAAAGTATTGGTTCGGACGGCCCCGCATTTTGGTTAGCACGGGCAGCAATCGACAGTATTCATGATAAGAACGACTATGGAACAAGTCACATTGCTTTGCATTGTGACAATCAGCTGATTCAAAACACGGTTAATAGCCTGCTCTCAGCTGGAGATTTTATAAAATCTAAGTGGACAGCCAACCAAACGGCGGTTTTACAAGCTTTGTTAGCAGAAGATATTTATCAGGAACAGTTTGAGCATCAAAAAATAGCAGAAACCTTAGGAATTAAGCCCAGCGGCTTTACTAAACGCCTTAAAGCCAGCGGTTTGAAACACTATCTGCGGAGCCGCAACGCGGCTGCAGATATGATGCTAAGCAGTATCCACCCCAAAGAAGGAGAATGACAGACATGCTTGGAAATTTATCTTTTTCGGCCTACTTGCACAGCAACCCTCTTTTGCTTTTAGCTTTAATTGCTCATTTTCTAGCTGATTTTCAATGGCAAAGTCAGAAAATGGCGGAGAAAAAAGCGAGTGATCGGCCTACACTCTTAAAACACCTATTCATTGTATCTATCCCTCTATTTATCTGTATTTCTCTGGTTCCATCAGCTTGGCATTTTTTACTGGCTGTTTTAGTGAGCCATTGTATCATCGACAGCGGCAAATTTTACCTTAATCCTAAATTAGCTGGTAAAAAATGGGACCGGCAAGTTTTTATTATTGATCAGTTGCTTCATTATGTTTTTATCTTTGCCGCTTATCTTTTAGCTGAACCCTATATCAATAGACCATCTTGGCTTTTCGCGGCGGCTGATATTCTATGCCTCATTTTTTTGCTTGTTTTAATAACAAAACCCATCAATATTGTCTTTAAACTTTTTTTCAGCAAATACCAAGTTCAAGATGAGGACGACGCTACCATAACAGGAGCAGGGGCCCTTATCGGATTGCTGGAAAGACTAATTATGGCCCTTTTCCTTATCAGCGGCCAGTATGCCTCAATCGGTCTTGTTTTTACAGCCAAATCCATCGCCCGCTATGACAAAATTTCTAAGAACCAAGCTTTTGCTGAGTATTATTTAATTGGTTCCTTGTTCAGCATTATTAGTGTTCTCATCTGCTATGAACTGCTGTATTATTTGTGAGATCATTTTACGTAATAAAAATTATGTAAAATAATAAAAGAAGTGCATGAAATTGAAAATATGGGGTCTCACAAATCCGCCCAATCTTCGCAAAGCAAACAGGACCAGGATTTATTATGTGCCAGACCCTTTATTAAAAATAGAATCAATAAGCAAGCAAAGAAGACTGATTTTAACAGTCTTCTTATTTTTTCGCTTTAAGCTATAAGGGCTAAGCTGCTAAAAAACGCAAAAGGAAACGGCAGCAAGTCCGAAATCTTCGATTTCGTTGTTGGTTTGTCTAGGGGAAGTTGCTTGAAAAAGCAGCCTCCAGACGTCAGCCACTCATCATTTCTCTCGCGGATTCTCTCTAATGTCTTTCCGAAAAACTGTAATTTTCTTGAAATACATTCTTACTTATGTTATACTCTCATTATAGATAGACTTATGATTGCTAAGGAGTATTTAAAAATATGAAACGGGAAGTGCTTTTGGAAAAAATTGAGGAACTTAAGACGGTGATGCCCTGGTATATTTTGGATTATTACCAATCAAAACTCACTGTGCCTTACAGTTTTACAACCTTGTATGAATATCTCAAGGAGTATAAAAGATTTTTAGACTGGGTTATTGAATCTGGCATTTCAGATGCTGTCAAGATTGCTGATATTGATTTGGCTGTTTTGGAACATTTGTCGAAAAAGGATATGGAAGCGTTTGTTCTTTATCTGCGCGAACGGCCCTCTTTAAACACTTACTCAACGAAACAGGGGGTATCACAGACAACGGTCAACCGTACCTTATCTGCACTTTCCAGTCTCTTTAAATATTTGACAGAAGAGGTCGAAGACAAAAACGGTGAACCCTACTTCTATCGAAATGTTATGAAAAAAGTGGCAACCAAAAAGAAAAAGGAAACTCTGGCTGCCCGTGCTGAAAATATTAAACAAAAGCTCTTTTTAGGGGATGAAACAGCCGCCTTTCTTGAGTATATTGACTGTGAATATGAAAATAAGCTGTCCAATCGTGCGAAATCATCTTTCCGAAAAAATAAAGAACGCGATTTAGCGATTATCGCTCTGCTTTTAGCATCTGGTGTTCGGCTGTCTGAGGCTGTCAATTTAGATTTAAAAGACCTCAATATAAAAATGATGGTTATTGAGATTACCCGCAAGGGCGGCAAACGTGATTCTGTCAATGTAGCTGCTTTTGCTAAACCCTATTTAGAACAGTATTTAGCTGTTCGTCAGCCGCGTTATAAGGCTGAAAAACAGGATACTGCTCTCTTTTTGACGGAATACCGCGGTGTCCCCAACCGCATTGATGCTTCCAGTATCGAAAAGATGGTTGCTAAGTACTCAGAAGATTTTAAAGTCCGGGTAACTCCGCACAAACTGCGGCACACACTTGCAACCCGCTTGTATGATGCTACTAAGTCCCAAGTTTTGGTCAGCCATCAGCTGGGGCATGCCAGCACTCAAGTTACAGATCTTTATACACATATTGTTAATGATGAGCAGAAAAACGCTCTGGATAAGTTATAATCAAAAACGGCAGTACCTTATAATGGGGACTGCCATTTTTGATTGCCGCTGCTCCTTCTCCTTGCCTGATAAGAAGTCTGTACTGGCTTGTATTTGACTTCATTCACTGCGATTTCCAAAGGTTTACGGCTAAAATATCCTGATATCGAACCGTATAATGACGACGGTTATTTTTGATCGTCACAAAATGTGAGCTGACTTCTGTAACTTGACCGGTTAAGGTTCTGCAGCTCTGTTTGTCGTTCACCGTAAAAATACCAGTCAACCTATTGGTATACAGCTGTCCGATTAAGGTTTGTTTTTCAGTATCCTCTAAATTACTTGAGAGTGTCTTCTTTCTTTTATCTTTGATTAATGAACTTGTATGCTCTGATAAGAAAAAACCTGTCCACTTTTCTATCCCTCGGTCTTGATGTTCCCGTGCGGACTGAAAAGGCAAATAACTGCGGTCAATCATGTTAATCCGTCCAATCCTCCAGCAGAGTGCCCTCCCACTAAGCGGCTGCGCTCTAAACTGCGTGAAGCTTCTTGCAGGGCATTGGCTTTTTGGATCATGGTAAAGCCAAATCGATCCCTAATGCCATCAATCGCCGACTGGAGCCTTTCTTCTTTTTCAATTTTTTCAGCATCATCAAAAAGGGAAATCAGGCCGTAAGAGTCATCAACCAAACCGGAATAGGTGACACTGATATGCCTGACAGCTCCTGACCTGTATTTCTTACGAAAGATTGTCAGGACATAATCCATTAATTGTTTGGTGCTATTGCTTGGCTCAATTTTCATCTGCGCCTGAATATGTTTTTTATGTTCTGTTTTTGAAAAGCCAACATAAATGGATACATTACTTGCTTTTTTATGTGCTTTTCGCAGGCGAATGGCTACCTGTTCTGCCATTTCCTTAAAAACCAACTCAATATCAGCCTGCTTGCAATAATCTCTTGGCAGTACCTGTGAGTTGCCTAAGCTTCTGGATTTCGCTTTGTAAGGCTGATGAACATTGCTTTCATCAATACCATTGGCGTGAAAAAAGAGATCAACACCTATAATACCAAGTTCTTTCTTCAAAATATCAGGGTTAAAATTAGCCAGTTCTTTGATAGAAAAAATACCCAGTTTATTCAGACGTTTTTCCATACGCCTGCCAATGCCCCAAAAATCAGTCATCCTAGGAATAGCCCAGACCTTGCTCTCAACATCACCGTATGACCAATTTGAACGCATGGTTTTGCGTTTTTTGGCCTCATTATCAAGAGCCAGCTTGGCCAACAAAGGATTAGCATTCGACATGCCAACTGTTGAATAAATGCCTGTTTTTCGCCAAATATCCCTCTGAATGTTAGCAGAGACTGTCTCTAACTTTTCCTTTCTGCTGATATTTTTATCAGGAACAAAATAGTTCAGAGATGATGTCAAATCAATAAAGCCTTCATCGATAGAGTAAGGTAAAATATCTTCAATGCTTGCATAATTTTGAAAAATATGCTGAATTTCAATATTCTTTTCGATATAAGTATCCATCCGCGGCGGCACAATAAAAGTTGCTTTCGCCCAAGCTTCGATATATTTAACAAATTCCGGTGTTACTGGAAGACCTTGCCGCTTGGCATTATAGTAAGAAAATCGCCGTGTGTGAACGTCAAACGGCAAATCATAAGCTCTGCTGACATTTGATTTGCCAAATACTTTTTTAAACATAGGCGACGAAGATAAGATCAAGCCGCTGGCATTCTCAGCTCTGCTCATGACACACAGTGATGTTTTTAAAGGGTGCAGGCCGCGCGCCACACATTCTACACTGGCATAGAAGGATTTCATATCGATAAAGGCAATATCTGATGTTGACTCTCGTGAATAATCGAAATAGCCCATAGACCTAATCCCTCCACATTAGTCGTATTTTTGTTAGTTTATTAACTAACACTATTATATATTTTTTTCATAAAAAAATCCATCCTTTTTGCAGCCGTTAGGAACCAAACTAGAGAAGAGAGTGGGGCAAAAATCGATGTACAACAAGGGATGAGAACTTCCAGTCAACCACTTGGCCAAACTCATCTGATTAAAAAAGCAAAATGAGGCAGGACTTTTGTCCTTGCCTCATTAGCGACTATACTTTTATTTTTTAAAAATAATGACATCTGTTCCTTTGTCAACTTGGCTGTTAATTTTTATAGCGAGGTTTAAGTTTTCTAAAACCTGCTTGGTCATGTAAAGTCCCAAACCTGTCGCTTTTTGATGCTGGTGCCCGTTGTATCCGGTAAAGCCTTCCTCAAAAATTCGCGGCAGATCCTCATCCAGTATTCCGATACCTTGATCTGACAGCGTTATACGTTTATCTTCGATATTAATAGCGATGGTGCCATTATTTTTGGAATATTTAATAGCATTGTCCAATACTTGCGAGAGAGCAAAACTCAGCCATTTCCTGTCTGTCTTCAACTGCCACTCTCCTTGAATAGTTACAGATAAATCTTTAGCCAGAAAACTCACACGGTATTTTTTAATAAGCTGCCGCATCAAGGACGACACGGAAAGGTCTTCGAAACGAAAATCGTCTTTGTTTTGACTAAATTTCATATATGTCAGCAGATTGTCTAGATAGTTTTGCAGTCTAATCAGCTGCTGTTCCACCTTATTTCCTTCAAGTTTATTGGTCTGTGCCATCAGTGACAGAGCTGATAAAGGAACTTTCATTTGATGGGACCACATTTTGATGAGATTCTGCAGTTCTTCTGTTTTTGTTTTGGCTGCAAGCAGTTCTTCTCCTTCTTTATCTTTCAACTTAGTAATCAACTCTTGATAACTTTTTTCTGAAGGTGCAGTTAAGGATCTTAGCTCTTCTACATAAACAAAATTATGTAAAATTAATAACTTCCGTCTGAATCGGATGTACTGCCAGATAGTGATTAAAATAAGAAAAGTCAGATTTAAAACTAAGCTGTTTGCAAAATAGGATAAGGGAAGACGGTACAAATAGAACATCAGAAAATAAAAAGCTGACATTATCACATACAAACTATACCAGACACGGTATTCATTTAAAAATTTCCAAATCATTTAAGTAAGTACCCTACTCCTCTTACGGTATGAATGCGATTAAAACCGAGAGGCTGAATTTTTTTTCTTAAGCGTGTCATGTTAACACTTAAGGTATTTTGGTCAATAAAATTTTCATTTTCCCAAAGCTTTTCAAGCAACTCGTCCTTGGACACAACTTGTTCACAGTGTGCAAAGAGAATGGCTAAAATCTTATTTTCTGTCGGTGACAGGGTAATTTGTTCTTTGCCATTTGATAAAACGCCATCGCGGTTAAGTGTAAAACCATCCAAATGGTAGTCACTGTCTTTTGTAAACTGCTGAGCACGACGCAGAAAAGCAGCGATTTTAGCATCCAATATGGTTAAAGAAAAAGGTTTGGCAATGAAATCATCTCCTCCCATATCCAGAGCCATAACAGTATCCATTTCGTCGTCGCTGGAAGAAATGAAGATGATGGGCATGGTCATGCTTTTCCGGATTTCTGTTGTCCAGTAAAAGCCATTAAAATAAGGCAGTGTGATATCCATGAGGATAAGATCTGGTTTGATCTCCTCAACTTCCTGCTTGATAGCTCGAAAATTAGTGACACTAAAAACATGGTAATTTTGAGAAAGGTGATTTTTTAGCAGATGAACTATCGTTTGATCATCTTCAATAATATAGATTTTCTCCTGTGTATTCATAACTTTATTGTATCAAAAAAAGAAATAGGACAAAAGCCAAAGCTTGATAACACGTCCTATTTCTTGAAGTCTTATCTTTAGAAAAACAAAAGAGTATTATATTTATCTGTCTGGCTACCACCTCCTTTTTTATCAAGATACAAAGGCTGTAAAGAACGCAATGGGAAAATAGGAAATCGGCGTTAGGTCGCTAGACCTTAGATGGTTTATTCTCACAGAACATCCACACTCGTATGTCAACCTGAGGCTTCCTACGATTGCGTCTCTTTTTCCCGCAGCTTTAGGCCGTGTTCAGTTCCATTAAGATACAAAGGCTGTGCTTTGTCTATCTTTCAATAATTTTGTAATAGGTTCGGCTTGTAAGCCGGTAAATAAGAAAATAGATAAGGAGAATGCTCACAATTGTCAGAACGCTGACTGTATAAATAAACTGATCTCCCTGAACTCCAAAAAGCAAAAGCAGTTTCTTAAGAATAGGCAAAGCAAAGATGAAGTGTATGATAGAAATGATTAACGGCAGGAAGAAGACTAAAAGGATCTGTGAATTGATTGTTCTTTTAACCTGTTTTAAACTCATCCCTACTTCTTGCAAAATCTTATAAGCCTGTTTATCCTGTGTGCCTTCAGAGAGCTGTTTATAATAGATAATCAAAGCTGCACCTAGTAAGAAAGCAATTCCAAGCAGGAAACCCGTGAAAAGAAAACCGCCAGTCATTTTCATGACTTCGTTTCGCAGGTCAGAATCTACTGAAAAGACAGCTGCTGCTGCATCTTCTTCTCCCTCTTCTTCATAAATAGCCAGTACACCGCCGTTTTCTTTAGCTTTTTCTGCCAGAATACGCTGCTCTTTTTCATTTAATTCAGTCATAGCTATATAATCATAGGTCGAAGGATAGGAAGTGAATTGATTATAGATTGTCCGCATTTCTTCCAGCTGATTATCATCAGCAACGACTAGAACTCCTGCAGGAATCGCACTGCTCACTTCCTGCATATTTTTCATCTCCTTGATTTGGTAGCTATTATCATAGCTGCTGCCAAACCAATCGAGTGTTTTAAAAAGATAGGGATTTTGCTGATTATAATCATAAAAGGCAACCTGCTGCTCTGATAAATCAGGCAGGTCATTTCCTAATGCCCGGAAATCATCTTGGGTTATAACCATCAAATCTCCTACATTATTCAGTCCACCCGGTGTTATTGCTTGGGAAAGGAATTCTTGGTTGACACTGACTGTGTCTTTGCTTCTGTCATAAGGGATTGTAAAGCTTGTCATAAGATACTGATGAAAAGTTTTATCGAAACTGCTATTCTCTTCTTTTAGAGGCGGCAGAACCTCTTCATTCATAATCGTTTGTGCTTCCTGACGGTTGCTGACTGTATGGATCTCAACCAAAGAATTTTTAGGGTACTGCATTTTGACCAAATTTTCGTTATTGGCGTACAGAGCAACAGTTGAAAAAATGGTTACAAAGGCCATAATAGCCAACAAGGTGATATTAGCAAGTCCTACTGCATTCTGCTTCATACGAAAAATCATTTGCGACGTGTTGACAAAATGCTCAGGCTTGTAAAAATAATTTTTATTCTTACGCCGAAATTTAAGATACCAAGTAATAAAACTGATATAAAAGAGATAGGTTCCGATAATAACGGCTATAATAGCCTGAAAGAAACGGACAATCCCTGCTAAAGCACTCAAATTCCCGGAAGTAACAGATAAATAGTAACCGTAGCCGATTGCGGCAAGACCGATAATCGCGAGAAAAATATTGCCTCTTGGTTCGCGTTCCCCTTGGTTTTGATTGCTGAATAAATTAAGACCTGAGGTTCTGCGGATTCTTATGACATTAACAAATTCTAAAAACAGAAAGATAGCCACAAATAAAAAGATATTGATGATAAAAGCTACAGGTGTTATGGAAAAATTAAGATTATCATATTGGATCAGATTAACGAATACCAGATAAGAAACGTTTGATAAAACAGCGCTCAAAAGAGAGCCTAAAACAACGGTTAAAAAGAAAATGACGGTGAGTTCCAGCGTTGACAGCCAGGTAATCTGCCTTTTATTCATCCCTAGAATGTTATAAAGTCCAAATTCCTGATAGCGCTGCTTGAGTAAAAAATTATAGCTGTATAAACATAAAATAGCAGAAAAAATGGCAAGAACAACATAAGCAAGCACCAGAGCAAAGGCGCCCGATCCCATTGATTCAGCTGTTGGACTGACTAGGATTAAAAGCGTGATATTGCTGAAAACAAAGGTTGTGATACTGACTAAAAAGAAAGGAGCGAATTGCTTAAACGATTGCTTGAGGTTATTGAGAGCTAGTTTGATATAAAACATCTTTATTCACCTCCCAAAAGGGCACTCATGGCAAGAGAAATATCTTTATTGAATTCTTGATTGCTTTTATGGCCTCGATAGATCTGATGGAAAATACGGCCGTCTTTGATAAAAAGTACCCGTTTAGCATGGCTGGCCGCATTAGCCGAATGCGTTACCATAAGAATCGTTTGAGCATCAGCATTGATGACTTCGAAAAGATTAAGGAGATCCTCAGAATTTCTGTAATCCAAAGCGGCTGTAGGCTCATCTGCCAGTAAAATTTGCGGACCGGTAATCAAACTCCGAGCGATAGCTACCCGCTGTTTTTGACCGCCGGAAAGTTCAAAAGGCCGTTTTTTAAGCAAATTCTGGATATGTAATTTAGGTGCGATCTGATTCAGCCGTTCTTCCATTTCCTGATAGTTTTTTCTGGCCAGCACCAGCGGTAGGAAAATATTATCTTTTACCGATAAAGTATCTAAGAGATTAAACTCCTGAAAAACAAAGCCTAAATTTTTTAACCGAAAATCAGCCAGCTGGTTTTCCTTAATTTTAGTGATATTTTCCCCGTTTAGGATGACTGAGCCATTTGTAGGCTTTTCGAGGGTCGCAAGAATATTAAGAAGAGTCGTCTTGCCTGATCCCGATTCTCCCATAATCGCGATAAATTCACCATGATCAACTTTGAAATCAACATCCTGCAATGCACGTGTTTCTTCTTTTGAAAAACGTGTCCGAAAGACTTTTTCTAAATGATTAATTTCTAGCAGCATTATTTTTTTCTCCTTATTTTTTATTATAGCTTATTATCTTCCAGATTTGTACCACACTCCCAGGGCAATAAGCAGAGTTGTGCTAATCAGGAAAATGGCAAGAGCACTGTAAAAATCAACTGTCTGTTGTATAAGTTCCGTTCCCATAGTACTTCTCCTTTTAAAACAAGATACAACGGCCGTGAAATGCAAAGTAAAAATAGGAACCTGACCATCGAGT
Source organism: Streptococcus chenjunshii (assembly GCF_003086355.1). Lineage (NCBI taxonomy): Bacteria > Bacillati > Bacillota > Bacilli > Lactobacillales > Streptococcaceae > Streptococcus > Streptococcus chenjunshii. Next base: position 1,258,560 of record NZ_CP031733.1, on the reverse strand, counting down.
CACCAAAGACTCAAGGAAAGGCTATACTCACAGAGCAGCCGCATTCGTGCGTCAGCTTGCGCTTCCTACGGCTGCGTCTCTTTTTTACACAGCGTTTAGGCCGTATCCGGCTTTCTTTAACCGCCTATGTAAAGTGCGGACAAAAACGTGAAACTGTCACATTCAGCAGAATAGTTATAATTTTTTGTTTTTGTTTTTTTATAATCTTATTGTACCGAAAAAAGGAAGCTTAAATCTTACACATTAACTCTGCTAATCTTACAAAAATGTAAGGTTTAATTTCGTTTTTTATCCGGCTTTTTGTTATAATGTAGGAAAGATTGCTTCTAGGGGAGTGAAGATGGCAAAGAGGAAAAATTGGATTAAAAAACTTAGCAGAGTCAGTAAAATTGTTTCTGTCTTGCCGGATGCAACAGAAATTATCAACAGGGCAGTAGATAACACCAGGCCAATCATTGAAAAGGAACTGGACAGGCACCATGAGCGTCAGGAAGCTTATAGAGAGATAGATAATGTGCTGCATTTAAATGTAGAGGAAGCTAAGAGACATTTAGAAAACCAAGGTTTTACAGTCAGTAAGATTCCGGCTACACCGCACATTAAATATGCCAAAGCTTTTCCCAATCAGGTTGTCAGTATGTATCCTAAAAAACGAAAAGCTAAGCTTGGATCGCTGGTTAAGCTGTACTATCTTGACCAAGCTACTATCAATGCCAGTATCATCCTTTTGAATGAGCAAAAATCTAGAGTTCAAAGATTCGGCCGGACCTTCTCAAACTCGCTTAAGCATGGTAAAAAAAAGTTTCCAAAAAAGCATAGGAAACCCAAAGATGTTACGCCGAAATCCACAGATAAACGGCAATGATGTATTTTTAAAAAGCACAGGACCTGTAACAAGGGTCTTGTGCTTTTTAAATGGTCATTTATTGATGTGGGATGAAAGTATTTAGTTAGAAATCTAAAAAGGGCTGCAAATCATTTAGGGCACGTTCAGCAATTTTCTGATAACGCTCTTTTTTATCTCGAATCCGCGGACCTTCAAGCTCTTTGATAATTCCAAAATTGATGTTCATAGGCTGGAAATGCCTGCTCTCTGTCTGCGTGATGTAATGCGGAAGTGCACCTATAGCTGTTGTCTGCGGAAAAATAACTTGTTCTTCCTGCAGGAAAACACGGACAGCATTGATACCTGCGACCAAACCAGAAGCAGCTGATTCAACATAGCCTTCAACACCTGTCATCTGACCAGCGAAAAAGAGATGAGGATTGGTGCGTGTTGCAAAAGTCGGATTAAGTAAATTGGGAGAATCCATATAAGAATTGCGGTGCATGACACCGTAACGAACAAACTCTGCCCTTTCAAGTCCTGGAATCATACGGAAAACACGTTTCTGCTCCCCCCATTTAAGGTGAGTCTGAAAACCAACCATATTATAGAGACTGCCTGCTGCATTATCCTGACGGAGCTGCACTACAGCATAAGGTGCCTTAAAATCACCATCACGCGGCCCTTTATAATTGTCTGGGTATTCCAAACCAACCGGTTTCATAGGCCCGTAGAGCAAAGTCTTAATGCCGCGTTTAGCCATAACCTCAATAGGCATGCAGCCCTCGAAATACTTTTCTTTTTCAAAAGAATTGAGCGGTGCTTCCTCTGCTGTTATCAGGGCTTGATGAAAAGCCATAAATTCTTCTTTAGTCATCGGGCAGTTAAGATAAGCTGCTTCGCCTTTGTCGTAGCGCGACTTCAGGTAGACAATGTCCATATCAATAGAATTTTTGTCAACAATAGGTGCAGCGGCATCATAGAAATAAAATCCTTCACCGCCGTTAAGTTCATGAATTTTCTCAGCCAGTGCATCACTGGTTAATGGACCTGTAGCAATAACCGTAACAGCATCCTTAGGGATTTCTGTGATTTCTTCCCGAGTGACTTCGATTAAAGGATTGTTCTTAATTTCAGCCGTAACTGCTTCTGCATAAGATTCACGATCAACCGCCATTGCACCGCCCGCGGGAAGACGATGAGCTTCACCGATGCGCATAATCAATGAGTCCAGCCGTCTCATTTCCTCTTTCAGCAAACCTACAGCATTAGTCAGGCTGTCTCCACGAAAAGAATTCGAACAGACCAATTCAGCAAAGTTATCAGTTTTGTGCTGCGGTGTTGTTTTGCTGCCTCGCATTTCATAAAGTTTAACAGGAACACCTCGCTTAGCGATTTGATAAGCCGCTTCGCTGCCGGCTAAGCCAGCACCGATAACATTAATATAATTTTGAGACAATGATGGTACCTCTGCAATATTTAGATAAAGTCTATCTAAATCTCCTAAATTTTATCTGTGACTATTATACCTTAATTATGCCGTTTCTCAAAGTTAAGACTTCCCAAAATAATCTTTGAAAATGACAGTAATAGAACATTCGAATCCCTTCTGTCCCCAATATTCTCACACCTCTTAATTTTGATTTCATTGGACAGTAAAACTAAAAAAGCTGATAAGGCATTGTCTGAACTTGAGACAGTGCCCTATCAGGAAAATAATTTTTGCTGAAATTATTTGATTTTCTCTTCTTTATAATCGCAGTTTTCATTGCTGCAGACAACCTGCTTGCCTCCGCCGCGAACCTTTTTCTCGACAAGAAAGTCGCCGGATTTCGGACATTTCCTGTTAATCGGCCGGTCCCATGATGTAAAGTCGCAGTCAGGATAGCGGTCACAGCCGTAAAAAATACGGTTCCGTTTTGTTTTTCGCTCGATAACCTGACCTTGGCCGCAGAGCGGACAAGTGACACCGATTTCTTTAGTAATCGCTTTAGTGTTACGGCATTCTGGAAAATTGCTGCAGGCATAAAATTTGCCATAGCGGCCCAGCTTGATCACCATCGGATGTCCGCAGACATCGCAGTCAAATCCGGCAGGTTCATCTTTAATTTGAATTTTTTCGATGCCTTCTTCTGCTTCTTCCAACTCTTTGGCAAAAGGTTTATAAAAGTCATCAATAACCTTCTGCCATTGTTCTTTGCCTATTTCAACCTGATCCAGTTTATTTTCCATTTCAGCTGTGAACTTAACATCAACAATATCGGGGAAAAACTCGATAATCAAGCGATTAACAATTTCTCCCAGCTCGGTTGGTTCAAAACGTTTAGCAACTAATTTAACATAATAGCGTTTTTGGATAGTTTCCAAGGTAGGAGCATAGGTTGAAGGACGGCCAACACCGTTTTCTTCCAGCGTTTTAATTAAGCTGGCTTCTGAATAACGTGCCGGAGGCTGAGTGAAGTGCTGTTCAGGCTGAGTATTGACTTTCTTGACAGTATCTCCTTCCGCCATCTCAGGTAACATTTTATTTTTATCTGAATCATTGTAAACCGCCAAATAACCATCAAATTTTACCTGGCTGCCATTAGCGACAAAAATCACACCGTTTTGCGAAAGTTTAACTTTCATCGTATCAAAAACAGCTCCGGTCATTTGACTGGCTACAAAACGGTTCCAAATCAAGGTGTAGAGTTTCAGCTGATCTTTATCAAGATATTTGGCAATTGATTCAGGAGTATGGTTGACATTGGACGGTCTGATTGCTTCGTGAGCGTCCTGAGCCCCCGAAGCATTTCTGATACGGCTCCCGTGACGGGAATACTTCTGGCCGAAACGCTCGGTAATGAAAAGAGCAGCGTCGTTTTGCGCAACAGGACTGATGCGGGTCGAGTCTGTACGCATATAGGTAATCAACCCCTGCTGTCCGCCGGACCCCAGACTGATACCTTCGTACAATTGCTGAGCTACCATCATTGTTTTGCGTGTTCGGAAATTAATCTTATTAGCTGCATCCTGCTGAAGAGACGATGTTGTATAAGGAAGAGGTGCTTTTCGGCGGCGCTCTTTTTTCTCCACAGTATCTACTTGAAAATCATCGCTCTGAATCCGTGCCAGAACTTCTTTGACTTGATCATTATTGTAAAGCTTGACTTTTTTACCATCCAAGCCATAAAAAGAAGCTTGAAACTTGCGTGTCCCTTTTTTAAAAGCACCGTCAATTGTCCAGTACTCTTCTGGTTTAAAGGCCTTGATTTCATTCTCACGGTCGATAATCAGTTTTAAAGCTACAGACTGAACTCGGCCTGCTGACAGACCTTTTTTCACTTTTTTCCACAAAAGAGGCGAAATAGAGTAGCCAACAATGCGGTCGAGAACCCGGCGTGCCTGCTGTGAATCCACTAAATCCATATCGATTTCCCGAGGTTCCACAAAGGCATTTTTAACGGCATCTTTAGTTATCTCATTAAAAACAACACGGTTTTTATCGCTGGCATCCAGATTTAAAATATGAGCCAAATGCCAAGAAATCGCTTCTCCTTCTCGGTCCGGGTCGCTGGCCAAAAAAACTTTCTTAGCGTTCTTGGCTTCTTTTTTCAGAGAATTGATAAGCTCTCCTTTGCCGCGGATATTGATATACTGAGGTTCATAGTTATTTTCAAAATCGATGGACATGCTTGATTTTTTCAAATCTCTGATATGGCCGACCGAAGCCACAACCTTGTAGTTGCGTCCAAGGTATTTCTCAATTGTTTTGGCCTTGGCCGGTGATTCGACAATCACTAAATTTTTTGCAGCTGTTTTCCGTTTCTTTTTAGCTGCCGTTTTTGGACTTGTTTTTGCTTGTACTGTTGCCATAAGATCACTTTCTAACTAGATAAACTTATAGCATAATATCCCATTTTTTAATAACTGTCAATAAAAAACTTTTTTCTATAGGAAAAAGGCGATTACAGCTGATATTCAGAAATGATGTCAAACCCACTTGTAATACACTTTGCCCCCTCTTGAATCAAATGGAGACAGCCATCTGATTTTCCATCTAAAATGTTTCCTGGAACAGCAAAAACATCCCGGCCTTCTTCCAGAGCTCTTTCGCAGGTAATTAAACTGCCTGACCTTTTTTTAGCTTCAGCCACAATTACTCCCTGCACCAGTCCGGCAATAATGCGGTTCCGTTCAGGAAAATGAAATTTCAGAGGCGGAGAACCGGGTTCGTATTCTGTCAAAACCAGATGGTGCCTGCTGATATAGGTTTGCAGCTGATGATTTTCTTCAGGATAGGAGATATCCAAACCGGTTCCGATTACCGCGATTGTTGTCCCGCCGTTCCTTAAACTGGCCAAATGAGCGCTTGTATCAATACCGCGAGCTAAACCGCTGACAATGACAAAATGGTTGCTGAGTTCTTTAATAATTTTTTGAATCGCTCTTGTTCCTGTTTCAGATGCCAAACGTCCTCCCACTGCTGCTAATTTAGGCTTGGCCAGTAAATCCAGATTTCCGGAATAATAGAGCAAGACTGGAGGATTATAGATCGTTTTTAAGGCTGGAGGATAGATTTTATCCAGTATTGAAATGGATGAAAAGCGATTAAAATCCTGGCGCAGTTTTTTGCTGTTTAAATTTTTGTAAGCTTCAATAAACAAAACAGGATTTTTGCATTGTGACACTACAGCCATATCACGTACGGATAAAGACTTTTTCACCTGTTCTTGATAAGACAGGATATTGAGGATATTAAGATTGCTGAGTCCCGCTTTTTTAAGTTTAAATAATTCAAAATTGTTCATAAAGATAACCTCACTGCCTTAATATTCGTAAAAAAATAATATTTCGCCTGTGAATAAATAAAACCGCAGCGCTATAGTTTTCCGCTCAGTACCCCCCTATGCTGCAGAGGTCAAATTGAAGATGCGGCCAAAGGGGGGCAGTTTAAAAAGTGGATAAAAGGGTAACGAGGCAGAACTCTTGTTCCTGCCTCGTTACCCTTTTTTAACTTATGAATTTGGCGCAGTGGTTGATTCGAAGTTCTTATCCCTTATTACGCAAGGGATAACGCCCTCCCTAATCAACTATGCAGAGGCGGGACAACAAAATCGAAAGCATCATTTTATGACAATTGACCGATTGTTATCCCACACTCTTTCTTGTACACTGTTCTATTTGATTAAAACTTACAAAGATCAGTGACTGTCGACAAAATCCTGCACTTCTTTGATCATGCGCAGTGTTACTCGGACACCGCCTGAGTTAATATACCAGTCCTGACCGTTTACTTGGAGGACACGGTTGTTTTTTATGGCATCGGTATCCTTCAGTACATCATTGTTCAGAAGTTCCTCTGCCGAAGCTCCCTGACCGATTGTAGCCCCGCGGTCAAGCACAAAAAGATAATAGGGATTTTTTTCTGATAAGTATTCATAAGACACTTGTGAACCATGGGGGCTGGCTTCTTCCTCATTGTTCACTGCTGTCAGGCCTGCTTCTGAGAAAAGCCAGCCAAAGCGTCCGTCAGGTGATTGCGACAGAAGCTCACCGCTGTTAGCCATGACAAATAAAGCTGAAGGGGCATCCTTGTCTTTAATCATCTTTTGCAAATTATTCATCGCTTTTGTAATTTTTTTATTGTATTTTTTTGCTTTTTTAGCCTGATTGTAAATTTTACCAAACATGGTTACCCGCTCTTTAACCGCTTCAGTGAAACCTTTTTCAGAGTCTGTCGAAGCATAGACAAGAACAGCATCCGGTGCTGCTTCTTTTAGCTGCTCAATATTATCTGAATTAGCCATACGGGCACCTAAGAAAATGACATCAGGCTGAATGCTGGCAATTGTTTCAAAATTAGGTTCAAACAACGTACCGATATCCTGATACTTATCATCATTGTAGATTTTCTGCATATCTTCACTAAGTTTATCTGTTGCATTTTGTGCCTTAGGAAGCCCGGCAACACTGTCTTCTTTGCCGAGGGCGGTAATAGTATCTAGGGCACCCATATCAAAGACGAGAACTTTTTTGGGGTTCACCGGAACCTCAACTGTTTCTGAGACCTGCTGCTCTTCGCCGGCCTCTTCTCTTTGACCGGACCTATTTTGATTGCCTGAATCAGAATTTTGCCCGCGATTACCGCGGCCGCTGTCCGATGATATTGTATAATCATTCTTAATTTTTACAGTCTTGTCTGCCGCAAAAACAGACGGCAAAGCCAAAAATGCAAGAACAAGCAGAAAGCCAGCGAACAATACAGGTTTATTTAATTTCATCATAAAACTCCTTTCACAAGACACAAAGGCCATGAACAACACAACGGGAAAGGCGGTGCGTCATCGAAATCTTCGATTTCGATGATGCACCGCAAGATGCCATCAGGCAGGCTGCTGCATTTCGTACATAACACTGACAACATTTACTGCCCTGCGGTACTCCCGTAGCATTTAGGCTGTGTTCAGTTTCTCCAAAGTCTCTTCAAGCAGTTTTAAACTCCAAATAGATAACTATCTGTGCTGGCCGGAGTTATTAGAGCGAAGCCTTATAATAAAGACTGATACGGTCGCCTTGGTATTGCTGAATAGGAATCGGCATATCATACAAGGCTGAGAGTACCTCTTCGTTAAAAACTTTCTCTACACTGCCTTGAGCAAGTATTTTCCCATGTTTTAAGCCGATAATATTATCGGCGTAGCATGATGCAAAATTAATATCATGAATCACAATAACAATCGTTTTTTTATATTCTTCAGTGTAACGCCTCAGAAGTTGCATAATCTGAACAGCATGCCTCATATCCAAATTATTAAGCGGTTCATCCAGCAAAAGATAGTCTGTATCCTGCACCATAGTCATTGCAATAAATACCTTTTGCACTTGACCGCCGCTGAGCTGGTCTATATAAGCATCTTTTAAGTCATACAGCTCCATAAAATCTAAAATACGTTTAACAGCTTCTTTATCTTGTAAGGTCAGTCTGCCTTTGCTGTAAGGAAAACGTCCAAAAGAAACAAGATCTTCTGTGCTGATTTTAAGCTTTAAAGTATTGCTTTGTTTTAAAATGGCAAGCTTTTTAGCAAAATCAAATGATGAAAAGTCAGAAATGTTTTTACTATCTATGAAAATTGTTCCGCCGCTGCTGTCAGTCAGCCGGCTGATCAGAGAAAGAAGCGTGCTTTTCCCTGATCCGTTTGGCCCAATAACAGCAGTTATCTTACCCCTCTCGATCTCAGAGGACAGATGATCAATGACTAAGTGATTATGATAGTGTTTGCTCAAATTTTCAATCTTAATCACAAGCGTCTCCCTTCCTTCAATAAGATAATGATGAAATAAAGCCCGCCGAGAAAATTAAGGATGACACTCAGCTGAACATTTAAAGAAAAGACATTTTGCACTAAATACTGACCGCCAATTAAAGCAAGCGTTCCTAATAGAACAGCTCCTGGCAAAAGGATGCTGTGTTTATATGTTTTAAACATTTGATAAGCCAGATTAGCAAGCAAGAGCCCTAAAAAAGTAATAGGGCCTACTAAGGAAGTAGATACAGATACAAGCAGGCTGACAAGGAGGAAGAGACGCACAACAACCTGATTGTAAGGGATTCCCAAATTAAGAGCTTTTTCTCTGCCAAGCAATAAGACATCCAAATATTTAAAATAAGGATAGTGAATAAGCAGGGCAAAAAAAACAAGCAGACTTGCTAAAAGCAAAATATCTGTATTTATAGCATTAAAACTGGCGAAAAGACTGGACTGCAAGATCAGATAGTCATTGGGATCAATGATCATCTGTAAAAAGGATGACAAAGAAGCAAAAAGTGTGCTTAAGATAGTTCCGATTAACAAAATAAAATAGAGCGAATAATGCTGATATCGAAACAAAATCCGAAAAAGCAGATAGGAAAACCCCAACATTAAGACTAACGAAAGCCAATAATTGCCTGTAGCAGAGATTTTCATCATTTTTTGGGCGCCCAGACTATAAAGCAGTACTGTCTGTATCAAAACATAAAGATTATCTAGACCAATAATACTTGGTGTTAAAATCCGGTTATCAGTGATTGTTTGAAAAATCACAGTCGAAACAGCGATACAAAGAGCAGTTAACAAAAGAGCCAGTAACTTCTGATAACGCGTTTTAATAAGATACTGCAGCAAAAAAACATTTATATCCATTTGAATGCCGTCTGTCATAAAGATTAAAATCAATACCAGACTGCAGCCGATAAGAGCACAGAGCAGTTTCCGATTTTTCCTGCTCATAATTTGCTCCTCTCCTTGCTATTGATATGAAAAAGCAATAAGAGGAAAGATAAGCTGCCGACCACGCCCATCATGAGTCCGATTGAAATCTCGTAAGGATAGATAAGAAGTCTGCCCAAAATATCGCAGGCCATTACTAAAACAGCCCCCAGCAAAGCTGTCGCAGGCAGAATATGTGACAGATGGTCTCCTTTAACAAGACTGACAAGATTAGGAACAAGCAAACCTAAAAAAGGCAAGGAACCAACAACCGTGACAATAAGCGCTGTTATAAAAGAGACCAAAATCAGCCCCAAATTCGTAACAGTCTCAGCCTTAAGTCCTAAATTTTGAGCCAGATCTTCTCCAAGCCCCACTAAAGTAAAATAATGGGCATACAAAAAAATCAAAATAAGGCAAGGAATCGCTAAAAAAAGCAACTCATAACGATGACTGGTTACTATAGCAAAATTCCCCTGCAGCCAACTGTTAATAGACTGCATGATTTGAAATTCAATTCCCAAAAAAGTAGTCAGGCTGTTGATAATCTGCCCTAACATAAGTCCAATCAAAGGAATAAAAATCTCATGCTTGAAGGTGATTATTTTTAGCAGGTAAACAAAAAGAAGTGAACCTATTACGGCCAGACCAGCTGCAATGAGAAGCTGAACAAACAATGGGGCGGTATTGAAAGAAATAAGGGCTACTACTACTCCTAACTTCGCCCATTCCATAGTTCCAGCTGTTGTCGGCGAGACAAACTTATTGCGGGTAAGCTGCTGCATGACAAGTCCACAGACGGATAGACCGGAACCAGATATAATGATACTGACTGTCCGCGGGATACGGCTTGACAGAAGAATATTGTATTGTGATGCAGTTAAATGCCAACCATCAAAAATGGAAAGGGATTTAACTCCGATATATAGTGAACAAAGAGAAAGAATGACTAAAATTGTCCCCAGCACTGGAACAGTCAATAGTTTTTTCATACTATCCCCTTTGAAATAGATTATTTTTGTATCCGCCGAGAGCGGATACCCTTTTATCGTAACATAAAATTCAGAAAATTTATACAATATTTTTAAAAAATAAAAAACCTGCCTTTCTTTGCTGTATAGCAAAGGGGCAGGAAGAATATTAAACAGAAGCAGAGTAATGGCTTTAATCACTAGTTAATAGTTTACAGAAAGGACTGAGAATGTTTCTTTTGTGAAAACTCTATTGCTATTTAAATTCAAAACAGCACGCAGAAACTACTGCAATGGTTCTTTCCCGCCGAACCCAAAAGGATGGGATTTGGCCCGTCTTTCTTCAGCCATTTGATTTTTGAAATGACAGTAAGCTCCGATTAGATTAGCATCATTGTGATAGTGACATGCTTTAATAGGTATAGACGCCAGAGAAGACCAAGAAGTTTCTTCTGCAAGCAGCTGATGGTACTGATGGCTGACTTCCTCAATCAAAAGGGATTGACTGCTGATACCGCCCCCAATAGTCAGACGGTCTAAATGAAAAACGGTCTGTAAATTGAGAATTAAATAAGCGATCTCGCGGCAGTAATCTTCAAAACGTTTTGTTAATTCTTTGTCCTGCCTATCTGTCAGAGCTTGAAAGACAGCCTGCCCATCTTCTGCAGACAAACCGAGGAACTGGCTGCTTTCTCTGATAAATTGAACTGCTGATCCTTTATTGTCCCACAGGCTTTCCAACCCTTTCAGATGAAGACTGAATAAGCTGCTGATTGCTTCAGGATTAAACTTGTCTTTCAGGGAAAGCTGCTGCTTGTTGTCAGCTTTAGCCGCAATATCATCCAATTCAAAATTTTTAGGTGATAGGAGCTCCCCATTGGAAACCAAGGCAAGACCGACACCTGTTCCCAAGACGAGAGCCGCACCGCATTTGCAGTGTTTAAGCTGACCGTACCGTGCTTCTGCTAAACCGGCTGCATTAGCGTCATTGATAACACTGACAGGCAGATGGGCTTGATCTATTAAAAACTGTTTGAGGGGAAATGATTTTAAATAAGGAATCAGTCCGCCTTTGTAAATAAAACCTGTCCGAGCGTTAATCTGTCCTGGACAGGCTATGCAAAGACCAGCAATTTGCTGCTGATGCTCAAGGATCAAATGCTCTAAAGTCGCCAGAAAGCCGTCCATACTGTCAGGAGTTGGGCATCTGCCAGCCTGTGTCAGTTTCGCTTTATCGTTAATTAAAGCATATTTAATAAAACTGCCGCCGATATCAATCGTTAAAATTCTTTTCATTCTTCTTCTACTGTCTCATTTCCAAGGCGTTTAATAATTCTGGCCGGATTGCCCGCCAGAACAAGATCGTTGCCAAAAGATTTTGTGACTACCGATCCAGCACCGACAACAACATTATTCCCCAACGTAACTCCTGGTAAAATCGTGACCCCGCCTCCTAGCCAAACATTATGTCCGATAGTTATAGGGGCACCATACTCAAGACCTTTGATCCGCTTTTTTGCCTCGATCGGATGAAGGGGCGTCAGAAGCTGACAGTTGGGACCAATCATAGCATTGTCACCAATTGTTATTTTACAAACATCGAGAAAAGTACAGTTAAAATTGGCATAAAAATTTTCGCCTACATAGATATGACATCCGTAATCACAGACAAAACCTGGATTAATGGTAATATTAGCTCCGGTCCCTCCCAGCCATTCTTTAAGCAAACGGCTGTTTTTTTCACGATTAGATTCGTTCTGAAATTTAACTATATTGGCACGCGCTTCCGCCCTCAGAGCGGACAGCTCGCTATCACTGGCATCGTATAGCTGTCCGTTCAGCATTTTTACCCGTTCTGAAACCATTAACCTCTCCTTTTTTATGATGTAAACGCGTGATTTTTTACAGCGATAAAGTATGGTCGACTCAGTCAAAAAAGTAAACAAGAATACAATAGAGACAAGTCAGCACTAAAAAACTTATTAGCTGCCACTTTTTTGTCTGTATACAGTATCCAACAAATTCCCTTAAAAAGGCATTAAGCGTGAAATAAAATTTTGTTTTTGCACCATAGCCAATACATTTGAGACCTTCTTGTCTTGCTAAAGTCAAGGCTCTGAATAAATGGTAATAACTGGTTACAACAGCAGCATAAGCACCTTCTTCTATAAAACGTTTTGAAAAACGTATGTTTTCACGAGTGTTGCGGGACGCCTTCTCCATCACAATATCTCGTTCAGGCACTCCCTGACTGAGAGCATAACGGCACATCGCTTCTGCTTCACTGATCAGTTCATCACTTCCCTGCCCGCCGGATAATATCAGTTTGCTGCCTGGGTTTTTTCGATAGACCTTAATCCCTTTATTAATCCGAGAGGCTAAAAGCGGGGTAACCTTATCCCCTATCAGACCGGCTCCTAAAACAATAACTGCATCAACTTTTTTAGCCAAAACAAAGGTGAAATTCAGAATACTGGCAGTCGTGAAAAAAATGAGCTGTATAATACCATAAATCGCAAGAAGCATAAATGCTATAAAGGAAAAAAGCAGCCAGCTATTGTTCTGAATATAGCGATGGAGATCCGGTGACGTATAAGAAAAAATAAGCAATAAAATGCCCAATCCTAGGAAAAAGGACAAAAAGTTAGACCAGCGGCGCCCTTCCTTGCGCAACAGCTGAAAACTTTTATAAAAACAAAGCAGAGCAAAGCCCAGCGGACCGATAGCTAAAACAATAATAAGCGGGAGAAAAAGCAAGTAAAACCAAATACTTGGATAATTAATATACGGCAGCAAAGATAAAAATCCGATCGCAACTGTCAGCCAAAATAAAATTCCAAGCCAAATAGTCCGCCGTTCCCAAATATATATACTGCAAAATAAAGCCAAACTAAGGATAAATAGATAAATCATTCTTCCTCCGCTAAGGATTTCACGGGCTCAAAACTTTTGCGGTGAATCGGGGTAAGACCGTACGCATAGAGCCCTTGTAAGTGTTCTTTGGTGCCGTACCCGGCATTTTTGGCAAAGCCATAGCCAGGATAGATAAGGTCGTAATCCGCCATCATTCGATCGCGTGTGACCTTAGCTACGATAGATGCTGCAGCAATAGAAAGCGAATGGGCGTCGCCTTTAATAATAGACCGCTGCGGAATGTCTGTTTCCAAATTCATAGCATCAATTAGTAAATAATCCGGAAGGCTCACATGTCCTTTCACATTCTTTACAGCTTGCAGCATGCCAAGCTTTGTTGCCTCATAAATATTAATGTCATCTATTATTTTATTATCAATGACTCCAAGGCCGACAGATAACGCTTCGGACATCACGCGCTCATAAATCGCCTGATGTCTTGTTTTTGGAATTTTTTTAGAATCATTAAGGTATTTGATTTTAGCATTTGGAGGCAAAATGACACAGGCTGCAACAAGCGGTCCGGCTAAAGGACCGCGCCCTACTTCATCAATACCAGCGACAGCTTGATAGCCTTGAGCGTACAAATCTCTTTCATAAGACAGCATCTGCTCCAAACGCCTGTCCTCTGCCAAGTCAGCTGAAAGCTTTTTTTGCCGCTGCCTGACGGCCTTTTGAACCCCTAGCCGACTGTCCGCCTGCAATTCCTGCCATAGCGGATCGGATAAGCTGCTGATTCCTGCCAGCATTTCTGTAATTTCTTTAATCGTTGCCATAACCGTCTGCTCCAACAAAATCAAGTGTATAAGTTCCCAGTTTTCCGCTGCGAACCTCTCTGATGAAAAGGTCGTAGAAACGGTCGTAATCGTCTCTGAATCCCAGCTTCTGAGTCAAATCCATAATTATTTCTGGCGCATCTGCTTCCAAATTAACTCCCTTAAAACGCTCGGCCAAACGCTCTGGATAATAGGTTTTAAAATGATTGATCCCAAAAATAGTAACGTCATCCATCGGCAGAAGACTGTCCTTAATAGCACCTGTCAAAGCCATCTTAAGACCTGTATGTTCATCGTCAAACTTCGGCCAAAGAATACCGGGAGTATCTAAAATTTCTAAATGTTTATTGGTCCTCAGCCACTGCTGCCCCTTTGTTACGCCCGGTCTATTGCCGACTGTCGCTATTTTTTTGCCAGCCAGACGGTTCATCAATGTGGATTTACCAACATTGGGGATACCAATAATCATTGTGCGCAGGCTTTCTTTTTCAACACCGCGTTCATGCTTCTTAGCCAGTTTCTCAGCCATCAGCTTATTAGCTGCAGCCGTTACTTTTTGAGCTGCAGCCTGTTCTTTCGAATTAACAGCAACAACATGGTTTCCCTGTTCCTGAAAATAAGCAATCCATTCTTTAGTGTATCTACTGTCAGCCAAGTCAGCTTTATTTAAAAGCAAAAGTCTGGGTTTCTCTCCTATAATTTTGCTAAGCATGGGGTTTTGGCTGGACAGGGGCAGACGAGCATCGGCTAAAACCGTAACAAAATCAACAAACTTTAAATTTTCCTGTACCTGCCGCCGCGCTTTTGACATATGGCCGGGGAACCATTGAATCGTTGCCATATAAAACGTTTCCTTTCGAATTTGAGATTAATAGGCTGTGCTTGGCTAAAAGTACGGGCAGCTGCTCCCGAAAAGTAAAACACAATATTTCAGCTAGCAAGCACTGATATCACTTATTTTTTATTATAACATGATTGCTTCTCTTTTTGTTTTTTGATTGTTGATAAAGCATGCACCTGATACTGATACCGCAGCTGAATGTTTTACCTTAAAAAGGAACAAAAACTCTCGTCTTGCTCAAAACAGGCAGCTGCGTTACAATAAAGTTATATTAAAGTGTCCGAGGACAAATATGATGACAACTAAATACCAGCAAATCTACCGCGATATCAAGCAGCAAATTGAAAAAGGCCAGCTAACAAAAGGGGACCGGCTCCCATCTATCCGCAGTCTCAGTCTTACTTACCGCTGCAGCAAAGACACCGTACAGCGCGCTTTGCTGGAATTAAAATACCATAATTTGATTTATCCGGTTGCTAAAAGCGGTTATTATGTTTTAGAAGGCAGACAGCATACAGATAAGGCAGATATAAATTTAAGCTTATCAGGTTATCATAATATGGCTTATGAGGATTTCCGCAGATGTATAAACGAAAGTCTAATCGGCCGCGAAAATTATCTTTTTAATACTTATTATAACCAACAAGGGTTAGCAGAGCTCCTTGACTCTCTGCAGAAACACTTGGAAAAGACAGATGTTTACAGTAAAATCAGCAATATTGTTGTGACTTCAGGAACCCAGCAGGCGCTTTACATTTTATCACAATTGGCTTTTCCTAATGATAACAGTATTTTTTTACTGGAACAGCCGACTTATCACCGGATGAATGAGCTAATCAGCCGTCAGAAGCTCCCTTTTTTAACGATTGAACGAAACTTTGATGGACTTGATTTAACAAAGCTGGAGTATCTTTTTAAATCGTATCCGATCAAATGCTTTTATACTATTTCACGCTATTCGAATCCTTTAGGCTTGAGTTACAGTAAGCAAGAAAAGGAAAAGCTGGTTCACTTAGCTGCTCAGTATGATGTTTATATTATTGAAGATGATTATCTGGGTGATTTCGCTAAAACCGGTGATTTGCCGCTTCATTATTATGATACAGCCGAAAAAGTCATTTATCTTAAATCGTTTTCAGCTTCTCTTTTTCCGGCTCTGCGCTTAGGCAGTTTGGTATTGCCTAAGCAGCTGCTGCAAGCTTTTTTGGATTATAAAAAAATGATTGATTATGACAGCAATTTGATTATGCAGAAAGCACTGTCTTTATACTTAGATAATGGAATGTTTGCCAAAAACCTTAAATATTTACAGGAAGTTTTTAGACAGCAAATGAACCAGGCAGAAAAAATCCTACAATCCTTCCCAGCTGGCTGCCGATACAAACTCGCTCCGCGGTCAATTGCGTTTGAGTTAAACACGCAAAAGAAAAATCAACGGTTTCTCAAGGACCACAGAGATTTCCAGTGTTTAGACACTTGCTATCTAAATGAACCAGATAAGCACTATTTAAAATTAATTATGAATGGCCAGTTAAAAGACAACCTGCAAAGCTTATCTCAGTTCCCAGATCTTCTGTATTAAAAGAGGCTTATTACTTATCTTTCTTCACAAAAAAACGAGTCAATCATTTGATGAACTGCTCCTTATCAAGTAGACAATGAAAAATCCCCTTATAGTTCTAGTGAATTTTTGTTTTTTCACTGTCCACTATAAGGGGAGTAATCATGATAAAAGGCTCGTTTTTCAAACTTTTTTCTTACAATCAGCCATTGACAGCAGAACCAATGTTACTTTATCTGTTCAAATCTCAGATGAACAATAATATGATCACCATAGCCATTACGTTCTAAATCACGCTGGAGGCGGTAAGAAATATAGTGTTCAGCGATAGTAATATAGCCAGCATCCAATAAACGGTTTTCAACTAACGACTGAATCATATTGATAGTAGGACGTTCAGTATGCGCTTCTTCAAGATCCAAAACAACTTTTTTAGTAACCTGTGCTAAATCCTGACGCCACTTTTCATCAATAACATAAACTGTTTGAGCAGCTTTAATAATAGCTTGATAAATCTTATCCGGATCAAATTCCGCAATCTTCCCGTCACGCTTGATAATCTGCATAATGACTCCTTTACTAAGATACAAAGGCCGATATTAAGAACGCAAAGAGAAAATAGGCGTCCGACCGCTGAGTCACTAAAGACTCAAGGGAGGGCGGTCTTTTTCTCACAGCGTTTAGGCCGTGTTCAGTTCATTAAGATACAAAGACTGCTTCTTACAGTCTAGCTTTATTATGCAAATGTTTTCAGAAAAAGTCAAGGATTTTATTCTAAGCACTAAAGACTAGAAGAAAAAAACAGGATATCTTTCCTGTGTTTTTAGTAGTCCGGCCGCAGAACGCCAGTCACATAGTGCTTGGGTGCACGGTCAAGAACAACATTGACAATACGGTTTGCTTCCTCAGGAGTACAAGCTACAAGCGGTAAGCGCAAAGGGCCGACATTAAATCCTTGATGATTCAGCACAGCTTTTACCGGAGCTGGACTAGCTACCGAGAAGAGAGCGTTGACTTTTGGCAGGAAACGCCGCTGAATCTGAGCTGCTTTTTTGATATCACCGTCTATGATAGCCTGAATCATTTCGTACAGCTCATCACCGTTGGTATGTGAAGCAACGCTGATAACCCCATCTGCTCCCAAATTCATTGCGTGAAAAGCTTCTCCGTCTTCGCCTGTAAAAATCAGGAAATCATCGGGCTTATTTTCAATAAGATAAGCCATGTTATCAAGATTCGTGCATTCCTTAACTCCAATAATATTAGGGTGCTGTGCTAGTCTGAGCATCGTATCAGGAGCCAGCTCTACAACAACCCGGCCGGGAATGTTATAAATGATAATAGGTAAGTCACTAGCTTCAGCAATAGCTTTGAAATGCTGATACAGACCTTCCTGAGTCGGTTTGTTGTAATAAGGTACAATCGCCAAACCGGCAGCAAATCCGCCAAATTCGGCTACTTCTTTCGCAAAATCAACTGAATCCCTAGTATCATTAGTGCCCACCCCTGCTATCAAAGGAACTCGGCCGGCAACAATTTTTTGTACGGCAGCAAACAATTCCAACTCTTCATCGTGGGTGAGCGTAGGGCTTTCAGCAGTCGTCCCGGCCAACAGAAGCCCTTCTGTGTGGTGCGCCAATAAATGCTCTATCAGCTTGGGAAGAGCTTCAAAATTAATAGAACCATCTTCTTTAAATGGGGTCACAAGCGCTGTGATAATTCTAATATCCTTAAAATCAGCAATTGACATAAACATCTCCTTTACAATAAGATACAAAGGCCGTTCAAGCTCACAGCAAAAATAGGAAAACTGACGCAGAAACTTTAGTTTCTAGGAAGTTTTATGCTCACAGAGCAACCGCACTCGTAGGCCGCTTAAACTTCCTATAATTGCATCTCTTTTCCTCGCAGCTTTAAGTAAAGGCCAATAGCGGGAAAGATAATTTCTTGCAAATAAAATAAACTTAAAAACTACTGCAATTCAAACTTTAAAGTTTCTGTCGGATGAACAAGCCCTTGCTGATGCAGAGTTTCAGCAATCTGAACAGAATTCCAGGCAGCCCCTTTAAGAAGATTATCAGAAACTACCCACATATGGATACCCTTCTCCGCATCTAAGTCTTTGCGGATACGGCCGACAAAGGTATCACAGCTTCCCACTGCATTGACAGCCTGAGGATAAATTTGCTGCGCAACATCATCTTTAAGTACAGCACCTGGGAAAGCAGCAATAGCAGCTTTTACATCCTCAATTGCTGCTTTTTCCTTTGTTTCAATGTAGACAGATTCGGAATGAGAATAAAGAACAGGAATGCGGACACAAGTGGCAGAAACAGCTAAGTCAGGCTCTTCCATGATTTTTTTAGTCTCATTAGTCATTTTCATTTCTTCAAAGGTATAGTCATTATCCGTAAACACATCAATTTGCGCCAAAGCATTGAATGCGATAGGATAATGCTTTTTATCGCCGCCTGCAGGCAGAATATCCGCTTGAAGGTCTTTCGGATCTAAGCCGTCATTGAGCACTTCTTTTAATTCCCGCTTAGTTTCATCAATAGCAGACTGTCCGGCACCGGAAACGGCCTGATAGGTTGAAACAATGACACGCTCAAGCCCCCACTTGCGGCGGATCGGTTCAAGCGCCACCATCATCTGAATAGTGGAACAGTTAGGACAAGCAATAATTCCTTGGTGCTCTTTCAAAGTATGGGCATTAACTTCCGGAACAACTAAAGGAACATGGGGATTTTGGCGAAAATAAGATGTATTGTCAACAACAACCGCTCCTGCTTTCACTGCATATGGTGCAAACTTTGCAGAAGTCGAACCCCCAGCTGAAAAAAGAGCAATATCAACACCCGCAAATGACTCTTCTGTTGTAAGTTCGACTTCAATAGGCTGCCCTTTATAACTGAGCACCTTTCCCGCCGAGCGTTTAGAAGACAGAAACCTGATTTTATCAATGGGGAGTGACGATACCTCAAGCATTTCAATCATACGTGTCCCAACAGCACCGGTAGCGCCCACAACTGCAACAGTGTAACCCATTTAAATACCTCCTAAAATAAGCTGTTTTGCTTCAGCTATCTTCGAAATTTTCTAAAAATTTATAATAAACCAATTATACTATTTTTTCAAAGAAATGAAAAGGCAGCTCCTATATTGGATAAAAGATTTTTAAGATTATTTGGAGCGTCTACTGATTTATAACAAAAAATCCCTATCATCAGATAGGGAAAAGGGCATACTGTCTTATTACAGTATGTGATAAGCAGGTTCACACAACTTACCAAGGTCCGCTCCTTGCGTTAATGACCTCCCTAGCGCATATGTGGCAAAGCCACAAACGGCTCATCGCATAAAGTCAGTATAGCAAATTATTCATTCTTTGTCAATTATAATAAAGGAGCAATAGCTCTGGTAACCATGCCGACCACTTTTTGAAGAGGCGGTCTTGCCTCCAGTGTCTCTTTGGTTATTTCCTGACACTGGGACAAAGTTTGTAAATAATCCTTATAAATATCTGCAATAGCTTTTACTTTGTACAGATAGGCTGCACATTCAAAATGATGGTAAAGACTGCGATAATCCAGATTAATTGTCCCAACAACGGCTTTTGCAGAATCACTGACAAATACTTTAGCATGAACAAAACCGGGAGTATACTCATAAATTTTGACACCGGATTTCATTAAAGCACCGTAATATGTTTTAGCAAGTGCATAAGGAATCTGCTTGTCGGGGATTCCCGGCATAATAATTTTTACATCCACACCGCGTTCAGCAGCAAAACGGATAGCATGCTCCATCTCACTGTCTAAAATTAAATAGGGGGTCATAATGTACACATATTCCTTAGCGTGATTAAGGATATCGATATAGACATTTTCACCGACCTTATCGGTATCCATAGGCGAATCACCATAAGGGATAACATAGCCGTCAGATTCCGGCAGATGCTCGTGATTGCCCAGATAAGGGCTGACAACCATCTCTTTCTCGGTAATCGACCACATCTGCAAAAACATAATTAAAAAGCTGTCAACCGCCTCTCCTTCCAGCATGAGCCCGGTATCCTTCCAATGTCCAAAACGATCAATCTGGTTGATATACTCATCCGCAAGATTGATTCCCCCTGTAAAAGCTACCTCACCGTCAATGACAACTATTTTCCGGTGGTCCCGGTAATTGTAATAGGTTGAAATAAAAGGCGAGATAGGAGAAAAAGCCTTTGCTTTAATCCCGATTTTTGCTAATCTTTCTGTATAATCAAAAGATAAAGTCGAAAATTCAATCATTCCATCGTACAGCACACGCACCTCTACCCCTTCTTCAACTTTTTTTTCCAGGATAGAGAGAATTTCTCCCCACATCATCCCCTCAGCGATAATGAAGAATTCCATGAAAATGTATTTTTCTGCTTTTAAGAGCTGCTGCTTTAATTCGGCAAAAAAGTCCTCACCAATCGGAAAGTAGGTTACTTCAGTTTTTTGGTAAACCGGAAAGTTGCCGCTGCTTCTATTAAAATACTGTACAAGATGATAGGTAGTCGAAGTGATATCCTTTAAATCTGCTAAAATAGTTTCATCATCCTGCAGATAAGGACTGCTGTTATTAATTAAATGGTTGATTCTTTGTTTTAATTCACGATAGCCCCAGTCAAATTTGGTATAAAAAAGGAAGAGCGATCCTAACAAAGGAAAAATCATAACCAGAATAAGCCACGTAACACGTGACAGGGCATCCATTTCACTGTTAACCAAATATAAAACCACCACAATAGCCAAGGCACGTTCCAGCAATTCCAGCCAAAAACGGTACTGTTCCAGCCAGACAAAAGAAGCGCTTAAGAACAAAATTTGAATAATCAGCAAAATGGCAATTACAGTTGAACGGCTGAAAATACCGCGCAAAAAACCGCGCCGGCTTTTATCCAGCAAATGCATCACCTTATTTTTATTATTAATAACAATCTCCTCCCCTACACTAAGATACAAAGGCCGTTAAGAACGCAAAGAGAAAATAGGAGACCGACCGCTGAGTCACTAAAGACTCTAGGGAGGGCGGTCTTTTTCTCGCAGCGTTTAGGCCGTGTTCAATTCCCAAGATACAAAGGCCGTGAAAAGAGCAAAGTAAAATAAACAGGTCATAAATCAGTTATTTTTCTTAGAAGAGTCCTAAGACATTGCCCTCATCTGTTACATCCATACTAAGAGCTGCAGGATGCTTGGGAAGCCCAGGCATAGTCATCACATCACCAGTCAGAGCAACTATAAAGCCAGCTCCTGTCTTAGGGACTAATTCCCGAATAGTAATTTCAAATCCTTTAGGAGCACCGAGCAACCTTTGATCATCTGAGAAACTATATTGCGTTTTGGCCATGCAGACAGGCAGTTTATCCCACCCCAGACGGGCAAACTGCTTCAGCTGCGTTTGAGCTTTAGAAGTGAATACTGCAGAATCTCCTCTATAGATTTCAGTCACAATTTTAGCAATCTTATCCTCCAGACTATCATCATCACTGTAAAGGCGCTGATAATCTGCCGGATTGTTTTCAATAGCAGCAAGCACCGTTTCTGCAAGTACAAGACCGCCTGCAGCACCTTCTGCCCAAACATTGGCTGGTGCCACAGGTACATGAAGTTCATCACAGAGTTCTTCTAAAAGAGTGATTTCTGCTTTTGTATCGCTCGCAAATTCATTTATTGCCACAACAACTGGCAACTGATATTTACGGATGTTTTCAACATGGCGTTTTAAATTAGCAAATCCAGCTTTAACCGCATCGGCATTTTCCTTGTTCAGCTCATCTTTGGTAAGGCCGCCGTGCATTTTTAAAGCCCGTAAAGTTGCTACAATAACAACTGCATCCGGTGCTGCTGAAAGATTAGGCGTTTTTATATCTAAAAATTTTTCAGCCCCTAAATCAGCTCCGAACCCTGCTTCAGTTACTGTATAATCTGCCAAATGCAGAGCTGTTTCTGTAGCAAGAACGGAATTGCAGCCATGAGCAATATTGGCAAAAGGACCGCCATGAACTAAAGCCGGTGTACCATAAATAGTCTGCACTAAATTAGGCTTAATAGCATCTTTTAGAATAAGGGCAAGAGCCCCCTCCACTTTAAGATCTCTGACATAGACAGGCGTACGATCATAGCGATAGCCAATAACAATATCGGCCAGACGTTCTTTAAGATTTTTTAAATCAGTCGCTAGGCAAAGAACCGCCATAATCTCTGAAGCAACTGTAATATCAAAACCATCTTCGCGAGGAATGCCATTAACCGGGCTGCCGAGACCAATAACAACTCGGCGCAAAGCACGATCATTAAGGTCTACTGTCCGTTTCCAAATAATTCGCCGCTGATCAATACCTAATTCATTGCCCTGCTGCAGATGATTGTCAATCAAGGCAGCCAGAGCATTGTTGGCTGTTGTAATGGCATGCATATCTCCTGTGAAATGCAGGTTAATATCCTCCATAGGAAGTACCTGAGCGTAACCGCCGCCTGCAGCACCCCCTTTTATTCCCATAACGGGGCCAAGCGATGGCTCACGAAGAGCCAGCATTGATTTTTTTCCTAACTTATTGAGCGCATCTGCTAATCCGATACTGACAGTCGATTTTCCTTCACCAGCAGGTGT
Source organism: Streptococcus chenjunshii (assembly GCF_003086355.1). Classification (NCBI taxonomy): domain Bacteria; kingdom Bacillati; phylum Bacillota; class Bacilli; order Lactobacillales; family Streptococcaceae; genus Streptococcus; species Streptococcus chenjunshii. The sequence goes on along the minus strand of NZ_CP031733.1, from coordinate 1,235,796 downwards.
AGGATTAATAGCAGTAACTAAAATTAATTTTCCTGGTTTTTGATCTTTAACTGCTCTGATCTTATCGAAAGACAGCTTAGCTTTGTAGGAGCCGTATAATTCCAAGTCAGAAGCAGTTAGCCCAACCTTTTCTGCGATTTCCGTAATTGGTTTAAGTTCAGTACTCTGAGCGATCTCAATATCAGATTTCATAGGAATCTCCTCTTTTTTTGATACTTTTATTATAGCCTAAAAAAGACAATTACACACGTTAGATACTCAAAACCTGCAAAATGTTCGCCTTTTTCTTCTGTCCAGATACTGGATAAGGAAGGAAGAACTTTGTCTGACAGCAACTCAGCTGATATACTGCCAGACACTTTACAGTCTTTCCACATCGGCGAGGAAGAAGATCAGTCTAAATTCTCTGCGAACTTATAGGACAGAAGCCATGAACTATCCGGCTGGCTGATAAAGCGCAGAGAAACAGAGACATTTTCCTTATTGACTGATGTCTGATAGCTGATAAAACGAGTGGTAATACCATTTGTAGTAGATTCAAAAGCAGTGGAAGGCTCGCCGTATTCAGCAATAATATCATCGTAAGACATCCCGCCAAGACCGCTGTCTTGGTCTCCTACTGTCAGATTATCAAACTTTTCCTTATCCCACGAAAAATTACTGTTTTCAGCATACTTAAGTGTTGATGCAGTTGTGTTTTCTTGTTTTGATTCTGTGCTGTTCCGGCTACTCCTATCAAAACCTTTATACAGACCAAAGGCAAGCAAAAGAAAGAGCCCGGCTAAAAGCGGTAAAACCAGATGTTTCTTAAACCGTAATTTGATGGTAAAATAAGCTGCAAACCCAAAAATACATATAGAAAAAAGTATTAAAAAATAAAACATTATATTCCTCTTTAGTTAAGTTTTACTATCTATTATAATTCATTTCTTAAAAAAAACAAACTGTCAAAAACAGTTTGTTATTCTGTGAAAATCAAGGCATACCCATGCCTGGTTCTCCGCTGTCCATCATTCCGCCTTGGCCAGTTGACAGAGAGGCTTTTGCCGTTATTGACTGACCATCTACTGTAATTGTATAGGTTTGCCCTTCTTCTAATTCTGGCGTACTGACTAAAATATTTTGAAATTCCTGAGATGCAGTATAAGATAAAAGCTCATTGCCATCAGAGTCACTGATGACTATTTTTGAGCCGCCGCTGCCTTGAATATTCTCCATAATTGAAGCTTGAGTTGAATTCCCGCTAAACCCTTGAGCCATCTCACTGCTGCCGAGGAAAATAAGCTGCCCGCCCGTGATAATCCCTTCATTTTCATAATCCAGAGCATTGTTTGCTGTGTCAGTTGCTGCGCTGATATATAGTGTTCCGCCTTTAATCTCAATACTGTTATTAGAATCCAAACCGTCACCTGATGTTGTTATTGTAAAATAACCGCCGTTAATCACTAAGCCGATATCTTCTGCTGCTGCGTTTGAATTTGCTGCATTAATAGCATCATCGCTGCTGTTAATGGTGAAATTCCCATCATTAATGGTAACTGTTTTTCCTTCTAAACCTTCTGCTGCCTTTGCAATATCAATATTTCCGCTGTCAATAAGCAAATCACCCGAAGCGTGCACCGCATCATCTCCTGCTGAAATCGTCAGTGTACTGTTAGCCAAATAAAGATTGCCCAGTGTCAGGTTATCATCGTTATCACTTTTTAGGGCATCTTCTCCCGCTTCGACAGTCATCGTTGTGTTAGCGATATTGAGTTCATTGTTGACTTTAACGGCATCATCGACCGCTGTTAGATTATAGGAACCGCCTGTTATATGAATACCTGCTTCAGACTCAATAGCATTGCTATACTGACCATTAACAGTTAAAGAGCCCGTGCCATTAAAAGTTAAATCTGTCTCACTGTAAATAACAGCTTCACTCTCATCACTGCTGCCTGAATTGGCGATGTTATTATTTGTTCCCTCAGCTAGGGTGATAAAAACCCGCTGAGCTGATTGAATATCAATCGCCGTTTGGTCTCCCGTCATTGTCACTCCATTAAAAACAAGGCGGACATTATCTGACTCTGTTGCAGCAACCTGAACCTGTACATTCTCAGATTCTCCGGAAATAAGATAAGTTCCTGCCTTAGAAATCGTTACTTTAGAATTTGCTATACTGACCCCCTCACCGGAAACACTGGCTGTATCGCCTGTCAGCTTGATAGTCGACGCTGCATCTTTATCATAGTCGGTAACAGTATCTTCATCTATAAAATAAGCGCTGTTTACCGCGGTGGATGTGCTGACTTCAGAATTTGAGTTGATACTGCCTGATGTTGATGTGTTTGTGTTTTGACTCGAACAGGCAGCTATCAGTAAAGCTGCTAGACTACAGAGTAAGAATAACATTTTTCGTTGTATTTTTACCATTATTTTATCCTTTCACAAGATACAAAGGCCGTTAAAAAATCCGTATGAAAATGACGGTAAGTCCGAAATTTGTGATTTCGCAGACGCACCTCTGCCAAGACGACTAGAAGGGTGCGGTCGGCTGTCAAGACGACAAAGCCTTCAGACGGCTACGGCTAGGGTTGTTTAGCAATCTGCTTACATCACAATGACAGTCATCTTTTTCACTAGAATTTTAAGCCGTGTTCAATTCATCAAGATACAAAGGCCGTTAAGAACGCAAAGAGAAAATAGGCGTCTGACCGCTGAGTCACTAAAGACTCAAGGGAAGGCGGTCTTTTTCTCACAGCGTTTAGCCGTGTTCAGTTCCAACAAGATACAAAGGCCGTGAAAAGAGCAAAGCAAAAATAGGAGGCTGGACGAAGAACCAAAGGGTTCTAGGACAGGCTGTCTTTTTTGCACAGCTCTTAGGCCGTGTTCAATTCCAACAAGATATAAAGGCCGTTAAGAAATCCGTGTAAAAAGTATTATGTTCCATGATTTGCTGTAACCAAAGCCTTGATTATGATAAGCAAGTAGACTGAAATTTTTCTAAAAAACAGCTAAAATGAACCTAAAAATTCTTGACAAATTTTCTATTAACAGACTGTAACTATACCGATAACAGTTCTATTTCGGCTTTACCTGAAAACAGATTAAAAAGTTTAAGAAAACAGATTTTTTTGGTAAAATATGGCTATGAAAATTTTAATTACGTCTGGCGGGACAAGAGAAAAAATTGATGAGGTAAGAAGCATTGCCAATCATGCCAGCGGCAGCTTAGGAAAGCTTATTGCTGAAAAATTTCTTACGCACGGCCATGAGGTGACTCTGGTAACAACTAAGTCCGCTGTAAAACCGAATAAGCATGCTAAACTTAGTCTTATAGAAATCACTGATGTCAGCAGTCTGATACAAACCTTAAAGCCTCTGGTGAAAAGCCATGACCTTTTTATCCACAGTATGGCTGTATCGGACTATACACCGGTTTATATGACTGACTTAGATGAAGCAAAACAGGCGAAAGACTTGACAAAGCTGCTAATGAAAGAAAATCAAGAGCAAAAAATTTCATCAGCTGCTGAATACCAAGTGCTTTTTTTGAAAAAAACACCCAAAGTTATCAGCCTCGTTAAACAGTGGAATCCCCAAATCAGGCTCATCGGTTTTAAACTATTGGTTGGCGTTCCCAAAGATGAGCTTTTTGCCGCAGCAACCAAAAGTCTGATAAACAATCAGGCAGACTATATTTTGGCTAATGATTTATCAGAAATAACGGCTGACACGCACCATGCTTTTTTGCTTAATCAAAATGAAAGATACGAAGCTTTTACCAAGCCCGAAATCGCCCAGCTGATTTATGAAAAGGGGGTAGAACATGACTAAAACCGTTACACTCGCTGTATCAGGCAGCATCTCTGCTTACAAAGCAGCTGATTTAAGCAGCCGTCTGACTAAATCAGGCTATGATGTCCATATTCTGATGACCCAAGCTGCCACATCTTTTATTACACCTTTGACCCTGCAAGTACTATCCAAAAATCCTGTTCATGTTGAGCTCATGCAGGAAGAAAATGCTAAAATTATCAATCATATTGAATTAGCAAAGCAGACAGACCTCTTTATTCTTGCTCCGGCTTCTGCTAACACCATTGCCCATTTGGCTCACGGTTTTGCTGACAATATGGTAACCGCTGTTGCTTTGGCTTTAGACAGCGGTATCCCTAAACTGCTGGCCCCTGCTATGAATACCAAAATGTATGATAACCCAATCACTCAGGCCAATTTGCAGCTTTTAAAAGAGAACGGCTATCAGGAAATTGAACCGCGCTCCAGTCTGCTGGCCTGCGGTGATGTCGGACGCGGCGCACTGGCTGAGCTGGATGTTATTGTGAAAAAAATTGAGGAAAAAATTCATGAATAAAAGAAAATCATCTGATGTTGCGACTATCTCTATCTTTTTTGCAGCCATGCTGCTTATCCACCTGCTGAGTTCTCTTCTCTTTAGTGTTTGGCTGGTTCCTATAAAGCCAACCCTTATGCATATTCCGGTTATCATTGCTTCAATTGTTTACGGCCCTAAAGTCGGCGGGGCATTGGGAGGTTTGATGGGACTTATCAGTATGATAACAAATACCCTTGTTCTGCTTCCTACCAGCTACCTCTTTTCTCCTTTTGTTGAAAACGGGACACTGGCTTCAGCTTTGATTGCGTTCCTGCCGCGGATTTTAATAGGTATTGTTCCCTATTTTATTTATAAGTGGTTTCATAATAAAACAGGCCTCTTTTTAGCTGGTTTATTAGGGTCATTGACAAATACAGTTTTTGTGCTTTCAGGAATCTTTATTTTCTTTTCTTCCGTTTACGGTAATGATATCAAAAGAGTTCTGGGAACCATTATTACTGCCAACTCAGTCGCAGAGATGGTTATATCAGCTATACTGACTGCTGCTATTGTCCCCAGCCTGCTAAAGCTTAAAAAATAAATCACGGAAAACCCGTGATTTTTCTTTTTGAAAATGATATAATGAAAGCGGTTAAAATATTAAAAGTATTAGAGGTTTGCTCAAATATCAGAAATGGAATCGAAGCTTTATGCTCTCTGTTTGATTTTTAAAACCTTTATAGCTTGATTAAAAGGAGTTACACTATGACTTATACAGAAAATTACCAAAATTGGCTTGATTTTGCTGAACTTCCTGAGTATCTTCGAGAAGAATTAACCGCCATGGATGAAAAAACCAAAGAAGATGCTTTTTATACCAATCTTGAGTTTGGCACAGCCGGAATGCGAGGTTATATCGGCGCAGGAACAAACCGGATCAATGTTTACGTTGTCCGGCAGGCGACGGAAGGCTTGGCTAAGCTGTTCGAAACAAAAGGGGATGAGGTTAAAAAACGCGGTGTCGCTATTGCTTATGATTCCCGCCACTTTTCACCAGAATTTGCTTTTGAATCAGCACAGGTCTTAGCTCGTCATGGCATCAAAGCTTATGTCTTTGAGAGCCTGAGACCAACACCGGAATTATCCTTTGCTGTCCGGCATTTAGGTGCCTTCGCCGGTATCATGATAACAGCCAGTCATAATCCAGCTCCTTTTAATGGTTATAAAGTTTATGGTGAGGACGGCGGGCAGATGCCTCCTCATGACGCCGATGCCCTAACTGATTTTATTCGGGCAATCGATGACCCATTTGCTATCCAGCTGGCTGACCTTGAAGAAGCTAAAGCATCAGGTCTTATTGAGGTTATTGGTGAAGCGGTTGATGCCGAATACCTCAAGGAAGTCAAAGAAGTTAATATCAATCAGCAGCTGATTGATGAGTACGGCAAAGACATGAAAATTGTCTATACTCCTCTACATGGTACTGGGGAAATGCTGGCACGCCGCGCTTTAGCACAGGCTGGCTTTGCTTCTGTCCAAGTCGTTGAAGAGCAGGCTGTCCCTGATTCAGATTTTGCAACTGTCAAATCACCTAATCCAGAAAATCAAGAAGCTTTTGCTCTGGCTGAAAAGCTAGGACGTGAGGCTGATGCTGACGTCTTGGTTGCAACCGATCCTGACGCTGACCGGTTAGGTGTTGAAATCCGCCAAGCTGATGGTTCTTATAAAAACCTTTCCGGCAATCAAATCGGAGCCATCATTGCTAAATATATTCTTGAAGCTCATAAAACGGCAGGTACTTTGCCAGGAAATGCGGCTTTGGCTAAATCCATAGTGTCAACTGAATTGGTAACCAAGATTGCCGAAAGCTACGGAGCAACAATGTTTAATGTCCTGACTGGCTTTAAATTTATTGCAGAAAAAATTCAGGAATTTGAAGAGCAGCAAAACCACACCTATATGTTTGGTTTCGAAGAAAGCTTCGGTTATTTGATTAAACCGTTTGTCCGCGATAAAGATGCTATTCAGGCAGTACTGCTTGTCGCAGAAATTGCAGCTTATTACCGTTCCCGCGGGTTGACTCTGGCTGACGGTATCGAAGAAATTTATAAAGAATACGGCTATTTTGCTGAAAAAACCATTTCAGTAACTCTCTCCGGAGTTGACGGTGCCGCTCAAATTAAGAACATTATGGATAAATTCCGGGATAAGGCACCAAGCCAGTTTAATGCAACTGACATTGTCAAAACCGAAGACTTTCAAGCTCAGACTGCCACAACACAGGCTGGTGTTGAAAAACTGACGACACCGCCAAGCAATGTGCTTAAATACACTCTTGCTGATGATTCTTGGATTGCCGTTCGTCCGTCAGGAACAGAACCAAAGATAAAATTCTATATCGCAACAGTCGGAGAAAGCTTGGCAGATGCTGAAGCTAAGATTGCTGCTATCGAGGCAGAAATCAATGCTTTTATTAAATAAACACTATTTAGCAAGACTGTAAGCCATATAATCTTTCCTAAAACCAAAAAAACCAATAGCCACTGTCGCTATTGGTTTTTTTGGTTAATCCTATGTCATGTCTCATTGGAATTTTTTGTGTGCAGCATACTTCAAATCATACCATCCTTTGTCACCCTGACTGAAAGCAACACAAACAAATGATTTGCGTTTATCACTAACTAGTTATAACATGAATCCAAAAGGAGGCAAACGAATGGTTGAATTAGGAATAACAACATTTGGCGAAACAACATCCTTGGAAGAAACCTGCAGAACTTTGTCACATGCTGAACGTATCCGAAATCTATTAGAAGAAATCGAACTTGCTGACCGTGTCGGTTTAGATATTTACGCTATAGGTGAACATCATCGTGAAGATTTTGCTGTTTCAGCTCCGGAAATTATTTTAGCTTCCGGTGCAGTGAATACTAAACATATTCGGTTATCAAGTGCTGTTACAGTTTTAACATCAAGCGATCCGGTTCGTGTTTATCAGCAGTATGCTACGATTGATGCACTGTCAAATGGCCGTGCGGAAATTATGGCTGGGCGCGGTTCCTTTACCGAGTCTTTCCCCTTATTCGGTTATGATTTAGATGATTATGAGGCATTATTTAATGAAAAATTGGATATGCTCTTGTCTATTAAAGCAAATAGCCGTTTAAAGTGGAAGGGAAACTTTACTCAGTCAGTTGATTACCGCCCCGTCTACCCAAGAGCAGTTCAAGAAGATCTTCCCTTGTGGGTAGCGACTGGGGGTAATCTTAGCTCGACTGTCCGTATTGCAGAACAAGGATTACCAATTGTTTATGCTGTTATTGGCGGCAACCCCAAGCATTTTGCGCAATTAGTTAACGCCTATAAAGAAATCGGTGTCTGACACGGACACTCTCCAGAACAATTGAAGGTTGCAGCGCACTCTTGGGGATGGATTGAAAAAGACAGACAAGAGGCTGTCAGTCATTATTTCCATGCAGTTAAGCAGACAGTGGATAATATTGCTAAAGATCGTCCTCATTGGACTGAAATGACAAAAGAACAGTATCTAGATGCAGCCGGACCAAACGGTGCAATAGTCGTCGGCGATCCTCAAAGCGCAGCTGAAAAGATCATTAGCCTGATAGAATACCTGCAGCTGGATCGCTTCATGCTCCACTTACCTATCGGTTCTATGCCTCACGAAAAAACGCTGGAGGCCATTCGGTTATATGGCAAAGAAGTCGCTCCGATGATTCGCCAGCATGTTAAAACAGCATCAAAAGACAAATAGTACAAGTAACTGTTAACTTTTACCCCACCCTCTGATTTACCGCCAGCCGTAGACGTCTGAAGGCTTTGTCGTCTTGTCAGCCGACCGCACCCTTCTAGTCGTCCTGGCAGGGGGGCGTCTGCGAAATCAAAGATTTCGGACTTTCCGCCTTTTCCTACGGATTTTTTTAACGGCCTTTGTATCTTGTTGGAATTGAACACGGCCTAAACGCTGTGAGAAAAAGACCGCCCTCCCTTGAGTCTTTAGTGACTCAGCGGTCGGACGCCTATTTTCTCTTTGCGTTCTTAACGGCCTTTGTATCTTATTTTTATAAAGCAAAGGAAGCTGGGATACTTTTGTCCCAGCTTCCTTTTTCGATTTTACAGTCCAATTAGGATTTGTGCTACCTTAAAATAGATAAGCAAAGCACAGGCATTCACAATTGTGGTCACTAACGGTCCGGCCATGACTGCCGGATCCTGCTTCAACTTTTTAGCCAGAAGCGGCAAAATTCCTCCAACTAATTTCGCCAAAACAATAGTTATTAAAAGTGTTACGCTTACGGTCATCATCACTAGCAAGCTGGTGTCTGTAAACAGTATCATGCGCAGAATGTTCACCAGCGCTAAAATCATTCCGACCAGAAGACCGACACGAAACTCCTTCCAAACAACACGTAAACAATCTGAAAAATCCAGCTCATCTAAAGCCAATGATTGGATAATCAAAGTCGAAGACTGAGATCCTGAGTTTCCGCCGCTGTCCATAAGCATGGGAATAAAAACAGTCAAAGCAACAGCTGTGGATAAGATGCTTTCGTAACGTTCAATAATTCCTCCCGTAACTGTAGCAGACAGCATCAAGAAAAGCAGCCAGATAATCCGCTTCTTCGCTAAGGTCATAAACGAAGTTTCCAGATAGGATTTTTCACTTGGGACAACCCCCTGCATCAAGGCATAGTCCTCATAGATTTCTTCAGAGATAATTTCAAAAATATCATCCGCAGTGATAATTCCTACTAATCTTTGCTCACTGTCACAAACCGGCAGTACCAAAAGTGAATATTTATGGAAAAGCTTTGCAGCCTCTTCCTGATCAGCACCTGTTGTAACAGTTAAAGGCTACCAATGAATAATGGAAGAAAAATCTTCTGTATCCAAACGCAGTAAATCCGCTAAATATAAATAACCATTCAAGTGCCGTTCATGATCAATAACAAAAATCGTATTAAGGTGTTCGTGCCCTGCTGTTGATTTTTTTAATTTTTCCAAAACTTCGGATGTTTTGGTATTTCTTCGGACAGCAACATAATCGGCGCTCATCAGACTTCCCACACTGTCTTCAGGATAGTTCAACAAACGGTTAATAACCTGGCGGCGGTTTTCCGGAATATATAAAAGAAGCTTTGTTACTAAGTTAGAGGGCAGTTCCTGCAAACTGTCAGCCAGTTCATCAGAATCTAACTCTGCTAGGATTTCAGGAAGGTCAGCTTGCGCCAAACTCTCAATAAGACTAATTTTGTCCTCAGCAGGCAGTTCAGCGAAAAGTTCTGCCAGCTGCTCTTTAGAGAAAAGTTTAAGCATAATCGCTCGTTTTTCTGGTTCTAGCTCGAGCATGTAGGCCGATACATCTACACGGTGACTATGCTTGACAAATTCTTGGAGTTCTTCCATTTCTGCTTTTGAAACAGATACTGGCATCAGTGCTCCCTCCTTAATTTCAAAGTCTTATTCATTATACTAATTTTGAAGAGGGGGTCAATATAGAAAAAGGTCTCTCCTATAACTGTTATTCTCCTATAGAGATTCTGCAAATGTTGCTTCACGTTTTCTGAACTGACTGCATTTGATAATATAACCCTTTTTTATGCATTAACTCTTCATGCTTTCCAAACTCAACAATTTCCCCTTCAGCCATAACTAAAATAAGGTCGGCAGATTGTACAGTTGATAAGCGATGGGCAATAATAAAACTAGTCCTTTCTTTCATCAGCTGCGTCAAGGCTTCTTGGATCAGCCCCTCTGTTCGAGTATCAATTGCCGAGGTCGCCTCATCCAAAATTAAAAGCTTAGGCTGTTTGACAAAGACTCTGGCAATGGTAAGCAGCTGGCGCTGCCCCTGCGAAAGCGATGAACCGCCGTCTTCTAAATAGGTATCATATTTGTGCGGCAGCTGTTCAATGAAAAAATCAGCTTTTGCGGCTTTTGCGGCTGCTATGACTTCTTCTCTTCCTGCTTCCGGACGACCATAAGCGATGTTGTCATGAATAGTAGCTGTTTTTAACCAGCTGTCCTGCAAGACTATGCCTATTTGCTGGCGCAAATCATCAACCGCATAGTCCTGAATATTAACGCCATCCAAGTAAATAGCACCGCTGTCTACATCATAAAAACGCATCAGAAGATTGATAAGCGTTGATTTTCCAGCACCTGTCGGACCGACAACAGCAACCTTAGAATGAGCCGGAATGGATAAATTGAGGTTTTTAATCAGTTTTTGTTCAGGAAGATAGCCAAAGGAGACATCAGCGAAAACAAGCGCGCCTTTAACGCAGTCTGGATTTAACTGTCTTACTGCTGGTAAGGAAGCTGCTTCTTTTGTATCAAGAATACTGTATAATCTTTCAGCACATGCCAGCGCACTCTGCATTTCTGACATCACCGAAGAAATGTCGTTAAAAGGTTTAGTGTATTGATTAACATAATTTAAAAAAGTTACCAGCTGACCGACTGAAAATGCTCCTGCCATAATACGCAGAGCTCCGACACCGGTTAAGAGAGCATAAATAAGGCTGTTGACAAACCGAGTGGCCGGATTAACGGTTGAAGAATAGAAAACAGCGGCCTGAGAATAGTCAGCATATTTTTCATTAACGGCTTTAAACTGAGATAGGGTTTCTTCCTGAGCGTTAAAAACCTGCAGAAGACTTTCCTGATTGAGCATCTCCTCAACAAATTGAGTCTGCTTGCCCCGTGTTGCGGTCTGTCTTTGATAAAACCGATAGGATTTCGCAGCAATAAAACGAGCCAAAAAAAGAGATAAAGGAGTCAAAAGCAGAACTAAAATCAGCATCAGCCAGTCAATATCAGCCATTGTTATAATGGTAATAATAAGCGTTAACAGCCCCAAAAACAATTGGTTAAAGACCATTAACAACCCGTTGCTCAGCTGTTCGGCATCCGTTGTCACACGGCTGACTAAATCTCCTGTACTTCTCTTATCAATGTAAGCAAGGGGTAATCGGCTCAATTTCTGCATGACTTTTTGGCGCAGAGTATAGATATATTCAAATACGAGCTTATTATAAAGAAGCGGATTTATCCATTGAATAAGAGTATTCAGACTAATAACAAGAGCCATCTTCATTAAAAGCGGGAAGAGCTCACTGATTGCCTGTATCTGCAAAACCAAATCAACTGCATTGCCAATTAAAAGCGGCAAATATACGGTTAAACCAACCTGAACAACGGTCCCTGCAAGTGCCAATACAAGCAACCATCTTTGTTCCCAAAAATCCCCTGCTATACGCCGGCGTGTTTTCTTACTATTTCTAGCTTTCACCACTACCTCCCTCCATTAAGATACAAAGGCCGTTAAGAACGTAAAGAGAAAATAGGCAGGCGTCCGACCGCTGAGTCACTAAAGACTCAAGGGAGGGCGGTCTTTTTCTCACAGCGTTTAGGCCGTGTTCAATTCAAACAAGATACAAAGGCCGTTAAAAAAACCCTTCCATTTAATCCTGCTCAATCATTATGCTGTGAATAATGAATAGCCCGGTAAAGACTGCTGTGCTTCAACAGTTCTTCATGGCTATCAAAGCCGGCTTGTCTGCCTTCGTCCAAAAGCAAAATGTTATCTGCTTCCTTGAGGCTTGCAGTACGCTGAGAAACCATAATCAATGTGGTCCCCTGCAGATTTTCTCTAAGAGCAGTTAAAAGGCGGTTTTCAGTGAGATAATCGAGCGCAGATGTAGCATCGTCTAAAATTAAAAAAGGAGGACGCCTGAGAATAGCCCGGGCAATGGTCAGCCGCTGCCGCTGACCGCCGGAGAAATTACGGCCGAATGCTGTAACCGGACTATCCAAACGAGAGTCTTTTTCTCTGACAAATGCGCCGGCTTGAGCGATATCCAATGCTCGCCAGAGCTCTTCATCATCCGGTTTGCGTTCCAGTCCTAACAGCAGGTTTGAGCGAATTGTTCCTTGGAAAAGTTCAGCTTTTTGCGGTACCAGGCCGACCCAATGCCGCCACTCTGCCAGATTTTTTGGAGACTTATTTTGATTAAACAGCGTTAAATTGCCCTTTTGCGGGTGGTAAAGACCAGTGAAAAGCTGCACTAATGTTGATTTTCCAGAGCCTGTTCCGCCGATAATGCCTAAGAAACCGGAAGTTTGCAGCTTAAAATCAAGGTTTTTTAAAGCCGGTGAAGAAGACTTAGGGTAGGAGAATGACATTTTCTGCACTGTCAACGCTAAATCATCCTGACTAACTTCTTGTGTCAAAGGCGCTCTAACATCTTCAGCCGGCAGAGCCAATACGTTTCTAATACGTCCGGCGCTGATGAAACTTTGATTTAAGGAAGCAACCAGCATCGTTGTTTTCAGCAGTTCAGTCAAAATCTGCAGCAGATAATTGACAAGGGCAATCAGCTGTCCTTGCGAAAGGACCTGATTTTGAATGGACTGGCCGCCTTGATAAATGATTAAAAGCAAGGTAACATTTACTGTAAAAAAGGTAAGCGGTGCTACCAAAGCGGACAGACCGCCGGCTCGGAGCTGCAGATGAGTGTAATCTTGGTTAAGATCCGCGAACTCTTTCTCTTCGGTTTCTGCTTGCCCAAAAGCCCTAATAACACGGACCCCCTGCATCTGCTGCCGAGTCAGACTGACCATTTTATCAACTGCCCGTCTGATTTTTAGATAAACAGGGCCCAGCAGATTAGACAGGGCCAAGACGATAACGAATAAAAGGACAACCATTACCAGAAAATAAACTGTAAGCTTAGGACTGATAAGAAAGGACATTATAACAGCACCGCATACAATGATCGGTGCCCGTAAAAAAAGGCGCAGGAACTGGTTAATGCCGGTTTGAATCTGAAAACTGTCACTGGTCAAACGCGTCACTAGACTGTCTGTTCCCAGTTTATCCCGTTCTGTTTGACTTAACGACACAATCTTAGCAAAAAGGTCCTGAGTCATCTGTTTAGTAAATCCAACTGCTGCCTTGGCAGAATAATACTGGGCAGTGATGGATACAAGAACACCGATGCAAGCAAAAGCAAATAAGATGAGAAGCATGGCATACAGCTGCTTTTTCGTTCCTATCGGAATAATATGATCAACGATTTCAGCTATAATGAGAGGAACCAGCAATTCGAAAGCGGCTTCCAATAATTTAAAAAGGGGCCCCAGAACTGCTTCTTTGAGGTAACCCTTGAAATAGATACGCAATGTTTTCATACTACTCTTTCCTAGAATAAACTCATTATTCTGATAAGATACAGGTTGAAGCGAACTTCGCGGGAATAATAAATGTTGCCCCCGTTTTTATACAGCCGCCCTCCGGAAATTAAGGCCAAAGGATGGTGATAAAAATAGGTTTCCCCGCTGGTATTGCCTAGGCTGGGAGCAACAACATCACGCGAATAAGCTTTAGCCAGTTCGATTGTATTTTTTCCGCCGTGTTCGGCGATATAATCGATATAAGCCGTTCCAAAGTTATAAGCCTGCACAGCTGTCCAGGAATCAACTTTAGCTTCTTTGGCTAATTCGATATTCTCAGAAAGCAGGGTGACCCCTTGCTGAATACTGGTTTTACTGTCTTTAATTGAATTAGCCATACCGCTCGAACTTTCGCTGGACTGCATGACATCATCTTCTCCTCCTTTAGTTTCTGTATAAATCATAGCTAATACCAACTCAACATTGGCATCAGTATCATTTTCCGCTAAAGTCGTTTCAACCATTTCCTGATACTTCAAAACATTATGAACATTACGGTGAATCACATAAAGATGGTAAACACAAAAAAGAAGAAAGAGAAGAATAATAAGACGTCGTATTTTTTTTAACATATTATTTATTCTGTATATCCTGTATATTCTTAATCAGTATGGAGTAAGTTCCATCCTGATTCTGTATAAATTCCACAGTTTCAGCATCCTGATAAATCTGATTAGGAACAATCAGCTCAATACCATTG